>NZ_MJGU01000023.1:120786-600797 GCF_001864985.1 Curtobacterium sp. MMLR14_006 | reverse complement strand
GCAGGCCGGCGCGTTCCCCGGCGCTCCGGCCCCGACCGGCGCGCAGCCGTGGTCGACGGGCGGTCCGGTCGACCCGGCCGCCTCGGCGTGGGGCGCGACGCCCGGCGTCGCCCAGCCCGCGCAGCCCTTCATCGGCGGCGACGGCCCGGCACCGAAGCCGATGTCGGCGCGGTCGCGGAAGATCCTGGTCCGCTCGCTCGTCGCCGGCGGCGTCGTGGTCGTCGTCGTCATCGCCGGTGCCGTCACGGCGGGCGTCCTGCGCTCGAACGTCTGGGGCCCCGGCGCGACGGTCAAGTCGTACGTGCAGGCGATCGAGCGCGGCGACGCCGACGCCGCCGGCCGCCTGAGCGACCAGCCCGACGACGCCACCATGCTCGACTCGACGGTGCTCAAGAGCGCGAAGGACCGCCCGACGGACGTCCGCGTGGGCCGCGTCGCCACCAGCGGGGACAACGCGATCGCCACGATCAGCTACACCCAGGGCGGCAAGAACCGCTCCGGCCAGATCGGTCTGCGCCGCACCGGCACGTCGTTCGTGGTGAAGGACGAGTGGCGCATCGTGCAGCCCCTCGCCCAGATCGTCACCCTGACCGCGTCCGAGGCCCTCGAGGGCGCCCCGGTCACGATCGGCGGCAAGGAGGTCGGGAAGATCGCCGACGGCCGCTTCCAGTCGCTCGCCTACCCCGGCACCTACGGCGTCGAGGTCGGTGGGACGGAGTACTTCACCGGCGGGACGAAGTCCGTGACGGTCGGGCCGCGCGCCACCGACTACATCGACTTCCAGCCGACGCCGACGAAGGCGCTGCACGACGACGTCGACCAGTACGTGTCGGACCTCATCGAGGAGTGCGCGGCGAAGACCGACATCAGCGCGCTGAGCGACTGCCCCTGGTACGGGCCGTACGACGCGGACGGGGCGGTGCGGTACGACGTCACGACCATGCCGGAGATCGAGCTCGAGGCGTCCGGCACCGGCAACGTCATCGTGCAGAGCACGAAGGACGGCGTCGTCGAGTACGACTACACGTCGTACACCGGGGACCGGGAGCACGGCGAGGACGAGTTCGCGATCAACGAGTACCTGAAGGTCGAGGACGGCAAGCTCGTCTCCGCCTACTGACGCGCACCGCACACCGCGACGGCCGGCCTGGGATCCCCGGGCCGGCCGTCTCAGTAGGCTGACCGGCATGGTCAGGACACGGGCGTGGCGGAACGGTGCCGTCACGGAACAGGACTTCCCCGTCGACCGGATCTCCGACCTGGTGAGCGATCCGGACACCTTCGTCTGGGTCGACTACACCGACCCGCAGGGCGCCGACCTCGAGCACGTCGAGCAGGAGCTCGGGCTGCACGCCCTCGCCGTCGAGGACGCCCTCGAGCACGGGCAGCGCCCGAAGCTCGACCGCTACCGCGACAGCCTGTTCCTGGTGGTCTACGACGTCGGCTGGACGCGGGACGGCGAGCTCGCGACCCACGAGGTGAAGGCCTTTGTCACCGAACGGGCCCTCGTCACGATCCACGGCGCCGACGTCGACACCTCGTCGATGGAGCACCGGCTCGAGATCAACGACGACGTCGCCACCCACGGGGTGCCGTGGCTCGTCTGGGCGCTGCTCGACGCCGTCGTCGACCACGCCACCGACGTGGTGGAGTCGATCGAGCAGGCGATCGACGACCTCGAGGACGACCTGTTCGAGCGCAGCAACCCGCGCGAGCAGCAGATCCAGCGGCGCTCGTTCCGCCTGCGGAAGGCGCTCGGCGTGATCCGTCGGCTCGTGGTGCCGACGCGCGACGGCGTCTCGTCGCTGCTGCACGGCGACGCCGAGGCCGTCGGCACCGGCATCCGGCCGTACTTCCGCGACGTCGAGGACCACCTCGTCTCGATCTCCGACTCGGTCGAGCAACTGCGCGACGCGGTGTCGAGCGTCCTCGACACGAACCTCAACCTGGCGTCGAACCGGCAGAACACGGTGATGAAGAAGGTGACGAGCTGGGCGGCGATCATCGCGATCCCGACCGCGATCACCGGCTTCTTCGGGCAGAACGTGACCTTCCCCGGCGAGGGGCAGTGGAGCGGCTTCTTCGCGTCGGTCTCCCTCATCATCGCGACGTCGCTGCTGCTCTACCGCGCGTTCCGTTCCCGCGACTGGCTCTGACGCCGGGCGGCGGGGTCGCGCGTCGGCCCCGGGGTCGCGGCCGGGCGCCGGGGTCGCGGCCCGAGCGTCGGTCCCGGCGTCGAGTGAGCAGAAGATGTCGGGTCGGCAGGTCCCACTCGACATCTTCTGCTCACCAAGGGCGTGACGATGGGCAGCGGGACTCGCCGGCGGGCAGCGGGTCGCGTCGTCGGGCATCGGGCGCGACCGGGGGCGTCGGCGACGGTGCCCGGCACCGAGTGAGCAGAAGATGTCGGGTCGGCAAGTCCCACTCGACATCTTCTGCTCACTCGAAGGTCGCCGCGACGGAGCGCAACGGGGCTCGCCGGGGTGTCGCCGTCGGACCCGGCATCGAGTGAGCAGAAAGTGTCGGGTCGGCAGGGCCCACTCGACATCTTCTGCTCACGATCGGTCGGCGCGGCGGTGGGGAGCGGGGCGGGACCGAGAGCGTTGCCGGGCGCCCCAGCATCGAGTGAGCAGAAAGTGTCGGGTCGGCAGGACCCGCTCGACATCTTCTGCTCACCATCGGTCGGCGCGGCGGTGCCGCGGAGGGGCAGCGGGCTCGCCGGGACGCTCCGGGGCTAGAGCGCGAGGGCGAGCACGCCGGCGACGACCGTGAGCGGTGCCGCGATGCAGCCGAGGAGCATGTAGCGCCCCCACGACAGGTGCACGCCCTCGCTCGAGAGCCGCGCGTGCCAGAGCAGGGTCGCGAGCGACGCCCAGGGGGTCACGAGGCAGCCCGCGTTCACGCCGATGAGCAGGGCCGCGTACCGCAGTGCCTCGTGGCCGGCGGCCGGCTCGAGCACCAGGTAGGCGGGCAGGTTGTCGATGGCGTTCGCGGCCACCGCGCCGGCGCCACCGAGCAGCAGGAGCGGCCCGGTCCCCGTCCCGGAACCGAGCGCGCGGACGACCGGGTCGGTGACGCCCGTCGCGTGCAGGGTCTCGACCACGACGAACAGGCCGGCCGCGAACAGCAGCGTCGACCACGGCACCCGCGAGGGGCGGAGCTGCTCCGGCGCCCGGAACACCGACACGACGACGAGCACGACCGCGGCGGCGATCGCGGCGATCCAGACCGTGACGCCCACGGTCAGCGCCACGACGAGCGCGACGAGCACGGCCGAGGCGGCCCAGAACGACACCGGGTCCGACGGCTGCCGCACCGAAACACGCATGTACCGCCCGAACAGTCCGCGGCGGAACACGACGAGCAGGACCGCGCACGGCACGACGACGCCGGCGACGGCCGCCCACACCATCAGGCCGGCGAAGGGCAGCGGCCCGCCGAGCCCCATCCGGTCGACCGCGAGCAGGTTCGTGAGGTTCGACACCGGCAGCAGCAGCGACGCGGTGTTCGCCAGCCACACGGTGGTCAGCGCGAACGGCATCGGCGGCAGGCCGACGCGTCGGGCGAGCGAGATGACGATCGGCGTCAGCAGGACGGCGGTGGTGTCGATGGACAGGAAGACGGTGCAGAGCACGGCGAGCACGACGACCGCGCCCCACAGGCCGATCGTGCGGCCGCCGCCGACCCGCGCGGCGACGTCGGCCAGCCGGTCGAACACCCCGGCGTCCGCCGCGAGCTCGGACACGATCGTCAGCCCGAGGACGAAGCCGAGGACGGGCAGCA
The DNA here is from genome assembly GCF_001864985.1 of Curtobacterium sp. MMLR14_006. Classification (NCBI taxonomy): domain Bacteria; kingdom Bacillati; phylum Actinomycetota; class Actinomycetes; order Micrococcales; family Microbacteriaceae; genus Curtobacterium; species Curtobacterium sp. MMLR14_006. The sequence continues at coordinate 597,014 of NZ_MJGU01000023.1, read as the reverse complement.
CCCGCTCGGCCAGGGCGCCGAGGTCGTCCAGGGGCAGCAGACCGAGCGCGACGCACACCGCGCCGACCAGGAGCAGGGCTCCACCGATGACGGCCTGACGCACGGGCACTCCTTCGCGAGCACACCGGCCCGGGCGACCAGCGGCGCTCCAATGTACTGACCGGTAGCGTTGTCAGGACGACGACAGGAGGCCTCTGTGCGCAAGTTCATGTTCAACGGTGCCGTGTGGAGTTCGCTCATCAGCGGCTACAGCGTGCTGCAGACCACCCGACAGGGACCGCGCGACTGGCGCCTGGCCCTGACCTGGGTGGCCTGGCTCGCGACGACGATCGTGGCGATCGGCACGGTCGTCGAGGACGACCGCGCCGTCAAGGCGCGGCAGCCGTAGGTCGCCCACCGCGACCACAGGACGGACGGGAGGCCCGGTGCCAGTTGGCACCGGGCCTCCCGTCCGTCATCGGTCCCGTCCACAGCACCTGCCTGCGCAGGTGGGGTCAGCGCTCCGAACGCGGGATGTCCGACGTCTGGAGCGGGCCCGTGAAGAGCGCCGCGCGGTCCTCCTGCCCGGGCGCGAACAGCGCCGAGTCGGCGGCGGACGACGTGCCGCGGCGACGCGGCGCGGTCTCGTCGACCATGAGCACGCGCTGCACCGGCAGGGCGTCCGGATGGGTGCGCTGGATCCACTCGACGAGCTCCTCGCGGATGTAGCACCGCAGGTCGAACAGCGACGGGGCGTCGTGCGAGGTCGCGAGCACCCGGATGCGCACCCAGCCCTGCACCGCCTCGGTGACCTGGAGCACCTTGACCCGACGGTCCCACAACTCGGTGCGGTCGAGGATCCGGTCGAGCTCGTCCCGCATCTCCCCCGGCCGGACCCGCCAGTCGAGGTCGAACTCGACGGCACCGAGCAGTTCGCTGTTCGTGCGCGTCCAGTTCTCGAACGGCGTGCTCGTGAAGTACGTCGACGGCAGCACGAAACGCCGGTCGTCCCACAGGTGCACGACGACGTAGGTCAGGGTGATCTCCTCGATGCGCCCCCACTGCTGCTCGACCACGACGACGTCGTCGACGCGGATCGACCCGGAGAACGCGAGCTGCATGCCCGCGAAGACGTTGCCGAGGGTCGACTGCGCTGCCAGACCCGCGACGACGGAGATGAGCCCGGCGCTCGCGAGCACGCTCGCCCCCGCTGCCTCGACCCCGTCGAAGGTGAGCAGGATCGCACCGACGGCGATGATGACGAGGACGGCGACGGTGAGCCGTCGGATGATGAGGACCTGCGTTCGGATGCGTCGGGCCTGGCGGTTGTCCGGCACGTCGATGCGGAAGCGGTGCAGGCCGAGGTCCTCCAGGAAGATCGCGGTCTGACAGGCCAACCAGCAGCCGACCGCGATCGTCACGATGAGGAAGCCGTGCACGACCTCGTCCCGCCACGGGTACGCGTCCGGGTCACGCGGGACGCTCGCGGTGAACGCGACCCAGAGCAGGACCACGAGCAGGACGGTGCGGAACGGGTGCTTCGTCCGCCGCGAGAGCACGCCGGCCCACCGTTCCCGGCGCGCGATCGTCCGGAGCACCAGGTGCAGGACGAGGGCGGCGACCGCGGTGACGAGGAGGGCGAACCCGGTCGCGACGAGGAGTCGGAGGAGGATGTCCATCCCTCCATGCAAGCAACGGACGTCGTGCGGCGCCCAGGATCCCGGCGGGCCGATGCTGTGCGGACGTTCAACTGGGTCGGGGTGCCCCACGACGTCGGACCGCCTGTAGCGTGTCGCGAATGACAGCGCAGAACGACACGGGATCCCCCGCGCCCGCGAACGACTTCTCGCACGAGCAGGAGGGCTACCAGCACGGTCTGAAGCCCCGGCAACTGCAGATGATCGCGATCGGCGGCGCCATCGGGACCGGACTCTTCCTGGGCGCCGGTGGCCGCCTGCACACCGCGGGGCCCGCCCTGGCCGTCGTGTACCTGATCGCGGGTGTGTTCGCCTTCTTCATCCTCCGGGCGCTCGGCGAGCTCGTGCTGCACCGCCCGTCCTCCGGGTCGTTCATCTCGTACGCCCGTGAGTTCTACGGCGAGAAATTCGCCTACGCGGCCGGCTGGATGTACTTCCTCAACTGGGCGATGACGTCGATCGTCGACACGACCGCGGTCGCGCTCTACCTGCACTACTGGGCCGGACCGCGTGCGATCCCGCAGTGGGCGCTCGCCCTCGCGGCGCTGCTGATCGTGCTCGCCGCGAACCTGGTGGCCGTCAAGGTGTTCGGCGAGCTCGAGTTCTGGTTCGCGATCATCAAGGTCGCCGCGCTCGTGGCCTTCCTCGTGGTCGCCCTCATCTGGCTGTTCTTCGCCTTCCCGGTCGAGACCGGCGGCGAGACCGTCCGCACCGGCTTCACCATCTGGTCGGACAACGGCGGCCTGTTCCCGACCGGCTTGCTGCCCACCGTGCTCGTCGTGCAGGGCGTCGTGTTCGCGTACGCCGCGATCGAGCTCGTCGGCACGGCCTCGGGCGAGACCCAGGACACCGAGAAGGTCATCCCCCGCGCCATCAACTCCGTCGTGCTGCGCATCGCCGTCTTCTACGTCGGCTCGGTGGTGCTCCTGTCGCTCCTGCTGCCGTACACGTCCTACAAGGAGGGCGTCAGCCCCTTCGTGACGTTCTTCTCGTCGATCGGCAACCAGCAGGTGGGCGAGGTCATCGGGTCGGTCATGAACTTCGTCGTGCTGACGGCCGCGCTGTCGTCGCTGAACGCCGGGCTCTACTCGACCGGTCGCGCCCTGCACTCGATGGGCATGAACGGCTCGGCACCGAAGTGGACGACGAAGATGACGAAGGGCGGCGTGCCGTTCGCCGGCATCCTGCTCACCTCGGCGTTCACGCTCATCGGGGTGATCCTCAACCTGTTCGTCCCCGCTCAGGCGTTCGAGATCGCGCTGAACATCGCGAGCCTCGGCATCGTCACCGCCTGGGGCACGATCATCCTGTGCCAGATGAAGCTGCGCTCGTGGGCGAAGCAGGGCCTGGCGAAGGAGCCGTCCTTCAAGCTGCCCGGTGCCCCCGTGACGTCCTGGCTGACCCTGGCGTTCCTGGCGACCGTCATCGTGCTCATGGCGATCGACTACCCGCGAGGCACCTTCACGGTCGCGTCGCTCGTCGTCGTCATCCCGCTGCTCATCCTCGGGTGGTACCTGCAGCGCGACCGCATCATGCAGATCGCCTCGCTGCGGTCGGGGGTGACCGGTCCGTACCCGGTCACCGGCCGCGACCCCGCCAAGCAGGTGCGTCGCGGCGACGGCGGCGGCACCGAGTAGCGCAGCACACCTGTCCCCGGAACGCGACCACGCGATCCGGACGCGCCGGCGGTCCGGCACCCGTCGGTACGATCGGCGGGTGCCGGACTCTCCTGTCTCCCCCTCGCTCGACCTGCAGCTCGTCTGGCGGGGGACCTTCGGACGCGTCCGGGTGTTCCCCGACCGCATCGACGCCGAGACCGACTACGAGCGCGACACGCGCACCCGCATCCCGATGGACGCGGTTCGGGGCTGGCGCATCGAGCCGTGCGACTTCGACGCCGTCTGCGTGGAGTTCGTGACCGAGCAGGAGACCTTCCGGGTGCTCCTCGACACCGCCGACGAGAAGGTCGCCGGTCTCGCGCTGCGCCGCGCACTCGGCACGCCGCTGCCGCCGGCCTCCTGACCGGCGTCGGATGCGGTCGGCGGCACGGCGGTCGGCGACCCGGCGTCCGACTCGGTCGGCTGCCCGACGACCGCGGCCGCCGTCAGTCGTCGGTGTCGGTGTCGACCCGGTCGGTCACCACGTCGCCCGAGCCCGCGTCGATCCGCACGCTGTGCGTCGTGCCGGACGCGTCGACGACGTCGCCTTCCCACACGACCGCGCCGCGGTGGTCGTCGAGACCGATCTCGGTGACCGAGCCGTCGTGCAGGTCCGTCAACGCGCGGACGGCCCGCTCGACGTCGAGGTCGGCCGCCGCGAGGAAGCGCTCGTGCTCGGCGCGGTCGTCGGCATCGGCGGCCTCCTGCTGGGGCGTACCGACCACCGCGGTGCCGTCGGCGTCCGTGCGCACCTCGTGCTCGGTGCCGTCCTTCGTGACGACGACGACCTCGTGGCCCGAGCCGTCCTGCTCCCGCTCGACCGCGAGGACCGTGCCCGATCCGACGTCCTTGCGAGCGGTGGCGGCGGCAGCGAGCAGCGCCTCGGTCGACCCGGCGGACGCGGCCGTCGTGCCGCCCGTCGCCGGACCGGTGGCCGGACCCGAGGTCGCGCCGGCTCCGGCGACCCGGTCGGTGCGGTCGGCGTCGTCGTCGTCCGTCGAGCAGCCGGCGAGGGCGAGGACCGCCGCCACCGGCAGGGCGGCGACCGCGGCGAGGCGGCGGGTGGTGGACGTCTGGTGCTGGGTGCGGAAGATCATGGCAACGAGCATGTCGGCGCGGTGCTGAAGCAGGCCTGAAGCTGCCTGTTCAGCCGCCGAGTGCGATGCGCACGACGAACCGTGCGCCGCCGAGGGGCGCGTCCGTCACCGTCGCGTCGCCGCCGTGAGCGCGGACGGCGTCGCGCACGATGGCCAGCCCGAGGCCGGCTCCCCCGACGTCACGGCTCCGGGCATCGTCGAGGCGCACGAAGCGCTCGAACACCCGCTCGCGCTCCTGCACGGGCACCCCGGGACCGTCGTCGTCCACCACGAGCACGGCCGAACCGCCGTCGGCGGTGAGCGCGACGGCGACGCGTGAGGACGCGTGCCGCACGGCGTTGTCGACCAGGTTGCGGACGACCGCGGTGAGGACGCGCTCGTCACCGAGCACACGAGCGGCCGAGACACCGGAGCCGTCGACGCGGACCTCGGTCGTCACGTTCGCTCGCGCGCGGGACACGGCGTCGAACGCGAGGTCGTCGAGGTCCACCGGGCGCCGCGTGCCGGTACCGCCCTCGTCGAGGCGGGAGAGCTCGAGGAGCGCCGTCACGAGGTCCTGCAGCCGCACCGCCTCCGACCGCACGACTGCGGAGAGGTCGCGGACGTCGGACCGGTCGGGGTGCGCGACCGCGACCTCCGCGTGCTGGCGGATCGACGCGATCGGCGACCGCAGCTCGTGCGAGGCGTCGGCGACGAAGCGCCGCTGCGACGCCGCCGACCGGTCCAGCCGGTCGAGCATGGCGTTCATCGTGCTCGCCAGCCGGGCGACCTCGTCGCCGGTGTCCGGCACGTCGACGCGCGTTTCCGGGTGGGCGGCACGGATGGCCTCGACTTCGCGCCGCATCCGCTCGACGGGGCGGAGCGACCGTCCGGTCACCGACCACGTCACCGCCACGAGCAGGAGCACGAGCACCGGCACCCCGACGGCCAGCAGCACGGCCGCCGTCCGGATCGCCGCGTCGGTCTGTTCGAGCGGCACGCCGTACACCAGCGTCGCCGACCCGGCACCGGGTAGGTCGACATCGTCCGCGACCACCAGCCACCGGTCGCCATCGCCGGACCACGTCGACTCATCGACGGTCGGCAGCGGGGCAGGCTCGGTGTCCTCGCCGTGCGCCAGGACGGCGCCGTCCTCCCCCACGACCTGGACGAGCACGTCCTCGGCGTCCCGCACCGCCCCGGCACCCTCCGACTCCACCCGCGACGACACCTGTTCGAGCCCGGTCTCCGCTGCGGCCCGGACGCCGTCGAGCAGGACCAGCCGGAGCACGACGACGAACCCCACCGCACCGACGACCAGCGCGGCGAGCACGACGAGTCCGGCGCCGAGCGTCGTGCGCGCCCGGACGGACCGGAACCGACGTCGTCGGCGCACCGACCGTTCCCCGCGGTCAGCCACCGTCGGCCGCCAACCGGTACCCGGCTCCGCGCACGGTCTCCAGCGCGGCGCGTCCGAAGGGACGGTCGATCTTGCGGCGCAGGTGCCCGACGTACACCTCGACGATGTTCGGGTCGCCGTCGAAGTCGACGTCCCACACGTTCTCGATGACGTCGCGCTTCGAGCACACCTGCCCGGCCCGTCGCGCCAGGTGTTCGAGCACCGCGAACTCGCGGCTCGTCAGGTCGACGGGCGTCCCCGCACGTGTCACGGTCCGCGCTGCCGGGTCGACGGCGAGGTCGCCGAGCTCCAAGATCGTCGGACGCTCGCGGGCGCCGCGACGGACCAGTGCGCGGAGCCGGGCGACGAGCACGGGGTGGGAGAACGGCTTCGTGACGTAGTCGTCCGCGCCGGCGTCGAGCGCCTCGACCTGGTCCCACTCGCCGTCCTTCGCCGTGAGCATGAGCACGGGCGTCCAGTCCTGCTCGGCGCGGAGCTCGGCGCAGACCGCCCACCCGCTCAGCCCGGGCATCATGAGGTCGAGGACGATCGCGTCGTAGCGGAACTCCCGGGCGTGCCACAGGCCGTCGACGCCGTCGTGGGCGACGTCGACCGCCCACCCCTCGGCCTCGAGGCCGCGACGGACCCCGTCGGCGAGCCGGACCTCGTCGTCGACCACCAGCACGCGCATGGCGACGATCCTGCCGTGCGCCGCTGAAGCAGGGCTGAAGCGACCGGTCGGCTCAGACGAACAGCAGGATGCCCGCGAGGATCGACGCCACGGCGATCGCCAGCGCGACGAGCAGCAGGACGAGGTGCACCGTGTAGAAGGTCGTCGGCTTGCCCGCGGCGTCGCGGGCCCGGGTGTCGTTCGCCACACGCTGGAAGAAGCGGGGCCACGTGATGACGTTGAAGACGGCACCGACGAACAGGATGACTGCGGCGAAGACGAGCACCGTCCGAGTCTAGACAACGGGTCGGTGGTGCTCGGCCGCCCCCAACGCGGCCGAGTCCCACCCCCGTCGGACTCAAGTGTGTAGCACTTGCTACAGACTGTACACGTCCGTGCCGCTGAGGTCGAGGCGCCGCGGCCTCGGAGCGTCGCACACGTCGGATCGACGCGGCGTCAGACCACCGTGCCGCGCTGGGACTCCTCCTCGAGTACCTCGGCGATGCGCCGGAGCGCCTCGGGCGAGAGCTCCCCGGGGAACGTGCGCGCGGCGAACCCGCTCACCCGCGCCGAACGCAGGGACCGGACGAGGGCGAGCTGGGCACCGATGCGCTCCGGGACGTCGCTGTCCTCGAGCAGGAACCGCTCGTCGACCTCGAAGAAGCCAGCGAGCAGGCGGAGCAGCTCCGTGTCGCGGTTGCGTCGACCGTCGCCCGAGATCATGTACGTCCACTTCGCCCGCGACAGCGAACCGCCGTGCGACGCGACGTACTCCTCGATCGAGGCGAACGGCACCGGGGCGCCCCGCTGCGACTCCTCGAAGTCGAGCAGCAGGTTCAGCCGTCGTGCCAGTTCGGAGGCGTCGAGGGCGCCGCCCTTCGGATCCCGTGGCTCCATGTCGGACTCCTCCCCAGCCGCGTGCGTGCAGGACATCGTAGCGCGGCACCCCGGCGCCGCGCCGATACGCTCGGTGAGTGAGCCGATCCTTCCCTGCGACCATCGCCGGCCCGGTGGAGCACGAGATCGTCATCTCGAAGTCGCGGTTCATCACCACCGTCGCACCGGCCCCGGACGTCGCGGAGGCCGAGGCGGTCATCGCGGACGTGAAGCGCCGGTACTGGGACGCCCGACACAACTGCACCGCGATGGTCACCGGCGTGCTCGGCGACCAGGCGCGGTCGTCCGATGACGGCGAGCCGTCGGGCACCGCCGGCGTGCCGATGCTCGAGGTCCTCCGCCGCCGCCACCTCACCGACGTCGTCGCCGTCGTCACCCGGTACTTCGGCGGCGTCAAGCTCGGCGCCGGTGGACTGGTCCGCGCGTACTCGTCGGCCGTCTCGGAGACGCTCGACGCCGCCGTGACCGTGCGCCGCGAAGCGCTGACCGCCGTGCGCTTCGACGTGGACCACGCGGACGCCGGCCGGCTGGACAACGTGCTGCGCGACTGGGTCCGTCACCACCACGCGACACTCGGGCCGACGACGTACGGCCGTGCAGCGACCTTCGAGGTCTGGGTCCCGGCGGACGACGTCGCAGTGCTGACCGCCGACCTGGCCTCGGCGTCGGGCGGCGCCGTCGAGACCGTCGTCGGCGAGGAGCGGATCGTCGACATCCTGTCGAGCTGATTCCGGCGGACCACACCGTCCGGGCGTGTCCCACGAGAATCCTGCAGTCTGCGGCCAGCGCCGTCGACGACGTCGATGCACTTCACGCTCGGGGGCTGCAGGATTCCGCCGACGACGTCGAGCGTGAGTCGTCGCGCCTGCCCGTGGTGCTGGATCTCAGCGGTGATCGTCTCCAGTTCGTCCGTCACGGCGCCCTCCTCATCCGTCACGCGGCGGAGCCCACCACGTCGGGTCGACGAACCTCGATCGCCGATGCGCTCTGACCGCCTGTGCGCGACGCAAGCCGAGAGCGATCGCCGTCGCCGAGACCCCGAGGAGCGCCACGGGCAGCGCGATGCGACCGGCAGTGACGTTGCGTGCATCGCGCTGAGCGCGCGCTTCCTCCCGAGCAGCCGACTTCAGGGTCGATGCACGCAGCGTGCCGACTGCACCGTCTGCGATCACTCGGGGCTGTTGATCGATCACGACGAGGAACTCGCGCTGCGGTGCGTGGTCGACGGAAGGCGGGAAGCCCCACGTGGACGGTCCGGTCGCTCGCATGGTGCGCGCCGGAAGCCCTGCCCGGGCCGGCAGGCGGAGGAGGTAGATCGGTGTCTCCTCCGGCAGCCCAGACGTCGCGGTCGTGTCGACGAGGGCTCCGACGACCACGACGGAGCGGTTCGCCGCATCCCGCTCCCGCGCGGCGTGCTCTCGACTCGTCCCAGCGATGGCGTCCAAGCTGAACACCGTGATCGGCGCGACCAGCAGGAGCACTCCGACCACGATCCACAGCGGCCACACCGGAGGCGACAGTCGTCGTCCGACCGGCGGTGGGAGCGTCATTGCAGCCCGCAGCGTGCTCGGTCGCAGCGGATGACGAACCCACTGGAGCCCTCGTCCCGGTTGTCGGACATCGCGCTGGAGACCACCATCGGCACGTCATCGGTTGTCAGTCCGATCGCCAGCGCGCTGCTGCTCTCCCAGATGGGCCCCGGCGGTCCGAACCGGGCGATCGTGGCCTCTTGGTGGTCGTCACACCGTGCATCACCACACGAGACCAACCCGACGGCACCTCGTTCGTCGTCGCGGGTCGCGATCAGCGGTCGACCTGATCGGTCGATGACGAACGCCGGCGGGGCGTCCGATGACGACGCCGTCGCGATCTCCCTGTGCGTCGCCGACGAGCACGAGACGTCCGAACAGAACGTCAGCCGTTGCGCATCGACCCCGTGCGTCCGCCCGAGCACGACCGGGTTGCCGTCTCCGCCGATCGCGACACGAGCGTCGGGGGCTGCCTCGTACGACCGCGCGGATGCCGCGGGCGGGAACGCCCCAGGGAGGTCGCGCACGACCGGCTCCGCGCCGTCCGGGTGCATCGACACCACTCGCAGGGACGGCAGCTCCGGCCACGACGACACCGTCTCGGAGACCAGCGACACCACGGCCGTACCGTCCGGTGTGACGGCGAGGTCCAACCCTTGATCACCGGTGTACGACGGGACCCACGGAAGCGCCACGTGCCGGACCGCGTGCCGCGCGCACGACGGCTCCTGGCAGAAGACAACGAACAGGTGTGCGCGGGCGTCCGGTTCGCCGCTCCGGGCGATGCCTGTGATGACCGGTCGATGACCATGTGCGGCGATGGCTGAATCGGTCACGTGGTAGTTGCTCTGATCGCGGTCGACGACCTGCACGGTGGCGAGCGAGGTCCGTCGCCCTGCAGGTCGATCGACGTCGGCCTCCTCCTCTTCTCCGGACGGTCCGGCGCGTCGCCCGCGCGGCCATGCGTTGTCCTGCGGCTTCTGAGGAGGCTCGAGCTGATCCGGGTGCGAGTGGACGACGTCGAGCTCGAACCGCTCCGTGGTGTACCGCTCGCCGCGAGGATGCCACTGCACGGTGAGGAGACCGCCGTCACCGGCCGGACCGATGGCGGAGTTGACCTCGCTGGGACGCACGCCGGAGCCGACGCCGCATCGTGCTCGCTGACACGAGCGGTAGAGACTCGACTGTGTCCGCGGTGAGCTGACGACGATCGTCCGATCTCCGACGTCAGCCACATCCCCGCCTCCGAGGTCCCCGTGTCCACGGTCGCGACGCTGTACTGCACCAAGCCGAACGGGTTGCTCGTCACCAGCACCGCGAACACCAGGGCAGGCACGAGCAGGACGCCGACCCCGGTGAGACCGTCACGCAGGGGCCGCCGAGCACCCCCGGAGTCCGCCATCACCGGAGCCCGGAGCCGACCACCCTCGCCGCGTACTGCTGCCCCGCGTGCAGCGACCGCGACGACGAACACCACCAGCACGGTCACCGCGACGCAGCACCACGCCATCGTCAGGCTGGCACGCGCCGCCGATGCCGGGAGGAGCCGCACGAGCAACCAGACGCCGATGCCGAGCACCAGCGCCACGGAGGCCGCTCCGACCAGCGCCCGGCGTGGTGACGACGTCGCTTCCAGCCCGCCACGGACCACGACGTGTCCCGACGACCAGCCCCGACGCACCGCCTCACCGCGGGGGACGCCCGCGACGACGAGCACCCAGCCGAGCAGGAGCGGCGCAGCGACCACCGCGACGACGACCAGCAGCACCAGCACGGCCGCGACGACGACCCGCTCGCCGTCCTGCCACGAGCGCACCACCACCGTCCCGACCGCGACCGCCACGGCCGCAGCCAGCGCGGCCTCGACGACGAGCCGTCGCTGTCCGAACGTCCACCGCCATGCCGATCGTGGACCGAGCGACTCCTCGTCCGCTCCGGCGATCATGACCGCCGTCGACGCGGTGACGCCGAACCCGAAACCCACCACGGCGAGCACCACGCCCGCGACGACGACGAGCACCGACACCGCCGGCGACTCGACGACCGCGAACGCACCGTTCGCCAGGACGACACGGCCGTCGCGCACCCCGACGAGCAGTGCCACCCAGGCGAGGAGCGCTCCGACCACAGCGGGCACCGCGAATGCCACCACGGCACCGCCGCCGCCCCAGGCGATCGACGGCACCACTGGTGGGCCGTACTGCTTCCGCTTCGCAGACTCGTTCGGCGTGAAAACGCCTCCGACGTTCTGTGCACTCTCGACCATGAACGTGTTCCCCTCCAGACCAGCGGTCATCCTCGCAGGACGGACGTGTCATGTCCAGGGTTCTACATTTCAATGGCACGGGCCGCACGTGCAAGCCTCGAAGCATCACTTCGCTCCACGTCGCAGCCCCCGCGACTACCCGGTCCGACGGATGCCGGTGAGCGCGCACCGTCCTCACGTCGCCGTCTTCGAGCGAGGCAGTCACCACCGCGGCTCCACGGGCCAGGCGGCGACATTCGTGACGCGGGTCCGACATCGGCGTCGCGCGACGACGACGAGCCGGTCGTCGACGAGGGACAGCCCGCAAGGAGCTCTTGGACCGAATCGACCGAATCGCGCGGCCCGGGCGTGTCCCGCCCTGACGACCGCCACACCCCCGGAACGCACGAACGCCCCGACTCGATGAGCCGGGGCGTTCGTCCTGCGGTGCACCCCCTCGGACTTGAACCGAGAACCCACTGATTAAGAGTCAGTTGCTCTGCCAATTGAGCTAGAGGTGCATGTTCCGGCTTCCGTGCCGCAACGGGAATCAACAATAGCATGGGTTTCGCGCGCTCACGACCACTCGTGGGCACACGATCCGAACAGGAGCACCATGACCGACCGTCTCGCCGCCGGCGACACCGCCCCAGACTTCACGCTGCCCGACCAGGACGGCGTCGAGCACTCCCTCGCCGACCTGCGCGGACGCAAGGTCATCGTGTACTTCTACCCGGCGGCGTCGACCCCGGGCTGCACCACCGAGGCCTGCGACTTCCGCGACAACATGTCGTCGCTGCAGGCGGCCGGCTACGAGGTGCTCGGCGTCTCGAAGGACGAGCAGGCGAAGCTCAAGGACTTCCAGCACGAGCAGGCCCTGACCTTCCCCCTGCTGAGCGACCCCGACCTCGCCGTGCACAGGGCGTACGCCGCCTGGGGCGAGAAGAACAACTACGGCAAGATCGTCACCGGCACGATCCGCTCGACGATCGTCGTCGACGAGCAGGGCGCCGTGCAACTGCCGCTCTACAACGTCAAGGCCACCGGGCACGTGGCGAGCCTGCGGAAGAAGCTCGGCCTGGCCTGAGGGCCGGCCACGCACTGGAGGCCCGGTGCCGGTTCCGAGAACCGGCACCGGGCCTCCAGTGCGCTGTCTGCAGACCGCCCTCGCAGGCTCGGCCGGCGCTGGCGCCGCGCGCCGCTGGCGCGTCGCCCCGTGCGGGGCGCGCGCTACTCCGCCGGGTGCGCGAGTGCGGCCGTCACCGACCGCGACAGCACGAGCGTGATGCCGAGCAGGGCCGGCAGGAGCAGGAGCCACCCGATCGCCGGCACGCGGAAGACGCCCTGGAACGCACCGATCGCGATCGCGCCCTGCAGGACCTGCCAGACGATGATCCCGGACCGGACCCAGGCGCGACGCTGCCACAGGCCGTTCAGCAGGGCGCCGAGCCACAGCGCGGCGACGGCGGCCAGGATCGTCAACGCGATCCCCGACGCCAGGCTCGTCGCCGGTGCCACGACGAGTTCGACGACGAGCACGACCGTCACGACGACGAGCGCGAGGAACTCGAGACCGACCACGACGAGCAGGCCGATCAGGGCCGGGGACCGTCGCTCGGGGCGGTCGACCTCGGTCGGGGTGTCGTCGTGCACAGTGATCCTCCAGCATCGGAACCCTTGATTTGGCCCTATCAGTATGGAACGATATTGGAGGTCGTTTGGACGGCACGATGTGGTGTGCGTCTCCCGTGGTTCGTCGCTCCTCCCCCGAGCGTCACGCGGGCGTCAGACTCGCTTCCTGCGGACTCCTCCCCACAGTTGTCCCCGTCATGCCGCATGCATGTCAGCGTTCCGATCCCCCGAACCACGGCCCCGGCCTGCCGTTCGAGCATCGACATCAAGGAGCACCACACATGGACTGGCGTGACAAGGCAGCCTGCCTCACCGCGGACCCCGAGCTCTTCTTCCCCGTCGGGAACACCGGGCCCGCCGTCGACCAGATCGAGAAGGCCAAGTCGGTCTGTGCTCGTTGCACGGTCACCGAGATGTGCCTGCAGTACGCGCTCGAGAACAACCAGGACTCCGGTGTCTGGGGCGGCCTGAGCGAGGACGAGCGTCGTGCGCTGAAGCGTCGCGCCGCTCGCGCCCGCCGCGCGTCCTGACGCCGCACCACCCGCGCGGCTGACGCCCGCCGTCCCCTCCGGGGGCGGCGGGCGTCGTCGTGTGCGGGGGTCGTGGTCGGGCTGGCCGGCAGCCCGCAGGCGCTGTGCGCGGAGCGCGCTGGAAGGTACGCGGTACGCGGTACGCGATGCGCGATGCGCGGTAGCGGCGCACGACCACAGTGGGTTAGACCCGCGCGATGGCGGGGCGCGAGTGCACTGTGGTTGTCTGGCGTGCGGTGTGCGGCGGCGCGGCGCACAGCGCGCCCCGGTGCCGTCGTCGCGCCCCGAGGAGTCGGGGCGCGACGCCCGTGCAGGGGCGCGGACCGTCGGGCGTCCGGTGTCGGGCGTCCGCCGTCAGGGCGGGGTCAGGCCGCGGCGGTGAGCCAGCGGAACGGGATGGTGATGGTCACCTCGGTGCCGCTGCCGGTGAGGGTGTGCCAGTCGATCGTGCCGCCGAGCTCGCCCTGGATGAGCGTGCGGACGATCTGCGTGCCGAGGCCGGAGCCGACCTTGCCCTCGGGCAGGCCGACGCCGTTGTCGCGGACCTCGATCTCGAGGTGGTCGTCGAACCGGCGGGCGACGATCTCGACCTCGCCGTCGCGGCCGTCGAGCCCGTGCTCGACCGCGTTCGTCACGAGCTCGGTGAGCCCGAGGGCGAGCGGGGTAGCCGCCTCGGACGGCAGGACGCCGAACTCGCCGGTCTTCTTCGGGTGCACGGTGGTGTTGTGCGAGGCCGCGACCTCGGTCACGAGCTTGAGCACCGAGTCGAACACGTCGTCGAAGTCGACCGTCTGGCTCAGTCCGCTCGACAGGGTGTCGTGCACGACGGCGATCGCGGCGACCCGACGCATCGCGTTCTGCAGGGACGTGCGGGCCTCGTCGGAGTGGGTCCGCCGAGCCTGGATGCGGAGCAGGGACGCCACCGTCTGCAGGTTGTTCTTCACGCGGTGGTGGATCTCGCGGATCGTCGCGTCCTTCGTGATGAGCTCGCGCTCCTGGTGCCGGAGCTCCGACACGTCGCGGCAGAGGACGATCGCGCCGATGCGCTCGCCGTGGTCGCGCAGCGGTATCGAGCGGAGGGACACGGTGACGCCCTTCGACTCGACGTCGGCACGCCACGGCGCACGACCGGTCACCACGAGGGGCAGCGACTCGTCGACGTCGAGCTGGGCGCCGATGAGCTCGGTGGTCACCTCGGCGAGGGACTTGCGCTCGAGCTCGCCCTCGAAGCCCATCCGGTTGAACGCGCTGAGACCGTTCGGGCTCGCGAAGGTCACCATGCCGGCGGTGTCGAGGCGGAGCAGGCCGTCGCTGGCGCGCGGCGCCCCACGACGGGGTCCGGCGGGCGCGCCGAGGTCAGGGAAGTCGCCCGTGGCGATCATCCCGAACAGGTCGTTCGCGCTCGCCGTGAAGTTGAGCTCCTGGCGGCTCGGGGTCCGCATCTCGTCCTGGTTGGAGTGCCGCGTGACGACGGCGATGGGTCGCTCGGTCGTCTCGGCGCTCTTCGCGCTGAGGCGGCGCAGCACCGGGATGGCACGGACGCGGGTCGGGGTGTCCTCGTACCAGTCGGGTTCGGCGGAGTCGACGACCCGCGAACCGGCGAAGCTCTCGGTGACCTGGCTGCGCCACTCCTCGCGGATCTCCTGCCCCACGATGTCGCGGTAGAACAGCGTCGCCGCGGAGCTCGGGCGGGCGTGCGCGACCGCGACGAACGAGCCGTCCTCGGCGGTCGGGACCCAGAGGACCATGTCCGCGAAGGACAGGTCGGCGAGCAGCTGCCAGTCCCCCACCAGCAGGTGGAGCCACTCCACGTCGGCTTCGGAGGAACGGCCTTGTGCGAGGACGAGGTCACTGAGGGTCGACACCACGTCAGTCTAGGTGCGCCGGTCTGTGGAGAACTCCCGGCTGTCCACAAGGTGGAGCGTGCTGGTATTTCGCATGTCGCTCCGACCGTACGCTCGCCACACGATCGGAAGGGGCACAGGTGGCAGAGCAGGCACGACGCATCGACGACACGACGGCGAGGGACCCGGCCTCGCCCGTCCCTGCGCTGGTGGCGGTCCCGCCGCTCCCCGTCGAGGAACGTCGCCCCGGACCGCCGGACCCCGAGTCGGCGGCACGCGCGCTCGGCCTCTGCGTGGCCGAGGTGCTCACCGGCTCCCGCGAGGTCGACAGCATCGCCCGCTGGATCACCGACGACGTGCACCGGCACCTGCAGCACCGCGCCGCGGTGGCCGCGCACGCCCGGTCGATCGGCCGGCGGTCCCGAGCCCGGCCCGCGCTCCGCGTCGGCAGCGTCGTCCTCTGCCGTCCGGCCCCCGGGGTCGTCGAGGCGTCGGTCGTGGTCCACACGCGCAGCCACGCCCGCGCGGTGGCGATCCGGCTCGAGGACTGGCACGGCCGGTGGCGCGCGACCGCGATCGGGGTGTTGTAGCGAGCGGGTCCCTCGAGCCCGGGCCCGAACGGTCCGCAGGCGCTCCGGCTCCGGGGAACAGCAACGGCCGGTCCGCCGAGGCGGGACCGACCGTTGCAGTTCGCCGAACGCTCGTGCGCCCGGTTCGGACTAGTTCTTCTTCGCGGCCTGGCGGCGCTCCGCGCGGTTGCTCGCAGCGGCCTGGCCGGACGCCGTCGCGGCGTTGCCGAAGGCGGAACCCTGCTCGGGGCCGGCTGCGGCCTCGGCCTCGGCCTGTGCCTTCTGCGCGCGGGCGGTGGCGGCCTGCTCGAGGCGGCCCTTCTCGTCGCGGACCTCGACCTCGCCGTCGATGGACGGTGCCGAGTACTCGAGGCCGGAGACCTCGTCCTCGCCGAGCCCCTTGGCCTCGATGACCGCGTTCTCGCCGTCGGACTGGACCTGCACCTCGAGGTTGAACAGGTAGCCGACGGACTCCTCGCGGATCTGGCCCATCATGCTCTGGAACAGGGCGTAACCCTCGCGCTGGTACTCGACGAGCGGGTCGCGCTGCGCCATCGCACGGAGGCCGATGCCGTCCTTGAGGTAGTCCATCTCGTACAGGTGGTCGCGCCAGCGGCGGTCGATCACCGAGAGCACCACGCGGCGCTCGAGCTCGCGCATCGCCTCGTCGCCGAGGACCTCCTCGCGCTGCTGGTAGGCCAGCTTGGCGTCGGAGAGGATCTCGCGACCGAGGAAGTCACGCGACGCCTTGCCCTTCGAGCCGGCCTCGGTGATGACCTCGTCGATGGAGATCGAGATCGGGTAGAGCGTGCCGAGCTCGGTCCACATGGCGTCGAGGTCCCAGTCGTCCGGCGAGCCCTCGCCGGTGTGGGTGTCGATGACGTCGTCGATCACGCTCTTCAGGAAGGCCTGGGCGCGGTCGTTGATGTCGTCGCCCTCGAGGATGTGACGGCGGTCGCTGTAGATCGCCTCGCGCTGCCGGTTGAGGACGTCGTCGTACTTCAGGACGTTCTTGCGGATCTCGGCGTTGCGGCCCTCGACCTGCGCCTGCGCGGAGCGGATCGCGCGGCCGACGAGCTTGTTCTCGATCGCCAGGTCGTCCGGCACGTTCGAGCGGCCCATGAGGCTCTCGGCGGCACCGGAGTTGAACAGGCGCATGAGGTCGTCGGTGAGGGACAGGTAGAAGCGGCTCTCGCCCGGGTCGCCCTGACGGCCGGAACGACCACGCAGCTGGTTGTCGATGCGGCGCGACTCGTGGCGCTCGGTGCCGAGGACGTAGAGGCCGCCGGCCTCGCGGACCTTGTCGCCCTCTTCCTCGACGGTCTTCTTGACCTCGGCGAAGACGTCGTCCCACGCGGCCTCGTACTCGTCCGGCGTCTCCGCCGGGGACAGGCCCTTGGCGTGCATCTCCTGCACGGCGAGGAACTCGGAGTTGCCGCCGAGCATGATGTCGGTCCCGCGGCCGGCCATGTTCGTGGCGACGGTGACGGCGCCGAGGCGACCGGCCTGCGCGACGATGGCGGCTTCTCGCGCGTGGTTCTTCGCGTTGAGGACCTCGTGCTTCACACCCTTCTTGGCGAGGAGCTTCGACAGGTACTCGGACTTCTCGACGCTCGTGGTGCCGACGAGGACGGGCTGGCCCTTCTCGTGGCGCTCCGCGATGTCCTCGGCGACCTGCTCGAACTTGGACTTCTCGTTCTTGTAGACGAGGTCGGTCTGGTCGATGCGCTGCATCGGCTTGTTCGTCGGGATCGGGACCACGCCGAGCTTGTAGGTCGACATGAACTCGGCCGCCTCGGTCTCGGCGGTACCGGTCATGCCGGAGAGCTTCTGGTACAGGCGGAAGTAGTTCTGGAGCGTGACGGTCGCGAGGGTCTGGTTCTCGGCCTTGACCTCGACGCCCTCCTTCGCCTCGATCGCCTGGTGGATGCCCTCGTTGTAGCGACGGCCCATCAGGATGCGGCCGGTGTGCTCGTCGACGATGAGCACCTCGCCGTTCATCACGACGTAGTCCTTGTCCTTCTTGAACAGGGCGACGGCCTTGATGGAGTTGTTGAGGAACGAGATGAGCGGGGTGTTCGCCGACTCGTACAGGTTGTCGATGCCGAGGTAGTCCTCGACCTTCTCGATGCCGGGCTCGAGGACGCCGACGGTGCGCTTCTTCTCGTCGACCTCGTAGTCCTCGCCCGGGGTGAGGCGCTTGGCGATCGAGGCGAACTCGGTGAACCAGCGGTTGGCCTCGCCCGAGGACGGGCCGGAGATGATGAGCGGCGTGCGGGCCTCGTCGATGAGGATCGAGTCGACCTCGTCGACGACGGCGAAGAAGTGGCCGCGCTGCACCATGTCGGAGGCCTGCCACGCCATGTTGTCGCGCAGGTAGTCGAAGCCGAACTCGTTGTTCGTGCCGTACGTGATGTCGGCTGCGTACTGCTCGCGGCGCTCGGCCGGCGTCTGGTTCGCGATGATGCAGCCGGTCGTCATGCCGAGGGCGCGGAAGACGCGGCCCATGATCTCGGACTGGTACGACGCCAGGTAGTCGTTGACCGTGATGACGTGCACGCCGCGCGACGGGATCGCGTTGAGGTAGGCCGCCGTGGTCGCGACGAGGGTCTTGCCCTCACCGGTCTTCATCTCGGCGATGTTGCCGAGGTGCAGGGCCGCGCCGCCCATGAGCTGCACGTCGAAGTGCCGCATGCCGAGGGTGCGCTTCGCCGCCTCGCGCACGGCGGCGAACGCCTCGGGCAGGAGGTCGTCGAGGGATTCGCCGTTGGCGTAGCGCTCGCGGAGCTCCTTCGTCTCGTCCTGGAGTTCCTCGTCGGTGAGGCTCGAGAAGTCGTCCTCGAGGTCGTTGATCGCCGAGGCGTACGCCTTCAGCCGGCGGAGGGTGCGTCCTTCGCCGATGCGGAGGACCTTCTCCAGCACGTTTGCCACGTGAGCTCCTTACGAGGTCGTCGCGCGCGACCTGCGCGCCCGATCGACCAGTCATGCTAGCAACCCGCGGGTGCCCCGCGCTGGGAGCACCGTCGCGGGTCCGCCCGCGGCGTGCGCTCCCCGGCAGGGGGCCACGCGCACGCCGCGGGCGGAGGTGGGGTGCGGGTCGCGCTACGCGATCGCCGCGGCCGGTTCGGCTGCGGTCTCGCGGGACGCGTCGGAGGTCCCGTCGAGGCCGATCACGCCGTAGTCCCAGCCCTTGCGCCGGTACACGACGCTCGGGCGGTGGGTCTCGGCGTCGACGAACAGGTAGAAGTCGTGCCCGACGAGCTCCATGTAGTAGAGCGCGTCGTCGACGGTCATCGGGGCGGCCTCGAAGACCTTGTGCCGGATGACGACCGGGCTGTAGACCTCGGTCTCGTCGTCCTCCGTGCCCTGCGCGTCGACGACGGGCACGGCACCGGTGGCGACGTCCTCGATGAGCTTGCCGTCGGCGGGGACGACGTCCATGCCGTCGAAGCCGCTGCCGGCGGCCTCGGCCACCGAGGTGGGGCGGTGGCGTCCGCGGTGCACCTTGCGACGGTCGCGCGCTCGGCGCAGCCGTTCGGTGATGCGGGCGAACGCGAGGTCGAAGGCGGCGTACTTGTCGGACGCCGCGGACTCCGCCCGCACGAGGGGCCCGGGACCGATGAGCGTCAGTTCGACGCGGTCCTCGCCCTGGCTGCTGCCGGACTTCTCGTGGTGGCGGCTGATGCGGACCTCGAAGGCCAGCGCACGGTCAGCGAGCACGTCGATCTTCTCGGACTTCTGCTCGACATAGGTGCGGAATCGGTCGGTGACCCCGACGTTCCGGCCCGTGATCGTCACGTCCATGTGGCGGCTCCCATCCAGACTCAGCGCGTCGCCTCCATCCGGCGATCCTGAACGCCTTGTCGCGAGGCTAGCCCCGTGGAGCAGCCCGCGTCACCGATCGTCGGCGAGTCCCCGAGACCCCCACCGGACACCCAGTGGTCACCCGGCGTCCACCGAGGTGACACGGGCGGGTCAGTCCTCGACGCTCGCGACGGCGACGCAGCGGACCACCCGACCACCGCCGGCGCGGACGGCCCGGACCCCCTCGGCCATGGTCACCCCGGTGGTCACGACGTCGTCAACCAGCACCACGCACCGGCCGTCGACGCCGCGTGCCCGGAGGGTCCCGACCGTGGCGGCGACCCGTTCCGTGGCGGTGCGCTCCTTCTGCCCGGGCTGTGCCGCACCCGGTACGGCCCGGACCCGCGCGAGCCGCCCCGTCCGCCGGACCCCGCCCCGCGCGAGGAGCACCACCACCGGGTCGAAGCCGCGACGCCGTGCTCCGGTCCGGGACGGCGGGACCCGCAGCACCACGGTGCCGGCCGGGGACGCGGCGAGCGCGGCGCGGACGAGGCGGCCGAACCGACGCCCGAGCGGTCCGGCGACGTCGACCCGGCCGCGCAGCTTCAGCTCGAGCAGCAGGGTGCGGACGAGGCCCTCGTACGCGAACGCGGCGTCGAGCCGGACGCCGGCGACGAGCCGGACGCGCCGGGGGCGGGCGTCGAGGGCGGTGCGGCAGGCACGACAGAGGGCACGGTCCGGCCGACCGCAGCCCAGGCAGGCGACGGGCAGGACGAGCCCGAGCACCGCGAGGGCGGCGTCGGCCCAGACGGTGCGTCGGTCGGTGGCGGGCATGCCGCGAGTCTGGCGGTGACCGACCGTCGGACGCGGGCGGTCCGGCGGGCTGTGGACGGGCCTCCAGAGTGCGTGCGCTGTGGAGGGAGGTCCGCAGGCGCCGGCGCGGCACCGGCCGCGCGCCCTACCGCTGCACGCCGAGCACGTGGGCGGTGACGCCCGTCGTGTCCCAGCTGCCGCCCGTCGACTGCAGCACCGAACCGTCGGACATACGCAAGAGGAGCGCTCCCCCGCCTCCGCCGGTGATCGCCGTCGCGCGCCCGTCCGGCCGGGGCAGGGTGCTCGACCGGCCGCCGATCGTGGAGCGCACGATGTTCGGACCGGACGTCGCCTGCGCCACGGACGCGACGTCGGTGTCGTTCACCCACGTCGCCCCGACGGCGTCGCCGGTCGCCGCCTGCACGCGCACGGGCGCGCCGAACGACGAGGGCGAGCGGTCGGACCCGCGGATGATCGCCATGACGTACAGCGCCGGACCGTCCGTGGTGTCGATGAGCGCGAGCGCCCTGGTCGAGTCGCGGGACACCTGGAACGAGACGAGTTCCCCGCGCGGCAGGGTCGTGGCGACCTGGTGCGGGTCGCCGCCGAGGCCGTACGCGGTGATCCGCCGGGTGTCGGAGCGCTGCCCGACCCAGACGAAGCCGAGGTCGTCGATCGACGGTGGGACGAGCCCCTGGCGGGTGTCGACCCGCAGGCTCCGCTTGCCGGTCACCACGAAGACGCCGTCCCGGTTGCCGACGACCGCGTTCCGGCCCGTGGCCGAGATCGCGAGGGACCGCGGGTCGAGCGCGGCCACCGCGTCACCGACGCCGCTGCCGAGCTCGGACACCTTGCCGGTGCCCGGGGTGGCGTAGCCGACGACGCCCTGCTCCTCGACGAGGGGCCGGGGGTCGACGTCGGGGTTCTGCTGGGCGTTCGGGCCGCTCGCGTCGGACACGGACAGGGTCGCGCCCTCCACCGTGAGGGACACCGACGAGATCGTCGCGACGGAGGCGAGCGACCTGCTGAGCTGCTCGCGCATCCGGACGCGGTCGACGGTGCTCGCACGGAGCGCGTCGCCCGACAGGTCGACGAGCGCGGTGCCGCTGTCGATGGTCACCGCGTTGAGGGAGAGCTGGGTGCCCTCCGGGAAGGACGACACGACGGCGCCCTTGAGCCAGTCGGCGGGCCCGGCGAGCAGGGCGCTGGCGATGCGGGTGCTCGTCGACGAGCGGGCGAGGAACCACCGCTCGTCGGGCACCAGGAAGTGGTACGTCGGGTCGAAGAAGTACAGCGCGTGCTGCTGGAAGACGGACTCGAAGCTCGTCGGCGTGAGGATGATGCCGTCGGGGGCGTAGGCGATGCGCCACTCCCCGTCCTCGCGGGTGAACTGGAAGGTCAGCGTCGACGACGTCGGGCGGACGGCCTGGGTGTACTCGCCCTCGGAGTCGACCGAGGCGCTCGCGGTGAGGGTGAAGGTGAGCTCGCGCTCGTCGGCGCGCTGCACGGTGCCGCTGCCGTCGAGGATCGTGACGCCGTGCCGCGGGTTCCACTGCTGGGCGAAGGACGACGCCAGGAACTGCCGGGCGACCGCGTAGTTGTCCTGGGAGCCGGTGGCCGCGGCGATGAAGCCCCGCAGGATCTGGGTCTGGTCGGCGCCCGTCGTCGGCTTGTCGGGGCGGTAGTCGAAGCCGGCGACGGCCTCGTCCTTCACGGCCTGCCCGGTGCGCACCGCGCCGTCGGTGGGGATCGCCACGCAGGCGGTCAGCGCGACGAGCGTCACCGCAGCCAGGGCGGCGGCGACGACGTGCCGCAGGCGGGATCGCATCAGGACTCCTCTCGCACGGCGCGGGGGCCGTCGTACGACTCGTCGAGTTCGGGCAGCGGGATCGCGGACGTCGCCGTGGTGGCCTGCTCGTTGCGCGGCAGGGTCAGCACGAAGGTCGAGCCCTCGCCGGGGCGGGACCAGACGTCGATGCGCCCGCCGTGCAGCTTCGCGTCGCCGAGGCTGATCGCGAGGCCGAGTCCGGTGCCGCCGATGGTGCGCTTGCGGCTCGGGTCGGCGCGCCAGAACCGGTCGAAGACGCGGGCGGCGTCCTCCGGGGGCATGCCGACGCCCTGGTCGCGGACGGCGATCGCGACGGTCCGCACGTCGCTGTCGACGACGACCTGCACCGGCCGGCCGTCGCCGTGCTCGACGGCGTTGCCGACGAGGTTGCGCAGGATGCGGCGGACGCGCTTCGCGTCGAGGCGCATGGTCGTGTGGCCGCCCGGTGTCGCGAGCTGCAGTTCGATGCCGGCGCGCTCGGCGAGCGGGCGGAACTCCTCGACGATGTCCGCGGCGAGCGCCGCCGGGACGACCGGCTCCGTGTCGAGCTGTACGGCCTGGGCGTCGTAGCGGGAGATCTCGAGCAGGTCGGCGAGCAGCAGCTCGAAGCGCTCCACCTGCGCGTGGAGGAGCTCGGCGGACCGGGCGACGGCCGGTTCGAACGCGTGCCGGGAGTCGAACATCACGTCGCCGGCGAGCCGGATCGTGGTGAGCGGGGTCCGGAGCTCGTGGGACACGTCGGACACGAACCGTTGCTGCACGCGGGAGAGCTCGGCGAGCTGGGTGATCTGGCGGCTGACGGCCTCGGCCATCCCGTTGAAGCTCCGTGCCAGGGTGGCCAGGTCGTCCTGGCCGCGCACCGGGATGCGTTCGTCGAGCCGGCCGGCCGCGATCTTCCGACTGGTCTCGGCGGCGCCGCGGATCGGGACGACGACGAGACGGACCACGAGCGAGGTCACGAGGGCGATGAGCACCATGAGCGCGACGCCCCCGATCGAGAGCGTCTGGGAGACGAAGTCGAGCGTCTTCTGCGCGTCGGACAGGTCGTAGACCATGTACAGCTCGTACTGGCCGGCACTCGGGACCTGCAGGGTCGAACCGACCGCCAGGCCGGGGACCCGGCGCCCGCCGTCCTCGAGCTCCACCGGCTGCAGGCTGAGCTTGCCGGTGTTCGCCCCGACCGCCTTGCGCAGCGAGTCGGTGATGACGGCGTCGGGGAACCCGGGGCTGACGATGGTCTGCAGCGTCTGCGGTGTCGACTGCCCGGGGGTGCGCTCGATGGCGATGGTCGTGCCGCCGGGGCTCGTCGTGTTCGACAGGATCGCCTGCTGCGCCTCGTTCTGCAGCGTCTCGAGCTCGGTCTGGTTGCTGTCCTCGGTCGCGGTGGCGGCGTCGAAGATGCCCTGCGCCACGTTCGTCGCCCGCGCGGACTCGGACTCGATCTGGTCGCGGCGCTGCGAGTAGATGTTCGTCGAGATGCTCACCATGACCGCAGCGCCGATGATGCCGATGGCCAGGCCCGTGGTCATGACCGTGATGGCGACCGACCGCAGCATGAGCGAACGGCGCCACAGGTAGGCGACCGGACGCCACCCGCGGCGGACCCAGCGCCGCATCCGTCGCCGTCCGCGGCCGACCACGCCGATCGGCGCGGTGGCGCTGCCGACGGACCGTGTCGTGCCGGCTGCGGTCCCGGTGGCGGGCGGGGCGGGCGGCACGGGGGTCAGGCCCCTCCGGCGCGGTACCCGACGCCGCGCACCGTGGTGACGGTCTTCGGGTTGTCGGGGTCGTGCTCGATCTTCGCGCGGAGCCGCTGCACGTGCACGTTCACCAGACGGGTGTCGGCCTTGTAGTGGTAGCCCCACACCTGCTCGAGCAGCATCTCGCGGGTGAAGACCTGGTTCGGCTTCTCGGCGAGGGCGCGGAGCAGGTCGAACTCGAGCGGGGTGAGCGCGATGACGGTGTCACCGCGACGGACCTCGTGGCCGGCGACGTCGACGGTGAGGTCGCCGACGTGCAGCACGGTCGCGTCGGTCGCGCTCGGCCGGAGCCGGGTGCGGATGCGGGCGACGAGCTCCTTCGGGTTGAACGGCTTGACCACGTAGTCGTCCGCACCGTTCTCGAGCCCGGCGACGACGTCGGCGGTGTCGCTCTTCGCGGTGAGCATGATGATCGGGGTGCCGCTCTCGGCACGGATGCGCTTGCACACCTCGATGCCGTCGATGCCCGGCAGCATCACGTCGAGCAGGACCAGATCCGGCTTGGTGCTGTGGAACGCCTCGACGGCGTCGTTGCCGTCGGCGCTGAACTCGGGTTCGTAGCCCTCGGACCGGAGGACGATGCCGATCATCTCGGCGAGTGCCTGGTCGTCGTCGACGACGAGGATGCGCGGTGTCATGTGATCTGGACTCCGTGTGGCGTGCTGACCGTGCCCGGGTCGGCACGTGTCCCCACACGATAGCCGGTGCCCGTCGCGCGGCGTCCCGACGGATCGCCGGGTTTTCCGCCAGGATGGGCGGGACGACGCGCTGCGGCGCGTCCCGACACCACGAGGGGGGCTTGGGTCATGACCGATTGGCACGCACCGGGCGGGGAGCCGACGACCGGGCCGGGCCAGCCGGGAGGCCCGCGGCAGTTCTCCGTGCCGCTGCCGCCCGCCCCGGGGCCGGGTCCACGGCCCGCCGACGTCCGCCCGGTGGTCCCGCTCCGCCCGTTGGGCTTCGGCGACGTGCTCGGCGGCGCCTTCACGGTCTTCCGACGGAACGCACGCGTCCTGCTGCTCTGGAGCGTGCTGCTGAGCGGAGTGGTCGGGCTCCTCTCGACGCTCGTGAGCACCTTCGGCCAGCGGGCCGTGCAGTCGCGGGTGTTCTCCGCCCTCGACGGCGGCAGCGGGTCCTCGGCGATCCTCGCCGGCAGCACGACGGCCTGGCTGCTGCTGTCGATCGGCCTGCCGTTCGTCGCGTACCTGGGGCGGACGTTCCTGGTGGCACCCGTCGCCGCGGACACCGCGCAGCGCGTGCTCGGCCGGCGCGCGACCTTCGGCGGGCTGTGGCGGCTCCTCGCCGGTCGGCGCGGTTCCGTCGTCGCGTGGATGTTCCTGCAGATCGCCGCGGCCCTCGTCGTCGCCGTCGCCTACCTCCTGGTCTTCTTCGGGTTCTTCGCCGTCCTCGGCACCGGTGGCTCCGGCATCGCTGGGTTCCTGTTCGGTGCCTTCGCCGTGACCACCGGGTTCGGAGTGCTGATCGCCTGGTTGGCGACCCGCTTCTCCCTGACCGTGCCGACCATCGCGCTCGAGGGTCGTCGGGTCTTCGACGCCGCCGGGCAGTCGTGGCGGCTCACCCGCGGTGCGTTCTGGCGCACCTTCGGGGTGCTGCTCCTGGTGCAGGTGATGTTCCGCATCGCCGTCTCGATCGCCGCGGTGCCGTTGACCGTCGGTGCGTCGCTGCTCTCCGGCGTCTTCGACCCCCTCGGACAGACGGACGCCTCGGCCGGCATCGGGATCGGTGCGACGATCGCGGTGGTGGTCGGCAGCCTGCTCGCCACGGCCGTGCAGTGCATCACCGACGTGCTGTCCGGGTCGGTGACCACGTTCCTGGCGATCGACCGGCGCATCCGCACCGAGGCGCTCGACCAGCGGATCGCGTCGCACCTGGACACCGGACTGCCGACGGACCCGTTCGCGCCGGGCACCGGCGACGTCCGCCCGCGCTCGGGCCCGCAGCAGTGGACGCCGCAGCAGCCGTGGGCGCAGCAACAGCAGCCCTGGGCGCAGCAACAGCCCGGGTCGCAACAGTGGCCGGGCCACGGGCAGTGGCCGGGTCAGGGGCAGCAGCAGTGGACTCCGCAGCCGCCCGCGCCCGGTCACCAGCAGTGGGCTCCGCAGCAGCCGTGGTCCGGACAGCAGGACGCGTCCGACCGCTCCGCCCCGGGGAACCCCCCGTCGGACGGCAGCGCGTGAGCACGGTCGACCCGGACGAGGCCCGTCGGCTGCTCGAACGCGAGCTGAACCGCTCCGCCTACGACGGCGCGCACGTCACGTGGTGGGACCGCGCCTCGAGCGCGTTCCTCGACTGGCTCGGGTCGTTCCGCCTCGGCGGCCTCGACTCCCCCGTCGTCGCGCAGACCGCGCTCTGGATCGCGGTCGTCGTGCTCGTCGCGGTCGTCGTGCTCGTCCTCGTCTCCCGCGGGCTGCCCCGACGACGGCCCCGCGCGAAGGCCTCCGACACCGGCGGCGTCTTCGACGCCGACGACCTGCGGTCCGCCGACGAGCTCCGTGACACCGCCCGTGGGGCGCTCGCCCGCGCGGACTGGTCGCAGGCGGTGCTCGACGGCTTCCGCGCCCTCGCCCGCGGCCTCGGCGAACGCGACCTGGTGCCGGACGTGCCCGGTGCGACCGCCCGCGCCATCGCCGACCGGGGCGCGGCGTCGTTCCCCACGGTCCGCGACCGCCTCGAGGACGCCGCCACCGCTTTCGACGCGGTCCGCTACCTCGGGTCGGACGCCGACGAGGCGACCGCGCGCCGGGTCCTCGACGCCGAGCGCGACGTCCGCCGTGCCCGCCCGGTCCGTGCGGACGAGCCGGCGGTCCCCGCATGAGCAGCGCGACCACGGCCCGCGTCGCGGGTGACGCCGCACCGCCGGACACCCGGCGCCGACGGTTCGGCCTCTGGGTCGCGGTCGTCCTGGTCGCCGTGCTGTTCGCGGTGCTCACCGCCGTGGCCCGCGGCACCGACGGCGGGACCCCGCGGCCGCTCGACCCGACCTCCACCACCGCGAGCGGGTCGGCCGCCCTCGTCCGGGTGCTCGAGCAACGCGGCACGACGGTGACCGTCACGGACCGCGCCGCGGACGTCGACGGCGGCACCGTCTTCGTCGAGGACTCCGACGGGCTGCTCGGCGCCGGGGCGGCGGCCCGGATCGCCCGGTCCGCGCGGCACGTCGTCGTCGTCACCACCGACGAGGCCGCGCTGCAGGCGTTCGGCTTCGACGTCACCGGGAGCGCCCCGGTCGACGGGGACGACACCGTCGCGACGACGACCTGCACGATCCCCGAGGCGGCGGCGGCCGGGCGGGTGTCGACCGGCGGGTACGGGTGGGCCGTCGACGATCCGACCGCCGAACGGTGCGCCCCGACCGGCACCGGGGACGACCGCGTGTGGGGGCTCGTCCGCGCCGCCGGCCCGGGCGGCGACGTCACACTGCTCGGCACCACCGCGGCGCTCCGCAACGACACGGTCACCACGGCGGGCAACGCGGCACTCGCCCTCGCGCTCCTCGGGTCGGACGACCACCTGACCTGGTACACGCCGGTGGCCGGGTCGCCCGACGCCGCACCGACCCTCGGCGAGCTCGCCCCGCCCTGGGTGCCCGGCGCCCTCGCCCTGCTCGGACTGGTGGCCGTGGCGGCGGCCGTCTGGCGCGGCCGCCGCCTCGGCCCGCTCGTGGTCGAGCAGATGCCGGTCGTCGTGCGCGCCGCCGAGACCACCGAGGGCCGCGCCCGCATGTACGCCAGTGCCCGGGACCGCACCCACGCACTCGACACGCTGCGGGTCGCCGCGGTGCGCCGACTCGGCCGGGCGCTCGGACTCCCCCGCTCGGCGCACGTCGACGAGGTCGTCCGTGCCGTCGCCCGGGCCACCGGGACCCCACCGGCACGCGTCGGCGCGGTGCTGGTCGGCGGCCCGACCACCGACGACCGCGGACTCGTCGCGGGGACCGTGGCGCTCGACGCCCTCGAGGACGCGGTCCGGCGGGCCGCCTCGGGCGACGTCCGACGGGCGACGCCCACCACGGGTGCCGGCGCCCCGTCCGACGGACGCGCACCCGCCACCGCCGACGACCACCGGGACCGCACCGGACCGACCGACCACGACCGACCAGGAGCACGACCGTGACCGACCTGCCCCACGACGCCGCCGACCGCGGCGCACCGTCCACGTCCGCGAGCACGACCGACCCGTCCGTCCCCGCGATGCGGGAGGCCTTCGGCCGGGTCCGAGCCGAGGTCGGCAAGGCCGTCGTCGGCCAGGAGGGCGCCGTCTCCGGCATGATCGTCGGTCTCCTCGCACAGGGACACGTGCTGCTCGAGGGCGTGCCCGGCGTCGCGAAGACCCTGCTCGTCCGGAGCCTCGCGAGCGCCATGTCGCTCGACACGAAGCGCATCCAGTTCACGCCGGACCTCATGCCCGGTGACGTCACCGGCTCGCTCGTGTACGACGCCTCCACCGGCACGTTCCCGTTCCGCGAGGGGCCGGTCTTCACGAACGTGCTGCTCGCCGACGAGGTGAACCGCACGCCTCCGAAGACCCAGTCCGCGCTGCTCGAGGCGATGGAGGAACGGCAGGTGAGCGTCGACGGCGACGCCCGCGCGCTGCCGGACCCGTTCTTCGTCGCCGCCACGATGAACCCGATCGAGTTCGAGGGCACCTACACGCTGCCGGAGGCGCAGCTCGACCGCTTCCTCGTGAAGCTGACGCTCGACATCCCGCCGCGGGACGTCGAGTGGCAGGTGCTCCGTCGGCACGCCGACGGCTTCGTCCCCCGCGACGTCCGGTCGGCCGGGATCACCCCCGTGGTCGGCGTCGACGAGGTCCTCGCGGCGCAGCGAGCCGTCCGCGCCGTCCGCGCCGGTGACGACGTGCTGGCCTACGTGGTCGACCTCGCCCGGGCCACCCGGCAGGCACCGTCCGTCCGGGTCGGGGTCAGCCCCCGCGGTACCACGGCGCTCCTCGCGGCGGCGAAGGCGTGGGCGTGGCTCACCGGGTACGACGCGATCACGCCCGACCACGTGCAGGCCATGGTGCTGCCGGTCTGGCGGCACCGGTTGCGGGTCGCCTCGGACGCCGAGCTCGAGGGCGTCGGCGCCGACGGGGTGCTGCAGCAGGTGCTCGAGCAGGTGCGGGTGCCGATCTAGTGGCGGTCTCCGGCCGGTTCGTCGTCCTGCTCGCCGTCGCGATCGTCCCCACCGTGCTGCTCGCCAGCGCGTGGGCGGGCGTGGCGTGGGTCGCCGTCGTCGTGCTCGGCGCCGCGCTCGACGTCCTGCTCGCGGCCGACCTGCGCCGCGTCCGGGTCGACCGTCGGATGCCCCGGCTCGCCCGGCGCGACACCGCCACGGCGGGCACCCTCGTCGTCGCGAACGACGGGACCCGACCGCTGCGCGGCGTCGTCCGGGACATGTGGGAGCCCTCCGCCGGGCAGCAGCCGCGGCGGATCCGGCTCACCGTGCCCGCCGGTGAACGCCGCACCGCACGGATGCGGTTCGAACCGTTCCGTCGCGGTCGCCGCCGCAGCGCCGGCGTCGCGGTCCGGGCGTTCGGACCGATCGGGCTCGCCGCCCGCCAACGGGTGCTCGCGGCACCCGGCGAACTCGTCGTGACGCCGCCGTTCCGGTCGCGACGGCACCTGCCCTCGCGGCTCGCACGGCTCCGGGAACTCGACGGCGAGACCACGCTGCAGCTCCGGGGACACGGCACCGAGTTCGACTCGCTGCGCGACTACGTCCGCGGCGACGACGTGCGCTCCATCGACTGGCGGGCGACCGCGCGCCGGCAGGACCTCGTCGTGCGGACCTGGCGGCCGGAACGCGACCGCCGGGTGGTCGTCGTCGTCGACGCGGGCCGGGCCGGAGCCGGGCGCGTCGCCGACGAACCAAGACTCGACACCTTCATCGAGTCGGCGCTGCTGCTCGGCGCCCTCGCCGCGGCCGCCGGTGACCGCATCGACCTCGCGGTGCTCGACGACACCGTCCACGACCGTGTGCACGGCGCCACCCGGGTCGACGTCGTGCAGCGGTTCGGCGAGGCGCTGGCCCTGGCCGAACCGGGGCTCGCGGCGACCGACTGGTCCGCGGTGCCGGCGCTCGTCGACGCGGTCACGACCTCGCGGGCGCTCGTGGTGCTCGCGTCGAGCCTCGACTCCGTCGGGGCCTCCGGCGACCTGCTCGCCGTGCTGCCGCGCCTGACGCGGCGGCACGCCGTCGTCGTCACCGCCGTCGACGACCCGGCGGTCCGGGCCATGGCGAGCACGGCCGTGGAGCCGGGACGCGACGGACGTGCGACGCGGGGCGGACGGGTGCCGGGCCTCCCGGGACGCCGCAGGGCCGGTCGCCTGCCCGCCGGGGCCGCCACCGGGGCGGAGCGCGACGTCTACCGCCGGGCCGCCGCGGAACGCACCCTGCTCGACGCGGACGGCGTCGCCGACGTCGCGCGACGGGCCGGGGCCGAGGTCGTGCGCGGGACACCCGAGGCGCTGCCGCCGCTGGTGGCCGACGCGTACCTGCGGGCGAAGGCGAGCGGGCGGCTCTAGCCGGCCACGAGCGCGGAGGCGCCGCGCTCGAACTCCTCGAGGTCGCCGCGCTCCCCCGCCCGGAACGCGCGACCGCCGAGCACCCACTGGTACGCCAGCACGGCGGCCAGGGCGACGGTGCCGATGCCGATCTTCACCGGCCACGGCCAGTCCTGGCGGGTGACGACGCCCTCGACGACGCCGGAGAGCAGCAGCGTGAGCGCGAGGCCGATCGCGATGGTGATGAGGGCACGACCGTCCTCGGCGAGGGCCTGCGCCCGCGTGCGGTGCGGGCCCGGAGCGACCCACGACCAGAACACCATCAGCCCGGCGCCGCCGGCGAGGAAGACCGAGTACAGCTCGAGCTGCCCGTGCGGGGCGATGTAGAGGAAGAAGTCGCCGAGTCGCCCCTGCGAGTGCATGATCGCCGCCGACACCCCGAGGCTGACCGCGTTCTGCATGATCGAGAACGGCACGAAGAGCCCCGTGATGCCGAACGCGACCATGGTGGCCGCGATGTACGCGTTGTTCGTCCAGACCTGCGCCGTGAACGCCCCGAGCCCGTGGTCGGAGTAGTAGTCGACGAAGTCCTGGGTGGCGTACCGCCGGAGCGCCTCCGGCGTGCCGAACGTCGCCGTCGCCCCCGGGGTGGCCTGGATCCAGACGGCGACGACGGCCCCGATCGCGACCGTCGCGACGGCGACCCAGATCGTCACCCACCGGATCCGGTACAGCGCCGCCGGCAGCTGCCGGGTGAAGAACCGGACCAGGGCGGTGAGCGGGTCGACGGGCGTGCCGGTGAAGCGCAGGCGGGCGCGGAACAGCGTCAGCGACAGGCGGTCCCCCGTCGTCGTCCGCGGTGCGGCGCCGCGGATGCGGGCGAGGTCCGTCGCGGCCTCCTGGTAGCCCGCGACGAGGCGGTCGACGTCGGCTCCGGAGACGCTCCGGGCGCGCGCCGACCGGTCGAGTTCCCGCCACCGGTCGCCGTGCACCTCGGCGTAGGCGTCCAGGTCCACGTGTTCCCCCTCACGTCGCGCGTGTCGCTTGCGACAGAATGATGCCATGCCGAAGCCCCGCACGCCGCGCGACCTCGCCGACGCCCGCTTCTCGCTCGCCCTCGACGAGACCACCGACGAGCTCGTCGTCGGTGAGGCCGTCGCGCTCGACGTCCAACCGGCGGGCATCGCGCTGCGGCTCGCGGCGGCGTTGCTCGACGGGCTGTGCCTGGTCCTGCTCTACGTGATGCTGCTGTTCGGGCTGTCGCGCGTCTGGCCGAGCGGCCTCGACGACGCCTGGATCCCCGCCCTGACGATCGCGGTGCTCGTCCTGGTGGTCGTGCTCGTGCCGGCCGCGGTCGAGACCGTCACCAGGGGTCGGAGCGTCGGCCGGTACGCCACCGGTACCCGGGTCGTGCGGCTCGACGGCGGCGCGATCGGGTTCCGGCACGCCTTCACCCGGTCGCTGGTCGGCCTGTTCGAGCTGTGGATGACGCTCGGGTCCGTCGCGGTGCTCGTCGCGCTGTTCGGCACCCGACCACGGCGGCTCGGCGACCTGCTCGCCGGCACGGTGGTGCAGCACGAGCGGCTGCCCCGGCACCACGACCCCGAGGTCCTGCTGCCGCCGGAGCTGACGGCGTGGGCCGGGGTGGCCGACGTGTCGGCGCTCCCGCAGCGGCTGGAGAACCGGCTCGGGGCGTTCTTCCGTGGCGCCGCCTCGATGCGGCCGGAGCTCCGCGACGCCGCGGCGCGGGCGCTGGCGGCCGACGTCGCGCCGTTCGCACACCCGGTGCCGCCGGTCGCGCCGGAGGCCTTCCTGGCCGGCGTGGCCGTGCTGCGCCGCCGTCGGGACGTCCGGGCGCTGCGCGCCCGGGCCGAGCTGCTGACCGCGGCGGGGGCCGCGGCGACGGCGCGGCCGCCGGGGTTCCCGCGCTGAGGGGGCGCCGCGTGCGCTGCGCGCCGCGCCCCGGCGGCACCGCTGCGCGCCGCGCCCCGGCGGCACCGCGCGCGACGCGCGCCGCGCGGCGCCGGTGCGGTCCGCACAACCGAAGTGACCCGGCGCCACGTCTTCACGTGGTTCCGGGTCACTTCGGTCGTGCGGGCGGCGCGCAGCGCACGTCCAGCCGCGCCCCGCGCGCCTCGCCCCGCGCGCTCAGTACCGGTAGTGCTCCGGCTTGAACGGACCCTCGACGGGAACGCCGATGTAGGCCGCCTGCTCCGGGCGGAGTTCGGTCAGCTGCACGCCGAGCGCCTCGAGGTGCAGTCGGGCGACCTTCTCGTCGAGGTGCTTCGGCAGCACGTAGACGCCGGTCGGGTACTCGTCGCGGCGGGTGTGCAGCTCGATCTGCGCCAGGACCTGGTTCGTGAACGAGTTGCTCATCACGAACGACGGGTGCCCGGTCGCGTTGCCGAGGTTCATGAGCCGCCCCTCGGACAGCACCAGGATCGAGCGCCCGGTCGGCAGGCGCCACTCGTGCACCTGCGGCTTGATCTCGACCTTCTCCACACCGGGGAGCGCCTCGAGCCCCGCCATGTCGATCTCGTTGTCGAAGTGCCCGACGTTCGCGACGATGGCGAGATGCTTGAGCCCGAGCATCTCGTCGACGCCGACGACGCCGAGGTTGCCCGTGCAGGTGATGACCATGTCGACCTCGCCGACGACGTCCGCCAGGCGTGCGACCTGGTAGCCGTCCATCGCGGCCTGCAGCGCGCAGATCGGGTCGACCTCGGACACGATGACGCGCGCCCCTTGCCCACGGAGGGCCTCGGCCGCACCCTTGCCGACGTCGCCGTAGCCGACGACGAACGCGACCTTGCCGCCCATGAGCACGTCGGTGGCGCGGTTCAGGCCGTCGGGCAGCGAGTGCCGGATGCCGTACTTGTTGTCGAACTTGGACTTGGTCACCGAGTCGTTCACGTTGATCGCCGGGAACTTCAGCTCGCCGTTGCGGAAGAGCTCGTACAGGCGGTGCACGCCCGTCGTGGTCTCCTCGGTGACGCCCTGGATGTCGGCCGCGATGCGGGTCCAGCGGTCCGACGAGGTCTCGAGCGACCGCGCGACGGTGTCGAGCACGATCTTCCACTCGGCGCTCGCGTCGGCCCCGGCCGTCGGTGCGACCCCCGCGGCCTCGGCGTCGGCGCCGGTGTGCACGAGCATGGTGGCGTCGCCGCCGTCGTCGAGGATCAGGTTCGGCCCGGTCCAGTCGGCACCGGCTGCGGCGGCCTCGGCACTCCAGTCGAAGATGCGGCTGGTGCACCACCAGTACTCCTCGAGCGTCTCGCCCTTCCACGCGAACACCGGGACGCCGGCGGGGGCGTCCGGGGTGCCGGTCGGACCGACGGCGACGGCAGCGGCGGCCTCGTCCTGGGTGGAGAAGATGTTGCAGCTGGCCCAGCGGACCTGCGCACCCAGCGCGACGAGCGTCTCGATGAGCACGGCGGTCTGCACGGTCATGTGCAGCGAGCCCGCGATGCGCGCGCCGGCGAGCGGCTGCGACGCGCCGAACTCGTCGCGCAGGGCCATCAGGCCCGGCATCTCGTTCTCCGCCAGGCGGATCTGGTGCCGTCCCGCCTCGGCGAGGGCGAGGTCGGCGACGCGGTACGGTGCTGCGGTCTGGGCTTCGGTGGGCATGGCGCCAGTCTTCCACGCCAGGAGGCGCGGCTCCCCAGCCGACGTCGGTCACCTCCTACGCGTCGACCGTCCACCGCAGGCGCGCCGTCGCGGATGCGGTCGGTCAGTCCGCCTCGCGCGGCAGCGGCTCGCGCCGGACCACCTGCCAGCCCTGCGGCACGCGCAGGCGCGCGGCGTGTCGGGCGCAGAGGTCGTACCCGTGCGGCTCGACCCGGGTCGAGAGCGGCCCGACGACGACCATCGAGTCGCCGTAGTCGTAGGTCAGGGTCGACGACGCGCTCGCGCCGCACGCGACCTTGCTGCAGATCCTGACGTCCATCTCGCCAGGGAGCCTAGCGGAGGGTCATACCGGACCCGGTGCGCGCGTACGATGTGGGGATGCGTCGGAAGCCCCGCCTCGTCACCCCGATCGACCGCGGTCGCGGCCGGTCCCGGCACGGTCGTGGCGGTCGCTCCAGCGTGACCGGCCCCGAGCTCGCGCCGATCACCACCCGGGCCGAGACGTTCGACCGGATCGTCGGGGACAGCGCGCACTACCTGCTCGGACTGTGGCCCGACGAGCTCGCCGGTGTCGTGTTCCAGGTCGCGGACATGCCGACCGACGCGACCCTGCCGGACGCGATGCCGCGGTGGCGGGTGGACCGCGACGGCCGCCGGGTCACGGTGTTCCGCATCCCCGTCGAGCGCGTGACGCGCAGCCCCGAGAAGGACGACCTCGACCGCCGGATCATCGTCGAGACCGCGGTCTTCCGTGCGGTCGGCGAGCTCATCGACAAGGACCCGTGGGACCTGGCCCCGGACCGCTACCGCCACTGGTGAGCCGCGGCGCGGACCACGGAGCCCGTTGCCCGCACGCCGAGACCGCCGCCCCGACTCAGGGGTAGACGCGGACCGGACTCGACACCTCGGTGGTCGGTCGCACCGGGAACCCGGCGATGCCGTCCGTGCCCCGGTAGGTGACCCCCGCGACGACCCCGTCGACACCGGACAGCGTGAGCTGCTTCGCCGTCTGCACGGGCACCGTCGACGTCGCACCTGACGGCAGCGACACCGCGAGGCGTTCGTCGCCGGAGCGGATCGTGACGGTGCGGTCCTCGCGGGTGGGGTTCACGAGGTTGAGGCGCACGCCCTCTCCCGGGGCGATCGCCGTGATCGCCGAGTCGCCGAGCGGCTCGGCCGACGCGAACCAGCCGAGGTCGCTGCCGTCGCCGTTGCCGTCCGTCGGGGACGTCGTGCGGGCGCCGGTGACGACGGGTTCGGTGCTCGTCACCGTGAACGAGTACCGGCCGTCCGGGAAGTCGTCGAGCGTGACGTCGGTCACGACGCCGGGTTCGGCGGTCGCGTTCACCGTGGTGCCGCCGCCGTCCGCCGTCGAGATGCCGAGCGTCACGCGCGCCGCGCGGGTACCAGGCACGAACAGGCGCACGATCGGTGCAGCGTCCGCGGTGTCGTCACCGCGCTGGGCGGCCTCGGCACCGGCGAGCACGACGCCGGGGATCACCTGCGAGCGCGCCGGTGCGGCACCGCCGGAGACGACGTCGTAGCCACCCGGGGTCAGGGTGCGGACGACGGTCTCCTGCATGTGCGCGACGATCTGCCCGCCGGATGACGTCACGTGCACGACCGTCGAGCCCTGGTCGGAGACGAAGCCGGACAGCGGGACGACCTTCTGCGTGTTCGGGGCGACGACGATCCCCGTCGTCCCCGGGGCGCTCACGGTGCCGTCGCCGTCGAAGATCGCCAGGTCGACGGTCGCGTTGACGTCGGTGGGGTTCGACAGCGTGATGATGCTGGTGCGTCCGGTCTCGGTGGACCCGCCGACGAGCCAGGTCGACTGCGACGGGTCGTCGCACGACGAAGCGCCGGCGCCGACCAGGTCGCCGTTCGAGACGCTCTGGTAGCTGCTGCCGGCGACCTGCGGGGTGCGGTCCCCGGCGGGGGCGGTGAGCAGCTGCGGGTCGCTGCCGCCGGTCGTCGACGCGTCGAGCGAGGAGCGTTCGACGGTCGAGCCGGTCGTCGCGGTGGCGACGGTCGGTGTGCCGACGGCGCTCGCCCGGGTGGCGTCGTTCCCCGCGGCGTCGGAGAGCCGCAGGGCACTGCCGGCGCAGACCCGTTCGGCGTCCGCCGCCACGGGTTGCACGGTCCGGCCCGCCGGTCGGGCCGGTTCGGACGAGGTGCCGTAGGCGTGCGCGGCGGTCACGGCGCCCGCCGCGACCACCACGGCGACGGCGGTCGCGGTGCCGCGGATCAGCCAGCGACGGACGGAGCCGGTGGTGGTGCTCATTCGTCACGCTCCTCGTCGAAGGTGGTCGCGGGTTCCTCGGCCTCGATGACGTTCGAGGTGGCACGGCGGCGACGCGGGGCCGTCGGGACGGCGAGCAGCGCGGCGGCGCCGAAGACCACACCGAGCACGACCAGGTACAGCACGTGGGTCGCCCGCGCGGCGGCGGAGCCCGTGGCCGTCCGGTCGACCTCGCCGTCGTAGTGGAACAGCTGGCCGTTCGTCGTCTCGCCGATGCTCGTGAAGAGCGCGTTCTGACCGATCGCGCCGGCGGCACGGTCGTGGACCGCCCGGGCCTCGGGGTCGGACCCGGCGTCGTCGAGGAGCACGAAGCTGACGCCGAGCTCGCGGAGCGCCGGACGCGGGTCGTACCCGCTGCGACTCGCCAGGTTGCCGGCCAGCGTCGCCAGCCGCGATCCGGAGTCGCTCAGGCGCAGTGCCGTGGCGTCGAGCGTCGACTGGTCGTCGAGGGTGGCACCCTGGCCGCGTTCGAGCGCGACCGCGAGCGAGCCGTCGTCCTGCGGTTCGACGACGAGCGTGCCGACGTCGGGGTTGGCCTGGGCCTCGGCGTTCACGTAGGCGCTGAGCACGCGGCCCGTGGTCGGCTGGATGGCCGCGCCGCCGAGGTAGAACGCCGCGAAGGCCGGGGCCACGGCGACCCCGGCGAGGACGGTGGTGACGAGCCCGGCGAGCGGGGCGGCCTTCGGCAGCACGTCGAAGCCGATGGAGGCGGCGACGACGAGGGCGAGCCAGTAGACGGACAGGCCGCTGCCCGGCCAGACGATCGTCGTCGTCGACCCGACGCCGGTGACGGTCACGTGGGTCGCGGCGAACGCGGTCGCGAAGCCGAGGAGCGCCATCACGAGGGCGGAGCCGGCGACCGACCACCGATGGCCGAGGACGGCCCCGATCGCGGCGACGGCGAGCGGCAGCGCCAGGACCGCCATGACGACGGGCAGCAGCGAGGCGAGCAGCGCGAGGCCGGAGGTGGCGGGCAGCCAACCGCTCCAGTCCGGCAGCGGCTGGCCGATCGTGAGCTGCAGGGCCGACGGCGCCCGGGTCGCCGAGGGCACGCCGGGGTCGGCGAAGACCGCGAGGACGTTGCCGCGTGCGACCTGCGCGAGCACGAGCGGCAGGAACAGCACCGCGGTCGGCACCGGGATGAAGGCACGGCGGTGCGCTCGGCGCCAGCCGACCACGAGCGCGACGAGCCAGCCGACGAGCAGGACGGGCAGCAGCGACGGCGCCGAGGCCGCCACGACGGCGAACAGCAGGGACGCGCCGGAGGCCCACGCCCACGAGCGGTGCGACTCGAGCACGGCGATGAAGAGCCACGGCAGCAGCACGTGCGCGATGACCGCGCCGAGGTGTCCGGTGGTGACCGCGCCGACCAGGGCCGGGGCGACGGCGTACAGCGCGGCCCCGATCACCGGCACCCAGGTGCGCGTGGTGACCTTGCGGACCGCGAACCAGGCGCCGAGCGCCGACAGCGGGAGGGCGAGCAGCACGACGACCACGACCGCGGTGGACGGCGACCAGAAGACGATCGAACCGAGCACGGCGAGCACCGCGGCGAACGGGTCGGACGGACCGGTGAAGCCGGTGCCGAGCGAGTGCCAGCCGTAGCCGACGTTCTCCCAGAGCTGGCCGACGGTCGTGCTGAGCGGCAGCAGGCCGCCGCCGGTCAGGGCCGGCGAGCCGAGCAGCGGGAAGAGCGTCACGACGCTCAGGACGGCCGCGGCGAGCACCACCCAGATGCCGCCGTCGCCGAGGAAGGATGCCCGGGCGATCGGCGCGTCCTCGACGCGGGCGAGTTCGACGTCGCGCGTGGTCGTCCGCCGTTCGTGCACGCGCTTCCAGCTCACGCGGAGCGGTTC
The DNA here is from genome assembly GCF_001864985.1 of Curtobacterium sp. MMLR14_006. Classification (NCBI taxonomy): domain Bacteria; kingdom Bacillati; phylum Actinomycetota; class Actinomycetes; order Micrococcales; family Microbacteriaceae; genus Curtobacterium; species Curtobacterium sp. MMLR14_006. Next base: position 558,776 of record NZ_MJGU01000023.1, on the reverse strand, counting down.
GACGGCCGACCAGCCGAGCTTCTTCGTGCGGGCGAGGTTCTTCCGCGCCCGGGCGGTCCCGCCGCCGAAGGCCACGGCGAAGGCTGCGGCGAGTTCGGCCGTGACCGCGGCCGGGTGCTTCGCGACCAGGTGGCCGACGGCACGGCCGACCGCGAACGGCACGAGGGTCAACCAGTGCAGCCAGACCAGCCCGGCCGGTGCGTACGTCATCCGTCGGTGCAGCTGGGCCTGGCGGTGCATCCGCACGCGGCGCCCCTCGGACACCCGTCGGCGGCCGAACTCCTCGATCGGCCCGGCGCTCGTGACCTTGGCCTCCGGGACGACGGCGACGCGGTGCCCGGCGAGCCGGACGCGGATGCAGAAGTCGAGGGCGGCGTCGACGTCGGGCAGCGCCGGGTCGAACCCGCCGAGCTCGGTCCACACCGACCGGCGGACGAGCATGCCGCCGGCGGCGACGCCCATGACGTCGGTGTGCCGGTCGTGCTGTCCCTGGTCGAGTTCGTCCTGCACGAGCGCGAGCGACCGGCCGAAGCGGGTCGTCGCCTCACCGAGCGAACGGATCACCGACGGGTCGTCCTGCGCGACGAGCTTCGGGCCGGCGACCACGACGGACGGGGCGATCTCGACCGCGGACAGCAGGTCGGCCAGCGCCGTCGGTGCGGGCGCGTTGTCGTGCCCGAGGAGCCAGATCCACTCGTCGACCGGTTCGTCGGCGACGGCCGGCGGCGCGTCGCGTTCGCCGGCCCGGACGGCGTCGCCGAACGGGCGTCCGGCGGGGATCCGGAGCAGGCGCGCGGACCCGCCGAAGGACAGCTCGGCGGTCGATCCGTCGGTCGAGCCGACGTCGACGACCACCAGGTTCTCCGGGTGCCGGGTCTGGGTGGCGAGGGCGTCCAGCGTGCGGTCGAGGTGGTCCGCTCCGTCGGCGGCGACGAGGATCGCGGTGACACGGGGCTGGGAGACACTGGGCTGCATGACGCGCGTCACTCTACGGTCTGGAGGCTCGGCTCGGCCTGCGGACGGCGGCGCGGCGTGAAGATGTGGGGGCGTTCAGTGCGGCGCGTGGGAGGACGCCTGTCGACGGCTGGTTGCGGGGGCGTCGGGGCTGGGTCCCGGCGGCCTGGTGGCTGGGTACCGGCGCAGTCGGGGCTGGGTTCCGGCGCCTTCGTCGCAGGCTCCTCAGGGGCGCAGTCGCAGGGCGCTTCGCGCCCTGAGCGCGACTACGCCCGCTTCCGCAACTTGCGGCGCTCGCGCTCGGAGAGCCCGCCCCAGATGCCGAAACGCTCGTCGTTCTCGAGGGCGTACTCGAGGCACTGGCTGCGGACCTCGCAGGAGGTGCAGATCTTCTTCGCCTCGCGCGTCGAGCCGCCCTTCTCCGGGAAGAACGCCTCGGGGTCGGTCTGCGCGCAGAGCGAGTCGGCCTGCCAGGCGAGCGGGTTCTCCTCGTCGTCGGTCTCCGGACGACGGACCCCGGGCACGCCGAGCGCGACGGGGTCGACGTGCCAGTCCTCCGGAACTCCGGCGTGGAAGTCGGAACCGTTCACCCTGATCACCCCTGACGTCTCGGAATCGGGACCACGACGACTGATGTCGTCGGTGTAATTACACCGGTGTGATTCCTCGGAGTCAAGTCGCGGATCATAGAAGGTGCTGACCGCTCCGGCGTGTCATGTCCCCCGTACGGGCGTGTCGCGGCGTTGCGACGGCACGGACGGGGGACAACGAGCGCCCTCGGTACCCGTCAGGAGACGCTGCGGCGGGCTTCCCACGCGCTCGTGACCATCTCGTCGAGCGTGTGGCGCATCGACCACTCGAGGTCGCGGGCGGCCGCCTCGCCGGTCGCGACGATGCGGGCCGGGTCACCCGGACGCCGGGGCGCGACCTCGGGCTCGAACGCGATCCCGGTCGCCGACGCCATCGCGTCCATGATCTGCCGGACGCTGACACCGTCGCCGCTGCCGAGGTTGTAGGCACGCTCGAGCGGCTCCCCGTCGGCGAGCTTGCGGGCCGCGACGGCGTGCGAGTGCGCCAGGTCCGCGACGTGCACGTAGTCGCGGACGCAGGTGCCGTCGGGCGTGGCGTAGTCGTCGCCGTTGATCCGCGGCGTCCGGCCGGCGAGCAGCGCGTCGAACACCAGGGGGAACAGGTTGTGCGGGCTGGCGTCGTACAGGTCCGGTTCGCCGGAGCCGACGACGTTGAAGTACCGGAGCGAGGTGGTGGTGAAGCCGGCGGCGACCTCCATGTCGCGCAGCAGCCACTCGCCGATGAGCTTCGACTCGCCGTAGGGCGACTCCGGGGCCTTCGGGGTGGACTCCACGACGACGTCGACGTCCGGGGTGCCGTACACCGCCGCGCTCGACGAGAACACGACCTTCGTGACGTCGTTGTCGGCCATCGCGCGCAGCAGGGTCGCCGTCCCGGTCACGTTCTGCTCGTAGGTGTGCAGCGGGCGCTGCACCGAGACGCCGGCGTACTTGTAGCCGGCCACGTGCACGACGCCGGTGACGCCGTGCTCGCGGATCGTCCGACCGAGCAGCTCGCCGTCGAGGATGGTGCCCTCGACGAACGGGACGTCCTCGGCGACGAACGAGCGGAAACCGCTCGACAGGTCGTCGAACGCGACGGTGTCGAGGCCCGCAGCGCCGAGCGCGCGGACGACGTGGGACCCGATGTACCCGGCACCGCCGGTGACCAGCCAACTCATGTCCGCCACGCTAGCGGACGACGGTCACGCCCCGGTGGCGCGCGGCCGTCACGCCCCGGTGGCGATGAACACCGTCGAGGTCACGCCGCCGGACGAGTCGGCCTCGACCGTGACGTCGCCCTCGTCCGGGGTGACGAAGCAGGACTCCCCCTTGCGCAGCAGCGTCGCCGAGGTCGCCCCGACGAGCGTCACGACGCCCTCGGTGCAGATCGCGATCGACGGGCCGCGCAGCGGTGCGACCCCGCCGGTGCTCAGCCCGACCGGTCGGCCGTCGCCGGTCACCCGGACCAGCGCGAAGCCGACGCCCTCGGGCGCGAACCGGTCCACGCCGGCCGCCAGGTGCTCCGGCTCGAGCAGGGGTGCCGGGTACGCCGTGAAGTCGAGCACGCGGAGCAGTTCCGGCACGTCGACGTGCTTCGGCGTCAGGCCCCCGCGCAGGACGTTGTCGGACGGCGCCATCAGCTCGATGCCGAGGCCGTCGAGGTAGGCGTGGATGTTCCCGGCGGGCAGGTACATCGACTGCCCGGCGGTGAGCGTCACGCGGTGCATGAGGAGCGAGACGACGATGCCGGGGTCCCCCGGCCAGCTCGCCGCGAGGTCGCGGACGGTCGCGGTGTTCGGGGTGAGCAGGTCGTCGTCGAGGGCGGCGGCCAGGTCGCTGACGGCCTGCACGACGGCGAGCGCCGAGTCGTCGGCGGTCTCGAGCCAGCGCACGGTGTCCTCGAGGCCGTGCATCAGGTGCACCTCGAGCGGCCCGAGCCGACCGGTGCCGGCGTCGAGCACCCGGACCTCGGCCAGGGTGTCCTCGACCGGGCGGAAGCCGCTCAGCGCCTCGAACCGGTCGCTGAGCGCCACGACGAGCTCGGGCTTCGGGAACGGGTCCTTGTAGTTCCGGGCCGGGTCGTCCAGGGGGACGCCGTCGCGCTCCTCGCGCGCGAAGCCCTCCTCGGCCTGCTCGGGCGTCGGGTGCGCCTGCAGCGACAGGGGCGCCGCGGCGGCGAGCACCTTGAGCAGGAACGGCAGACCGGTGCGGTCCGACCCGAGGGCGGTCTCCGGTTCGGCGGCGATCCAGTCGCGGAGCGTGTCGGCGCCGCCGACCATGGCCGGGTTCACGACGACGCTCGGGCTGCCGGCGTGGGCGCCGAGCCAGAGCTCCGCCTGCGGCGCTCCGGTGACGGTCCGGCCGAGGAACTCGGGGATGGCGGTGACCGAGCCCCAGGCGTAGTCGCGGGGCGTGTTGGTGATGCCGAGGAACATGCCGCGAGCCTACCGGCGCCGTCCGGGGACCCACGCGGCCGGGCCCGGCCGGTACCCTGGCGACGTGACGAACACCTGGCCGCTCGCACGCGGGACCGTACCGGAGCGCGAGGCGTTCGCCTTCGGGGCGACCACCCTCTTCGTGCTGTTCGCGGGCGATGCGGTGCCGAACACCCTGACCTGGGTCGGCGCGGGTGTGCTCTGGGCGCTCGTCGCGGCGTGGGGCGGCACGATCCTGGTCCGGGCCCGCCCGCCGATCGTGCGCACGCCGTGGGTGCTCTGGGCGTTCCTCGCCTGGTGCCTGGTCTCGCTGGTCTGGTCGCACTGGCGGTTCGCGACGATCTCGAGCCTGGTCGTGCAGGTGATCTGCGCCGCCGTCGCGTTCGCCATCGCCTCCACGCTCACCTGGCGGCGGATCGGGGACGCGATCGGCCTCGCCCTGCGGTGGGTGCTGCTGCTCTCCCTGGTCTTCGAGGCCGTCGTCGCGGTGGTCGTGCGGCACCCGATCGCCCCGATCTGGACCGACTACGGCGACGCGGACATCCCGGACGCCTTCTACTTCTCGCGCGCCGAGCTGTTCACCGGGGGGCGCATCCAGGGCCTCCCCGGCAACGCGAACCTGCTCGCGATGGTCGCGCTCCTGGTGGCGATCGTCGTCGCCGTGCAGTTCGCCGAGGGCCGGATGCGCCGCAACCGTGCCGTCGGCTGGCTCGCCCTGGCCGCGCTCGTGTTCGTGCTGACCCGGTCCTCGACGGTCGTCGCCGCGGCCGTGGTCGTCGTCGTCGTGGCACTGGCCGCGCTCTGGATCCGCCGGGTGCCGACCGAGCGGCGCACACCCCGGTACCTCGTGCTCGCGGTCGTCGCGGTCGCCGCGGCCGTCGCCGCGGCGGTGCTGCGCGGCCCGGTGTCCGAGCTGCTCGGCAAGGGCTCCGACGCGACGGGGCGCGGCGAGATCTGGGTGAAGGTGCTCGGCCTGATCGACCAGCACCCCGTCGTCGGCTGGGGCTGGATCGGCTACTGGTGGCCGGGCATCCCGACCCTGGCCGACCTGGCGCACCGGAAGGGCGTCACCTACCTGCAGGCGCACGACGCGTACCTCGACGTCTGGATGCAGACCGGGATCATCGGCCTGCTCCTGTTCGCGGTGTACGTCCTCACCACGCTCTCCCGCTCGTGGGCGTCGGCGACCCGCATCGGGTACGACGCCGCGCTCCGGCCGCGCACCTTCGACCCGGTGTCGCTGCTGCCGCTCCTGGTGGTCGTCGCGCTCCTGGTGCAGTCGGTCGCCGAGTCACGACTGCTCTACCAGGGCAACTGGGTGCTCTTCGCCCTGCTGGCGATCAAGAGCCGCATCGTGCTCGTCGGCGAGGAACCGCTGTCCACCGGCGACGGACCGCGCACCCCGCCCGCCCGGCGCGAGTTCCGCTGGACCGCGACGCGCTGACCCCGACGCGGCGCGCCCCGTTCCCCGTCCGTCAGCGCGACAGCCAGGCACACGGGACCGGCGCCGACCACGGAGCCGTCCGCACGCGCACGACCTCGGTCGACGGGTCCACCCGACACTACTCGGCTGCGGCGGGCATCTGCGCGGCCCACACCGGTCCGCCGCTGCGCCGAGTGGCGTCGGGAGCGACGTGCAGCACGGCGGACGCGACGACCAGGGTGACCACGGTCCAGGCGGCCAGTGCCCCGAGGAGGCGACCCGGGCCTCCCGTCCGACGTGCCGGGGGCGACCAGTGGTCGGGGTCGGCGAGCACGGCGGCGGCGACCACGGCCGCGCTCACCAGCAGCAGGCCGGCGGCCGCGTCGTAACGCTGCGGGGCGATCGCGGCCATCGACGCAACCGGCCGCGCCCAGTGCCGCCCGGCGCCGCCGTTCGCGAGCCCGGCGGCGGTCCACACGACGCCGGAACCCACCGCGAAGGCGACCACGACGCAGCGCGCCCGCAGCGGCGCGGCCACGACGGCCGCCACCAGCACGAGCGCGAGCGCGGCGACGGGGACGAGCAGGACCCACCACCCGCGCTCGACGACCGCCGTCAGGACGCGACCGAGGTGCGGGTCCCACGCCCCCGCGACCGGACGGAGCAGGTACCCGGCCAGCACGTCGCGCACCGCGGGCGCACCCGGCACGACCGTCCGCGGGTGGGTGACGGCGGTGACCACCTGCACCGTCGCGGCCGCCACGGTCGCGACGGTGACGGGGAGCGCCCGCGCGCTCCCCCGCCGGGACGACCAGCCGAGCAGCAGCAGCGGCGCGAACAGCACCGCCTGCGGCTCGGTGAGCACCGCGGCGGCGGCCACCGCGGCGAGCGCGACCGCTCCCCTCGTGGTGCGGCTGCGGTGCGCGAACACCCACGGCACCAGGACGAGCGCGTACCAGTGCAGGTTCGCGGCGTTCCCGCTGGTCTCGACGGGCGCGAGCGGGAGCACGACCGGCACGGCGGCGAGCACCAGCCGGAACGGCCAGGGGCGCACGACGTCCCGCGACAGGACGAGCACGAGCGCGCAGACGCCGCCGACCACCAGGCAGCTCGCCAGCGACACGACCTGGGCGTACCGGACCGCGGGCAGCGCGTACCCGAGGTCGACCACGAGCCGAGGCACCAGGTGGACGTACCCGGCGTACGGGTGCAGGAGCGTGTCGACCGGTCCGAGGGCGATGCGCTCCCGCAGGAAGACGCCCCCGTCCTCGGCCCACACCGTGCCCCGGGTCACCGGACCGAGCCGGTGCCAGGCCAGCGCGGTGGCGAGCAGGCCGACGACGACCGCTGCCAGCGGCGCCCCGACGGCCCTGCGCACGCGGTCCATCGGGCGAGGGTAGGTCCTGATCGCGCATCGTCGATAGAGGCAGTGGAACGGCACCCTGGCGACTCGTCACACGGACGTGCGCCAAGATGGACGCGTGACGGACGGCCGGGTGAACAGACGCGTGCTCGGGCGCCGCTACCTGTCGGCCTGGATCGGGTTCTCGGCGGGTGGCCGGTTCAGCCAGGCGCTCGCGACGGTCATCGTGCTGTTCGGGTTCGGACAGCCCACCGTGCAGGCCCTGGTCGGCCGTGCCGGGACCTGGGCCGTGCTCGTCACGCTGTTCGTGCTCGCCGGGCTGAGCCTGCTCGGGCAGCGCTACCGGATCGAGTGGCACGGCGTGCTCCCCCTGTCGCTGCTGGCCTTCGTCGGCTACTGCGCACTGAGCGTCCTCTGGAGCGAGTACTCCTGGGTCGCCCTGCGCGGCTTCGCCGAGACGGTGGGCTTCATCGGGCTCGGGCTCTACCTGGCGCTCGGACGCGACCTGGTGCAGGTGATCCGCGCGTCGGGCGACGCGTTCCGGATCCTGCTCGTCACGGCCCTCGGCCTCGAGGTCCTGGCCGGCCTCGTGCTCGACGTCCCGTTCCCCGCGTTCGGCATCCGCGGGGACATCGCCTACGGCGGCCCGATCCAGGGCATCGGTGGCACCCGCAACTTCATGGGCTTCATCGCCGCGATGGCACTCGTCACCTTCGTCGTCGAGTTCCTCACCCGATCGGTGACCGTGTGGCGGGCGATCGGGTCGACCGCGCTCGCCGTCATCGCCCTCATGCTCGTGCAGTCCCCCATCACCGGCCTCGCCATGATCGCCCTCGCGGTCACGGCGCTCGCGCTCTGGTCCCTCCGGCACGCGCGCCCGGCGACCCGCCCCGTGGTGAACGGCGTGCTCGGAGCCGCGGTCCTGCTCGCCCTCGTGCTCGCGGTCCTCGCACGCGGCCGCCTGCTCGCCGAGATCGGCGCCGCCGGCGGCACCGCAACCCGCGTCGACCTGTGGTCGCAGATCCGGGTGTTCGTCGCTCAGTACCCGATCCAGGGCTGGGGCTGGGTCGGCACCTGGCCGAACGAGGCGGTCGTCCCCTACGTCACCTTCATCGACCCCGCCGGCGCCCGGTTCACCTCGGGCCTCAACGCCTTCGTCGACGCCTGGCTGCAGATCGGGCTCGCGGGCACGATCATCCTCGCGGTGACGGCCCTGCTCGCGTTCGCCCGGGCCTGGGTGACGGCGACGACCTTCCCCGGGGTGGCGTACGTGTGGCCCGCCGCGGTCCTCGTGCTGCTCGCGGTGACGAGCACGGCCGAGAGCTACCTGCTGCACGGCGCGGGGCTGATGGTCTTCGTGACGGTGCTCGTCATCGCCGCCCGGCGCCGCTCCTGGCGCCGGCACCTGCCGCGCGTGTAGGGCGCGGCGGGGCGGCGCGGGCGCGCGCGGCGCGGGCGGCGCGGCGCGGGCGCGGGGGCGCTTCGTGAGCAGAAGATGTCGCCTCCACGCGCCGGACCCGACCGTTTCTGCTCACTCAACGACGCGGTGGGCGCCCGCCGCCGGGCCGGAGGCCCGTGGCGGCACCGCGCCGCACCTCCCGTCCGACCCGACATGCGTTCCGGACGCGCGCATCGTGAGCAGAAAAGGTCGCCTCAACGCACCGGACGCGACCTTTTCTGCTCACTCAGCGACGCGGTGGCCGCCCGCCGCCGGACGGGAGGCCCGTGGCGGCACCGCGCCGAGCCTCCCGTCCGAACCGACAAACGTGCCCGACGCGCACTTCGTGAGCAGAAGACGTCGCCTCAACGCACCGGACCCGACCTTTTCTGCTCACCAAGCGACGCGGTGGGCGCCCGCCGCCGGACGGGAGGCCCGTGGCGGCACCGCGCCGAGCCGCGCCTCCCGAGCGACGCGAGCCCTGGTGCGCCTCAGGGACGGGTGCGTCGCCCGAGGCGGCGCTGCACGCCCCACTGGGTGACGCGGAGCATCGCCTCGACCACGATCGAGCGGCTCATCTTCGAGACGCCGTGCACGCGGTCGCGGAAGCGGATCGGGACCTCGACGATGCGGCCGCCGAGGTCGTCCACACGCAGGGTCATGTCGACCTGGAAGCAGTAGCCCTTCGAGTCGATCGAGTCGAGGTCCATCCGGGCGACCGCCGAGGCGCGGTACACCCGGTACCCCGCGGTGATGTCCCGCACGTCGAGGCCGAGGACCCAGCGCGCGTAGGTGTTCGCGCCCCGGCTGAGGGCCTGGCGTCGGAGCGGCCAGTCGACGACCGAGCCACCGGGCACCCAGCGGGAGCCGATCGCGAGCAGGACGTCGTCCGAGGCGGTGACCGCGTCGACGAGTGCGGGCAAGCGGTCGGCCGGGTGCGAGCCGTCCGCGTCCATCTCGACGAGCAGCGGGTAGCCGCGCTCCAGTCCCCAGCGGAACCCGGCGACGTACGCCGTGCCGAGCCCGAGCTTGCCGGAGCGCTGCAGCAGGTGCACGCGGTCGTCCTCGGCGGCGATCGCGCGGACGATGTCGCCGGTGCCGTCCGGGCTGCCGTCGTCGACGACCAGGACGTGCACCCCTGGCGACGCCGCCAACACGGCCGACGTGATCGCGCGGACGTTCTCGGCCTCGTCGTACGTCGGGACGATGACGAGCGCCGAGGCGTCGGTCGGGCTCACCGGTTGTCGAGGCGCCGCTTGATCTTCCCCGCGACGCTGCGCGGGCCCTCGGTGCGCAGGTAGTGCACCGCGCGGCCGACGTCGTAGCGGACGCCGGAGAGCTTCTTGCGCTCGGGCACCCGGACGCGCATGGTGTGCGGCTGGATCGAGGACGTGGTGTCGCGGACGGTCTTGTCCGCGGCACGGACGGGGTTCCGGCAGAAGTCGACGAGCGGTGCGAGGACGTTCTCCCACGTGAACTGCTCACGCACCCGGTCGACGTTGCCGATGAAGGTCGCGCGGGCCTTCTTGTCGAACAGCGCCGTCTCGAGCGCCGCGGCGAGGCCGTCGACGTCCTGCTCGTGCACCGCGATGCCGAGCTTCTCCTCGGCGACGAGGTCGCCGAAGGAGTCGCCCGCGGTCGTCACGATCGGCAGGCGCGCCCACAGGTAGTCGAGGATGCGGGTGCGGAACGAGAACGTGGTCTCGAGGTGCTCGTAGTGCGTCGAGACGCCGGCGTCGGCCTCGAGCAGGTAGGCGCCGCGCTCCTCGTACGGGATCCACTGGTCGTTGAAGAACACGTGCTTGCCGGTCAGGCCGAGCGCGTCGGCCTCGGCCCGGACCTTCGCCACGATGTCCATCTCGGGGACGTCGGGGTTCGGGTGCTGCACGCCCATGAAGAAGAGCTTGACCGACGGACGGCGCTCGGCGAGCTGCGCGATCGAGCGGACCAGGGTGATCGGGTCGAACCAGTCGTAGATCCCCCCGCCCCAGACGACGAGCTTGTCGTTCTTGCCGATGCCCGGCACGACGCCCTTGACCCGCTGCTGGTCGTGCACCGGCGGGGTCGAGGACAGCCCGAACGGCACGACGCCGATGAGCGAGCGCAGGTCGGCGTCGCGGGAGTAGGTGCGGGCGTTGACGCGGCCGGAGCCGGCGAGCTGTCCGAGCCAGAACATCCGCTGCCGTTCCGAGGCGCAGATGAAGTAGTCGCCGAGCTCGAGCTGGTGGTTCAGCGTGTCCGAGGCGTCGAGGATCTGGCGGTTCCACTTGTCGACGTCGTCGCTGCGGCCCTGCTCGAGCTGCTCGAGGTGGAGCGGGTCGTACACGTCGACGACCAGGATCTTGCTCGTCGACTCGAGCACCGGGAACAGCCGGAGCGCGTGGCCCTGCACGATGATGACGTCGGCCCAGCCCTCGTGCTCGACCATCTGGCGCGGGTGGCGGTGCGGCACGGTGACGACCTCGTACGAGGGGTCGATCTGCGACGAGCGGGTGAGGCTGACGACGCGGACGTCGTGCTCGGACGCGAGCTGCTTCGCCATCTGCGTCGCACGGATCGCCGGGCCGGCCATCTTCGCGCCGATCGAGTCGCCGGTGATGATGAGCACGCGGCGACGGGTGCCGACCTCGAGCACGCCGAGGGAGTGCACGATCTTGTCGTACCCGGCCAGGTAGTTCTCGATCGGGTACGCGGGCTCGTCGCGGTTGCCGAACAGGCGGAGGAGCTCACGGTCGGTGCGGACGCGGGTCGCCTGGATCTGCCGGCGGGACTCGGTCATCGACGGCAGCTGCTCGACGAACTGGTCGACGCCGTAGATGCCCGCCATGCTCGTCTTCGGCACCGGGACGGTGGGGACGCTGTCGTCCCCGGGGTTCCGCAGGTCGAGCGAGGTGGAGTCGAGCTCGCCGCGGCCGACGGCCCGGCGGACGGCGAGTGCGAGCGAGCCGGGCAGGGCGGCGGCGAGCTGCTCGTCGCCGAGGTTCTTGTAGAGCGTGAAGAGGGCGTTCCGCTCGAGCAGGTACGTCTCGCGGAAGTCGCCGAACTTGTTCATCGATGCGTGGTGCTTGTGGAACGCGACGGACTTCGGCTGGTAGCGGAAGCGCCAGCCGAGCAGGTTGAGCCGCCAGCCGAGGTCGACGTCCTCGTAGAACATGAAGTAGCGGTCGTCGAAGCCGTCGAGCTGCTCGAAGAGCTCGGCGCGGACGAACATCGCGGCGCCGGTGCCGAACAGCACGTCGGTCTCGCTCTCCCACCGGCCGGTGTCCGGCGACCCAGCGAAGGGCTTGTAGCCCATGCCGTACCAGGTCATCGCGGCCTCGGTGAAGTCGACGTTGACGCCCTCCCAGTCGAGGACCTTCGACGCGACGGCTCCGATGTCGGCGCCGGAGGCGAACGTCGCCATCGCCTCGCGCACCCAGCCGGTGTCGGGCCGGGCGTCGTTGTTGAGGAACGCGACGATCTCACCCGAGGACTTCGCGACGCCGAGGTTGCAGCCGCCGGTGAAGCCGAGGTTGGCACCGGCGTCGACCAGCGTGAAGTCGAGGGTCGAGGCCTGCAGCCGCCCGAGGTGCTCCGGCCCGGAGCCGTTCTCGACGACGATGACCTCGAGCTTGTCCTGCGGCCAGTCCTGCTTGCGGAGTTCCGCGATGCTCGTCAGGGTGTCGTCGGTGCCCTTGTAGTTCACGAGGACGACGGACACGACTCCCGGCTTGCGCTCTGTCACGCGGGTTCCTCCAGCAGCTGCCGCGCGGGGGCGCGGATCGGTGGCTCGGTCGCGGGGTGCCGCGGCCGATGACACCCTACAAGGCGCGCCCGGCCGCTCCCCGGTGGCCGCAGCCGGTTCGTGCAGAATGGCGGGCGTGACTGCCGCCATCCCGAGCACCCCCCTGCCCTCCGTCCTGCACGAGGACTACGCCGCCATCGCGGCCGGCACGCACGCCGAGGGCCCCCGCGGCACCGTCCGCTTCGCCGTGTCGACCGCCGACCCCGCCGAGGGCAAGGGCGACCTGTTCGTGGCACTCGGCCTGGCCCGAGCCCTGCGTGCCGAGGGCTGGGGCGTCGCGATGTGGCCGCTCGAGCGCTGGGGCGACGAGGTCCCCGTCGACACCGCGGCCGTCGTCGTGATGATCGAGTCGTTCGTGCCCGGGTACGTGCCGGCCGGCACCGCCCTGGTGGCCTGGGTCCGCAACTGGACCGAGAAGTGGGCGGCGCTGCCCTACCTCGACGAGTTCGACGCCGTGTGGACGTCGTCCACGATCGCCCGCGACGCGATCGCCCCGCACGTCGCCACGACGGTGGAGGTCGTGCCGATCGGCGTCGACCTCGACCTGTTCACCACCGACCGGCCGCACGCCCACGCCGAGCCGGCCGACGTCGACCCCGTCGCCGCGGCCGACGCCGCCCGGACCGACCGCGCGGTCACCACGGTGAACTTCTGGGGCGTCCGCCGCCGGGTGCAGGACGTCCTCGCCGAGGTCGCCCCGCCCGAGCCGATCATCTGGTACGCCGCCAACGTCGACCACGTCGAGCCCTCGCCGGGTGTCGAGCTCCGCCCGATGGTCTCGTACTTCTCGCTGCCCGAGGTGTACCGCGCCGCCGGGTTCGTCGTCGACGACGTCATCGCCCCGGCCGCCGCCTACGGCACGCTCAACTCGCGGCTGTACGAGTCGCTGGCGTGCGGCGCGCTGCCCGTCACCGACTGCGCGCTGGGCCTCGACGAGCTCGGACTCGCCGAGGTGCCGGTCTTCGACGACGCCGCGTCGCTCGAGCGTGCACTCGCGATGCCGCGCGAGGAGCGCACCGCCCTGGTGGAACGGCTCCGGGCCGTCGTCGTCGAGCGGCACTCGTTCCGCAGCCGTGCCGAGCAGGTCGGCCCGTCGCTCGACGCCGCCGTCGCCGCCGCATCGGGCCGGAGCGGCGAGCGGAGCGCCTTCCTGCGCTGGGCGACCGAGCAGCGCGAGCTCCTGCGTCGGACCGAGCACGACCGCGACGTCCACCTGGCCGGCGTGCACGACATCAACGAGCGGCTCATCGTCTCGGAGCAGAAGGTCGGCGCCCACGACACGGCACGGCAGGTCGCCGAGGCGGAGCGCGACCAGATCGCGGCACGGTTCCACGGCCTGACCCGGTCGCCGGAGTACCGCGTCCTGCACGGGCTCGGTCTCATGGCGCGGCGCGCGCGCCGCTGACACCCGGCGCTCCGTGCACCCCGGGCGGGCACGGGAGCGGGTCCGGTGGACGCACCCACGCAACGGACGGGAGGCACGGTGCCAGCTGGCACCGTGCCTCCCGTCCGTCGTCGGTGACCGTCTACCGCACGGTGACGGTCTTCGTGCCGAAGCTCTTGTAGGTCCCGCTCGGCAGGTCCTGGAAGTAGACGCGCACGGTGTGCGTGCCCTTCGCCAGGCCGGTGAGCTTGCGGGAGAGCCCGACGTCCGAACCCCAGTTCGGGTAGCTGCGCTCGACGTCCGTCCGGGTCGCGTTCGCGGTTCCGGGGGCGACCGCGACGCCGTCCAGGTGCATCTTGTACTTCACCGGGTCCCAGACGTCCGGGTCGACGGCCCAGCCCTGCACCGTGATCGTGCCGGTGCCGCCGGTCACCGACTCGAAGGCGCCCGTGACCGGCCCGGTGCCGCCGGTCTTGCCGGTCGACGGCGGGTCGATCACCGTGAAGGTCTTGGTCCCGAAGCTCTTGTAGGTGCCGCTCGGCAGGTCCTGGTAGTAGACGCGCAGGGTGTGCGTGCCGGCGGTCAGGCCCGTGAGGGTCCGGGACAGCCCGACGTCGCTGCCCCAGCCGGGGTGCACCGCCTCGACGTCGGTGCGCTTCGCGTTGGCGACGCCCGGGTCGATCGCGACCCCGTCCAGGTGCATCTTGACCTTGACCGGGTCCCAGACGTCGGGGTCGATGGCCCACCCCTTGACCGTCGCGCTGTACACACCGCCGGTCACCGACTCGTAGGCACCCGTGACGGAACCCTTCTTGCCGGTCGGGCCGGTGGTGCCGGAGGACGGCGGGGCGGCCGTCGCGCTCGTCACCTTGACGGTCTTCGTGCCGAAGCTCTTGTACGTGCCGCTCGGCAGGTCCTGGAAGTAGACGCGCACCGTGTGGGTGCCGGCGCTCAGGCCGGTGAGCCGGAGCGCCAGTCCCACGTCGGAGCCCCAGGTCGGGTGCTTCGCCTCGACGTCGGTGCGGGTGGCGTTCGCGGTGCCGCTGTCCGTGCTCTTGCCGTCGACGTGGACCTTGTACTTGACGGGGTCCCAGCGGTCCGGGTCGATCGCCCAGCCGAGCACGGTGGCCGTGCCGGCGCCGCCGGTCAGGGACTCGTACGAGCCGCGGACGCTGCCGGTCTTGCCGGTCGGGCCGGTGGACGGCGCGGACACGACGACGGACTTCGACGCGACCTTCACGTAGCCTGTGCCGGGCTTGTCCATCGTGTACAGCGTCACGGCCCGGCTGCCCGGGGTGATGCCGCCGATGGTCTTCGCGAAGCCGAGCGTGCTGCCGACGCCCTTGTAGACCTTCGCGACGTCGGTGCGGGTGCGGTCGGCGGTGCCGCTCGCCTTGCTCACGCCGTCGACCAGGACCTTCCACGGTGCCGGCTTCGACGAGTCGGGGTCGAGGACCCAGCCGCTCACCGAGATGGTGCCGAGCCCGCCGGTGGCGGAGTCGAGCGTGCCCTTCGGCGGCGCACTCGTGATCGTGCGGGTGTAGCAGCCGAGCAGCGTGTTCGCCCCGGCGCCCTGGTTGATCGCGTAGGTGCAGACCGAGTGCGCCCCGACCGACAGTCCGGTGAGCTCCGCCGAGAAGCCGTGCGCGGTGTTGCCCGAGCCGAGGGTGTCCGCCAGGTCGGACCGCTTGACGTCGGCGGTGACCGTCTTCGCGCCCGCGCCGTCGACGTAGAACGCGACGCGCAGCGCCTTCGTGGTGTCCGGGTCGACGGCCCAGCCGGTCACGGTGATCGAGGACGTCGAGCTCGCGGTGACCGCGTCGACGTTGCCGTAGGGGTTGCCCCCGCCGTTCGAGGACCCGAACCAGTCGGTGTACATGCGCCAGAAGTTGCGGTTGCCGTACGCCGAGCAGCTGTCACCGGACCCGTACAGGTTCGACATCGCGGCGCTGTTCGGCGTGTACGGCGTGTAGATGTAGAGCCCGGCGGTGGCCTGGTTCTTGATGTAGACGGTCTTCCGGCCGCAGGCGGCGTTCGGGTTGAGCAGGATCGAGTTGTTCCGGCCCGCCTGGTACGCCCACGAGGTCGGGGTGGCCTGGTACCGCTTGAACTGCAGCCCTGCGGCGTAGACCTGCTGCGCGAAACCGCGGTACGCCGGGTCGCACGGTGCGGTGTCCGGGCAGGCGAACCCGGTCGCGTGCTGGTACATCCAGTTCGTCGGCCGCGAGGTCGAGACGATGCCCTGCTCCTTCTCGAGCAGCACGAGGAGGGCCTTCTGGCTGATGCCGCACGCGGCGCCGACCTGGGCGATGATCGTCGCGGCGGACTTCGTGCCGCCCGCGATCGCGCTGCACCGGCCGGAGACCGCGTTGATGGTGCTGACCTTCTGCGAGAAGTTCTTCAGGCAGACCGGGCCACCGCTCTGCTGCGTGCAGTTCGGCGCGACGCTGTTCAGGAAGGACTGCACGGCGGCGGCGTTCATCGCCGAGCCGTTGTAGAAGGCGGCGTCGCTGATGATGTTGCCCGGGTCGAACTGCGACGCGACGGCGGCGGAGGCCGGCTCGGTCGTGGTCGCCTCGGACAGCACGGTGCCGAACGTCATGCCGGTCGCGGCCACGGCGAGCGCGGCGACGAGGGCCAGGGCGGATCGGAGTCCCCGGCGGGGAGTACGGGTGGAACGCATCACGGCACCTCCGCCGTCATCGGGTCGGAGGCCGTCGACGCGGAGCCGACGGCGTAGGTCAGGGTGACGGACCAGGTGCCGCTGGCGACCTGGGACGCGGGGAACGCGACCTGTGCGCAGTTCACCGAGGACGCGCTCGCCTCCGCCGCGCTCGTCGCGGTGCGGGTGACACCGCCCTTCGTGGCGGTGAAGCGGCACGTGCCGGACGTGTCGGTGGTGCCGGAGACGAGGCCGCCGGCCTGCAGCGTCTTCGTCCCGGTGTCCCAGCCGGCGTAGGTCACGACGGCCGTGGCCGGGAAGTCCGACGGGTCGGTGTCCGGCTCGTTCGTCGCCCCGCTGCCGGGGAAGGGCCCGGGGGTGTCGTCGTCCGAGGCCTCGCCGCCGTCCGAGGCGTCGTCGCTCGGCGCCGAGGCGGCGTCGGAGGGGTCGACCGCTCCCCCGCTCGTCGCCGTCGAGGTCGGGGTGGCCGTGGCGCTGGTGGAGCGCGACGCCGAGGGGGTCGGCGAGGCGTCGTCGCCGCCGGAACAACCGGCCACGAGGAGACTGAGTGCACCGACCACCGCGAACGCAGCGATCGGCCTGGATGCGTGGAGCATGCTGACGGGCCGTCCTGAGGGAGTTGACAAGGGTCCGGGTTGCGACAACGGTAACTCGAAAGTCAAGGTTGAGGGTTGGTTCGTCCTGAATCACCCCCGGTCGGGGGTACCCGACGACTGTCGTGCACGCGGCGGTCCCGCCATCGGGCCCGGTGAGTATGCTGTTCCGGTCCTGCCCCCACGAACGAAGAGACGTATGGTCGACCAAGCACGCATGACCGCGCTCGCGGAGGAACCGCTCGTCGTGATCGGCGCTCCGACGAGCGCCTTCCGCGGAACCTGGCGCGAACTGCGCGACGTCTTCCGGCAGCGGGAGATGCTCGGCATGCTCATCCGCCGCGACCTCAAGGCGCGGTACAAGGACTCGGCCCTCGGCTTCGTGTGGACGCTCGTGCGCCCGCTGACGCAGCTCCTCATCTACTACTTCGTCATCGGGCAGGTGCTCGGCGCCGCCAACGGCATCGACAACTTCGCGATCTACGTCTTCACGGGCCTGACCGCCTACACGCTCTTCAGCGAGATCGTCGCCGGGTCCACGGGCTCGATCGTCGGCAACAGCGGCCTCATCAAGAAGGTCTACGTCCCGCGCGAGGTCTTCCCGCTGGCGAGCGTCGGCGCGGCCCTGGTGAACTTCACGATCCAGTTCGCGATCCTGCTGGCCGCGACCGTGTTCATCGGGGTGTTCCCCTGGCACGAGGGTCTGATCTACCTGATCCCCTCGCTCGCCGTGATCCTGGTCTACGGCGCCGCCATCGGCCTGGTGCTGTCGGCGCTCAACGTGTACCTGCGCGACGTGCAGTTCGTCATCGACGTCGGCCTCATGGTCCTGCTCTGGGCGTCGCCGATCGTCTACTCGTACGCACGGGTCGTCGCCACGGTGAAGACCGACTGGCTGCTCGCCGTCTACACGAACAACCCGTTGACCCTGTCGGTGCTCGGGATGCAGAACGCGATCTGGCTGCACGACCCCGCCGACGTGACGTACCCGGACCACCTGATGCTGCGCCTCGGCGTCGCGTTCGTCATCGGGGTCCTCTGCCTCCTCGGCGCGCAGCGGATCTTCTCCCGCCTGCAGGGCAACTTCGCGCAGGAGCTGTAGACCATGGCCATCAGCACCCCCGTCGCCCCGGTCGGGACCGGTGACACCACCGACCGTCCCGACGTCATCGTCATCGACCACGTGCGCAAGCGCTTCACCGTGCGCAAGGACAACACCCTGCGCGAGCGCATCGTCACGCTCGGCCGCGCCGGCCGCAAGCACCGCCAGGACTTCTGGGCGCTCGACGACGTCACCGTCTCGATCCAGGCCGGCTCGACCGTCGGGCTCATCGGCCAGAACGGCTCCGGCAAGTCGACGCTGCTCAAGGCGATCGGCGGCATCATCCAGCCGACCTCCGGCACGGTGTCCCGCCGTGGCCGCCTCGCTGCGCTCCTCGAGCTCGGCGCCGGCTTCCACCCCGACCTGTCCGGCCGCGAGAACGTCTACCTGAACGCGAGCCTGCTCGGGCTCAGCCGCAGCCAGACCGACGAGAAGTTCGACGACATCCTGGCGTTCTCGGGCATCGGCGACTTCATCGACACCCAGGTGAAGTTCTACTCGTCGGGCATGTACGTGCGGCTCGCGTTCGCGGTCGCCGTGCACACCGACCCCGACGTGCTGCTCGTCGACGAGGTCCTGGCCGTCGGTGACGAGGCCTTCCAGCGCAAGTGCCTCGACCGCATCCGCACCTTCCAGGAGGCCGGCAAGACGATCATCATCGTCACGCACTCGCTCAGCCAGGTGCAGGAGATGTGCGACCGGGTCGTGCTGCTCAACAAGGGCAAGGTGCTGCACGACGGCGACCCGGTCACCGCGGTGAGCATGTTCCGCGAGGTCCTCGAGGAACGCCGCCAGAGCGAGCTGAGCACGGACGTCGCCGTCGGTCGCGGCCGGGTCCTCGGCGCGGGCGTGCAGGTCGAGGGCAAGGAACCCCGCGCCGACGTCCTGCCCGGCGACGACCTCGTCGTCGACATGGAGTTCGAGCACCTGGACGGCATCGACGACTGGGAGGCCGCGGTGCAGATCAACAACGCCGGCGGCCAGGTCGTCTACGGCACGACGACGGGCATCATGGGCATGACGCTCCAGCCGCTGCACGGTCGCCGGAAGCTCCGCCTGCGGATCGCCGACACCGCCTTCGGCACCGGCAAGTACTTCGTCAACGTCTCGATGATGGACTCCGCCGGCCGCCACCTGCACGACATGCCGGAGTGCGACTCGTTCGAGGTCCCCTCGTTCGGCGACGCCGTCGGCACCGTCTACGCGCGGCCCTCGATCGAGGAGCTCGACTGAGCCCGACCGACGGCGCGGACCGCACCGCGGTCGTCGTCGTCAACTGGGAGCGCGCCGACCTGACCACGACGGCCGTCCGCGCCGTGCTCGCCGAGGGCGCGGCCGACGAGGTCGTCGTCGTCGACAACGGGTCGTCGGACGACTCCCTCGCGGTGCTCCGCCGCGAGCTGCCGAACGCCACGGTCGTCGCCCGGCAGCACAACGGCGGGTTCGCCGCCGGTGCGAACACGGGCATCCGCCACACGGACGCCGAGATCGTCGTCCTGCTCAACAACGACGCGGTCCCCGCAGCGGGCTTCGTCGCGGCGCTCCGCGACCACCTGGCGCAGGCGGGGCCCGAGGTCGGGGCGGTGACGGGCCGCATCGTGCTCGCGGGACGCTGGACGGGCCTCCCGGCCGGAGCCACGCCGGCACCCGACCAGCGGGTGCTGCGCGACCACACCGGCCGCGCGTGGACGCCGTCGCCGGACGGCGACGTGCGGCTCAACTCGACCGGCGTCCTGGTCGACCGCGACGGCAACGGCATGGACCGCGACTGGTTCGCGCCCGCCGACCGCGTCGCGGACGTCGACGTCTTCGGGTTCTCCGGCGGCGCGTCCGCGCTCCGACGGAGCGCGCTCGACGACGTCGGTCTGCTCGACGAGTCCCTGTTCATGTACTACGAGGACACCGAGCTCGCCTGGCGGCTCCGCCGCCGCGGCTGGCGCGTCGAGCACGCGGCCGGCGCCGTCGTGGAGCACGACCACTCGGCGTCCTCCGGGGTGCAGAGCGATCTGTTCGTGTTCCGCAACGCCCGCAACCGGCTGATCGTCGCGCTCTGGCACGCGCCGTGGCCGACGGTGCTGCGGGCGGCCGCCCGCACCCTGGTGCGCGGCGTGCGCGGGCTGGTGGTCGGTCGTTCCGGTGGTTCCAGTCGTTCCGGACAGGAGGCCCGGCTCGTCCTGGCAGCGCTCGTCGACGTCGCAGGGGCCCTCCCGTCGCACCTGGCGCGGCGGCTCCGCGAGACGCGTCGCGCCGCCGTCCCGCGCCGCCGGATCGACACGGGCGCATGAGCGGGGCGGGCTATCCTGGTCACTCCCCCGTCGACGGCCCCGGCCGCGACCAGTCCGCACGGAAGGACCCCCGCGTGCCGCAGCTCACCGTCCTCGTCGACGGGACCGCGGTACCGGAGAACCTCGGCGGCGTCGGCCGCTACGTCGAGGGGGTCGTGTCGCACCTGACCGATCCCGCGCTCGACGTCCACCTGGTCGTCCGACCGGTGCACGCCGCGCACTTCCGGGCGATCGCCCCCGACGTCACCGTGCACACCGCCCCGCGGTGGACCGACTCCGTGCCGCTCCGGTTCCTGTGGGAGCAGACCGGCCTGCCGTCGCTCGGCCGTCGGCTCGGGGCACGGGTGCTGCACTCGCCGCACTACACGTTCCCGTTCGGCTGGCGCGGCGGCTCCGTCGTCACCCTGCACGACGCCACCTTCTTCTCGAACCCCGAGTGGCACTCCCGCCTGAAGCGCACGTTCTTCACGTGGTGGAGCCGCCGGTCCCTGCGCACCCGCCCGGTCGTCGTCGTGCCGAGCGCCGCCACCGCGACCGAGGCCGCCCGGGTCGTCCCCGGCATCCGCGCCGACGTCCGGGTCGCCCCGCTCGGGGTCGACCGCGCCGTGTTCCACGAGCCGTCCACCGCCGAGGTCGAGGACGCGCGGATCGCCGCGACCCTGCCCGAGGGGGCGGCCTGGATCGCGTTCCTCGGCACCATCGAACCGCGGAAGAACGTCACCGCACTGCTCGACGCCTATGCGTCCGTGCGGCGGGAGCGGCCCGACACCCCGTGGTTGGTGCTCTCCGGCGCCCGTGGCTGGGACACCGCAGCCGTCGAGCGGCTCAACGCCCTGCAGGACGCCGACCACGTCATCGAGGCCGGCTACCTGCCCCTCGAGGACCTCGCCGGCTACCTCGGCGGCGCCGAGTTCGTCGTCTACCCGTCCCTCGGCGAGGGCTTCGGCCTGCCCGTGGTCGAGGCGATGGCCTCCGGCGCGTGCGTCCTCACCACCCGCCGGTTGTCCCTGCCCGAGGTCGGCGGCGACGCGGCGGTGTACTCCGAGCCCTCGGCCCCCGCGCTGGCCGCCGCGATGACGGAGCTGCTCGACGACCCGTCGCGCGTCGCGTCGCACCGGGCGGCCGCGCTGGCCCGGGCCGCCTCGTTCACGTGGCAGGCCACCGCCGCCGTGCACGTCGCCGCCTACACCGACGTCGCCGGGGACGGGGTCGCGCGGTGATCCGGGTCGCGGTGCTGACGGTCACCTACAACACCGGCGAGACCATCCGACCGTTCCTGGCGAGCGTGGCCGGTGCCTCGAAGGACCCGGTCGCGGTGGTCATCGCGGACAACGGCTCGGCCGACGTCGACGCACTGCGCGCGATCGGTGAGTCCTACGGCGCCGTCGTGGTGTCCTCCGGCGGCAACCGCGGCTACGGCGGGGGCATCGACGCGGCGCTGAGCGCCCTCGACGACGTCCTGCCCGACGTGCAGCCCGAGTTCCTGCTCGTCACGAACCCCGACGTCGTGCTCGCTCCCGGTTCGATCGACGAACTCGTCGCCGCCGCCGACCGCCTGCCGTCCGGTGGGTCGTTCGGCCCCCGGATCCTCGACGAGCAGGGCGAGACCTACCCGTCCGCACGGCAGCTCCCCTCGCTCCGGACCGGCCTCGGCCACGCGGCGTTCTCGCGCTTCTGGCCCGCGAACCCCTGGAGCCAGCGCTACTGGTCCACCACGAAGGTCGTCGAGCGCGAGGCCGGCTGGCTCTCCGGCGCGTGCTTCCTCATCCGCACGTCGCTGTTCCGCGAGCTCGACGGCTTCGACGAGTCGTACTTCATGTACTTCGAGGACGTCGACCTCGGGCAGCGCGTCGGACGGTCCGGCCGGGCGAACGTCTACGTGCCCTCGGCCGTTGTCACCCACACCGGTGCACACTCGACGTCGTCGAACCGACGCCGCATGGAGATCGAGCACCACCGGAGCGCCTACCGCTTCCTGTCGCGGAAGTACCGGGCGTGGTGGCTCTGGCCGCTGCGCGTCGCCCTGCACGCGGGCCTGTCGCTCCGCGCCCGCTGGGTCACGCGGAAGTAGCGCGGGGCCGCGGGGCCGCTGCGCCGCGGGGCCGCGGGGCCGCGGAGCCGCGCCGCGGACGCGAACGCGCGCCGCACAACCGAAGTGCGTCCGAACCGCGCGGTTGCGCGGCGCGGATGCTCTTTGGTTGTGCGCAGCGCGCGCACCCGCCGCGAGACGGCGGCGTCGCCGGCAGGCACCAGCGACAGCGCCGCGCCGCCGTCGCGCGGCCCTACCGCCGCAGGCGGGCACGCTCGGCGCGGGCGGCCTCGAGCAGCACCCGGGCGCGGGCGTCGAAGGAGTGCTCGGCGGCGACGTGCTCGGCGACCGCGGCCCGCTCGGCAGTGCTCGGCCAGGCGTGCGCCGGGTCGAGCAGGTCGGCGAGCTCGTCGCGCGAGCGTGCCACCGCCAGGGTCGGTACGTCGAGCACCTCGGTCAGCCCGGCCACCGGGTCGGTCACGACGACTCCCCCGGACGCCAGCACGTCGAACACGCGGTTCGACAGGAAGCCCCCCGACGCCATGTCGGGCCAGTGGTCGTTCAGCACGAGGCGGGCCGAGGCGTAGGCCCGCGCGACCTCGGCCCGCGACAACGACGGCTCGCCGAGCATCGTCGACGGCACGAGCGGCTCCCACCCCGGACCGTGCACCCGCAGGTCCGTCCCGAGTGCCACCGCGTCGGAGACCACCGGCCGAGCGGTGCCCCGCGTCGACCCGACGAACACCACGTGCCCGGCATCCGGACCCGCCGGGTCGAGCGACCCCGGACGGAACACCGCGGGATCGGTCGCCTGCAGCAGGGTGCGCACCGGCACGCCCGCGCGGGCAGCGGCCGCCGCCGCCCACGCCGGTCCGGCCGCGAACGCCGCGTCGAAGGACCGCAGCTCGGTGTCGGCGACGTCGTCGGGGTGGCTGATCACCCAGAGCAGGTTCACCGACGCCGGGTTCGGCGGCACCCGATCGAGCCCGCGGATGACGAGGGTGACGTCGTCGGACGCGTCGTCGTCCCGCACGTGGGCGTCGCGCCGGTCGATCCGGACCCGCTGCCCGAGCCGCTCGAGTGCGCCGGCGAGCTCGGCCGCGAAGTGCACGTCGCCCCAGCCGTCGCCCTCGGGGCCGGCGGGTGCGGCGATCTTCAACGACCAGGTGAGTCGCTCTCCCGTGGCCGTCGTCCGCACGGCGGGCGACACCGGTCGGGCACCCCACGGCGGCAGCGGCGGGCCCGCGACGACGTCTGCGCCCTCCGGCCCGCGGTCGCGCCACGCGCTGACGGCGTCGACCGTCGCGGCGTCGACCGTGCGGCCGGGTTCGACGGAGCGGGTCGCGTCGCCGACGACGCGCACCGGCCCGCCGTGCACGTCGGCGACCGCGCGGGTCCAGGCCGCCAGGGTGGTGCGTTCGTCCGGGAGGCCCGGCGCCGGCACCAGCGCCGCCCCCGGCACCGAGAGCACCGGTTGGTCCGCAGCGAACACGGTGTCGACGTCGGCGCGGTCGTCGGACCACGGCAGCGCCCCGGGGCGGAGGAGCCGGGCGCCCGACCGCACCGTGCCGTCCGGCAGCCGGACGCGCGCCTGGGCGACGGTGTCGGCGGCGGCGAGGGCGCGGAGCGTGGGGACGTCCACCTGCACCGAGGAGTCGACGAGCACGAGCGTGCGACCCACCCCGCCGGCGACCCCGGCGTCGATCGCCGCGCCGAGGCCGTCGACCGGGGCGCGACGCACCCAGGGCACGCCGCGGCCGAACGGGGCGACCGGCGAGGCGTCGGCGACGAAGCTCACCGCGCGGACGTCGGCGGAGCGGCCGAACGCCCGGCGCGCGACGGCGACGAGCGGAGCGACCTCGGCGTGCCGGTCCGAGCGGGTCGTGACGAGCACCGTGACCTCGGCGGCCGACCGCGGCGGAGCGTCCTGCGACCGGGCCGTCCCGTCGACGTCAGCCGACGTCGGCGACGCGGGACGGGCCTCCCGGCCGGAGGGGTCGCGACGGCGACCGAACCACCCGGTGCCCGACGCCACGACGGTGGCTACGCGCCGAGGAGCCGCTGGAGGTAGACGCCGTAGCCGCCCTTGACGAGCGGCGCGGCGAGCTCGGCGAGCTGCGCGTCGTCGATCCAGCCGTTGCGCCAGGCGATCTCCTCGATGCAGCCGATCTTGAAGCCCTGCCGGTCCTCGATGACCTTCACGTACTCCGAGGCCTGCATCATCGACTCGAACGTGCCGGTGTCGAGCCAGGCGGTACCGCGGTCGAGGACCTGGACGCCGAGCTCGCCGGCCTCGAGGTAGCGCTCGTTGACGGTCGAGATCTCGAGCTCACCACGGGCGCTCGGCTCGATCGTCTTCGCGATCTCGATGACCTTGTTGTCGTAGAAGTACAGGCCGGGGACGGCGTAGTTCGACTTCGGCTCGGTCGGCTTCTCCTCGATGGAGACCGCGGTGAAGTCGTCGTCGAACTCGACGACGCCGTACGCCTTCGGGTCGGCCACGTGGTACGCGAAGATCGTCGCGCCCTGCACGTCGGTGTTCTTCCGCAGGTTCGTGCCGAGGCCGGTGCCGTGGAAGATGTTGTCGCCGAGGACGAGTGCGACGCTGTCGTCGCCGATGAAGTCCTCACCGATGACGAAGGCCTGTGCCAGGCCGTCCGGCGAGGGCTGCACGGCGTACTGGATCTCCATGCCGAGCGCGGAGCCGTCGCCGAGCAGCGCCTTGAACTGCTCGTTGTACTCCGGGGTCGTGATGACGAGGACCTCGCGGATGCCCGCCATCATGAGCGTCGACAGCGGGTAGTAGACCATCGGCTTGTCGTAGATCGGCATGAGCTGCTTGCTGATGCCCTTGGTGATCGGCCAGAGGCGCGTGCCGGAACCGCCGGCGAGGATGATGCCCTTCATGATCGGACTGCTCCCATGGGTCGCGGGTCGGCTACTTCGGCGAGCATGATGCCCTTCATCGGTGTCCCGTTCCCTACTTCTTCGTCCGGAGCGACTCGGTGTACGCGATGCACTCCTCGTAGGTCGGCAGCAGGCCCTGGGCCGCGGCCTCCTCGAGGGTCGGCGCGGTCGTGTCCTTCTCGGAGAGCACCGGCTCGCCGATGCCGTCCGGCAGTTCCAGCCCGACGGTCGGGTCGAGGATGGTGATCCCCTTCTCGCGCTGCGGGTCGTAGTGCGCGCTGACCAGGTAGTTCACGGTCGACCGGTCCTCGAGCGCGACGATCGCGTGGCCGAGCCCCTCGGACAGGTAGACGGCCTTGCGGTCGACGTCGTCGATCCGGACCGAGTCCCACTGGCCGAACGTCGGCGACCCGACGCGGATGTCGACGATGTAGTCGATGAACGCCCCGCGGACCGCGGTGACGTACTTCGCCTGGCTCGGGGCGACGAGGGCGTAGTGGATGCCCCGCGCGACGCCGGCCGACGAGATCGACATGTTCACCTGGCGGAGGTCCAGCGGGTGGCCGACCGTGTCTTCGACGACGTCGGCCCGGTACGCCTCGAGGAACGCTCCTCGTGCGTCGCCGTGCTGGACGGGCGTGAACTCCCACGCGCCGGGGATCTTCAGTTCGCGGATCTGCACCGGGGAAGCCTAGCAAGGGTCACGGATCGCATAGGCTGTCCTGGTTCTGTGCCCTGCGCCCTGCGCAATGCGACGCCCCGAAACGAGACCGAGCGAGCCTGTGAAGCTATTCGTCCAGATCCCCTGCCTCAACGAGGAGAACACCCTCGCCAGCGTCATCGACTCCATCCCGACGGAGATCGACGGCATCGACGAGATCGAGATCCTGGTGATCAACGACGGCAGCACGGACCGCACCGTCGAGGTCGCGAAGGAGCACGGCGTCAAGCACTTCGTGCACCACACCACGAACATGGGCCTCGCCCGCTCGTTCCGCGACGGGGTCGACTACGCCCTGCTGCACGGCGCGGACATCGTCGTGAACACCGACGGTGACAACCAGTACCCGCAGGCGCAGATCGCCGAACTCGTGCAGCCGATCCTCCGCAAGGAGGCCGAGATCGTCATCGGCGACCGCCAGACGCGCACGATCGAGCACTTCTCCGGCTTCAAGAAGCTCATGCAGCGCTTCGGGTCCTGGGTGGCGAGCCGCGCGGCCGGCCTCGACCTGCCGGACGCCGCGAGCGGGTTCCGTGCGTACTCGAAGTACTCGCTCATCCGCCTCAACATCGTGACGCGCTTCAGCTACTGCATGGAGACCATCGTGCAGGCCGGCTACAAGCGCCTGGCGATCGCGTCGGTGCCGATCACGACGAACCCGAAGACGCGGGAGTCCCGCCTCTTCAGCAACATCTTCCAGCACATGTTCGAGTCCGGGTCGGCGATCGCCCGCGTCTACCTGATGTACCGGCCGATGGCGCTCTTCGCCTGGGTGAGCGTGGTGCTCGGCGCCCTGGGGCTCTGGCCGCTCATCCGGTACCTCGTGCTGCTCGCGATGAACACCGGCGGCAACCACCTGCAGTCGATCATCCTCGGGGTGGTCCTGCTCATCACGGCGTTGCTCTCGATCGTCATCGGCGTCGTGGCCGACCTCACGCGCCTGAACCGCACGCTGGCCGAGGAGCAGCTCGACCTGCAGAAACTGCAGCGGTATGGCGACTGACACGACTCCGGTCGTGTCCGGGACGGGTGTGGGGCGCCCCTCCG
The DNA here is from genome assembly GCF_001864985.1 of Curtobacterium sp. MMLR14_006. Lineage (NCBI taxonomy): Bacteria > Bacillati > Actinomycetota > Actinomycetes > Micrococcales > Microbacteriaceae > Curtobacterium > Curtobacterium sp. MMLR14_006. The sequence goes on along the minus strand of NZ_MJGU01000023.1, from coordinate 532,056 downwards.
TCGGACGCGCCGAGCGTGTCGTCGTCATCGCCCTGACGATCGCCTTCGCCGCGGTGCTCGCGGTCTGGGCGGTCGTCACCACGACGTACAAGGCGCCGGACGAGCCGACCCACGTGGACGCGGTGCTCCACGTGGCGATCGGCACGAACTGGGCCGACCCCGGCGAGCTGCACTACCTCGCCGCCACGAACGCCTCGCTCGACGCGAACCTGCGCGAACCGGCGTCGCAGCACCAGACCTGGGGCGAGCTGCTCCGCGAGCACCCGGGGACCGCGCCGACGAGCATCGACCAGATGTCGCAGCACCCGCCGACCTACTACGCACTGGCCGCCGGCGTCCTCCACCTGGTGCACTTCGAGGACCTCCGCTGGGACCTGGCGGTGCTGGTGCTCCGCCTCTTCGACGCCCTGCTCGTCCTGCCGCTGCCGTTCCTCGCCTGGGCGACCGTCCGACGGCTGACCCGGTCGCCCCGCGCCGCCCTGGTCGCCGGTGCGGTGATCGTCGGCGTGCCGGAGATCGCGGCCATCGGCGCCTCGGTCACGAACGACGCGCTCATGCTGCCGCTCGCCGGTGCCCTGGTGTACTTCGTCGTCCGGCTGCTGACCGGCGACCTGCGCGTGCGCACCACGATCTGGATCGCGCTGTTCCTCGGCGCGATGCTCCTGGTGAAGGGCACCGCGCTGCCCGCGATCCCGTTCGTGGCGATCGCCGTGATGGCCGCCGGCTGCACCCGCGCCACCGTGTGGCGGAACGCGCTCCGGACCCTGTGGACGCTCGGCCTCGCCGCCGTCGTCGGCGCGTGGTGGTGGTTGCGCAACCTGCTCGTGTTCCACCAGGTCCAACCCGACGGCCTGGCGCCGTACGCCCGGCCGCCGAAGCCGTTCCCCGAGGGCACCGGGGCGAGCCCGGAGATCTTCCTGCGTGACTACTGGAACGGGGTGAGCCGGACGTTCTGGGGCAGCGTCGGCGGCCTCACGCAGTTCCAGCTGGCGCAGTTCGTCATCGACGGGCTGACCGTCGTGTGCCTTGCCGGCATCGTGATCTGGGCGTTCCGACGCGGCCCGCTGCTGCGTCCGGCCGTCGTGTTGGCGTCGTACCCGGTGGTCCTCATCGCCCTGCACATGCAGAGCGGGTGGGGCGGCTACCTGCGGAACACCATCGTCGCCGGGACCCAGGGGCGCTACTACTTCCCGACGCTACTCGCCCTCGTCGCGCTGAGCGCCCTGGCGTGGCGGCGGGTCACCGTCACCGCAGCCGGCCGGACCCGCCTGGCCGTGGGGATCGCCGTCGCCGCGATGGCCCTCGGCTTGTACGGCGTGGTCTACGCGCTCCGGGCCTTCGGCCAGGACGCCGCGTTCTGGATCGACGACGCCGTCGTCCGCTCCTTCGACCGCACCGGGACGCTCGCGGCCGGCGGCGCCTTCACCCTCGCGACGGTCGCCGCCCTCGCCCTCGTCGCGACGGCCGTGCTGCTCGTGCGGTTCCTGCGCCGACCGGAGGTGCAGGCATGAGCCCCCGCCGCAGCACCTGGCTCCTCCTCGGCACCGTGACGCTCGCCTGGTTCGCGTTCCTGCTGACCTTCGCCCTCGTCACGCCCGTGCTCGGCGCCCCGGACGAGCCCGCGCACGTCGACGCGGCCTTCCGGCTCGCACTCGGGCTCGGGTGGCCGCACCCGGGCGAGATGCACTACCTCGCCGCGATCCGACAGGTCGTCGAGCAGCCCGTCGCCGCGGTCGACCGGCTCTCCGTCGACGCCCTGCTCGCCGCGACACCCGGCGACTCCCCCTCGGTCGACCCGATGTCCCAGAACCCGCCGACGTACTGGCTCGTCGCCGCAGGCGTCCTGCGGGTCGTGCGCTTCGGAGCGCTCGACTGGGGCCACGCGGTGCTCGTCCTGCGCCTGTTCGACGTCGTCCTGGTGACCGCGCTGCCGGTGCTCGTCTGGGCGACCGTCCGACGGGTGACCCGTTCACCGCGGACCGCGCTCGTCGCACCGCTGCTGCTCTTCGCCGTGCCGCAGCTCGCCCAGGTGACGTCGGGGGTCACGGTCTGGGCGCCGATGGTGCTGTTCGGCGCCGTGCTCGTCTGGCTCGTCACCCGCGTGCTCACCGGCGACCGCTCCTGGTGGACCACCGCCGGGCTCGCCGTCGCCGTGACCGGGCTCGCGTCGCTCAACGCGCTCGGCCTGCTCGCGGTGCCGTTCGCCGCGGCCGTGCTCCTGCTGGCCCCCGGTCGCCCCGCCGTCCGACGTGTCCTGCACGCGGCCGTCGTGGTCGCCGCCGCCGCGGCGGTGTCCGGCTGGTGGTGGGTCCGCACGGTGCTCGTGAGCGGTACCCCGGTGCCGGACGCCCTGCGCGGCGTCACCGCGGTGCAGCCGTACGGCCCGGGCGGTGTGAACCCCGGGGCGTTCGCCGGCCGGCAGTGGGACGGGCTCACCACCACGTTCTTCGGGTCGTTCGGCGCGAACCAGTGGCCGCTGCCCGCCGCCCTGCTCGACGTGCTCGCGATCGGTGCGCTCACCGTCCTCGCGTGGTCGACGGCGCGCCGCACCCCCACCCGGCGCGTCACCGCCGTCCTGCTCGTCTGGCCCGTGCTCGTCCTCGTCGCCACGCTCGCCTACAACTGGCGGAACTACCTCAGCACCCACGTGGGCAACGGACAGCAGGGCCGGTTCCTGTTCGTCGCGATCGTCGCGCTCGTGCTCGGCCAGGTCGTCGCCTGGCACGCCCTCGTCGTGCGCCCCGAGCTGCGCCGCCGGCTCGCTCGCGGCGGTGCCGTGGCGGCCTACGCGATCGGCCTGTACGGCATCGGCGTCTGCTACCGCGGCGCGTGGGAGGCCAGCCAGTTCCGGATCAGCCGCGCCGGGGCCTCGGCCTTCGCAGGCGGCTCCGTCGCCGGGCCGTACACCGCGGCGCTGGCGTGTGCGCTGTTCGTGGCCGCCGCCCTGGTCAGCACCGTCCTGCTCTGGCGCGCGACGAGCGCCGGCGCGAGCGCCGCGACGACCGCACCGACGAGCACCCCGACCGATCCGACCGGCCCGACATCGACGCCGGGCACGCCCCGCGCCGGGACCGGTGCCGACCACGTCGCGGCCCCCACCCGCCCCGACGCCGCGGCCCCCGCCCGGCCCACGACCGACTCCCCGCTAGAATCGCGGCCGACCGTCGCACCGACCACAAGGAATGAGCACCCGTGAAGATCCTCGTCACCGGAGGAGCCGGCTTCATCGGCTCGAACTTCGTCCGCCGCACGCTGGAGGACGCGTACCCCGGCCTCGAGGGCGCCGAGGTCGTCGTCTACGACGCACTGACCTACTCGGGCAACGAGGCGAACCTCGCGCCGGTCGCCGACTCCCCCCGCTACACCTTCGTGCACGGTGACATCCGCGACGCCGCGAAGCTCGACGAGGTCGTCCCCGGCGTCGACGCCATCGTGCACTTCGCCGCCGAGTCCCACGTCGACCGCTCGGTCCGCGACTCCGGCATCTTCGTCGAGACGAACGTCGTCGGCACCCAGCGCCTGCTCGACGCCGCGCTCCGGCACGGCACCGAGCGCTTCGTGCACGTCTCCACCGACGAGGTCTACGGCTCGATCAGCGAGGGCTCGTGGGACGAGGAGCGCCCGCTCGAGCCGAACTCGCCGTACTCGGCGTCGAAGGCCGGCAGCGACCTGCTCGCGCGCAGCTACCACCGCACGCACGGCCTGAACCTCTCGATCACGCGTTGCTCGAACAACTACGGGCCGTACCACTTCCCCGAGAAGGTCATCCCGCTCTTCGTCACGAACCTCATCGACGACAAGAACGTGCCGCTCTACGGCGAGGGCAACAACATCCGCGACTGGCTGCACGTCGACGACCACACCCGCGGCATCGCGATGGTCCTGACCCGCGGCCGCGCCGGCGAGGTCTACAACATCGGCGGCGGCACCGAGCTCACCAACAAGGAGCTCACGCAGCTGCTGCTCGACGCCACCGGCAAGGACTGGTCGTCCGTCGAGCGCGTCGCCGACCGCCTCGGCCACGACCTGCGCTACTCGGTCGACATCTCGAAGATCCAGGCCGAGCTCGGCTACGAGCCGCAGGTGCCGTTCGAGCAGGGCCTGGCCGACGTGGTGCAGTGGTACCGCGACAACCGCGCCTGGTGGGAGCCGCTCAAGGAACGCGCGGCGATCGCGTGACCCGGTACCTCGTCACCGGCGCCGCCGGCATGCTCGGCCGCGACCTGCAGGCCGCGCTCGCCGGCCGTGAGGTCACCGCGCTGTCCCGCGCGGAGCTCGACATCACCGACCCGACCGCGGTGGACGCCGCCGTCGCCGGGCACGACGTCGTGATCAACTCCGCCGCGTACACGAAGGTGGACGACGCCGAGACGCACGAGGACGACGCGTACGCCGTCAACGCGACCGGACCGGAGCTCCTCGCCCGGGCCGCGGTCCGGCACGGCGCGAAGCTCGTCACGGTGTCGACGGACTACGTGTTCGACGGCCACGGGTCCGCCCCGTACGCCGAGGACGCCCCGACCGACCCGATCAACGCCTACGGTCGCACGAAGGCCGCCGGCGAGGCGCTCGTCCGCGCGACCGCCCCGGACAGCTCGTACGTCGTCCGCACCGCGTGGATCTACGGCGCGCACGGCCCGAACTTCGCCGCCACCATGCTGCGGCTCGCCGGGTCGCACGACACCGTCAGCGTCGTCACCGACCAGGTCGGACAGCCGACGTGGACGGGCGACCTCGCCGCCCGCATCGTCGAGCTCGTCGACTCGGACGCGCCCGCCGGGACCTACCACGGCACCAACGCCGGCCAGGGCTCGTGGTTCGACTTCACGCAGGCGATCTACCGCGAGCTCGGACTCGACCCGGAACGCGTCCTGCCCACGGACAGCACCGCGTTCGTCCGGCCCGCTCCGCGTCCGGCCTACAGCGTGCTCGGTCACGACGGCTGGTCGCGCGCCGGGCTCGCGCCCATGCGCGACTGGCGCGACGCGCTGCACGCCGCGGTCGCCGCAGGTGCGCTGACGGCCTAGCCGCGGCGCTCTGCCAGGAGGCCCGGATCCCGTCACCGACGTCGTCGGACGTGATCCGGGCCTCCCGCCCCGCCCAGGGGGCGCCCCGCTCGCCCTGGTAGTGTCGGGCAGCCGGATGCCGGGACCACGTCCCGCCCGACCACGACGAGGAGACCCGCACCATGACCACGCTCCACGTGCTCGTCGACCAGGTCGTCGCCCCCGTACCGGGCGGCATCGGTCGGTACGCCGAAGAGCTGGCGCGACACCTGGTCGACCAGGCGCCGAGCGGCTGCGACGTCGTCGGCGTCGTGTCGGCCGTCGGCTCCGACGACATGGCCCACCTGCGCACGCTGCTGCCGGGACTCGCCGCGCTCGACCGGCTGCCGCTGCCCCGTCGTGAGCTCTCGCTCGCCTGGCAGGGCGGGTTCGTCGGCGGCATCGCCAAGGGCATGGTCCACGCGCCGAGCGTGCTCGCTCCCCTGGTGAAGCACGACCGCTTCCAGGACCCGGGTCGGCAGACCGTCGTCACGGTGCACGACACGGTGCCGTGGACCAACCCGGAGACCCTCACCACCCGCGGCGTACACTTCCACAAGGCGATGGTGAAGCGGGCCTGGAAGTACGCCGACGCGGTCGTCGTCCCGACCCACGCGGTGGCCGGGGCCCTCAACGAGATCCACCGCTTCGACGACCGCCTGCGCGTCATCGGCGGCGCCCCGAGCGGACGGCTCCGTCTCCCGGTCGACGCCGACCTGCGTGCCGAGCGCCTCGGACTGCCCGACCGGTACGTGCTCGCGGTCGGCACGCTCGAGCCCCGCAAGGCGCTGTCGTCCCTCATCGAGGCGATGGTGCACCCCGACGCCCCGACCGACATCCCGCTCGTGGTGTCCGGCCCGGACGGCTGGGGCGACGTCGACGTCTACGGCACCGCCGAGCGCGCCGGGCTGTCCCGCGACCGGCTCAAGGTCCTCGGCCGCATCGACGACGCCGACCTGGCGGTCGTCTACGACCGTGCGACGGTCTTCGTGTTCCCGAGCCTGGCCGAGGGATTCGGCCTGCCCGTGGTCGAGGCGATGTCCTTCGGCACCCCGGTCATCCACTCGGACGACCCGGCGGTCGCCGAGGTCGCGTCCGACGCCGGCGTGACCGTCGCCCGGTCGCCGCGGGAGTCCTACCCGGAGCGCCTCGCACAGGCCGTGTACCAGGTCGTCAACGACCCGCACCTGGCCGAGCGCCTCGCCGTCGCCGGGCCGGACCGCGCACGCATGTACGACTGGAGCGACGCCGCCGCCGAGACCTGGCAGCTGCACGCCGACCTCTGACGTCGGTCAGCGCCGCACGTACGTGTAGGTGCTGTACCAGTCGATGTACAGGTGCCCGGACGCGCCCCAGTCGCCGGTCTGGAACATGTACCGGTGCTCCGTCCGGGGCACGTCGTGGGTGACCGTGCTGATCACCTTGCCGTCGAGCCGGTAGCGCACCGACTTCCCGGGGATCCACTCGATCGAGTAGGTGTGCCAACGGCGCCAGTCCACGCCGGTGTCGGTGCTCGTCGCCGTCGCCTCGCGACCCGGGCGCATCGAGTGGTGGTGCACCATCGGCCGGGCGTCGAAGTTGCCCTCCGGGTAGTCGATCTCGCCGTCCGACCAGACGTCCGACGACGGCCAGAGCATGAACGCCGCACCGTTGCCGTCGCCGCCGGTGGCCTTCGCCCGCACGGTGAACTTGCCGCCCTTGTGCGACCACGCCCCCTTCGGCGTGCCGAAGGTCCCCGCGGCGCCGCGCTTCCCGTCGAGCCGGACGTCCATGTACCCGTTGTGCGCGCTGATCTGCGACCCCGAGAAGTACATGCCGCCGGTGCCGTCCGGGTACGGCTGCCAGGTCTTCGCGTAGGTCGACGCGAACTGGCCGCCCGCCGCCGCCTTCGTGCTGAACTGCTCGCGGACCGTCTGTCGGAAGTTCCCCACGTCGCCGCGGGGCGCGGAACTGGCCGCGGCCGGCGCGACCGGGACGAGACCGCCGGCGACGAGCGCGGCACCGAGGAGGACGACGGCGAGGCTCGCTCGTCTCGAGGCACGGTCCTGCATGGGCTGGTCACTCCCTGACGTGACGGTCCACGCCCGTCCGTCGGGCGTCGGGGGCCCGGTCGACGGCCACCCGCGGATCACGCTAGTTCGGCGGCACGCCGGGCACCGCCCCCAGTCCACGCGCGACCCGGACGGGGGGGGTACGCTCCGTCGACGGCAGACCAGGCGGCTCGGCCTCGCTCGCGCCGAGGGGCAGCCGCGCTGGCTCGGGGGCCGGTGCCGGTGCTGGTGTCGGTGCCAGCTCAGGGCCGGTGTCGGCTCAGGGCCGGCGTCGGAGCAGTCGGTGCCGGCTCAGGGCCGGTGTCAGGTCCGTGCCGGTGTCGCTCAGGGCCGGTCCCGGCGACGGGTCACGACGGTGACCACGACCGCGCCGACGGCGGCGACCACCGCGACGACGGCAGCGACGACGGAGCCCGTCCGCGCGGCGGTCCACCCCTCGAACTGGCTCTCGGTGGCGACGAGGTGGTCCCCGGTCGCTCCGGTCCACGACGCCACCGGGTTGAGCGGGCCGGCGGCGGCGAGCTCGGCGACGCACACGACCGCCGCGACGACGACGACCGCCGCCAGCACGAGGACGGGCACGAGACGATGCAGACGAGCCGACATGCCTCTACCGTAGCGCGCATGACACGGTGCGAGGAGTGCGGCAGACCGATCACGGGTGAGCCCGTGCGGACGGCGACGCGGACGCTCGACCGCGCGTGTGCGGACCGCACCGACGCGATCGCGTACGGCGTCCTCACCGGGGGAACGCCACACGATGCGGCGGGCGCGCCCGACCTCGGCGACCGACGCCGCAGCGCCCGCTAGATCGAGTCGCGCAGGCGCGCGGCCTTCTCCTCGACCAGCCGCTCGAGCCCGTCCGCGTACTCGGCGAGGCGTGCGGCGACCGCGGGTTCGGACGAGCCGATGATCCGCGCGGCGAGCAGACCGGCGTTCGCCGCACCGTTGATCGCCATCGTCGCGACCGGGATGCCCGCGGGCATCTGCACGATCGAGAGCAGCGAGTCGAGACCGTCGAGACGGGCGAGCTGCACCGGCACGCCGATCACCGGGAGCGTCGTCATCGAGGCGACCATGCCCGGCAGGTGCGCCGCACCGCCCGCCCCGGCGATGACGACGCGGATGCCGCGCCCGGCCGCCTCGCGGGCGAACCGGGTCATCTTGTCGGGGGTGCGGTGGGCCGAGACGACGTCGGCCTCGAACGGGATGCCGAGCTCGGCGAGGATGTCCGCCGCCGCGCGCATGGTGGGCCAGTCGGAGTCCGACCCCATGATGATCGAGACGAGCGGCTGGACGGGGGCGTCGGTGTCGGTCACGCGACGAGCCTAGCCGAGCAGCACCCGCCGCCAGGAGTCGCCGTCGCGGCCGATCGTCCGCTCCGTCGCGACCCACCGGGCAGCGCCGTCGTCGGCCCTGCCGTGCTCGACCGCGGCGCGCACGGCCTCCCGCCACGCGGCGGGGTCGTCGGGGACGGCGACGGCGCCGTGCTGTCGGGCCGCGGCGTACGAGGGGCGGTCCGAGACGACCGCGGGGATCCCGAGCGCGGTGTACTCGAGGAACTTCAGGTCGCTCTTCGCGCGGTTGAACTCCTCGTCGCGCAGGGGGGCGACACCGGCGCGCCACCGCTGCCGGTGCGCGACGAGCCAGCGCGAGAAGGCCGGGTAGTGGCCGTCGGGCACCTCGAGCCGGCGGTACCAGTCGGCACCGTCCTCGTCGGTGACGCCGATGACCTCGAGCCGGATCGGCGTGCCGTCCGTCGTCGTGAGGTCGGTGAAGACGTCGTGCAGCAGTGCGAGGTCGGCGGCGTGCGTGAGCGTGCCCATGTACAGGACCCGGTGCTCGTCGCGGGGCCGGTCGTCGTCGGTGGCGGGCTCCCCCGCGGTCCAGAGCCCGGGGTCGAGGGCGTTCCGGACGACCGCGACGCTCCGGGCGACGGGTCGGACGACCTCGGCGAGTTCCGGTGTGCTCACGACGACGGTGTCGGCGCCGCGGACGATCGCGTCGATCGACGCGAGCCGGTCGGGTTCGTACTCGGCACGGGCCAGTCGCTGTCGGCCCGAGGCGGTGAAGAAGTCGTCGTCGACCTCGGCCACCACCCGGACCCCACGGGCCGCAGCCGCGTCGAGGAACGGCTGCACGGTGGCGAGCGGCAGGACGTCGCGCTGGACGAGCACGGCGGCGTACCCGGTGGTGTCAGTGCTGGCCACGAACGCGGCGGGGTCGACCTGGCGGACCGTTGCGGTCCCGCCCGCCGCCAGGTGCTCGACGCGGCGGACGACCCGGACGTGCGCCGACGCGGGGTGTGCCCCGTCGGCACCTGCCACGACGTACCCGAGCACCGGGAGCGGGGCGGGTGCCGGTGGCGCCCCGAGCACCGCACGGCGGAGTCGTCGGACGGCCCGGCGGGCGAGATCACGCGGCATGCGGCCCATTCTCCCGCACCGCCGCACACGACCGGCACACCGAGCAGGAACCCGCACCGCCCCGGCGGCGCGGTGCGGTCCAGCGGGTCAGCGCACCCGCACCGTGCTGCACCCGAGCGCGGTGTCCCCGCCGCGTCCGATGCCGACGGCGGTCAGGCACACCGATCGCTTGCCGGCCGCCACACGGACCGACCCCGCGAACCCGTGCCGCGTGCCGCTCGTGTGCACGCGGTCGACGTCGCTCCGCGTGCGGTCGGCAACCAGGGTGCCGACGGACCGACCGCCGGCCGTGACCCGCACGGAGACGGACCGTCCGAGGGCGTCGCGGTCGAAGGCCCAGCCCCGGACCGAGACCCGACCGGCGGTGTCGGCGGTCACGGACTCGCGCTTGCCGACCGGGGCGGCGACGGGCACCGTCACCGTCCGGCACGGACCGACGGGACGGTCGGCGCCCGCTCCGGTGTTCCGCGCGACGGCGCACACGCGGTGCTTCCCCGCGCCGACCGGCACCGTGCCGCTGAACCCGTGGGCCGTGCCGGATCCCCACGTCCGGTGCACGTCGGCGCGGGTGACCCCGGCGGACAGGGACCGGACCGTCCTGCCGTCGACCGTCACCGCCACGGTCGTCGCCGACCCGACGGCGTCCCCGTCGAAGGCCCACCCGGTCACCGCGATGCCGGCCGCCGCCACCCGCGCGGACTCGAGCGCGCCGTAGGGGTCGTGCCGGTAGGCCCGCGCCGTGGCGCAGCCGAGGTCGGTGTCGTCCCCGGCGCCGATCGAGACCGCCGTGACGCAGACGCGGCGCGGACCGGCCGCCGCGGGCACCACGACGTCGAACCCGTGGGACCGGCCGACCCCTGCGGACGCGTCGACGTCGGACCGGTCGGCGTCGGCGGCGATGCTGCCGGCCGCGGCGCCGTCGACGGTCGCGCGGACCCGGACGGGCTGCGTCGGGTCGTCCTCGTCGTACGCCCAGCCGCGCACACGCACGCCGCCGCCCGCACCGGCCACGAGTTCGAGCGAGCCGCGCGGCGACAGCTGCGGCGTCGCCGCGCCGAGGCGGGCGTTCGCGACGAGGGACTGCGCGTACGTCGACCACCACTTCCCCGCGGCCGGTCCGCCGTTGCAGGTGCCGTCGCTCGCGCCCGGGGTCTTCACCCAGAGCAGGGCGTCGAGCGCGGTGCCGTCGGCGACGACCCGCGGCGTGGTGCCGAGGCCGGCGCCGGGCGCGTTGCACCAGGTGCCGCGCCAGCCCTGCCCGTTCCGCGAGGTGTCGATGACGTAGTGCGAGCCCCCGGTCGCCGCGGAGACCTTCTGCGCGTAGGCCTGTTCCTGGGCGGTCGGGTAGTAGTTCGCGACGTTCGTGAAGAACCCGCGTGCCTGCTGCACGCCCGCGCTGTCCAGGCGGGCGGCCATCGTCGCCGGCTGGACCCAGTTCGAGTTGCCGGCGTCCAGGTAGGCGGGCACCCCGGCAGCGGTCAGGCCGGCCACCGTGCGGGAGAGGATCCGGTAGCGCTGCTGGTCGAGGGCCTGGTCGCACGCGGCGTTGCTGAGCATGGCGAGCGAGTCCGGTTCGACGATGACCGCGACGCGGTGCCCGGCGACGGCGGCGGTGACCTGGTCGACCCACGCGTCGTAGGACGCCTCGTCGAAGCCACCGGCGGAGTACCCGCCGCAGTCCCGGTCCGGGATCGCGTAGAGCACGAACACGGCGGTGGTGCCGGACTGCTCGGCCCCGCTGACGGCGGTGTCGATCGTCTTCCGGAGCTGCGTGCCCTGCGCCCACTCGCCGAGCCACGTCGCCACCGGGTAGCGGGCGATCGTCGACGCGGCGGAGGCACCGGCCGCGTCGGACCCGGCGAGCGCCGTCGCGGCCTTGGCGGCCTCGCTCGTCGGGGAGCGGTACGGCCCGGCTCCGTACAGCGACGCGGCGGTCGCGGAACGGATGTCGGTCGCGGAGGTCGCGGCGGACGCGGTGGCCGTCGGCAGCAGCGCCCCGACGACGGCGGTGAGCGCCACGACGGCGGCGCAGACGACGGCACGGCGCGGACGGCGGTGCATGGACACACTCCTCGGACGGTCGACCCCTGACCCGTCCATGGGAACACGCGGTCGGCGGCGTCACCACCCGCCAGAGCGGGTGCCACCCGAGGGGGTGTCGGCACTCCTGGGGACGTCCCGGACGTCCGTGTCGCGACCCGGTGACGGACGGGAGGCCCGTGGCGGCGTCCGCCACGGGCCTCCCGTCCGCTCCCCGTCGCGTCGACGGGCCGCCGCTCAGTCGTCGAAGTGCGCTGCGGCCGCCCGTGCGCGGTAGACGACGTCGTCGACGTCGTCGCCGATGACGGTGACGTGGCCGATCTTGCGACCCGGGCGCGGGGCCTTGCCGTAGAAGTGGTACTTCGCCTCGGGGAACGCCTCGAGTGCTGCCGGGTAGCGGGCGGCGAGGTCGCCGTCCGCCGGACCGCCGAGGACGTTGATCATCACCGAGGCGGGAGCGAACGCGCCGGTGGCCCCGAGCGGCAGGTCGAGGACGGCACGCAGGTGCTGCTCGAACTGGCTCGTGGTGGCACCGTCGATGGTCCAGTGCCCGGTGTTGTGCGGGCGCATCGCGAGCTCGTTGATGAGGATGCGCTCGTCGTCGGTCTGGAACAGCTCGACGGCCAGGACCCCGGTGACGCCGAGCGCCTCGGCGATGCGGACGGCGATCGACTCGGTCAGGTCGGCGATGCGCCCGGCACTGTCCGGCGCCGGCGCGATGACCTCGGCGCAGACACCGTCGCGCTGCACGGTCTCGACGAGCGGCCAGGCGACGACCTGACCGGAGGGACGCCGGGCCACCGACTGCGCGAGCTCGCGGGTGAAGGGCACGAGCTCCTCGACGAGCAGGGCCTGGTCGCCACCGGCCTCGGCGGTCGCGATGAACCAGTCGTCGACGTCCGAGGCGTCGGAGACGACCCGCACGCCCTTGCCGTCGTACCCGCCCCGCGGGGTCTTCACGACCGCACGACCGCCGTGGTCGGCGAGGAAGGCGCGCAGCTCGTCCTGGTCGTGCACGGCCGCCCAGTCCGGCACCGGCAGCCCGAGCTCGGTCAGGCGGGTGCGCATCGTGATCTTGTCCTGTGCGACGGCGAGGGGCTCGGGGCCGGGGCGGACGGCGACGCCGGCGTCGACGAGTGCGCGGAGGACGTCCTGCGGCACGTGCTCGTGGTCGAAGGTGACGACGTCGACCTGGCGGGCGAACGCGAGCACGGTCTCGACGTCGTGGTAGTCACCCTCGGCGGTGGCGGCGATCGCGGCGGACATGTCCGGCCCCTCGGCGAGGACCCGGATGTCGATGCCGAGTTCGATGGCGGCGGGCACCATCATCCGTGCGAGCTGTCCTCCGCCGATGACCCCGACGCGCAACGCCATGCTGTGTGATCCTTCCGGCACTCACACCGGGTGGCGAGAGCGCGTTGTCTACAATCGTTCTTCGGGTCCGCGGTGCGCGACCCGTCTCAACTCTACGGATCCTGGAGGGCTCGTGCGGCGCCTCATCGCCCAGTTCGCACGCTTCGGCCTCGTCGGAGCGGTCGGCTTCGTCGTGGACACGACGGTGTTCAACGTCCTCCGCAGCACGGTGCTCGACCCGGCGGACGTCCACTCGGGTCCGTTCTGGGCGAAGGTGGTCTCGACCGCGGTCGCCATCTTCGTGAACTGGATGGGCAACCGCTACTGGACCTTCCGCGAGCAGCGCCGCGCCGTCGCCACCCGCGAGGGCATCGAGTTCGTCGTCGTGTCGCTCGGCGGCATGGTCATCGCGCTCGCCTGCCTGGCGGTGTCGCACTACGCGATGGGGCTGACGTCGGTGCTGGCCGACAACGTCGCGAACATCGTCGGGCTCGTGCTCGGCGCGGTCTTCCGGTTCTGGCTGTACAAGGTGTGGGTCTACCACCCGGAGCGCACGGGCGAGGCCGCCGCCGCGGACACCGCGACGCCCGTGCACGCCGCGGCCCCGTCCGACGTCGTCGACGGTGCGACGGACGCCACGGCCGTGCCCGGGCCGCAGGTGAGCGGCGACGCGCGACCGTAGGATCGGTCGGGTGACGGCCCCCACGACCACCACCGGCTCCTCCACCACCGACTCCCCCGCAGCGCCGCCCCGCGCCGCCCGGTGGGAGCGCATCGCCATCGCCGTCGTCACCGCGACGTTCGGCCTCTGGCTCGTCGCGTGGGCACTCGTCGTCCCGGTGTTCGAGGCACCGGACGAGACCGCGCACATCGACGCCGCGGTGCACGTGGCCCTCGGCGGCGAGTGGGTCGACCCGGGCGCGCTGCAGGTCTCGAACGCCGTGCAGGCCGCCAAGGCCGAGCAGGCGACGAAGCCGGCCGACCAGTGGTCCACCGTGAGCGGCCTGCTGCAGGGCGCACCGGGGCCGTCGGCGACGGTCAACCAGATGACCCAGCACCCGCCGACCGCGTACCTCGCCGGCGGACTGGTCCTGAGGGCCGTCGACTACGGCGACCTGCGCTGGGACCACGCGTTCCTGGCGCTCCGTCTCGCCGACGCCCTCGCCGTGACGGCCCTGCCGCTGCTGGTGTGGGCGTCCGTCCGCCGGGTGACCCGGTCGCCGCGGGCCGCGCTGGTCGGTGCGCTCGCACTCTTCGCGACGCCGGAGCTCGCGTCCATCGGCTCGTCGGTGTCGAACGACGCCCCTGTGCTGCTCGTCGCGGGTGTCGTCGCCTGGCTGGCGACGCGACTGCTCACCGGCGACACCCGCTGGCGGACGACGATCGCGTTGGCCGTGGCCCTCGGTGCGCTCGTCTGGATCAAGGGCACCGGTCTGCCCGCGGTCCCCTTCGTCGCCGTGGTCGTGCTGTTCGCCGGCGCCGGGGTGCTGTCCCTGCGGCGACGGGTGGTCCGCACCGTGGTCGCGATGGCGGTCTCCGGCGGGATCGGCGCGTGGTGGTGGGTCCACAACTGGTTCGCCTACGGCCGCGTGCAGCCGAACGGCTACACCGCGATGCGGCCCCCGAAGGACTTCCCGCCGGGTGAGCACCCGACCCTCGGGCACTTCCTCGACGTGTCGTGGGGCACCCTCGCCCGCACGTTCTGGGGCAGCTTCGGCGGTCGGGCGCAGGTGAGCATGGGCGACCTGCTGACGGCCGTCCTCACGCTCGTCGCGCTCGTCGTCCTGGTCGGCTGGGCGTTCCGCCGCGGCCCGCAGCTCCGCGTCGCGCTCTGCCTGGCGGTGTTCCCGGCGCTGCTCATCGGCATCCAGAACCGCACGAGCGCCCACTCGTACCTGACCACGACCGAGGTCGCCGCCACGCAGGGTCGCTACTACTTCCCCGCGATCGTCTGCCTCGTCGTGCTGAGCGCGCTCGCTTGGCGACGACTCGTGCCGGCGGGTCGTGCACGATCGTGGGCCGCCGTCGCCCTGGCGGTGCTGCTCCCCGCGGTCGGCGTCTACGGCTTCGCGGTGGCGTCCGCGTGGTTCTGGAACGCCGCGCTGTTCCCGGTCACGGGCCGCGGGCTCCTGCGGTACTCCGAGCTCGGCCCGGTGCCGCCCGCCGTGCTCGCCGTCGTGGTGGTCCTCGTCGCGGCCGGCCTGGTGGCGTCGGTCGTGCAGGTCGCCCGCGCGGGTCGTCGTGGTGCGGTCGACGCCCCCGTCACCGTGGTGTGAGGACCACGCTGCGTCGCCGTGGCAGCACATGGTGAGCAGGAGACGTCGAGTCCGCCGCCCCGACCCGACGTCTTCTGCTCACTGAAGGGATCGCCGGGCGTCAGACCGCCGCTGCGTTGCCCGCTGCGTCGTCGCGGCGGCACTCGGTGAGCAGAAGAGGTCGAGTCCCCCACTCCGACCCGACATCTTCTGCTCACTGAACGGGAGCGCGGGGCGTCAGGCCGCCGGTGCGCTGCCCGCCGCGGCGTGGTGACGGCGCCCGCGCACGGGGCGCCATGCCGCCGGTGCGTTGCCCACCGCGTCGACCTGACGACATCCAGTGAGCAGAAGATGTCGGGTCGTCCGTCCCGACCCGACGTCTTCTGCACACTGGCCGGGAGCGCCGGGCGTCGGGCCGCCGGTGCGTTGCCCGCTGCGTCGTCGTATCGACATCCAGTGAGCAGAAGATGTCGGGTCTGCCATCCAGACCCGACGTCTTCTGCTCACTGGACGGGAGCGCGGAGCGCCGAGCGCGGAGCCTCAGGCCGCCGGCACGCCGCTCTCGACCGCCGAGGGGTCGTCGGTCGGACGGCCGCGGCGGAACCACGTGGGGGCTGCGGCGCAGAGCAGGAACAGGCCGTCGACGGCCAGGCTCCAGACGCGGGTGACGACCACCACGACGAGGGCGACGGACGGCGGCATCACGAGCGCGAGCAGCAGGGCCTGGACGCCCTCGCGGACGCCGAGGCCTCCGGGGGCGAACACGGCGAGCATGCTGATCGCCGACGCCATGCTCGCGGCGCCGATGACGAACGCCGCGTCGGTGAGCTTCAGCGACGGGTACACCGCCAGGGTGATGAAGTAGTAGGCCGTGCCGGAGAGCACCGCACCGGCGACGTACAGGCCGGCGCCGCCGAGGACGGTGCCGAGGTTCGGGCGGACGTCGGCTTCGAGGGGCTTGCGCCGCAGGATCTTCAGCGCGATGCCGATGAGGAACACGAACACCTGCGGGATGAGGCAGACGACGCAGCCGACGAAGGCCGCGATCATCAGGACGATGAGCCAGACGTCGAGCTGGTGGGTGCGCGGGTCGATGAGCAGCAGCACGAGGGCCAGGGCGAGGGTCGCGGCGATCTGCAGGGCGCCCTCGAGCAGGCCGCTCACGCCGAGCCGCGCCTTCGAGACGCCGTGCTTCGACGCGAAGTAGACCTTGCCGATGATCCAGGTCGCGGCGCCGGGGATGTACCGCCCCATCCACGACTTCGCGTAGACGTAGGTCAGGGTGACGCCGCTGCCCTTGAGGCCGGTCGCCCCGAGTCGGCGGAGCAGGTAGAACCAGATGCCGACGCCCCAGTAGCGGAAGCCCAGGCTGATGAGCGTCGCGACGACGACCCACGACCACTGCCAGTCGAGTCCGGCGAGCTGCGCCCAGTCGACGTGCCGGACGTAGAGCACGAGGAACACCGCGAGCAGGACGTAGAAGACGATCGGGATCGCCCGCCCGAGGATCCGTCGCGCGGTGGACGGACGCTTCCCCTCGGTCGCGGGGGTCTCGCTGGTGGTTCCTGACAAACGACTCTCCTGCCGGGTCTCGGGCACAGGTCATCGTAGACGCAGCGGCGCCCGGCTCCCTGCGTCGCCGCTCGGACGGACCGCTACCGGGCGAGCTGCACGATCTGGATGCGGCACGGGATCTCCGGGTCCGTGGAGCGGTCGGCGCTGCACGAGATCGTCGCGTCGTAGGTGCCGACGAGCTTCCCCGCCACCGAGTAGTCGCGGGCCGGGGCGGTCGCCGGGTCGAACTGCACGAAGTACTGCACGCCCTCGTCGATGAACAGGTTGCGCATCGCGTCGGAGTGGTACGTGTAGCCCTGACCTGAGCGACCGTACACGTGCGTGTCGGTCAGGAAGGCGAGCGACGAGAGCGAGCGGTAGTTCGAGCCGATGACGTTGGCCCCTTCGGGCAGGGCGCCGCTCGCGCGGATCTGGTCGGCGAGCCGGACGAGCTCGGGGACCTCGGTCGGCCCGAGCACGCGCAGCGGCTCGGTCCGGTTCACCGACGGGTAGAACGGCGCCGGCGAGCCGGCCCAGTTCTGCGTGAAGGACGCGACGGGGACGACGGCGATCGCGAGGCACGCGACGACGGCGCGGACGACCCCGCGTCGGCGCACCAGGCGCCAGACCGCCGGCAGCATGAGTGCGCCGATCATCGCTGTGAGGTACAAGAGCGGCCAGTAGTACCGGGCGTTGCCGCCGCCGCTCGACGACGACGTGATCATGCCGTAGCCGACGAAGTAGACCAGGGTGGTCGCGGCGACGATGCAGGTGAACGCGTAGCGGCGGAAGCGCACGACGCCGATGACGAGCGCGGCGGCGAAGAGCAGGGCGATCGGCGCGGCGAACGGCGCGAAGGTGCTGATCTTCTGCAGGTAGTAGGGCAGGGCGAGCATGCGCTCGTGCAGGTAGTAGGCGGCGCGGGCGGGGATGCCCGACTCCTTCGTCACCCGCGGCCCGGTGTCCTCGGTGGTGGTCGTCGTGGTCGGCGGCACGGCGTCGGGGTCCGGGTTGTCCATCGGACCCTGCTTGTAGACCGACGGGGTGAAGTCCTCGTTCGGCGAGAAGGCGTGCGGGTTCGGCGGGACGGGCAGGAACGGCCAGTCGGTCGCCCGCCCGCCGTCGTCGAACTTCGAGCCGATGTTCACGGACAGCGACGACCCGAGGGTCACCGTGCCGTACTTCACGGTCAGGGCGCCGACCCAGGGGGCGATGACGACCGCGAACACGACGATCGTGGCGACCGGCGCGGTCCACCAGTGCCGGACCGGCTCACGCCGACGGCGGGCGGACCACACGCGCAGGAGCAGCCAGAGGACGACGGCGCCGATGGCGACCGGCAGCAGGAAGAGCTTGGTGAAGTACCCGAGGGCGGCCACGGCGCCGAGCACCGCACCGGAGACGAGCCGTGCGCGCCGCGTGCCGTGCAGCGCCTGGTCCGCCCAGCGCAGGGCCCACAGGAACCCGACGATCCACGCGACGACGAGCAGGTCCGGCGTCTGCACCGACACCGCGCTCATCAGGGCGGGGATCGACGTGACCATGAACAGCACCGCCGGGACGATGCGGTGGTTCTGCGACCAGACGAGCCACCCGCCGATGCCGAGCACGACGGCCACGGCGAAGCAGTTCACGACCGCGAAGGCCGTCTGCAGGCCGAGGCCCGCCGCGACGAACGGCGCCATCATCCACGAGACCAGCGGCGACCAGTAGGCGTTGATCGCGTCCGGCAGCCAACCGTTCGCGTACTCGCGCGCGATGCCCATGTACGAGATGCCGTCGACGTTCGTCACCCCGAGGCGGTTGTGGTACGCCACGGCGGCGCTGAGACCGACCCCGACGACCACGAGGACGGCCAGCACGAGGGGCGCCACGACGTGTCGGTACCGCCGTGTGCCCGCCTCCGGACGCCGTCGGACGGGCTCGGAGGTGATCTGCGGTGCTGCGGGCGTCGTCACGGTCACGTGCTTCATCATGACATCCGTTCGCTCGACCGACCGCACCGTGGCGGATCGCGTGCCGTGGTCGGCGTGTGGGAGACTGCCTGCGACCCCGCTCCGACCACCACGAGGACGTTCGTTGGCCACCGAAACCCGCGCAACCGATCCCGCAGCCGAGACGCCGGTCGCCGCTCCCCGATCGGGCGGTCGGCTCGAGTTCCCGTACCTCGACGGCCTCCGCGGTCTCGCGGCCCTGGCCGTGGTGTTCTACCACGCGTACCTCTTCACGGGGATGAAGGGCACCGGGCCGACCGAGCTGCCGTGGCTCCGTCCGATCATCGGGTGGGGCTACCTCGGGGTCCCGCTCTTCATCGTGCTGTCCGGGTACGTCCTGATGCTGCCCGTCGTGACCCGGTTCGACCGCTACCGGCTGCCCGGCGGGTTCTGGAAGTTCATCTGGCGCCGCGCCCGACGCATCATCCCGCCGTACTGGGCGTCGCTCGTCGTCTTCGCGCTCATCATCCTGTTCGTCCCGGTGATGGGGCAGCCGGGCGGCACCCAGTGGGACACCAAGCTGCCGATGGGCTGGGGCACGTTCCTCACCCACCTGTTCCTCGTGCACGACTTCTTCCCGCAGTACATCGGCAAGATCAACGGGCCGATGTGGACCGTCGCCGTCGAGTGGCAGATCTACTTCCTCATGCCGCTGCTGATCCTGCCGCTCTGGAAGGTCTTCGGCGGGTGGGCGACCGCCTCGTCGCTGGTCCTCATCGGCATGTGGATGGGTGCCGAGAGCCGCTACTCCTGGATGCACCCGTGGTTCGTCGGCCTCTTCGCGGTGGGCATGCTCGCGGCCGAGCTGACGGTGAAGGCCCGCGACGAGCACCTCACCGGCAAGCTCGAGTCCTCGAAGCTCGGCGGTCCCCGCTGGCAGGGCGGCGTGTTCGTCGCGGCGATGTTCGTCGGCACGCTCCTGGTGTTCTTCCGCAACCGCGACTACTGGCAGCACCAGACCTGGCCGTCCGAGGTCGTGCTCGGCCTCTTCGCCGGCATCCTGCTCACCTGGATGGGACGCCGGGCCGTCACCGGGCAGCACACCTGGCTCGCGCGGTTCTTCGCGTGGAAGCCTTTCGTGCTCGCGGGCCTGGTGTCGTACTCGGTCTACCTCTTCCACAGCCCGTTGCTCGGCCTCGGCAACCTGCTGCTCCTGCCGGTCGGCCTGTCCCCGAAGTGGCAGTTCCTGATGATGGTCGTCGTTGTCATCCCGGTCACGCTCGCGATCTGCGTCGGCATGTGGTGGCTCGTGGAACGCAACTTCCTGAACCGTCGGCAGAAGCACGCCACGCAGGAGGTCTCCTCGCGCGGGCGGGTGCCCGAGGTGGAGATCGACGACACCGACGGCGCACGCCCGACCCGCGAGCACCGCTAGCGCCGCCAGCGCCGCCAGCGCGGCCAGCGCGGCCAGCACCGCCGGCACCGCCAGCACCGGGGACGGTGGCCGCCGGCAGCGCCGACCAGCGCGACGGCCCGTCCGCGTCGGCGGCGACGGCACGCGTGCGCCAGGCGGACAGGTGTCGCCGAGGCCCGGTAGCATCGCTCGGACTGCGGCGTGGGAGATCAGGCCCCCACGGCATCTCGACAGGGAAGACGAGACCACATGCGCGCACCCATCACCAGGCTCATCGGACTCGGCACCGCTGCCGCCGTCGCCGGAGCGATCACCTTCGGCAGCGGGCCGCTGGTCGCCGCTGCGGCCCCGACCGCACCGGCAGCCCCGACCGCACCGGCACCCTCGGCGTCCTCCGCCGCGACGACGTCGGCTCCCGCCGCCCCGGAGCAGGAGCTCTCCATCGCCGAGATGGACCGCACCGGCAACCACACCATGGGCGCCGGCATCGCCGCCCACGCCGGTGAGACGCACGTCAGTGTCGCTCCCGGCGGGGTGAGCGCGCAGTCGCTGAGCACCTCCGCCGCCGCGAAGGCGTCCGGCCCGTTGCCCGGCCGCGTGCAGGGCTTCGACATCAGCGCCTGGCAGCCGAGCGTCAACTTCCGGCAGTCGTACCGGAACGGGGCGCGCTTCGTCTACGTCAAGGCGACGGAGGGCACGTCGTACGTCAGCTCGACGTACAAGCAGCAGTACGCGACCGCGAAGCAGCGCAACCTGATCCGTGGTGGCTACGTCTACGCGCAGCCGAGCCAAGCGAGCGGGGCGGCCACCGCGAACTACTTCTTCGCGCACGGCGGGCAGTGGTCGAAGGACGGAAAGACGCTCCCCCCGCTGCTCGACATCGAGTACGGCAGCGCCGCGCAGGGCACCTGCTACGGACTGAGCTGGGGCCAGATGCGCAACTGGATCAAGGACTTCTCGAACACGGTCCACAAGAAGGTCCACCGCTACCCGGCGATCTACACGACGACCGACTGGTGGAAGCGCTGCACGAACAACAGCAACCAGTTCTCGAAGAACGCGCTGTTCGTGGCCCTGTACCCGGTGCACGACTTCACGACGCCGGGCACGCTCGGCCGCAGCTGGTCGAAGTGGACCTTCTGGCAGTGGGCGTCGAGCGGCACCCTGCCTGGTGACCAGGACGTCTACCGGAACTCCGTCACCTACCTGAAGCGCTTCGCGGCGAAGACGGAGTGACGGCGCCGGCGCGCCCCGTCAGGAACGGGTCCGCGCCCGGCGGCCCGTCGCCCAGCCGACGGCGAGCAGCACCAGACCGATGACGGTGACCGGCGCACCCGCGAAGACGAGGAACGCCGCCCCGAAGGGGAAGCTCCCGCCGGTCGCGGCGGACACGACGAGGATCAGCGCCCCGACGGCGGAGACGGCGCCGCCGGCGGCGGCGACGATGCCACCGGCGAGGATGAGGGAACGACGTTCGGTCATGGCGTCAGCCTAGGGGTCGACGGACGGGAGGCCCGTGGCGGCGTCGCCACGGGCCTCCCGTCCGTCAGCTGCGTGCGGTCGCGGGCCGCACGTCGTGTGCCGGTGGTCAGCGGACGTCGCGCGTCGCTTCGGCGAAGTCGGCGTCGAGCGCCGTCGCCATCCGGGCGACACCGTCGGCGAGCTGCTGCCGCACCACGTCGCGGTCCGCGTCGAGCGCTTCGAGCTGCGCGGTGACGTCGTCGACGAAGGTCGGCTCGAGCGCCGACTCGATCGGCTTCGAGAACTCCTGCTGCCCCATCTGCTCGAAGAACAGCCGTCCCTTGTCGACGTAGTAGAGCACCGCGGCCGGCACGCCCGCGATCGTCGCGACGATGGCGGAGTGCAGGCGGCTCGCCAGGAACAGCCGGCTGCGGGACATCAGGCCCGCGTACTCGGACGGCGAGAACGCGTCCGCCTCGACCACGTGGGTGCGGTCGGCGTGCCGCATGAGCGCGATGACCTCGCGGGCGAAGGCGGCGTCGCCCTCGGACGCCTCCATGTGCATCGGGTAGAACACGACGTCGGCGTCCCACCGGTCGATGACGCGGTCGGCCAGGTCAGCGACGGCCTGACGGTAGGTGACGAGCTTGTCGCTGTCGACGCCGGTCTGGCGGAAGCGCTTCGGCAGGAACCGGAAGGGGATCCAGCCGCTGCGCTTGTAGTGGAACCAGCGGCGGACACCGAAGCCGATCGAGCCCTCGAGCTGCTCGGCGGTCAGGCCGGTGGTGCGCTCGAGGCGTTCGAGCACGTCGGCGTCGGGCGTGGTGACGGTGCCGACCACCGCGGGGTCGAAGGACGACACGATCGGCGTCGTCACGCCCCAGGACAGGAGCTTCTCGCGGGACTCGTCGTCACGGACCGCGAACGCGCTGCACAGGTCGACGGTGGCCCGGATGAGGCGCTTGCTGATGCCTGCGGTGGTCGGGCCGATGCCCTGGAACGCCCCGACGAGGTGCTTGTTGACCGCGCGGACGAGCAGCATCTTGCCGAACCAGTACACGAGGCCGAGCTTGTTCGTGTAGTCCTTGAGGATCTCGCCGCCGCCCCAGAGCACGACGTCGGCGCCGCGGGCGGCACGCAGCAGGGCGAACAGGTCGCCGATGCCGGTGCTGTACGGCGAGACCGGCAGGAACCGAATGCCGAACCACGCGGCGTCCCGCTCGGGGTACTGCGACAGGGAGACGATCTCGGCGTCCGGCCAGCGGCGGCGGACGAGTTCGACGTTGCCGGCGAGGATCGCCCGGTCCCCGCGGTTGTGGGGCGAATCGCTATTGTGGATCAGTACGCGCACGGGGTGAGAGCCTACCGGACCGTCCCCCGCCACCCCCGGAAAGGCACGATGTCCCGCACCGACCACACCGCCCGACCCCGCCTGCTCGTCCTCGGTTCGACGTTCCCGGCGCACCCCGACGACGGCGTGCCCGCGTTCGTGCTCGACCTCGCCCACCAGGAGGCCCTGGGCTTCGACACGATGGTGCTCACGCCCCGGGTGCCCGGTGGTGCCAAGACGGAGCGGATCGGCGACGTCGGCGTCCGGCGCTTCCCGTACTTCCCGAAGGCGTTCGAGGACCTGGCCGACGGCGCGATCCTCGACAACCTCAAGGAGCGGCGTTCCCGGATCGTGCAGGTGCCGGCGCTCGTGCTCGCGCAGTACCTCGCCGTGCGCCGCGTCGTGCGGTCGGCGAGGCCCGACGTCATCCACGCGCACTGGGCGATCCCGCAGGCGCTCGTGGCGACGCTCGCGGCGCCCGGCGTGCCGGTGGTCGTCACCACGCACGGTGGCGACATCTACGCCCTGCGTGCCGCGCCGCTCGTCCGGCTCAAGCGCTGGGTCTTCGGGCGGTCCGCCCACGTCACCACCGTCAACTCGGAGATGCGCGACCGCCTGACGGAGTGGGGCGTGCCGGAGTCCCGGTCCACGGTGATCCCGATGGGCGTCGACCTCGGTCCGGCCCGCGACACCCGCGCCCGCGTGCCCGCCCAGGAACACCACGTCGTGGCCGTCGGCCGCCTGGTCGAGAAAAAGGGCTTCGGCAACCTGGTCGAGGCGCTCCGCGGCCTCGGCGACGACGTGCCGTGGCGGCTCACCGTCGTCGGCGACGGTCCCTACCGGGCGCAGCTCGAGCAGCAGGCGGCCGGACTCCCCGTGACGTTCCTCGGGCAGCGCGGCCGCACCGAGGTGCTCGAGACCCTCGCGTCCGCGACCGTCGTCGCCGTGCCGTCGATCCCCGCAGCGAACGGCGACCAGGAGGGCCTGCCGGTCACCCTGCTCGAGGCCGCCGCCGTCGGTGCCGCGATCGTCGCGAGCGACCTGCCCGGCATCCGTGACGTGGTGGAGGACGACGTGTCCGGCGTGCTCGTGCCGCCCGGCGACGTCCCGGCGCTCCGGGCCGCGCTGCAGCGCGTGCTCACCGACGACGCCGCGCGCGCCCGCTACCAGGAGCGGGCCGTCGCGTCGGCGGCGGAGTTCTCGACCGAGCGGATCGGCGAGCGCTACCGCGCGGTGCTGTCCGACGCGATCGGCTGATCCCCGTCCGGGGTCGCCGTCGGCGCCGGCGCGGTCGGTACCGCCGTCGTCGGTGCCGCCGTCGTGTCGTCCTGCCGGCGCCGGCGGAGGCCGTCGAGCTCGCCGAGCACGAAGAGCACGATCGTCGCGGCGGTCAGCACGCCGGCGAGCACCGTCGCGCCGAGCACCAGGGTCCTCGAGTGCGGCACGAGCGTCGCGCCCGCGAAGTGCAGCAGCGACCAGATCGGCACGAGGGCCAGGAGCGTCCACGCCGGCACGAGCACCACGGCCGCGCGCCGCGACGCCCCGAGCCCGGCCGCCACGGCGATGGCGATCGGTACCCAGACCGCCAGCGTGTAGCGGTTGATCGGCGCACCGCCACCGGCCATGTAGCGGATCTCGACGAGCACGAAGAGCACGACGACGGTCACGAGCATCGCGACGACGAGCGCGCGCGGCCAGGCCTCGGCGGACCGGACGGCACGCTCCCCCCGCCGGTCGGTCGCGCGGCGCACCACGAGCACCACGGCGGCGACCGCCACGAGCAGGAGCGGCACGAGCAGGAGCGTCCACGGCACGGGGTCGCGCAGGTCGAGCGCACCGCGGTAGAGCGCGAAGAGCTGCTTCCAGAAGGACGGCTTCGTCGCCACCTCGCCGTCGGTGAAGTGGGCGCGGGGCACCCAGCCCGGCCACGGCTTCGGCCGACCGCTGAACGACCCGGCGACGATGGTGTTGCGCACCCAGAACCACCCGGACGCCGCCGCGGCGGCGGCCACCGGTACGAGCGCGACGACCACGCGGGCCCACACGCCCCGGAGCCGGCCGAGCCGGACCGTCCGGGCCAGCAGGAACGCCACCGCGACGGCCACCAGCCAGAGCGCGAAGGACAGCCGCGTGGTCATGCCGGCGGCCGTCACGAGGGCGCCGCCGACGAGCAGGCGCGGTGTGAGACCGGAGCGCAGGGCGGCGCCGGCCACGCCGCAGGCGAGGGCGCCGAGGAGCGCGGCGAGCGAGTCGTTGTAGACGACGCCGGCCTGCACGACGAGCACCGCGGTGAAGGCCGAGACGACGGCGACGGTGGCGGGCAGTCGACGGGCCCCCGGGAAGCAGCGCGACGCCGCCCAGGCCGCGGCGGGGACGATCCCGGCCACGACGAGCGCGTTCACGACGCGCGCCGCGACGACCGCCTGCACCGGGTGTCCCCCGTCGACGAGCGGGCCGACGAGCGGCGCGAGCAGGACGTAGTAGAGCGGCGGGTGCTGCGCGACCCACTGCACGGGCGGGTGGTGGCCGAAGCCGGGCCGGAAGCGCACGCCGTCCATCAGGACCGGCAGCTGCCCGTGCCACACCCGGAGTGCGTAGTCGACGTGCGCCGACTCGTCCGTGCTGCTGAGCGGCTCCGTCGACGCGATCCGGGCGACGGCGGCGACGAGCACGAACAGGGTGGCCGCGAGCACGACCGGGGTGGCCCAGTCGCGCCCGCGGACGCCGTCGAGCAGGACGCGCCGCACCCGGGGGGCCACGGAGTGCCTCAGCGCCCCATGCCGCGGTACGTGAAGCCGGCTGCGGTCCAGGCGTCGCGGTCCAGGCAGTTCCGGCCGTCGACGACGACCGGGCTGGCGACCAGCGACGCCACGGTGGTCGCGTCGAGCTCGCGGAACTCGGTCCACTCGGTGAGCACGAGCACCAGCTCGGCGCCGGTGAGCGCCTCGGACGCGCGCTCGACGTAGTCGAGTTCGGGGTGCACCCGACGGGCGGTGCCGACGGCCTCGGGGTCGTACGCCGAGACGGTCGCGCCGAGGGCGTGCAGACGCGCGGCGATGTCGAGGGCCGGCGAGTCGCGGACGTCGTCGGAGTTCGGCTTGAAGGCCAGGCCGAGCGCCGCGACGCGCTTGCCCGCCACGTCGCCGCCGAGCAGCTCCTGGGCGAGGTCGACGACGTGTGCACGGCGGCGCAGGTTGGTGGCGTCGACGTCGGCCAGGAACGCGAGCGACTCACCGACGCCGAGCTCGTCGGCCCGGGCCTGGAACGCGCGGATGTCCTTCGGCAGGCAGCCGCCGCCGAAGCCGAGGCCGGCGTTCAGGAACTTGCGGCCGATGCGGGCGTCGTGGCCGATGGCGTCGGCGAGCGCGGTGACGTCGGCGCCGGCGACCTCGGCGATCTCGGCCATCGAGTTGATGAACGAGATCTTGGTCGCGAGGAACGCGTTCGCGCTGATCTTGACGAGCTCGGCCGTCGGCAGGTTGACGACGAGTCGCGGGGTGCCGGTCGACAGCGCCTCGGCGTAGACCTCGTCGAGCGCGGCGACGGCGCGCTGCCCGTCCTCGCCGTCCGGCACGCCGTAGACGAAGCGGTCCGGGCTGATGGTGTCCTGCACCGCGAAGCCCTCGCGCAGGAACTCCGGGTTCCACACGAGCGTCGCCCCCGGCACGGCGGCCGAGACCTCGTCGGCGAGCCGCGCGGCGGTGCCGACGGGCACGGTCGACTTGCCGACGACGAACTCGCCGGCGGACAGGTGCGGGGTGAGCGCGGCGACGGCCGCGTCGACGTAGGTCAGGTCCGCGGCACCGGTCGGGCCCTGCGGGGTGCCGACGGCGAGGAAGTGCACCTGGGCGCCGGCGACCTCGGCCATGTCCGTGGTGAAGCGGATCCGGCCGGACGAGAGCGCCTCGGTCAGGATCTCCGGCAGCCCGGGCTCGAAGAAGGGAGCCTCGCCCGCGGCGAGCCGCTCGATCTTCGCGGGGTCGACGTCGACGGCGACGACGTCGTGTCCGAGCTTGGCCATGGAGGCGGCGTGCACGGCACCGAGGTAGCCGCAGCCGATCACAGAGATACGCACGCGAAGACGCTACCGGTTTCTCGCGCAGATGCCAGCACGGCCCCGCCGCCCGGCGCGGCCCCCGCCGTCAGGAGCGGACGTCGCCCCACGGCGGTCGGTGGTCCGGACCGCCGACGATCTCGTCCCAGTCCGGCTCGCGGTGCCGGCGCCTGGCCTCGTACGCCTCCACCAGGTCGTGCAGGACGGCGACGACGAGGTCGGCGTGCGGCACGTCGGCGAGCACCACGGCCGGGTCCTCACCGGGGAACACCAGCACGTCGCCGGAGCGGAACAGCCCCTGCAGCCCGCGGCGTCGCACCGTGACGTCGTACCCGCGGGAGTGCAGCAGCTCGTGCCGGGTGCGGGTGCCGAGGCCCTGCACGACGACCAGGCGACGGGTCGTCACGATGTACCGCTCGGACATCCACCGGAAGAGCGGGACGGCGCCGCCGACCACGACGAGGAGCACGACGAGGCCCGCCACGACGGCGTTCAGCCACGCGAGCTGGGCCTGGAAGACGCCGAAGCCGAACCCGCCGGCGGCGGTCACGAGCACGACGAACACGGCCGGGCGCACCAGGCGCCGAGCGTGCGGTCGCAGGCGCGCGACGACGCGTTCGGGCGGCGGCTCGGCGGTCATGCCGTCATGCATACCGCAGGTGGGTGACGTCCCCCACGGCGACGCCCCTGGCCGCGCCGGCTCGATCCCGGATCGTGATGCGGCCCTCGTCGTCGATGCCGGTGGCCTCCGCCTCCTCGACCGTGCCGTCGGGCAGTTCGAGGCGGATGCGGCGACCGATCGTGCCGCACGCTGCGCGGACACGGGACCGGACCGTCTCGGCGGCGGGACCGCCGGCGGCCAGGGCGACCACGGCCTCCAGGAGGGCCCGGTGGAAGGCGGACAGGACCGCGTCGGCCAGGGTGGGGGCGTCGTCGACCGCGCCCGCCAGGCGGAGGGAGGTCGACGTCGGCGTCGGCAACCGGTCGGTGGGGATGGTGAGGTTGACGCCGGCTCCCACGACGACGCTGCCGTCCGTGGCGACCTGGCAGAGGATCCCGCACACCTTGTCGCCGGCGACCTGCACGTCGTTCGGCCACTTCACGACGACCGCTGCGTCGGACGGCAGGACCGACGCGACGGCGTCGCGCATCGCCGCACCGGCGACGAGGGGCAGCCACCCGCGGTCGCGGTCGTCGAGGTCGGCCCGGACGAGCACGCTCGCGGCGAGCGTCTCGCCGGCGGGGGCGGACCACGAGCGGTCGAGCCGACCGCGGCCGGCGGTCTGGTCCATCGTGGCGACGACGCTCCCGTGCTGCCGGGCGGTCGCGACGTCGAGCAGGTCCGCGTTGGTGGAACCGGTCCGCGCCGGCGTCTCGAGGGTCGCTCCGGACGCCCGGACCGCGCTGCCGGTGACGGGGAAGGACGACGACGCGGGTGTGGACATGCACGCAAATGTACGGGCAGGAACCGTGGGGGTCCTCCAACCGACCCCGTCCTGGCCGCCGGTAGGGTGAGCGGGTGACCACAGGAGACACCCCCGATCTCTCGACGACGGCCGGCCGACTCGCCGACCTCCGCGACCGGTACCACGAAGCCGTGACCGCCGCGGGCGAAGCCGCCATCGCGAAGCAGCACGCCAAGGGCAAGGGCACCGCGCGCGAACGCATCGAGCAGCTGCTCGACGAGAACTCCTTCGTGGAGTTCGACGAGTTCGTGCGGCACCGCACCACCTCGTTCGGCATGGACGCCAAGCGCCCCTACGGCGACGCGGTCGTCACCGGCGTCGGCACGATCCACGGCCGCAACGTCGCCGTGTACGCCCAGGACTTCACGGTCTTCGGCGGATCGCTCGGCGAGGTCGCCGGCGAGAAGATCATCAAGGTCATGCAGCACGCGCTGAAGACCGGTGTGCCGATCATCGGCATCCTCGACTCCGGCGGCGCGCGCATCCAGGAGGGCGTGGTCGCGCTCGGCAAGTACGGCGAGATCTTCCGCCTCAACACCCAGGCGTCCGGCGTCATCCCGCAGATCTCGATCGTCATGGGCCCGGCGGCCGGCGGTGCGGTGTACTCCCCCGCCCTCACCGACTTCGTCATCATGGTCGACAAGACCAGTCACATGTTCGTCACCGGCCCCGACGTCATCAAGACCGTCACCGGCGAGGACGTCGGCTTCGAGGAGCTCGGCGGCGCCCAGACGCACAACGCGGTCTCCGGTGTGGCCCACTACCTCGCCGAGGACGAGACCGACGCGCTCGACTACGCCCGCTCGCTCATCGGGTTCCTGCCGGACAACAATCTGTCCGACGCGCCGGCGTACGACGTCGCCCCCGAGCTCGAGACCACCGACGCCGACCACGAGCTCGACCTCGTCATCCCGGACTCGACGAACCAGCCGTACGACGTCACCACGATCATCGAGCACGTCGTCGACGACGGCGAGTTCCTCGAGGTCCAGCCGCTCTTCGCACCGAACATCCTCATCGGCTTCGGCCGGGTCGAGGGCAGCACGGTCGGCATCATCGCAAACCAGCCGCAGGCGATGGCCGGCACGCTCAACATCGACGCCGGCGAGAAGGCCGCGCGCTTCGTGCGGTTCTGCGACGCCTTCGGCATCCCGATCCTCACCCTGGTCGACGTGCCCGGCTACCTGCCCGGCACCGACCAGGAGTGGACCGGCGTCATCCGCCGCGGTGCGAAGCTGCTCTACGCCTACGCCGAGGCCACCGTGCCGCTCGTCACCGTCATCACCCGAAAGGCGTACGGCGGCGCGTACATCGTCATGGGCTCGAAGCAGCTCGGCGCCGACATCAACCTGGCGTGGCCGACCGCCGAGATCGCCGTGATGGGCGGTCAGGGCGCCGTGAACATCCTGTACCGCGCCGAGATCAAGCGCGCCGAGGAGTCCGGCGAGGACGTCGCCGCCGTGCGCACGAAGCTCGCGAACGAGTACACGTACAACGTGGCGTCGCCGTACCTGGCGGCCGAGCGCGGCGAGCTCGACGGCATCATCCAGCCGCACGCCACGCGCGTGTCGGTGATCAAGGCGCTCCGGTCGCTGCGCGGCAAGCGTGCGACGCTGCCGCCGAAGAAGCACGGGAACATCCCCCTCTGATGGGCGTGCACTGATGGGTCGTCACGCAGCTCCCGTCCCCGCGGACGAGCCGACGTCGGTCGCCGACGTCCACGTGGTGTCCGGCGACCCCTCGCCCGAGGAGCTCGCCGCCGTCGTCGCCGTCCTGCAGCGCCAGGCCGACGAGGCTGCGGCCGCTGGTCGTGCCGAGGTCGTCGACCGGCCCCGGGCCGGCTGGGAGTCATCCGCACGCGGCCTGCGTCGCCCGCTCGACCACGGCCGCGGCGCCTGGAGCCGGTCGCTCCGCTGATGTACCCCTGCGGGGAGTGCTCCGTGAGCACGTTGCAGGCTGCACTTCCCGGTCGGTATCCCCTCGATCGGGGGGCAGGGAACGCGGAATCGGGCCAGATCCGCTTGATTTGTCCCCCGAAATGATGACTGACACGGGTTGCGGGCGGGGGCAAGATTGACGTGTTCGGTGTCCTTCTCTGAAGAACATCGCAGGTCGGTGGCCGACTAGGGTACGACGCCATCGACCGCATCGAGGCAGGGCGACATTCGGGTTGTCGCTCAGCCTCGGGTCGTGAACGGGCCGGTCGGACTCCGACCGGCCCGTTCCCCGTTTCCGGGGGCGTTCGCACGCGCACCCCTCCGCGACGGTCCACGCGTCGATCACCTCGTGCGTCGTCGGGGTGGTCGCGTCAGCCGTCGGCGCCGGCCCGGCGCGACCAAGTTGCGGCCGGGAGGCCCGTGGCAGCGCTGCCACGCGCCCCCCGGCCGCCCCCGCAGCGCGTCCGCTGTCTCGGGTACCCTGCGGCGCGCACCACCTTCGCGACGATCCACGCGTCGATCACCTGGTGTCGTGTCGGAACATGCGCACGCACCGCATGCGTGCGCATGTCCGACGCTCCACGCGTCGATCACCTCGTGTCGTGTCGGAATCTGCGCAGTCGCCGCGCGACCCCGCGCCGCCGCGACCCGCGTCAGACGGTCTCGTGCCGCGGGATCTCGAGCCAGAGCGCCACGGAGTCGTCCTCGTCACCGTCGTCGTCGTCCATGCCGGCGCCGAGTGCGGCCGACTCGCTCGCCGCGACGTCGAGCCGCAGGCCCACGACCGTCACCGCGGCCTCGGCGCCCTCGCCCACCGTGCGGACGATGACGTTGTCGGCGTCGCGGGCCTGCCGGAGCGCCTCGGCGATGCGCGCGTGGATGCGTCGGACGTCCTCGGCGTCGAGGTCGTCGAGTCCCCCGTCGTCGTGCACCTGGACGGTGGCACCCCGTCGCCGCAGCTGCATGACCTCGTCGCGGACGTCGTCGGAGAGCAGCGACCTGCCGCGGATCTCGTCGCGGATCGCCTGCTCGAGGTTGAGACACTCGGCGCGGTCGGCCTCGTCGAGGTCGCCGCACGAGTCGATGATCCGCTGCAGCATCGGCAAGGCCATGCGGGTGGTCTGGCGCAGGCGGAACTGCCGCTCGAACACGTGGGCGTCCTGCGCGGCCTGCCAGTCGGCGGTCTCCTGTTCGGCGCGCACGAGCTCGCGGGTGTTCCGGGTGGCCCGGCTCATCGCCGCGGCGAAGACCGTCGCGATCGCGACCCAGGCCACGCTGCCGAGCACGCCGAGCGACCCGAGGGCGTCGAGCCCGGCCCACGCGATGGTGTGCACGGCGAGGAACAGCACACCGACCCAGGCGAACGGGCCGCGGCCGCGCACCACGAGCACGACCATGAGCGTGCCGACCGCGGCGATCCACCAGGTGACGTAGCCCGCACCCGGGGTGATCTCGCGGACGACCGGGGCCGACACGACCGGCATCACGAGCGCGGTCGCCAGGGCGAAGCACGCGCTCCAGACCGGCAGCACCTTGCCCGGCACGAACAGCACCGTGCCGGTCGCCGCGGCGTACAGCACCATGCAGGTGATGACGGGGCCGACCTCGGTGACCCGGGACAGCGACGACAGCGCGAGCACCAGGTGGTAGACGGAGAAGAGCGAGGCGAGGCCGAGCGCGACGCTCGCCGGCAGCGAGACCCTCACGCGGAGGCCCCCGATCCGGCCGCTGCCCCGGTCCAGCGCAGTTCGACGCGGGTACCGGCGCCGGGGGCGGTGTGCACCTCGGCCGTCCCCTCGACGGTGGTGACGCGCTCGATGATCGAGCGCCGCACGCCGAGCCGTTCGGACGGGATCGCCGCGACGTCGAAGCCGCGCCCGTCGTCGCCCACCTCGACCCGGATGCCGTCGCCGCGCTGCTCGATCCGGACCCAGCGGTCGACGTCGGGTCCGCCGGCGTGCTGCACGCTGTTCACGGCGGCCTGCAGCGCCGCCGAGGCGAGGGCGTCCGCGACGGCGGCCGGCAGCCGGAGCGGCGCGGCATGCGCTGGCCGGGGCGGCACGATGCGCACCGGCGCGGCGAGTGCACCGACGGCGTCCCCGATCCGCGTGCGGAGCTCGGCGAGGGTCACCGGGAGCGCCTCGCCGGGGCCGTCCGTCGCGGCGGCCTCGAGGTGGTCGATCGCGTTCCGGGCCATCCGCGCGGCGAGCGTCTTCGCCTCGAGGGTGTCCGCGCGGGCGGCGGACAGCAGCGTCGTGAGCACGCTGTCGTGCACGATGGCGTCGACCTGGACCCGCTCGACCTCGGTCGCGTGCTCCCGGATCGCCAACGAGTACCGGCGGACGGCGGTGGACTGCGCCGAGTCGACGGCCGAGGCCGCACGGCGCAGGACGACCGCGATGACGAGGACGGCGCCGCTGAGCAGCGCCGTGTAGACACCGTCGAGCAGCGCGCGGGTCAGCCCGACCTCGCCGCCGACCGGCGCGAGGCGCACCACCACGTAGACCGCCGGGACGAGTGCCGTGTAGATCGTCGCGCGCCACGTGGCGAAGCCCATCGCCGCGGCGGTCGACCCGACGGTGCAGAACCACCACGGCCAGGGCTGCTGCCCCGCCGGGATCGGGTCCTGCACGGTGGCCGGCCAGCTGACGAGCGCGACGAGGAACAGCAGCGCGCAGGCGATCTGCGCGAGCTGCGCGACCCGCGGCACGAACGCCGAGACGCCCACGAAGACGAACGAGGCGCCGAGCGCGAGCGCGACGAGCGGTCCCCAGAACGGGTCGAGGGCGGGCAGCTGCTCGAGCACGGCCGGCGCGTCGACGATCCCCAGGCCGATCGCGGCCATGGCGAGCAGCACGGCGAACGCGCGCTCGACCGACGCCTGGGTGATCGAGGTGCGGACGTTGCGGGACGGGTCGCCGCCGAACGGTGCCGTGCCGTCGAGTCCCGGTGGGACCGGGCCGTGCTCGGGCGCACCGGGCGAGGCGGGGACCGCACCGGCCCGGGCGCCGGCACGCTGGGCCGCGGGACGCAGCGCGCCGGCCCCCGGGCCCACCGCTCCGGCGAACCCGGGCGCCGGCTCAGCCGCGATCGCCATCGGACTCAGCGACCGTCGCCGTCGGGGTCGATCCCCGAGTCGAGCCCGGGGAGGATCCCGTCCTCGACCGCGCGGCGGAGCAGGTCGACCTTGGTCGGCGCGGGTCGGCCGACCTCGACGTACTTCACGCGGATGCGGTCGAGGTACTCGCGGGCGGTGGAGTACCCGATGCCGAGCTGCTGCGCGGCGAGCTTGAGCGGCAGGCCCGATGCGTAGAGGTGCAGGATCTCCCGCTCGCGGCGCCCGAGCTGCGCCTTCGCGAAGTCCCGGTCGGCGTCGATCGCGCTCGCCCACTCGAGGTTGTTGAGGACGTCCCCGCGCGCGACGGTCGCGACGGCGGCCATCACGGTCTTCGTCGCCGAGGACTTCGGGATGACGCCGGCAGCCCCTGCTGCCAGTGCCTCGCGGACGTTGGCGACGCGGTCGGCGATGGAGTGCACGAGCACCGCCGATCCGGTGCCCTGCACGCCCTTGACGTTCTCGGTGACGGTCGAGCCGTCGCCGAGGGACAGGTCGAGGACGACGACGTCGACCTCTCGCCCGTCGAGGTTCTCGACGTACTCGGGGACGCTCGCGGCGGTGAGCACCACCTCGAACCCCTCGTTCTGGCACGCCGCCTGGATCCCGAGTCGGACGGACTCGTGGTCGTCGACGATCGCGACCCGGACCGGCCTGGTGGCCGTCGCGGGTGTCTCGTTGGTGGTTGTCGTTCCTGCTGCCACTGTGGCCTCTCGTCCCGATGCGCAGGCCCGGCCCCTGAAACCGGGTCGCCATCGAGTACCCAGGATACCCAGCCCGGACTCAGGTGGGGAGTCCGGACGGTGCGCCACGCGGCTCAGGTTCCGGCGCTCGGGCCCTCGGCGGGACCCGGGCGATGCTGGGACGACCTCAGCGCGTCGGTACGAGCCGGGCGACCGCCTCGAGGTGGTGCGTGTGCGGGAACAGGTCGAAGGCCCGCAGCGCCTCGAGCGTGTACCCCAGGTCGGCGAAGGTCGCGACGTCGCGGGCGAGCGCGACGGGGTCGCAGGCGACGTAGACGACCTGTGCGGGTGCCAGTGCCGCGATCTGCTCGACGACCTGGCGTCCGGCGCCGGCGCGCGGCGGGTCGAGGACGATCGTGCCGGCGCGGAAGCGGTCCTGCTCGGCGCGCGAGGCGTTCGCCACCGTGTTCGCGAGCCAGCGGTCGACGCGCCCGGTCTCGGCGCGGGCGCCGATCCACTCGGACAGGTTCTCCTGCGCGTGCTCGGTCGCGCGCCCCGCGCTCTCGACGCTCGTGATGCGCGCCTTCGGGCCGACGAGGTCGCCGAGCGCTGCGGCGAGCAGGCCGACACCGCCGTACAGGTCGAGGTGGGTGCCCTCGGGGTCGAGGCGGTCGCGGTCGACCAGGTCCTGCACGGCCTCGGTGAGCACGGTCGCCGCGGCGCGGTGCACCTGCCAGAAGCCGTTGTCGTCGACCTGGAACGTGCGCTCCCCGACGACCTCGGTCACGACCGTGGGCTTCTGCTCGTCGATGACGAGCCGTGCCCCCTCGGACCCGCTCGGCGCGAGGACGTCGATCACCGACGAGCCCGGCATCACGCCACGGCCGAGCGGCGCGCTCTGCTGCACCGCGGCGCTCGCGAGCGGCAGGCTGGTGACGGGGATGACGGAGTGCGAACGGGCGGCGAACGGGCCGGCGGTGCCGTGCTCGTCGACGTGCAGCCGGACGCGGGTGCGCCAACCGAGGCCGTTCGCGGCGTCGTCGCCGGGCGCCGCCTCGACGACGACGTCGTGGCCGAGCACCTCGGCGAGGTCCGTCCGGGCGAACCGCGCGAACGCGTCGACGAGGACGTCGTGCTTCAGCGTGCGCTGGTGGGCGAGGGCGATGTGCCCGAACTCGGCACCGCCCGGGCGCGTCTCGGGGTCGCGGTCGAGCGCGGCCTCCGGCCAGACGTGGTCGACGCGGTGCTCGCTCGGGGTGACGACGCTGACCGTGTCGGCACGCCAGAACGACTTCTTGCGGTCCTCGGTCACCCGGGCGACGACGCGCTCCCCGGGGATCGCGTCCGAGACGAAGACCACCCGGCCTTCGTGCCGTGCCACCGAGATGCCGCCGTGGGCGATCCCGGTGACGTCGAGTTCGAGCAGCGTGCCGACGGATTCACCCATGGTGAGATGGTCCCATGCGTCTGTACCTCGCGAGTACATCCCCCGCCCGCCGAGCCCTCCTCGCCCAGTCCGGGATCGAGCCGGTGCTCGTCTCCCCCGGGGTCGACGAGGACGCCGCCGGTGCCGCCGCCGCCGCGTCCCTCGGCCGTGACCTGACCGGCCCCGAGCTCGTCTCGCTCCTCGCGGTCGCGAAGGCGTCGGCCGTCGCGGACGCCGCCGTCGCCGGCTCGCCGGTGGACGGCGTGGTGTTCGGCGGCGACTCCGCCTTCGAGGTCGACGGACGCCTGTACGGCAAGCCGCACGACCCGGCGGTCGCCCGGGAGCGCTGGCGGCAGATGCTCGCCGCCGGCGGCGGGACCCTGTGGAGCGGACACTGCGTCGTCGACCGGCGCCGCGACGTGGACCCGGCCACGGGGCGGACGGGAGGCCCGGACGCGGCCCGCACCGTGCCTCCCGTCCGTCCCCTGGTCACGTCGCCTGCCGGGGTCCCGGACCTGGGTGACGTCGCGCCCGGCGGGTCGGCGCTGGCCGCCGCGGGCGACCGCGTGGTCGCGGTCGACAGCGCGGTGCTCACCTTCGCCGACGACGTCTCGGCGGACGAGATCGACGCGTACGTCGCGACCGGCGAGCCGCTCGAGGTGGCGGGCGCGTTCACCATCGACGGTCGGGCGGCGGCGTACATCACCCGGATCGACGGCGCGCCGTCGGCCGTGATCGGCATGTCGTTGCCGATGCTGCGGACGATGCTCCTGCGGGGCTTCGGCATCGACTGGCACGATCTCTGGTCGCTGTAGACATCCGCACTGTGCGGGGCCGGTTCTTTGTGGATGCCGGTCAATTCGTCCCGCGACCGCACGAATACGCTGATGTCTCATGCCCCGTATCAGCAAGGTCCTCATCGCGAACCGCGGCGAGATCGCCGTCCGCATCATCCGTGCGGCCCGCGACGCAGGCAAGGCATCGGTCGCGGTCTACGCCGACCAGGACCGTGACGCCCTCCACGCACGCCTCGCTGACGAGGCCTACGCGCTGAACGGCACCACGAGCGCCGACACCTACCTCGTCATCGACAAGATCATCTCGGTCGCCCGTCGCTCCGGCGCGGATGCCGTGCACCCGGGCTACGGGTTCCTGGCCGAGAACGCCGACTTCGCCCGCGCCGTCATCGACGCGGGGCTGACCTGGATCGGTCCGTCGCCGGAGTCCATCGAGCGCCTCGGCGACAAGGTCTCCGCGCGCCACGTCGCCGAGAAGGTCGGGGCGCCGCTCGCCCCCGGCACCATCGAGCCCGTCAAGGACGCCTCCGAGGTCATCGCGTTCGCGGACGAGGTCGGCCTGCCGGTCGCCATCAAGGCGGCCTTCGGTGGCGGTGGCCGCGGCCTGAAGGTCGCACGGACGCGCGAGGAGGTCGCCTCGCAGTTCGAGTCGGCGACGCGTGAAGCCATCGCGGCGTTCGGCCGCGGCGAGTGCTTCGTCGAGAAGTACCTCGACAAGCCGCGCCACGTCGAGACCCAGTGCCTCGCCGACGAGCACGGCAACGTCGTCGTCGTCTCGACGCGCGACTGCTCGCTGCAGCGTCGCCACCAGAAGCTCGTCGAGGAGGCCCCCGCGCCGTACCTGACCGACGAACAGCAGGAGCGACTGTACGAGTCGTCGAAGGCGATCCTGCGCGAGGTCGGCTACGTCGGCGCCGGCACCTGCGAGTTCCTCATCGGGGCCGACGGCACCGTGTCGTTCCTCGAGGTGAACACCCGCCTGCAGGTCGAGCACTGCGTCTCGGAAGAGGTCACCGGCATCGACCTCGTCCGCGAGCAGTTCCGCATCGCCGAGGGCGGCACGCTCGACTACTCCGACCCGACGCCCCGCGGGCACT
This sequence comes from Curtobacterium sp. MMLR14_006, assembly GCF_001864985.1. Classification (NCBI taxonomy): domain Bacteria; kingdom Bacillati; phylum Actinomycetota; class Actinomycetes; order Micrococcales; family Microbacteriaceae; genus Curtobacterium; species Curtobacterium sp. MMLR14_006. The sequence goes on along the minus strand of NZ_MJGU01000023.1, from coordinate 494,618 downwards.
CGTTCGAGTTCCGCATCAACGGCGAGGACCCTGGTCGCAACTTCTTCCCCGCGCCCGGCCCCGTGCACGCGTTCAACGCGCCGTCCGGCCCCGGCGTCCGCGTCGACTCCGGCGTCGTGTCGGGCGACGTCGTGTCCGGCTCGTTCGACTCGATGCTCGCGAAGCTCGTCGTCACCGGCGCCACGCGCGCCGAGGCCCTGGAACGCTCGCGACGGGCACTCGCCGAGTTCGAGGTCACCGGCCTGCCGACCGTGCTGCCGTTCCACCGCGCGGTCGTGTCGGACCCGGCCTTCGCGACCCCCGACGACGAGCCGTTCTCCGTGTACACGCAGTGGATCGAGACCGACTTCCAGAACGACATCCCGGCGTGGAGCGGCTCCCCCGAGGAGCTCCCCGCCCCGGCCGCCCGCGAGAGCGTCGTCGTCGAGGTGCAGGGCAAGCGCATCGAGGTCACGATGCCGTCGATCGTCGGCGGTGGCGCGGCCGCGGGGCGTCGTCCCGCCGGTCCCTCCGCTCCCCCGAAGCGCCGCTCGTCGGCCGTGCGCGGCGGTGTCGCGAAGTCGGGCGGGTCCGTCGCCTCGCCGATGCAGGCCACCGTCGTGAAGCTCGCGGTCGCCGAGGGCGACACCGTGGTGAAGGGCGACCTGCTCGTCGTCCTCGAGGCGATGAAGATGGAGCAGCCCGTCCAGGCCCACAAGGACGGCGTCGTCACGAGCCTGAACGCCCCGGTCGGCCAGACGATCTCGTCCGGCCACGTGCTGCTCGAGCTCGCGTAGCGCGCGCGGGCGCCGCGCTCCGCTGGCGCGAATCCGCTTCGCACAACCAAAGTCACCNNCGGGGTGACTTTGGTTGTGCGCCGTGCTCCGCCGACCGGCGTCATCGGAGTCTGTGGAACGTCCGAGTCGTCGTCGGCAGGCCTGCGGCGAGCAGGACTCCGCGCAATGCCTCGGCGTCGTTCGCCTCGTCCCAGCCGGACCGGCCGACGGAACGGACGTCAGGGTGCCGACGAAGTCGGTCCTCGCGACGCTTCTCCGCGACGACGACGTCGGCCGAGGACGTTCCCGCCGGGCGGAGGGCCGGGTCGGTGTACTTGCTCCGACCGTCGAACTCGAGGACCACACCGTGCTCGGGGAACCAGAAGTCGACCCGACCGATGAACCCCGCCGCGTCGCGGAACTCCTGCTGCAGGACCGGCCGAGGGGCGCCGACCTCGTCGAGCGCGACCCTCGCCACCGATTCGCCCGGCGATCCGCTGGCTGCGTCCGCGAGCTCGATCGCCACCTGGGCCCGATGCTTGCCGTGGACGGCCTCGCGGCTCGCCAACTCGAGCCGGAAGGCCCGCGGGGTGACGCCGCACCGCAGCGCCACGTCGAGGGCGGGCACCGAGATGCGGAGCTCGTAGGAGATCGCCACGTCGACGACGGTGGTGAGCAGATCGGTGAGGGCCCGCCCGTTCGCGACCATCACCTGGGTGCGCAGCGTCCTGCCCCTGCCCGGACGCTTGCGGACGTGCGTGAGCGCCTGCGAGGTCGTGCGTCGCGGGTCGATGACCTCGACGACGTCCGGGAACTCACCGCGCCACGGTAACCCGTGCAGCGCCGCGGCCGAGGCGTGCGACACCACGAGCCGCCCGTCCAAGCGGTCATGGACGGCTTGATGCGAGCGATGTGTCGCTCGCCGGGAGTCGCGCGACGCCAGTCGGCGGCGTCGACGAAGCGCCCGGGCGTGAGCCGGACCAGTCGTCCCGCGTCGACCCCACGACGGTGGTCACGACCGGTTCTGCCGGTCGGGTCCGCGGAACCGCCACGGATGATCATGAGTCGTGTCATGCCGGTACGGTGCCCGGCCCACCGACGATGTCCTCGGCTCGACCACTCACCTGTGGACACAGTGCATTGGATGCCCACTTGTGGACGGCTACCGGCCGTGCGGCCGCGCACAACCAAAGTGACCGCAAACCGCGTGTTCGTGCGGTTCGAGGTCACTTTGGTTGTGTGAAGCGCAACGGCACCGCCCGGCGCCGCCGCCGCCCCTACGACACGAGCGGGCGCACCGCCTCGGCGAGGGCGTCGACGAGGCGCGCGGCCTCGGCGGGGGTGTCGGCCACGGTGTCGATGTAGACCTTGACCTTCGGCTCGGTGCCGCTCGGGCGGACGATGACCCGCGCGTCACCGGTCAGGTCGTAGCGCAGGATGTCCGACGGCGGGAAGCCGTCGGCGCCGTCGACGTAGTCCGTGACGCCGAGCACGTCGAGGCCGCCGAGCGTCGTCGGCGGGGTGGCCCGCAGCGACGCCATGACCTCGCCGATGCGCGACAGGTCGTCCACGCGGGTCGCGACCTGCCCGGAGGCGAAGGCCCCGAACTCGGCGGCGAACGCGTCGAGCTGGCCGGCGATCGTCGAACCGGCCGCCGCGAGCTCCGACGCCAGCGACAGCAGCGCGAGCGCCGCCGAGATGCCGTCCTTGTCGCGGACGACCTCCGGGTCGACCAGGTAGCCGAGGGCTTCCTCGTACCCGAACAGCAGCTCCGGCACCCGCGAGACCCACTTGAAGCCGGTCAGGGTGTCGCGGTACTCCAGGCCGTGGCGCGCGGCGACGCGAGCGAGGGCGGGCGAGGAGACGATCGAGGCCGCGAGCGTGCCACGGACCCCGGCGTCGGACGCGCGGGCGGCGGTACGCCAGCCGAGCAGCCAGCCGACCTCGTTGCCGGAGAGCCGACGGAACGTCGGAGCGCCGGAGTCGGCGACGGCGGGGACCGCCAGCGCCAGCCGGTCGGCGTCGGGGTCGTTCGCGATCACGAGGTCGGCGCCGACCGCGAGACCGCGGGCGATCGCCAGGTCCATCGCGCCGGGCTCCTCGGGGTTCGGGAACGAGACCGTGGGGAACGCGCCGTCCGGCTCGATCTGCTCCGGCACGACCGCCGGCTCGGCGAACCCGGCCGCGGTGAACACCGCGCGGGCGGTCTGCCACCCGACGCCGTGCATCGCCGTGTAGACGACCGTGGGCTGGTCCTGCGGGTCGAGCGCCGGGGTCGGCACCGTGGCGGCCGTCGCGGCGACGTAGGCGTCCACCAGGGCGGCGTCGGCGACCGTGTAGTCCGTCGCCCGCGGCAGGTCCGTGATCGACCCGGCCGCGACGGCGTCGATGGCCGCCGCGATCTCGCCGTCGACGGGCGGCACGATCTGGGAGCCCTCGTCGTCCTGTCCGAGGTACACCTTGTAGCCGTTGTCCCGCGGCGGGTTGTGGCTCGCGGTGACCATCACGCCGGCGCCGACGTCGAGGTGCCGCACGGCGAACGCGACCACCGGGGTGGGCAGGGCCGAGGGCAGCAGCATGACCTCGAGCCCGAGGCCGCGCATCACCGCGGCGGAGTCGCGCGCGAACACGTCCGAGTTGACCCGGCCGTCGTAGCCGATCACGACGCTGCGCGAGCGTCCGCTGTCGATGAGGAACCGCGCCAGCCCGGCCGCCGCCTGGGTCACGACGACCCGGTTCATCCGCAGCGGCCCGTACCCGAGCTCGGCCCGGAGCCCGGCCGTGCCGAACGCCAGGCGCCCGGCGAAACGGGCCTCGAGCTCGTCGGTGTCGCCGGCGTCGACGACCCGCTGCAGCTCGTCGCGGGTCTCGTCGTCGGGGTCCTGCTGCAGCCAGGCGCGAGCGGCGTCGAGGACGCTCACAGGGCGGCCACCACGCGGGCGAGGAGGTCCGCGATCACCGGCTCGGCCTGCTTGCCGGCCTCGAGCACCTCGGTGTGGGACAGCGGCGTCGTCTGGATGCCGGCGGCGAGGTTCGTGATGAGCGAGAACCCGAGGACCTCCATGCCGGCCTGCCGCGCGGCGATGGCCTCGAGCGCCGTCGACATGCCGACGATGTGCCCGCCGATGGTCTTCGCCATCTGCACCTCGGCCGGGGTCTCGTAGTGCGGGCCGCGGAACTGCGTGTAGACGCCCTCGTCCAGCGAGGGGTCCACGCCGCGGGCGATCGCGCGCAGCCGCGACGAGTACAGGTCGGTGAGGTCGATGAAGGTCGCCCCCTCGAGCGGGCTGTCCGCGGTGAGGTTGATGTGGTCGCTGATGAGCACGGGCGTGCCGGGCGTCCAGTGCTCCTTGATGCCGCCGGCACCGTTCGTCAGCACCATGACCGAGGCCCCGGTCGCCGCAGCGGTGCGGACGCTGTGCACGACCCGGCGGACCCCGTGGCCCTCGTAGTAGTGCGTGCGGGCACCGATGACGAGCGCGTGCCGGCCGTCCGCGAGGCGGATCGACCGGATGGTGCCGGAGTGCCCGGGCACCGCCGAGGCGCTGAACCCGGGGACCTGGTCCGCCGGGATCTCGGAGACGGTCTCGCCGATGATGTCGGCGGCCTTGCCCCAGCCCGACCCGAGGGTCAGGGCGATGTCGTGCCGCTCGATGCCGGACTGTTCGGCGATGACGGCGGCGGCGGCCCGCGCGACCTCGAACGGGTCGGCAGCGGGGTCGTTCAGCGGGTTCTCGGTGCTCATGCCCCCAACTCTAGAGGCGGACGACCGCTCCGGAGGCGGCCGCCGCACACGCCGCCGCACATGCCTCAGTGCTCGCCGAGCGCCCGGTCCACCGCCGCGGTGATCTCGCCCTGGTCGAAGTGGTTCCGGATCACGATCACCTCGGCGTAGGTGTCCCCGATCGCCTCGACGAACTCCTGGCTCGTCAGGATCACGTTGGCGTCCGCCGAGGCGTCGCGCACCGAGGCGACGTCGGCAGCGACGACCTCGGCCTGCAGGCCGAGCGCGGTGAGGGCCTTCTCGGCGTTCACCTTGAGGATGCCGCTCGAGCCGATGCCCGCGCCGCAGATGGTCACGATCTTCACGCGGACACCCCCATGATCGCGCGGACCTCGTCCGCCGTGGTCGCCGCCGCGATCCGCCCGGTGACGGTCGCGTCGTTGAACAGGTTGGCGATCTCGCCGATGGACTCGAGGTGGGTGCCGACCTCGGCGACGGCCAGGCCGAGCACGACGCGCACGGGGTCGTTGTGCGGGTGGCCGAAGGCCACCGGCGTCGCGAGCGTCACGACCGCGAGTCCGTCCCGCACCACGGCGCCACCCGGCCGGGCGTGGGCGAACGCGAGCCCCGGCGAGATCACGATGTACGGACCGTGCTCCTCGACCATGCCGATCATGGCGTCGGTGTAGTCGTCGGTCGTCGTCCCCGTCGCGACGAGCGCCCCACCGGCGAGACGGAGAGCGTCCCGCCAGGTGGGCGCGGTCGCACCGAGCACGACGGCGGCGTCCGGCAGCGGTGGCAGTCCCATCCGGCTACGCCTCCGAGTACCCGGCCGTGATGGTGGCGATGATGTCCTCGCGGTCCTCGAGGGGCAGGAACGAGCCCAGCGCGGCGTTGATCTGGAACGCAGCCAGGTCGTCGAGGTCGTAGCCGAACGTGCCGGCGAGCAGCGCGAGTTCCTTCGACAGCGACGTCCCGCTCATCAGGCGGTTGTCGGTGTTCACCGTGACCCGGAAGCCGAGCTGGTACAGCACGTCGAAGGGGTGGTCGGCGAGGTCGTCGCCCCACGCGGCGATCGCCCCGGTCTGCAGGTTGGAGGACGGCGAGACCTCGAGCGGGATCTCGCGGTCGCGGACCCACGAGGCGACCTCGCCCAGCGAGGCCAGCGTCGAGCCGTCGCCCGCGTCGGACAGGGTGACGTCCTCGAAGATGCGGACGCCGTGCCCGAGGCGGAGCGCGCGACCGTCGACGAGCGCGGAGCGGATCGACGCGAGCCCGTCGGCCTCGCCCGCGTGCACGGTGACGGGGAAGAGCTCGGAGGCCAGGTGGTCGAAGGCCGCTCGGTGGTTCGAGGCGGGGAACCCGGCCTCGGCGCCGGCGATGTCGAAGCCGACGACCCCGTGGTCGCGGTGGCGGAGGGCGAGCTCGGCGATCTCGAGCGCCCGGTCGGCGTGGCGCATCGCGGTGACGAGCTGGCCGACGCGGATGCGCCCACCGGCGGCGTCGACCGCTTCCTCGATGCCGGCCTGGACCGCCTCGACCGTCTCGTCGAGGGTCAGACCGCCCTGCAGGTGCTGCTCGGGCGCCCACCGGACCTCGCCGTAGACGACGCCGTCGGCGACGAGGTCCTCGACGAACTCCTTCGCGACGCGGTGCAGCTGCGGCGCCGTCTGCATGACCGAGGTGGTGACGTCGAAGGTCTTCAGGTACTCGACGAGCGAGCCGGAGTTGGACTGGTCGGCGAACCACTGCCCGAGCTCGGCCGGGTCGGTGGTCGGCAGCGTCACGCCCGCGGCACCGGCCAGCTCGACGATGGTCGCCGGTCGCAGGCCACCGTCGAGGTGGTCGTGCAGCGAGACCTTCGGCAGGTCGTTGATGACCGCCCCGGCGTCGGGCAGGCGGTAGGTCGTGGCGTCGGCGCTCATGCGCCCAGGCTACCGGTGGTCACCGACCCCGCGCAGGCACCTGTGCACGAGGGACGGTCAGCCCGCGATCCGCTCCCGCACGATCGGCCCGCGCTCCGGCGCGGCGGCACCGATCGACCACGCGCCCTCGAGCGACTCGAGCGCTCGGTCGAACCGGGCGGGCTCGTCGGTGTGCAGCGTCCAGAGCGGCTGCCCCTCGGTCACGGTGTCACCCGGCTTGACGTGCAGCTCGATGCCGGCGCCGGCCTGGACCGGGTCCTGCGCGCGGGCGCGGCCGGCACCGAGGCGCCAGGCTGCGATCCCGAACGGCAGGGCCTGCTGCGACGCGAGCACCCCGGACGACGGCGCGGTGACGACGTGCTGCTCCCGTGCGACCGGCAGCGTGGCCGACGCGTCGCCGCCCTGCGCCTCGATCATGCGACGCCAGGTGTCCATCGCGCGACCGTCGGCCAGTGCGGCCGCCGGGTCGGCGTCCGGCAGTCCGGCCAGCGTGAGCATCTCGGTCGCGAGCGCCACGGTGAGCTCGACGACGTCGGCCGGGCCGCCGCCTGCCAGTACCTCCACCGACTCCCGCACCTCGAGCGCGTTGCCGATCGTCAGCCCGAGCGGGACCTCCATGTCGGTCAGCAGCGCCGAGGTCGCGACCCCGGCGTCGTTGCCGAGGTCGACCATGGTCTGCGCGAGCTCCCGTGACGCCTCGTAGGTCGGCATGAACGCCCCGGACCCGAACTTGACGTCGAGCACGAGCGCACCGGTGCCCTCGGCGATCTTCTTCGACATGATGCTCGACGCGATGAGCGGGATGCACTCGACCGTGCCGGTGGTGTCGCGGAGTGCGTAGAGCTTCTTGTCGGCGGGTGCCAGGCCGGTACCGGCGGCGCAGATGACCGCGCCGACGTCCTGCAGCACCTGCAGCATGCGGTCGTTCGAGATCGACGCCTGCCACCCCGGGATCGACTCGAGCTTGTCGAGCGTCCCGCCGGTGTGCCCGAGCCCACGGCCGGACAGCTGCGGCACCGCGACCCCGAACGACGCCACGAGGGGCGCGAGCGGCAGGGTGATCTTGTCGCCGACGCCGCCGGTGGAGTGCTTGTCGACCGTCGTCTTGCCGAGCGAGCCGAACGACATCCGCTCCCCCGACGCGATCATCGCGAGCGTGAGGTCCTTGATCTCCCGACGCTCCATCCCGTTCAGGAAGATCGCCATCGCCATCGCGGCCATCTGCGGGTCCTCGACGTAGCCGCGGGTGTACGCGTCGACGAGCCAGTCCACCTCGGCGGTGCCCAGGGCGCCGCCGGAGCGCTTCGTGCGGATGAGGTCGACGGTGTCGAACGGCTCGACGGCCATGTCAGTGCTCCTGCTGGTAGGTGGCGAGGGTGCGCGGCCCGAACGCGTCGGGCAGGACCTCGTCGATGGTGCGGATGCCGGAGACCGTCTCGAGGAGCATCCCCTCGGTCGAGTGCTCGAACAGCAGCTGCCGGCAGCGGCCGCACGGCATCAGGGTCGCCCCGTCGCCGTCGACGCACGTGAAGGCGACGAGCTTGCCGCCGCCGGTCATGTGCAGCTGCGACACGAGCGAGCACTCCGCGCAGAGCGTCACCCCGTAGCTCGCGTTCTCGATGTTGCACCCGGAGACGATCCGGCCGTCGTCGGTGAGCGCCGCGGCACCCACCGGGAACGACGAGTACGGCGCGTAGGCGCGCCGCATCGCGGTCGTGGCGGCGTCCCGCAGGGCGCCCCAGTCCACGTCGTCGGTCGGGAGGCCCGGGGTTGCGTCCGCCCCGTCGGCGGCGGCCCGGCCGCCGGTCGCGCCCAGGGCCGTGGCCGGGTCCGTCCAGGCGGTCGCGTCGGTGGACGCGACCGTGTCGTCGTCCGCAGCGTGCGTGTCGGTCATGTGCCGTGCCTCCTGGCCGTCAGCTCTTGATGTAGGGCTTGCCGGACGCCGCCGGACCACGGGACTGACCGACCAGGCCGGCCACCGCGAAGATCGTGACGACGTAGGGCAGCATGAGCAGGAACTCGCTCGGGACGGGCGAGTCGATGGCGCCGAGGGTGTTCTGCAGGTTCGACGCGAAGCCGAACAGCAGCGCCGCGAGCGTCGCCTTGATCGGGTCCCACCGGCCGAAGATCACGGCCGCCAGGGCGATGTACCCGGCGCCGGCCGTCATGTCCTTCGTGAACGGTCCGACCGCGTCGAGGGTGAAGTAGGCACCACCGAGGCCCGCGATCGCACCGGCGAGCGAGACGTTCCAGAAGCGGGTGCTCGTCACGTTGATGCCCACCGTGTCGGCGGCCTGCGGGTGCTCGCCCACCGCGCGGAGGCGCAGGCCCCAGCGCGTCTTGAACAGTGCGAAGGTGACCGCTGCGACGGCGACGTAGGCCAGGTAGACGACCACGGTCTGCTCGAAGAGCACCGGTCCGATGACCGGGATCTGGTGCAGGACCGGGATCTCGAACCGCGGGAACCGGACGCCGACGTTGAGGGTCTCCTCGTTCGGCGAGAGCACCTGCGAGTACAGGAAGCCGGTCAGGCCGGAGATGAACGCGTTGATGACGACACCGACGATGACCTGGTCGACGAGGTACTTGATGCTGAACGCGGCGAGGATGAACGACACCAGGACGCCGGCGACGAGCGCGCCGACGAGGCCGACCCACGCGGAACCGGTCAGCGAGGCGATGAGCGCCGACGTGAACGCACCGGCGAGGAACTGGCCCTCGATCGCGATGTTCACGACGCCGACGCGCTCGGAGATGACACCGCCGAGGGCACCGAAGACGAGCGGGACGCTCAGGCCGAGCGCACCGACGAGCAGACCGGGCAGCGGGATCGTGGCACCGGCCGCCGCCCACGTCAGGAACCCGACGACGAAGACGATCGCGAAGACCGACGTGACCCAGAGCGGGACGTGCCGGTACGCGCGGACCTCGACGACGGCGTAGACGGTGGCGATCGCCAGCAGGACGATGACGACGATCCCGGTGGCGACCGCGGGCAGCGGGACGTTCGGCAGGGCGAAGAAGTCGCCGGCGTTCGCGAGCCGGAAGGTCGTCGTGCCGGGACGGTGCAGCAGCCCGAAGAACACGACGGCGAGCAGCGTGAACACGCCGTACCCGATCGGGGTCTTCCAGCTGCGGGTGGTCTCGACCGGACGGTCGGACAGCGGCGACGCGGGGGTCGCGGTGGGGCTGAGGGTGCTCACGCGGCGACCGCCTTCTTGCTGTTCTTGCTGGTCCTCGTGCGCTTGCGGGCACCCGGCTGCGGGATCCGGAAGATCGCGCGGACGAGCGGCGGCGCCGCGATGAACAGGACGATGAGGGCCTGGATGACGCCCACGATGTCGATCGGGATGCCGTTGGCGGCCTGCATGGCGTAGCCGCCGTTCTTCAGGATGCCGAACAGGATCGCGGCCCAGAACACGCCCCACGGCTTCGAGCGGCCGAGCAGCGCGACCGTGATCGCGTCGAAGCCGATACCGGCGTCGATGCCCGACGTGAAGCCCGTGGTGACGGCGCCCTGCACCTGGTACGCCCCGGCGATGCCGACGAGGGCACCGGAGATGACGAGGACCCAGATGGTCAGGCTCGGCACGCTCATGCCGGCGACGCGCGCGGCACGGGGGTTCTCGCCGATGGTGCGGAACCGGAAGCCGAGCGACGACTTGTTGACGAGCCACCAGACGACGACGACCGCCAGGATCGCCACCACGAAGCCGAGGTCGACGCCGTAGCGCGGTCCGAACAGGGCGGGCAGCAGGGCGCTGTCCTTCGTGGTGGGCGAGATCGGGTTGGCGCTCCCCGGGGCCTGCAGCAGACCGGGCGTGCGCAGCAGGTAGCTCACCAGGTAGAGCGCGACGTAGTTGAGCATGATCGTGACGACCACCTCGTTCGCGCCGGTGCGTGCCTTGAGCACGCCGACGATGCCACCCCAGACCGCGCCGCCGACGATGCCGGCGAGGATGGTGAGCGGGATGTGGACCGCGGCGGGCAGGTCGAACGAGAACCCGACCCAGCCGGCGGCCGCGGCACCCATCAGGATCTGACCCTGGCCGCCGATGTTGAACAGGCCGGCGCGGAACGACAGCGCGATCCCGAGCCCGGCGGCGACGAGCGGCACCGCGTAGTCGACCGACCGCGTGAGCGGGGCGATCGCCTGCTGGAACGACGTCGCGCCGAAGTTGACGACGGAACCCTGGAACAGCGACGCGTACGCGCCGCCGACCGCGGTGCCGACCGCCTGGAGCATGTCCGTCGGACGGGCGAAGAAGTAGCCGGCCGTGGCGCGGACGTTCTCGTCGGTGAGCGCGATGAGGATGCCGCACGCGACGAGCGCGAGCACCACGGCGAGCAGCGTCACCAGGACGGAGCCGTTGAGGATGCTCTGCAGGGCGGCGTGCCACCGGTCGGTGCCGGGGGCGCCGTTGCGGCGCTCGGTGTCCTCGGCCGAGTCCGTCATCAGGTGCGGGGTGGACTCGACCTCCTGCAGGCGGTCGTCGGTGGGCGGCTGCTGCGTGCCGTCGGGCGTGGGGGTGGTCACGCTGCCAGCTCCGTTCCTTCTGGGAGTTCGCCGGCCATCATGAGGCCGAGGACGTCTCGGGGGGTGTCCGCCGGCACGATGCCGACGATGCCGCCGCGGTACATGACCGCGATGCGGTCGGCGAGTGCGACGACCTCGTCGAGCTCGGTCGAGACGACGATGACGGGGACGCCGGTGTCGCGGGTGGCGACGATGCGCTTGTGCACGAACTCGATCGACCCGACGTCGATCCCGCGGGTGGGCTGCGCGGCGACGAACAGCCGGAGCTCGCGGCTCAGCTCGCGGGCGAGGACGATCTTCTGCTGGTTGCCGCCGGACAGCCGACCGGCCGCGGTGGTGCGGCCCGGCGTGCGGATGTCGAACTCGGCGATCTTCTCGTCGGCGAACGCGTCGCGCTCGGCCGCCCGGATGGTGCCGGCGCGGACGAACTCGGCGTGGTCCGCCCGGTCGAGCATGAGGTTCTCCGCGATGGTGAACTCGCCGACGAGCCCGTCCTCCTTGCGGTCCTCCGGCACGAAGCCGACGCCCGCGTCGAGCACCTGCTTGACGGTGCGGCCGGTGAGCTCCTTGCCGTCGAGCGTGACGCGTCCGGCGTGCACCGGCTGGAGGCCGATGATCGCCTCGGTGAGCTCGGTCTGCCCGTTGCCCTGCACGCCGGCGATGGCCAGGACCTCGCCGCGGCGCACGGTGAACGACACGTCGTCGACGAGCACGATCCCGGACGGGTCGGTGACGGTGAGGTCCTGCACCACCAGGGCGTCCTCGCCACCGGTGGCGGGTTCCTTGTCGACGACGAGCGAGACCGCACGGCCCACCATGAGCGCCGCGAGCTCGTTGTTCGTCGCGGTCGGCGAGGCCTCGCCGACCACCTTGCCGAGCCGGATGACGGTGATGCGGTCGGCGACCTCGCGCACCTCGCGCAGCTTGTGCGTGATGAAGACGATCGCGGTGCCGGCCTCGCGCAGCTGCCGCATGATGCCCATCAGCTCGTCGGTCTCCTGCGGCGTGAGGACGGCCGTCGGCTCGTCAAACACCAGCACGGAGGCGTCGCGGGACAGCGCCTTGATGATCTCGACGCGCTGCTGCACGCCGACCGGCAGGTCCTCGACCTTCGCGTCGGGGTCGACGTCGAACCCGAAGCGGTCGGAGATCTCCTGCACGCGCCGGCGGGCGCCGGCCAGGTCGAGCCGACCGCCGAAGGTGGTCTGCTCCTGCCCGAGCATGACGTTCTCGGCGACCGTGAACACGGGCACGAGCATGAAGTGCTGGTGCACCATGCCGATGCCGGCGCGCATGGCGTCGCCGGGACCGTCGAAGTCCTGCGCGACGTCGTCGAGCAGGATCTCGCCCTCGTCGGCCTCGTACAGGCCGTACAGGACGTTCATCAGGGTGGACTTGCCGGCGCCGTTCTCACCCAGCAGGCAGTGGACCTCACCCGGCTCGACGGTGAGCGAGATGTGGTCGTTGGCGACCAGGGCGCCGAACCGCTTGGTGATGCCGCGGAGTTCGAGCTTCATGTCGGGAGTCTATTTCTGTCTCGGTGCGCCACGCGGGCGCACGATCCGGGTGCACGGTCCTGCGTGCGCCGAGCGGGCGCACGACAACGCGGGCGAGGGAGGATCCCCCCGCCCGCGTCCACTGGGTCAGGACTGGGTCTTGACCGTGATCGAGCCGTCGATGATGCCGGCCTTGATCTTGTCGAGCTCGCCCTGCAGGCTGCTGTCGACCTTCGACTCGTAGTCGTGGAACGGCGCGATGCCGACGCCCTCGTTCTTCAGCGTGCCGACGTACGGCTCGTTCGAGAACTTGCCGTCCGCCGCCTGCTCGACGACGTCCTTCGTCGCGGGGCGCATGCCCTTCTCGATCGAGGTGAAGGCGATGTCCTTGTAGCGGGGGTCGGCCTCGTAGAGGTCGCTGTCCGCACCGATGAGGACGGAGCCGTTGTCGGCGTCCTTGATGGCCTCGGCGGCCGACTGGTAGATCGGACCGCCGACCGGCAGGATCACGTCGGCGTCCTGGTCGAGGAGCGTCTGCGCGACCGACTTGGCCTGCGTGCCGGCCTCGAAGCCGCCGGTGAAGGAGCCCTTGCCGGTGTCGACGTTCCAGCCGACGACCTTGACGTCCTTGTCCTTCTGCTCGTTGTAGTACTCCACACCGTCCGCGAAGCCGTCCATGAAGATGGTGACGGTCGGGATCTGCATGCCGCCGAAGGTGCCGACGACGCCGGTCTTCGAGTAGGACGCCGCCGCGTAGCCGGCGAGGAACGCCGCCTGCGACGTGTCGAACGTGATCGGCTTGACGTTGTCCGCGTCGATCGAGTTGTCGTCGATGATCGCGAAGTCGGTGTCGGGGTTCGCAGCGGCCTGCTTCTTCGTGGCGTCGGCGAGGTTGAAGCCGACCGTCACGATGAGGTTGCAGTTCTGGCTGACGAGCTGCTCGATGTTCGAGTCGTAGACGGTGGCGTCCTTCGACTCGGCCTTCTTGTACGTGGCGCCGAGGTCGTCCGCGGCGTCGACCATGCCCTCGAAGCCGAGCTGGTTGAAGGACTTGTCGTCGAAGCCGCCGGCGTCGGAGACCATGCAGGGACGGAAGTCGGTCTTCTTCGCCGACGCGTTGTCGGACGGGGCCGCTGCACAGCCGGTGAGGACGGCGACGGTGCCCGCGAGCGCGAGGGAGCTCAGCAGGACCTGACGGGTACGAGATGTCACGGGTGGGTTCCTCCGGGGGGCGTGCCCGGACCACGTGCGTTCCGGGCGATCGTGGCGACAGTACACGACCGACCGGGCGGTACAGGACGCCCGGAGAGGCCCCGGTGGATCGGTTACGGGATCGCGACCGCCCGGAAACGCGGCCGTAACGTGGCGTCACGCCCGGACCCCCACTTCGGGGGCGGTTCCCCGATCCGGACCGGACGTTGTCGGTGGAGCGCTACAGCACGTCGCCGCGGCCGCTGATCTTCAGTGCGTCCACCACACCCTTGACCCGCTGCGCGTTCGCGCTCGTCGTGACGAGGAGCGCGTCCGGGGTGTCGACGACGACGATGTCCTCGACGCCGATGAGCGAGATGAGCCGCTGGCTGTGGGCCACCACGATGCCGCTCGACGAGTCGGCGAGGATGCGGGCGCCGTCGCCGAGCACGGCGAGGTTGTTCGCCCGGCCGCCAGACTGCAGCTTCGCGAGCGAGGCGAAGTCGCCGACGTCGTCCCAGTCGAAGTCGCCGGGGATGACGGCCATCCGCCCGGCCGCGGCGGCGGGCTCGGCGACCGTGTAGTCGATCGCGATCTTCTCGAGCGCGGGCCAGACGGCGTCGACGACGGCTCCGCGGGCCGAGGTGTCCCACGCGGCGGCGAGCTCCTCGATGCCGGCGAGCAGCTTCGGCTTCGTCCGACCGATCTCGGCGAGCAGGACGTCGGCGCGGGCGATGAACATGCCCGCGTTCCAGAGGTACGTGCCCTGCTCGACGTACGAGCGCGCGGTGTCCAGGTCGGGCTTCTCGACGAACGACCGCACGGCGTGCGCGGTGGGGGCGCCCTCGATGCCGAGGGTGTCGCCGTGCGCGTGGATGTACCCAAAGCCGATCGCGGGCTCGGTCGGCGTGATGCCGATGGTCGTGACGTAGCCGGCGCGGGCGGCCGCGACGGCCTCGCGGACGGACCGGCGGAAGCCGCGGGCGTCGCCGATGACGTGGTCGGCGGCGAAGGAGCCGATGACGACGTCCGGCTCGCGGCGGACGAGGATCGCGGCGGCGAGGCCGATGGCCGCCGTGGAGTCCTTCGGCTCGCTCTCGAGCACGACGTTGTGGTCCTCGACGCCGGGGAGCTGCGACTCGACGGCGACACGGTGGGCACGGCCGGTGACGACCATGATCCGCTGGTCGCCGGCGAGCGGCGCGAGTCGGTCCCAGGTCTGCCGGAGCAGCGAGGTGCCGGACCCGGTCAGGTCGTGCAGGAACTTGGGTGCGTCGGCCCGGGACAGCGGCCACAGGCGCGACCCGATGCCCCCTGCGGGGATGATCGCGTAGAAGTCGTCGAGAGCGTCAGGCACGTGCTCACCGTACCGCTCGGACGACGGCGATGCTGGGAGCGGTCCGGACGTCGGCCGAGTGCCGCCCGGGGCACGTCGTGTTCACCCGGCGCGCGGCCCGCGTTCACGTGCCCGGCCCCGCACCGACACGTCGCCCGCGGAGCATGGGCAGCACCATGAGCGCACGCAGCGTGGAGCGCGGCACGTCCCCTCGGACCGTGGCCGTCGTGACCGAGAGCTTCCTGCCCACCCTGAACGGCGTGACCACCAGCGTCCTGGCGGTCCTCGACCACCTGGAACGCCGCGGTCACCGCGCGGTCGTGATCGCACCGGACACCCCTGGGCTCGCGCAGTTCCGGTCACGGACCGCCGTCGAACGCCACCGCTCCTTCGACGTCCACCGCGTCCCGGCGGTGGCGTACCGCCAGTTCCCGGTCGCGCTCCCCCACCCGGTGCTCGACACGATCCTCGCCGCCTCCGGCGCCGACGTCCTGCACGCCGCGAGTCCGTTCCTGTTGGGTGGGCGCGCGATCACGGCGGCCGGGAGGCTCGGCATCCCCTCCGTCGCCGTCTTCCAGACCGACGTGGCCGGGTTCGCCCGCCGCAACGGCCTGACCGCGACCGTCCCGTTGGTGCGCAGGATCCTCGGTCGCATCCACGCCGGGGCGTCGCTGACGCTCGCCCCGTCGAGCGCGACGGCCGCGATGCTCGCCGAGGACGGCGTGCCCCGGGTCGTGCGCTGGGGACGCGGGGTCGACACCGAGCTGTTCCACCCCGCGCGCCGGACGTCCGGGCACGTGCGGGCGCTCCGCCGCCGACTCGCCCCGGCCGGCGAGACGATCGTCGGCTACGTCGGCCGGCTCGCCCCCGAGAAGGAGGTCGAGCGGCTCGCCGAGCTCGGGGGCGTCCCGGGCATCCGCGTCGTCGTCGCCGGCGGCGGTCCGTCCCGGGCCTTCCTCGAGCGGCGGCTCCGGCACCTCGACGTGACCTTCACCGGCCCCCTGCGCGGCGACGCGCTGGCCGACGCCTACGCGGCGCTCGACGTCTTCGTGCACACCGGGCCGGCGGAGACCTTCGGCCAGACCCTCCAGGAAGCGCACGCGTCGGGGTTGCCCGTGGTCGCCCCCGCGTCGGGCGGGCCGATCGACCTGGTGGCGCCGGGTCTCGACGGCGAGCTCTTCGACCCGGACGCCCCGCAGGCCCTGCGCCAGGCCGTCCTGCGGCTCCACCACGACCGCGCACTGGCGGAACGCATGGGATCGGCCGGCCGCCTGCGGGTCGAGGGGACGACCTGGGAGGCCGTCGGCGACCAGCTCCTCGCCCACCACGACACCGCCCGCGCCATCGGCGCGCCGCCCGTCGGACGGGGCCTCCGGGCCGGTCGGGACGAGAAGGTCGGTGCCCGCGCATAGGATGGGGCGTGTTCCACACGAACACGAACGGCAAGGGCTCGCCGATCGGGCGAGCCCGTCCTACGGAAGGACGAGCTCATGGCTGAGCCAACCGGCGGCGGTACCGCGACCGTCGTGCCCGAGGTCACGATCGAGGCGCCACGCGCCTCTCGGAAGCTCGAGGGCACGCTGTACCGCGGATCGACGGGCATGTGGTCCTGGGTCCTGCACCGGGTCACCGGTGTCGCGATCTACTTCTTCCTGCTCGTGCACATCCTCGACACCGCGCTGGTGCGGCTGTCACCAGAGGCCTACAACGCCGTCATCGGCACGTACAAGACCCCGATCATGAACCTCGGCGAGACCGCCCTGGTGATGGCGATCGTGTTCCACGCCTACAACGGGCTGCGGATCATCCTCGTCGACTTCTGGTCCAAGGGACCGAAGTACCAGCGGGCCATGTTCTGGATCGTCCTCGTCCTCTGGGCGATCACGATCGCGGGCTTCCTGCCCCGCCAGCTCATGAACCTCGTCGCCGACTTCAACTAGGGGCACTGAGATGACCACGCAGACCATCGAGCCCCCGCGCTCGGCCGCCGCCGCCCGCCGCACCACCAACTGGGAGAAGTGGGGCTGGATCTACATGCGCGCCTCGGGCGTGCTGCTCGTCGTGCTGATCTTCGGCCACCTCTTCGTCAACATGGTGGCGGGCGAGGGCGTCAAGCAGATCGACTTCGCCTTCGTCGCCGGCAAGTGGGCCGACCCGTTCTGGAAGGTCTGGGACTCGCTCATGCTGGTCCTCGCGCTCATCCACGGCTCGAACGGCATGCGGACGATCATCAACGACTACGTGGCGAAGCCCGGCGTGCGCAGGACGCTCCTCGGTGCCGTCCTCGTCGCGTGCGTCGCGCTCATCGTCCTCGGCCTGCTCGTGTGCTGGACCTTCGACCCGTGCCCCGCGGGCGCCGCCGCCGCCGACCTGCCGTCCTTCTGCCCGGCGCAGTAGCCCCACCGCCGCTGCCGCCCGCCTTCCCACCGTCTACGGAAAGACCCCTGTGACCACCGAGACCACCGTCCACCACCACCAGTTCGACATCGTCATCATCGGCGCCGGAGGCGCGGGCATGCGTGCCGCGATCGAGGCCGGCCCGAAGGCGAAGACGGCCGTCATCTCGAAGCTGTACCCGACCCGGTCGCACACCGGTGCGGCGCAGGGCGGCATGGCCGCCGCCCTGGCGAACGTCGAAGAGGACTCGTGGGAGTGGCACACCTTCGACACGATCAAGGGCGGCGACTACCTCGTCGACCAGGACGCCGCCGAGATCCTCGCGAAGGAGGCGATCAACGCCGTCATCGACCTCGAGAACATGGGTCTGCCGTTCAACCGCACGCCCGAGGGCAAGATCGACCAGCGCCGGTTCGGCGGGCACACGCGCGACCACGGCAAGTCGCCCGTGCGCCGTGCCTGCTACGCAGCCGACCGCACCGGGCACATGATCCTGCAGACGCTGTTCCAGAACTGCGTGAAGCTCGGTGTCGAGTTCTACAACGAGTTCTACGCACTCGACCTCATCATGGTCGACGTCGTCGGCGACGACGGCGTCACCCGGAAGCAGCCGGCTGGCGTCGTGGCGTTCGAGCTCGCGACCGGCGAGCTGCACGTGTTCCACGCCAAGGCGATGATCTTCGCGACCGGCGGCTTCGGCAAGATGTACAAGACCACCTCGAACGCGCACACGCTCACGGGCGACGGCGTCGGGATCGTCTGGCGCACGGGCCTGCCGCTCGAGGACATGGAGTTCTTCCAGTTCCACCCGACCGGCCTGGCGGGCCTCGGCATCCTGCTCACCGAGGGTGCGCGCGGCGAGGGTGCGATCCTCCGGAACGCGTCGGGCGAGCGCTTCATGGAGCGCTACGCCCCGACCATCAAGGACCTCGCCCCGCGCGACATCGTCGCCCGTTGCATGGTGCAGGAGGTCGCCGAGGGCCGGGGTGCCGGACCGAACAAGGACTACGTCCTGCTCGACTGCACGCACCTCGGGGCAGAGGTCCTCGAGACGAAGCTGCCGGACATCACCGAGTTCGCCCGCACCTACCTCGGCGTCGACCCGGTCGTCGAGCCGGTACCGGTCATGCCCACCGCGCACTACGCGATGGGCGGCATCCCGACGAACACCGACGCCGAGGTCCTGTACGACAACACGACCGTCGTCCCCGGGCTGTACGCCGCGGGCGAGTGCGCCTGCGTGTCGGTGCACGGCTCGAACCGTCTCGGCACGAACTCCCTGCTCGACATCAACGTCTTCGGCAAGCGCTCGGGCAACAACGCCGCCGAGTGGGTCAAGACCGCCGAGTTCCTCCCCCTGCCCGAGGACCCGGCCGCCGGCGTCCGCGCGATGCTCGAGCAGCTCCGCGCGTCGACCGGCACCGAGCGCGTCTCAGCGCTCCGCAAGGAGCTGCAGGAGGAGATGGACAAGAACGCGCAGGTGTTCCGGACCGACGAGTCCCTCGCGCGGGTCACCGAGACCATCCACACGCTCCGAAACCGCTTCACGCAGGTGAGCGTGCAGGACAAGGGCAAGCGGTTCAACACCGACCTGCTCGAGGCCGTCGAGCTCGGCTTCCTGCTCGACCTGGCCGAGGTCGTCGTCTACTCGGCGCGCAACCGCAAGGAGAGCCGCGGCGGGCACATGCGCGACGACTACCCGAAGCGCGACGACGAGAACTACATGCAGCACACGATGGCGTACCTGACGGGTGACCCGCACTCGTCCCTCGCCGACGACCACATCACGCTCGACTGGAAGCCCGTCGTCATGACGCGGTACCAGCCGATGGAGAGGAAGTACTGAGATGACCGACACCCTGGTCTCCGACGCCCCCCGTACCGACGCGGTCGACGCGCCCCCGGGATCCTTCTCCGTCACGCTCATCGTGCGACGGTTCGACCCGGACGTCGACGACGAGCCGCGCTGGCAGGACTTCGACGTCATGATGCTGCCGACCGACCGCATCCTCGACGCGCTGCACAAGATCAAGTGGGAGCAGGACGGGTCCCTCACGTTCCGCCGGTCCTGCGCGCACGGCGTCTGCGGTTCCGACGCGATGCGCATCAACGGCCGCAACCGCCTCGCATGCAAGACCCTCATCAAGGACCTCGACGTCTCGAAGCCGATCTACGTCGAGGCCATCAAGGGCCTGCCGCTCGAGAAGGACCTCGTCGTCGACATGGAGCCCTTCTTCAAGTCCTACCGCGAGGTGCAGCCGTTCCTGCAGGCCTCGACGCCGCCCACCCCGGGCAAGGAGCGCGTGCAGTCCGTCGCCGACCGTGCCCGCTTCGACGACACCACGAAGTGCATCCTCTGCGCGGCGTGCACGTCGTCCTGCCCGGTGTTCTGGACCGACGGGCAGTACTTCGGTCCGGCCGCGATCGTGAACGCGCACCGCTTCATCTTCGACTCGCGCGACGACGCGGCCGACGTGCGACTCGACATCCTCAACGACAAGGAAGGCGTGTGGCGCTGCCGCACGACCTTCAACTGCACGGACGCCTGCCCCCGTGGCATCCAGGTCACGAAGGCGATCTCCGAGGTCAAGCAGGCGCTCATGCGCGGGAAGGCCTGACGCTCGGCGTCGTCCAAGGCTCGCCCGACACCCCACCGATAGGCTCCGGTCCATGACCTTCGCGGACACCCGCCCCATCCTCGACCGACTCGGGTACACGACCCGGTACGTGCAGCTCCCCGGCGAGACCCTGCACGAGCCGCCGGTCGAGGGGGCGCTCCGCATCGTCCCCGGTGCGCAGCCCGACGAGTTCGCCCTCGAGGTCGTCGACTACGGCACCGCCCGCCGGCTCGCGCGCACGCGCGGTGAGCAGGACGCGGTGGAGATGCTCCGCCGGTTCCTCAACCGGCCGTTCCCCGCGCCGCGGGACATCCCGCGGTACGAGCTCGACGGACTCCGCGACCGTGCTGCGACGACCTACCCGCAGCTCGCGCAGCAGGTCGCCCAGGCGGGCGACGCCGGGCTGACGATCCAGATCCCGGCTGGGGTGCCGGTCGACCGCATCGGCGGCCCCGACGGCTACCTGCTGCACCCGCTCGACACCCCGCTGCCGAGCCGGTCGCTGCCGCCGCACGTCGTCGCCGACCCGGAGACCCACCGGTACCTCGTCGAGCGCCCGTTCCTGGTGAACGTCCGCTTCGTGCAGCCCTGGTTCGACCAGCCCGGCGGCGCGCTGCGCTTCCAGATCGCCGACCCGTCGGTGACGGTGCGCGACCTCGTCGTCGACGGTGCCGTCTCGCGGCTCCGGGTGGTCTGAACCCGGATCCGCTCCGGATCACGACGAACCGGCCCGCACCACGCGCGACGTGGTGCGGGCCGGTTCGTTCCGTGCTACCCCTGGTCGGGCCGGTCGTACTGTGCGCCGGCCGGACTGGGCTCGAGGACCCCGAACACGATGGCGGCGACGCCGCTGAACATCGCGATGAGCCAGAACGGGCCGGCCAGGGCCGCGTCGTGCACCCGCCGCCAGCCGAGGGCGATGCTCGGCACGAGGGTGACGAGCACCCAGACGACGTAGAGCGCGAGCAGCAGGAAGACCCACGGGTCGGGGGCCGTGGAGCCGACCGGCTGGCCGTACGCGTCGAACGCGGTGTGCGACGCGATCGTGGCGAACAACGCCACGTAGAAGCCGCCGAAGAGCACCGAGGTGACGATGGCGTTGGCGAGGATCCAGTACCAGAACTCGCTCCGGCTGGCGCGCCCGTCGAAGCGCGCGTACTTCTTGAAGAAGCGCGTGAACGCGTCGAGGAACCCGATGCCGTACCAGGGGGCCCAGAGCGGCGGAGTGCCGTCCGGACCCGTCGGGATCGGCTGCTGGGAGTACTGCGGGAACGGCTGCTGCTGGTAGCCGGGCTGCTGCCCGTACCCGGGCTGCTGCCCGTACCCGGGCTGCTGCCCGTACCCCGGCTGCTGCCCGTACCCCGGCTGCTGCCCGTACCCCGGCTGCTGCCCGTACCCGGGCTGCTGGCCGTAACCCGGCTGCTGCCCGGAGCCCGACTGACCGCCGCCGGGCGGCTGACCCCAGCCGGGCGTGCCGTCGTTGCTCACTTGCTGCCAGTGGGTCGGTCGTAGCGAGCACCCTCGGGGTTCGACGGCAGGAACATCATCACGAAGACCGCGAGCGGGCCGAGGACCGGGATGATCAGCAGCAGCGCGAACAGGCCGCTGAAGCCGCCGTCGTGCAGGCGGCGGACGATCAGCGCCAGCGTGGGGACGAGCAGGACGAGCCCGACGATCCAGAACGGCACGCCGACGACGGGGTTCGTGCTCATCGTCGAGACGCCCGTGTACCCCGGCGTCGACGTGGTCGTCGTGGTGCCGGTGGCGCCGATGAGGATGCCCGTGACGATCGACAGCACGAAGCCGATGATGGCGGCCCAGAGGTACCACCACCAGTACTCGCTGCGGCTAGCCCGCCCGCTGAAGGTCGCGTACTTCTTGAAGAAGCGCGCGAACGCCTTCGGGAACGAGATGCCGTACCACGGCGCCCACAGGGGCGGTTCGCCGTGCGCACCGGTGGCGGGCGGCTGGCCGTACTGCTGCGTGCCGCCGAACTGTGCGTTCGGCTGGCCGTCGCCGTGGTGCTGCGGTTGGTACTGGTCGCTCACGCGGTCCCCCTCGGGTTGTTGGTCGATGCTCACGTCGGAGTCAACCAGAACCCGAGGGGACCCGCGCCGGAAGCTCCTAGCTGCCGTACCCCGCCACGGTCGGGCGGTCGAAGCGCTGCCCCTGCGGGTTCGTGCCGAGGCAGCCGATGACGAGCGAGAACAGGATGCCGAGCGGCGGGATGACGAAGAACAAGGCGAACCAGCCGCTCAGGTTGACGTCGTGCAGGCGACGGACGGTGAGCGCGATGTATCCGAGCGCGCAGGCCAGGCCCCACAGCCGCCCGAACAGGTTCGACACGTCGGCGTCGCCGGGCAGCACGACGTCGATGATCCCACCGACGATCCCGAGCACCACCGACGCGATGGCGAACCAGAGCACCCAGTACCAGTACTCGCTCTGGCTCGCACGGCCGTCGAACCGCACGTACTTCTTCCAGAAGCGCGTGAAGCCCTGTACGAAGGGCGCGTTGTACCAGGGCGCCCACAGGGGCGGCTCCCCGGACGTGCCCGGCTGCTGCGCGTACGGGTTCGGCGAGGACGGCTGTCCGTACTGCCCCTGCTGTCCGTACTGCCCCTGCTGCCCGTACGGGTTCTGCTGGCCGTACTGACTCTGCTGGCCGTACGGGCTCTGCTGCCCGTGCTGCGGCTGCTGGCCGTACGGGCTCTGCTGGCCGTACGGGCTCTGCTGGCCGTACGGGTCCTGCTGGCCGTGCTGCGGCTGCTGCCCGTACGGGTCCTGCGGACCGGACGCGTCGTGGTCGTTCGGCTGCTGGCCGTACGGGTCGCGGGGCGGGTACTGGTCGCTCACTGGTTCGTTCCTTCCGGCGGAGTGCTGTCCCTGAGAGTCTGGCATCCCGCCGGACCGCTCGTGTCGTTCACGGCAGCAGTGCGAGCTTGCCGCCCGGGTGCCCGGACTCGAGCAGCTCGGCGGCTGCACGCGCCTCGGCGAGCGGGAAGGTCCGGGCCACCGGCACGACGAGGTCACCCGCGCCGGCGAGGTCGATCAGCCGCTGTCGCACCGAGTCACGGAACGCCTTGCTGGCGGCCTGGGCTCCCCCGACGGCGGGGAACCCGGCCTCGGCTGCGCGGGCGAAGGCCGCGATGGTGACGATTCGCGACCGGTCGGCGACCAGGGCCAGCGACACGTCGACGGCCTCGTCCGTCCCGACGCAGTCGAGCGCCACGTCGATCCGGTCGCCGTCGCCGTCGCCCGCCAGCGCCCGCACCCGGTGCTCGAGCCCGTCGCCGTAGGCGATCCACTCGCCGCCGAAGTCCGCGACGGTGTCGGCGTTGCGCTCCGACGCCGTCCCGATGACCCGTGCGCCGAGCAGCCGGAGCTGCTGCAGCAGGCTGACCCCGACCGCCCCGGCGGCTCCGTGCACGAGGACCGTGTCGCCGCCGGACGCTCGGCTGACCCGGATCATGTCGGCGGCGGTGGTCGCCGCCAGCAGCAGGTTCGCCGCCTCGGCGAACCCGAGCGTCGCCGGCTTGGCGAACACGTCGGCAGCCGGCACGGTCATCCGCTCGGCCCACCCGCCGTTCACCCGGAACGCCAGGACCTCGTCGCCGACCGCTCCCCCGCCGGACGCGATCGTCGTGTCCGGGCCGAGCGCTTCGATGACGCCGGCGACCTCGTACCCGACGGGGATCGGCAGGTCGTCCGGGTCGCCCTGCCGCGTGTGCTTCGTGTCCGCGGGGTTCATGCCCGCCGCGCGGACGGTGATCGTGACCTCGCCACGGCCGGGAGCGGGGACGTCGGTCTCCACGAACTCCAGGACCTCGCTGCCGCCGAACCGTGGGGCCACCCAGTGCTTCGTCATGCGCCGGACGCTACTCGCGGGTACCGGTGGACGCCGACGGCTGCACCTCCGGCGGCCCCGCGGGGCGCGGTGCTGCACGCGAGCCCGCACACGACGGGAGGCCCGTCACCAGCTGGTGACGGGCCTCCCGGTCGGCGACCTGCGGACGTCAGGCGCGCGCGGAACGGACCCGCTCGGCGAACGCGGCGTGCAGGGGGTGCTGCTCGTCGAGTCCGGTGACCTGCGTCACGACCGCCGCGTCGGACGTGTCCGACGCGAGCAGGGCCCGCAGCTCGACGCTCTGCTCGTCGTCCGGCACGTCGAAGCGGAGCGCGGCGCCCATCGCGTCGAGCAGCGCCGTCGGCTCGGTGCCGTCCTCGGCGAGGGCGGCGGCCGGCGAGACGAAGCGTTCGTCGCGGGACAGCTTGCGCAGCGGCTGGCGACCGACGCGCGTGACGGTGTCGGGCAGGTGCACGTTCTCGAACCGGGCGATGATCGCCTCGACGTACGCGCGGTGCACCTCGGGGTCGAGCTCGTGACGACGGACGAGCAGGTCGCTCGTCTCGGCGAGCACGGCCTCGAGCGCGGAACGCACGGCCGGGATCGCGATCGCGTCAGAGATCTTGTCGGCCCCGGCCACGAACCCGTGGTACGCGACGGTGGCGTGCCCGGTGTTCACGGTGAAGAGCTTCCGCTCGATCGAGGCGTCGAGGCCGTCGACGTAGTGCGCGCCGGGGATCTCCGGCTCGTTCCCGCCGAACGGCGTGCGGTCGATCGCCCACTCGTGGTACGTCTCGACGGTGACGTCGAGGCCGGCGCCCTCGGGCTGCGCGGGGACGATGCGGTCGACGGCGGTGTTCGCGAAGACGGCCTTGGCGAGCGCCGCGTCGCGGCCGTCCTCGGGCAGGGCGGCGACGATGAACTCGCGCAGCCGGTCGGTCGCGTTCAGCGCGTTCTCGCAGGCCATGACGGCGATCGGGGCCGCGTCGGCGTCGCGGGCGACGAGTGCCCGGGCGATGACCGGCGCGATGAACTTCAGGACGTTCGGGCCGACCGCACAGGTCACGACCTGGGCGGCCGCGATCTCGGCGACCACGCCGTCCTCGTCCTGCGCGCTGTTCAGCGCGCGGAAGTTCGTGACCTCGTGGTCCTGCGCCCCGGCCCCCACCTCGTGCACGGTGTACGAGTCGGCGGCGGCGAGGGCGTCGATGAGCGGTGCGGCGACGTCGGCGAAGACGACCTCGTAGCCGGCCTCGTGCAGGAGCAGGCCGACGAAGCCGCGGCCGATGTTGCCCGCGCCGAAGTGGACGGCGGTCCCGGTGCTCACTCGTTGACCTCGCCGAGGATCGACAGGATCGCGGCGGTGTCGCCGGCCTCGGTGAGCTTCTGCACCTCGTCCTCGTCGGAGAACACGATCGCGATCTTCGACAGGATGTCGAGGTGCTCGTTGTTCACGCCGGCGATGCCGACGACGAAGCGCACGGGGTTGCCGTCCCAGTCGATCGGGGTGGCGTAGCGGATGAACGACAGCGCCGACGACTTGATGGCGTCCTTCGCGTCGTTCGTGCCGTGCGGGATCGCGAGGAAGTTGCCCATGTAGGTGGACACGCTCTTCTCGCGCTCGAGCATGGCGGGGTAGTAGTCAGCGGTCACCGCGCCCGCGGCCTCGAGGATCTCGGCCGCCTCCTTCATCGCCTCCGACTTGGTCGGCGCGGTGTCCTCGGTGTGGATCCGGATCTGGCTCTCCTGCAGGACGGGCATCGGTGGTTCTCCTTGGTGTTCGACGACGTGGTGGAGGGGACGGGGTCGCCCCCGTCCCCTCCGATACTGCACTTCGTTACTGGTGGTGGCGTTACTGGTTCTTGAGCTGCTCGACGACCTGGTCGTACTGCGGCGCGTTCATGAAGTTGCCGACCGACACGTGCTGTGCGTTCGGGTTCTTCTGCTTGGCGCGCTCGGTCAGCTCCTCCTGCGTGATGATCAGGTCCTCGTCACCGGACAGGTTCGCGATCGCCTTGTTGGAGACCGTGACCCCTTCGATGCCCGCCTTCTTGATCTTGTTGCGCAGGACGCTGGCGCCCATGGCGCTCGAGCCCATGCCGGCGTCGCAGGCGAACACGAGGTTCTGCACGCGGGTCGCCGTGGTGGTCGCCGAGCCGACGCCACCGAGGCTGGCCTCGGCCTCTTCCTCGTTGGCCGGGGAGTTGTTGCCGAGCAGGCCCGCGGTCGCCGAGTTGACGTCGCGGCCCTTGTTCGCCTGGAGCTTCGCCATCGCGGCGCTCATGTCACCGTCGTTGCCGGAGGCGAGGTCGCGCTTGCGGGTGGCGATGAGGAAGAACGACGCGACCGCGAACGACACGGCGGCCGAGAGCACGACCGACAGGATCACGCCGAGGAAGCTGTCACGCGGGGTGTTGCCGAGCACGGCGATGATCGAACCCGGGGAGGCCGGGGCCGTCAGGCCGGAGTTGAAGATGACGTTGGTCAGCACGCCGGTGCCACCACCGAGGATGACGGCGACGAACAGGACCGGCTTCTGCAGCACGTACGGGAAGTAGATCTCGTGGATGCCACCGAAGAACTGGATGATGATCGCGCCGGGAGCGGTCGACCGCGCGATGCCCATGCCGAAGAACGTGAAGGCGAGCAGGATGCCGAGACCCGGGCCGGGGTTGGCCTCGAGCAGGAACAGGATCGACTTGCCCGACTCCTTGACCTGGTCGACACCGAGCTGGTCGAGCACGCCGTGGTTGATGGCGTTGTTGAGGAAGAAGACCTTCGCCGGCTCGATGAAGACGCTGGCGAGCGGCAGCAGCGAGTGCGTGATGAGGAACTCCACGGCGACACCGAGCGCGTCGGCGATGGCGGTGAAGACCTTCGAGAGCCAGAAGAACCCGGCCAGGAACAACCCGAACCCGAGGATGCCCGCGGAGTAGTTGTTCACGAGCATCTCGAAGCCCGGCTTGATCTTGCCGTCCCAGAGGCGGTCCATCTGCTTCACGAGGTACGCGCCGAGCGGGCCACAGATCATCGCGCCGAGGATCATCGTCGTGCCGGAGCCGAGGATGACGCCCATCGCGAAGATCGAGCCGACCACCGCACCGCGGGTGTCGTACACCATGCGGCCACCCTGGATCGCGATGGCGAGCGGGATGAGGTACGTCAGGATCGGGCCGACGACACCCACGACGCTGCCGTCACGGGAGCCACCGAGGGCGGCGACCGGCGTCCAGCCGTCCGGGATGAAGAAGGCGGTGATGATGCCCCACGCGATGAAGATCGCGATGTTGGGCATGACCATGCCGGAGAGGAACGTGCCGAACTTCTGAACGGCGACGCGTGCGCCGCCCCGCGACTTCGCGGGGGCGTCGGGCGCTGCAACGGACGACGTTGTCATGTGCGGTGACTTTCTGTGTGGTGGTGCTGCTGCAGTGGGAGGTGGGGTGGTGCTGGGGCGGCTCAGGCGGCGTGCGCCGCGGCCGCGGCGGACTTCGCGGCCGCCGCCGTGCTCGCGGCGAGTGCTGCCGTCGCCATCTCGCGGGCCTGTTCGAGCGTGTGGGTGCCGAGTTCGGCGCGCACGTCGGCCAGGGCCGCGGGGGTCATGGAGAGGGTGGTGGCACCGAGGCCGACGAGCACCACGGCGAGCAGCGGGTCGGCTGCGGCCTCGCCGCAGATCCCGACGGCCTTGCCCGCGGCGGCCCCGGCGGCGCCGAGCTGCGCGACGAGGCGCAGGACAGCGGGGTGCCACGGGTCCTGGTAGGACGCGACGGTGCCGAGCATGCGGTCGGCGGCCATCGTGTACTGGGTCAGGTCGTTCGTGCCGATCGACACGAAGTCGGCGTTCTGGAACACCTGGTCGGCCATCAGCGCGAGCGAGGGGACCTCGGCCATCACACCGGCGGTGCGGATGCCGAGTTCGCGGGCGAGGTCGACGAAGTACTCGGTCTCCTCGGCGTCGGCGACCATCGGCGCCATGACCCAGAGGTCGGCCTCGGTCTCGGCGTCGGCCTGGGCGAGGGCGGTGAGCTGGTCGCGCAGCACCTCGGGGTGGTTCCGCAGGGCGCGGAGGCCACGACGACCGAGCGCCGGGTTCTCCTCGTCCTTGTCGGTGAGGAAGGGCAGCGGCTTGTCGGCGCCGGCGTCGAGCGCCCGGACGACGACCTTCTTGCCGGGGAACGCGGCGAGGAGCTGCTTGTAGGACTCCTTCTGCTCCTCGACGGTGGGCGCCTTGGGCGAGTCGAGGAAGAGGAACTCGGTGCGGAAGAGCCCCACGCCCTCCGCACCGAGAGCAACGGCGCCGGCGGCGTCGGCGGGGCTGCCGAGGTTCGCGAGCAGCGGGACGACGTGGCCGTCGGCGAGGGCACCGGCGGTGAGCGGTGCGGCCGCGGCGGCGAGCCGGTCCGCGATGCGCTGGTCGACCTCGGCGACGAGGGCCTCGGAGGGGTCGGTGACGACGGTGCCGTCGACCGCGTCGACGACGACGTGGACGCCGTCGGCCAGGTCGTCGGCGCCGGTCACGCCGACGATGGCCGTGATGCCCTTGGCACGGGCGAGGATCGCCGTGTGCGAGGTCGGGCCGCCGTCACGGGTGACGAGCGCGAGCACCTTGTCGAGGTCGAGCAGGGCCGTGTCCGCCGGGGCGAGGTCACGGGCCACGAGCACGAAGGGGGTGTCCGACTCGGGGACGCCCGGCGCGTGCACGCCGCGGAGCTTGGCGATGATGCGCTGCGCGACATCGTCGAGGTCGGCGGCGCGCTCCCCCATGTAGCCGCCCATGCCGACGAGCAGGTCGCGGAACTGCGCGAACGCCTCGTACACGGCGCGCTCGGCGTTCGTGCCGCCGTCGATGCGGGTGTGCACGTCGTCGAGGAGCGTCGGGTCCTGCGCCATGAGCGCCTGCGCCTCGAGCACGGCCTGGGCGTCGCCGCCGGCGAGCTGTCCGCGCTTGTTGAGGTCCTCGGCCACGGCGGCCAGCGCGTCGTGCACGGCCTGCTTCGCGTCGTCCGCCGAACCGGTCAGCGCGTCCTTCGACGGTTCGCCGAGGGGGTCCGCCATGCGGAGCACGGGGCCGTGGGCGACGCCACGGCCGACGCCGGTGCCGAGCAGTTCGGACATTCGAGACTCCTTCATCTCACGCGCGCTTGCGGTGGGGTGGTTCGTTCGGTGCACAGCGGCACGGCAGGCGGACCACGCCCGTGCGGCTCGTGCAGCACCCTACCCCGATCCGCGTTGACAAACAAACACATCCGGGGATAAAAATGCAGAAACAGATGCCCGTTTGCGTCTGCCGGCCACGCGCTCTGCGCCGAGTCCGGCGTGGATGTGCCCGGACATGTCCGTTCTGTTCCGACCCGGAGACGACGAGGCCCGATGTACGCACCAGAGCGCCACCAGCGCATCGTCGACCAGGCGCGCACGCACGGCCGGGTCGACGTGAAGGACCTCGCCGAGTCCCTCGAGGTCACCCCCGAGACGATCCGCCGCGACCTCACCTCGCTCGAGCGGCGCGGCCTGGTCCGGCGCGCGCACGGCGGCGCGATCCCGGTCGAGCGCATCACCCTGCACCCCGGCGTCGGCGACCGCGGCGGCATCAACCAGGCCGAGAAGATGGTCATCGCCGAGGCCGCGCTCGAGGAGCTGCCGGAGAACGGCTCGGTCATGATCGACGCCGGCACCTCGACCATCTGCCTCGCGGAGATGCTCCCCACCGACCGCGGGCTGACGGTCGTGACGCACTCGCTGCCCGTCGCGATGGCGGTCGCCGGCCGCCCCGGCATCGACCTGCACCTGCTCGGCGGCAACATCCGCAGCGACTCGCTCGCCGGCGTCGGCACGTGGACGCACCAGCTCATCGGCATGGTCAGCGTCGACGTGGCCTTCGTCAGCATCAACGGCATCACGCCGGAGCGCGGCCTGACGACGCACAACATGGCCGAGGCCGCGGTGAAGTCCGCGATGATCAAGTCCGCCCGACGGAGCATCCTGCTCGCGGACCACACCAAGTTCGGCCGCGAGGAGTTCGGCCGCGTCGCCCCCCTCGCCGCGATCGACACGATCATCACGGACCCCGCCGTCAACGCCGACCTCGTCCGCGAGGTCGAGGCCGCCGGCACCGAGGTCTTCTGGCCCGGCCGCGACTGACCCGCCGGCCACGTCCCGGAACCGTCCACCCCGCGCTCGCTAGCATGAGCGCTCCACCCGTCGACAGGAGTACATCGATGTCCGAAGCCACCCGCACCGTCACCGTCGCCAGCGCGTCCGGCCTGCACGCCCGACCCGCCTCCCTCTTCGTCCAGACCGTGACGGCGTCGGGCCACCAGGTCACGATCGCCAAGGGCGACAAGTCCGGCAACGCCGGCAGCATCCTCGCCCTGCTCGGGCTCGGCATCGAGCACGGCGACGAGGTCACCCTCACGGTGACCGGCGACGACGCCGAGACGACGGCGGACAGCCTGGTCGAGTTCCTCGGGACGGACCACGACGCGGCCTGACCGCACAGGTCGCGTCCCGGACGCGACCACCTGACGTACGGGAGGCCCGTGGCTGCGCAGCCACGGGCCTCCCGTCCGCCTCCTGGTCGCTCCTACTGCCCCAGGGACGGGATCGGACGCAGCTCACCCCAGCCGAACGAGCTCTCGGCGATGAAGTCCTGCAGGTCGTCGGCCAGGTCGTGGAGGAGCCCGGCCAGGTCGTCGACGTCGTCCGGGAGGCTCCTCGACCCCTGGGTCTCGCCCACGATCGTCCAGACGACGGACATTGAGCCGTCGACGACGTCGTCCTGCTCCTGGTCGAGTTCCCAGTCGCCGTGCGGACCCACCCAGAAGCGGGCGGAGCGGAACTCGTCCGGACGGAGCATCTGCTCGGCCACGGGCCGGAACGCGGCGAGCAGCTCGCCGACGGTCATCACGACGGTCACGGTCCGATCGTACGACCGAGGGGTGTCCGCAGCCGCCGATAGGGTGTTGTGCATGACCCGCCTGCGCCTCGCATCCGTCAACGTGAACGGCGTCCGCGCCGCCTTCCGCAAGGGCATGGGCGACTGGCTCGCGACACGTGACGTCGACGTGCTGGCCCTGCAGGAGGTCCGCGCCTCGAGCGACGACCTCGCCGCGCTGCTCGGCGACGAGTGGGACATCGTGCACGACCCCGCGACCGCGAAGGGCCGTGCCGGTGTGGCGATCGCATCGCGGCACGGTGCGCACGTGCACCGCGTGGCGCTCGGCCCGGACGACTTCGACTCGGCGGGCCGCTGGCTCGAGGCCGACTACGAGATCGGCGGCACCACGGTGACCGTCGTGTCCACGTACGTGCACTCCGGCGAGGCCGACACCCCCAAGCAGGACGAGAAGTGGAAGTTCCTCGACGCGATGACGGAGCGGCTCCCCGCGCTCCGCGAGCACAACCCGCTCGCCGTCGTCGTCGGCGACCTGAACGTCGGGCACGACCAGCGGGACATCAAGAACTGGAAGGGCAACGTCAAGCGCGCGGGCTTCCTGCCCCGTGAGCGTGCCTACTTCTCGCGGTTCTTCGGCGAGCAGGGCGCCGAGGTCGAGGGGGCCGACGGTTCCACCGGCCCCGGTCTCGGGTGGGTCGACGTCGGCCGCGCCCAGGCCGGCGACGTCGACGGGCCGTACACGTGGTGGTCCTGGCGCGGCCAGGCCTTCGACAACGACACCGGCTGGCGCATCGACTACCAGGTGGCCACGCCCGACCTCGCCGCGAAGGTGACGGAGTACACGGTCGACCGCGCCGCGGCGTACGACCAGCGATGGTCCGACCACGCCCCCGTGGTCGTCGACTACGAACTCTGACCCCCGCTCCTCGCCCCACCTCACGCACAGGACCACCACCATGACCACCACCCGCATCTTCTCGGGCATCCAGCCGTCCGCCGGCTCGCTGCACCTCGGCAACTACGTCGGGGCGCTCATGCAGTGGCGGACGCTGCTCGACGACCACGACGCCATCTACTGCGTCGTCGACATGCACGCCATCACCTCCCCGCAGGACCCGGCCGAGCTCCGGGCGAACACCCGTGCGACGGCCGCGCAGTACATCGCCTCGGGCATCGACCCGACGAAGGCGACCCTGTTCGTGCAGTCGCACGTGCCCGCGCACGCCGAACTCGCCTGGGTGCTCAACACCCTGACCGGCTTCGGCGAGGCGAGCCGGATGACCCAGTTCAAGGACAAGTCCGCGCGGCAGGGCGCCGAGGCCGCCTCGGTCGGGCTCTTCACCTACCCGATCCTGATGGCCGCCGACATCCTGCTGTACGACACGAAGGTCGTGCCGGTCGGCGACGACCAGCGGCAGCACGTCGAGCTCACCCGCGACCTCGCCGGGCGCTTCAACTCGCGGTTCGGCGACACGTTCGTGGTGCCCGAGGCCCGGATCCTCACGGAGACCGCCCGGATCTACGACCTGCAGGACCCGACGAGCAAGATGAGCAAGTCCGCGGCGTCGGACAACGGCCTCATCCGGCTGCTCGACGACCCGAAGCGCACCGCGAAGAAGATCCGCTCCGCGGTGACCGACACCGAGCGCGAGATCCGCGCCGACCGTCAGGCGAAGCCGGGGATCACGAACCTGCTGTCGATCCTGTCGGCGTTCACGGGGTCCTCGATCGCCTCGCTCGAGGCGTCGTTCGCCGGCAAGGGCTACGGCGACCTGAAGGGCGAGGTCGCCGACGCCGTCGTGGCCGAGCTCGAGCCGGTCCGTGCCCGCACCCTCGAGCTGCTCGACGACCCGGCGGAGCTCGACCGCCTGCTCGCCGTCGGCGCCGACCGCGCCGAGGCCATCGCGCAGGACACCCTGGCACGGGTGTACGACCGCATCGGGTTCGTCCCCCGCACCCGCGGCTGACCGTGCAACCCGTCACGCTCGAGTCCGCGCGGGTCCGGCTCGACGTCCCGACCCGCGCGGACACGGCGGCGATCACCGCGGCGTGCCAGGACCCGGACGTCATCCGGTGGACGACGATCCCGACGCCGTACCGCGACCAGGACGCCCGCACGTTCGTCGACGCGCTCGTCGGCCCGGGCTGGGCGTCGGACCGCGAGTACACCTGGGCGATCCGCCGGCCGGGGTCGACCTGGCTCGACGGGATCATCTCGTACCGCACCGCCGGCCGCGACCTCGGGTTCTGGCTCGCGCCGTCCGCCCGGGGCGCCGGGCTCATGCACCACGCGGTCGAACTCGTCGTCGGCTGGGCCTTCGACCGGGGCGCCCCCGACGTCTACTGGGAGTGCTACGCGGGCAACACCGCGTCGGCGTCGGTCGCGCGCCGCGCGGGCTTCTCGTACACGGGCACCGGCGAGGCCCGCGTGCCCGGCCGCGACGGCGGGCCGACGCCCGCGTGGACGGGCCTGCGTCGCGCAGACGGCGCTGCCGCGTCGGCCCTGCCGTGGCCGACACCCGCCTGAGGTGACACGTCACCGACCGACCGCCGGTAGGCTCGGCGCGTGAACGACTCGGTACGCCCCGACGAGGTCCGCGCGATGCGCCGCGGCCTCGAACTCGCCGCCCTCGGGCCGGCCGTCGGCGACCACGCCCGCGTCGGCGCGGTGATCCTCTCCCCCGACGGCGAGGTCCTCGCCGAGGGCTGGCACAAGGGCGCCGGCACCCCGCACGCCGAGGTCGACGCCATGGCGAAGGTCGACCCGGCACTGCTCCGCGGAGCCGCCGCCGTCGTCACCCTCGAGCCCTGCAACCACGTCGGTCGCACCGGCCCCTGCGCGGTGGCACTGCTCGACGCCGGCATCGGACGGGTCGTGTACGCCGTCGACGACCCGGGCGACCAGGCGCACGGCGGCGCCGACCGGCTGCGGGCCGGCGGGGTCGAGGTCGTCCCCGGCGTCCTCGCCGACGAGGCCGAGGCGTTCCTGGAACGCTGGCTCACCTCGGTCCGGCTCGACCGTCCCTGGGTGACGGTCAAGTGGGCGTCGAGCCTCGACGGCCGGGCAGCCGCGGCCGACGGCACGAGCCGCTGGATCACCGGTGCCGCCGCACGGCAGCACGTCCACGAGCAGCGTGCGGCGCACGACGCGATCCTGGTCGGCACGGGCACGGTGCTCGCCGACGACCCGAGCCTGACGGCACGCGGGGACGCCGGCGAACTGCTCGCCGACCAACCGCTCGCCGTCGTGCTCGGCGACCGACCGGTGCCGGACGACGCCGCCGTCCGTCGGCACCCGCGCGGCCTGGTGACCCTCCCTGGCCACGACCTCGTCGCCGCGCTCCGTGCCCTGCGCGGGCACGGCGTGCACTCGGTCTTCGTCGAGGGCGGACCGACCGTGGCGTCGGCGCTCGTCGCCGCGGGCCTCGTCGACGAGTACCTGGTCTACCTCGCCCCCGTGCTGCTCGGCGGCCCGCGCACCGCACTCGACGACCTCGGGGTGGGAAGCATGCCGGACCGTCGACGGTTGCACGTACTATCGACCACCAGCCTGGGCCCCGATCTGCTGGTCCGAGCCCGACCGCACCACGCTGCACCCGGGCACGACGGGCCCACGAACGACCGGAGCACCACATGACCGACGCACTCACCTCCCCCACCCCCGGGAGCCCGGTCCAGTTCGAGGTCGCGACGAACGTGCCGACGACCCACGGCACCTTCGAGATGCGCGCCTACCGGGACCTCGTCACCGGGGCCGAGCACGTCGCCGTCATCGGCAGGACCCCCGACGGCGCCGCGCCGACCGACGGCGCCCTGGTCCGCGTGCACTCCGAGTGCCTGACCGGCGAGGCGTTCGGGTCGCTCAAGTGCGAGTGCGGGCCGCAGCTCGACGCCGCGCTCGACACGATCGCCGCCGAGGGCGGGGTCGTCGTCTACCTGCGCGGCCACGAGGGACGCGGCATCGGGCTCGTCAACAAGCTCAAGGCGTACCGCCTGCAGGAGGACGGTCTCGACACCCTCGACGCCAACCTCGCGCTCGGCCTGCCCGCCGACTCCCGCGACTACGGCGGCGCCGCCGGCATCCTCGCCGACCTCGGCATCACGAACGTCCGGCTCCTGTCGAACAACCCGGAGAAGCGCCGCCAGCTCGAGGAGCACGGCGTGACCGTCGAGTCGCTCGTCCCGCTCGTGGTGGGGATCTCGGCGCAGAACGCCGGGTACCTCGACACCAAGCGGGACCGGATGGGCCACCAGCTGCCCGCCCACCTCGAGGCCGGTGCCGCCAGCTGACTCCGGGCTGATTCGCAGGTTGCCGACGTCTGTCGTATGATCGACGCCTCCGTCACGAGCGGTCCCCCTTCCCCGAACGCACCCGACCGGTGTCCGCGCCACCCCGCGCGAGCCGGTCGGCGTCCGCCGTCCGGGGCACCGCCGCGCTCCCCGTGAGCGTCACCCTCGGAGTCCCCTCACCCCATGTCCGCCGCACCGGCACCCACCACCGCCCCCTCGAAGCCCACGGGCAACCCGCGCTCCCGCGTCGTCGTCGCCAGCCTCGTCGGCACCACCATCGAGTTCTACGACTTCTACGTCTACGCGACCGCCGCGGTCCTCGTCTTCCCGACCCTGTTCTTCCCGAACGAGGACCCCACGGCGTCGCAGCTGTCGTCCTTCGTCACCTTCGCGCTCGCGTTCTTCGCACGGCCGGTCGGCTCGGTCCTGTT
Organism: Curtobacterium sp. MMLR14_006; assembly: GCF_001864985.1. NCBI lineage: Bacteria > Bacillati > Actinomycetota > Actinomycetes > Micrococcales > Microbacteriaceae > Curtobacterium > Curtobacterium sp. MMLR14_006. The sequence continues at coordinate 459,176 of NZ_MJGU01000023.1, read as the reverse complement.
CGGCCACTTCGGCGACCGGATCGGCCGCAAGACCACCCTCGTCGCGTCCCTGCTCGTGATGGGCACGGCCACCTTCCTCATCGGCTGCCTGCCGACGTTCGACACGATCGGCGTCTGGGCCCCCGCACTGCTCGGCGTGATGCGCTTCGCCCAGGGTGTCGGCCTCGGCGGCGAGTGGTCCGGTGCCGCGCTGCTCGCGACCGAGAACGCCCCGGAGGGCCGCCGCGGGGTCTTCGGATCGATGCCGCAGCTCGGCGCGCCGATCGGGTTCCTGCTCGCCAACGGCCTGTTCATCGCCATCAACGCCGCGATGCCCGCCGCTGCCGACGGCACCCCGAACGCCGACTTCCAGGCGTGGGGCTGGCGCATCCCCTTCCTGCTCTCCGCGGTGATGGTCGTCATCGGCCTGTACGTGCGGTTCCGGCTCGTCGAGTCCCCCGCCTTCCGCGGTGTCCAGGAGTCCGGCACGGTGGCGAAGGTCCCGCTCGGCCGGGTGTTCCGCACCTCGTGGAAGGCCGTCATCGTCGGCACCTTCGGCATGGTCGCGACGTACGTGCTCTTCTACTTCCTGACGACGTTCACCTTGCAGTACGGCACCACCGGCACCGAGAACAGCCCGCTCGTACCGAAGGTCGGACTCGGCTACTCCCGTGGGGAGTTCCTGACCCTGCTCATGATCGGCGTCGTGTTCTTCGGCGTCTTCACCCCGGTCGCCGGCTGGCTCGCAGACCGGTTCGGCCGACGCCGCACGCTCATCCCGACGACCGTCGGCATCGCCCTGTTCGGCCTGATGTTCCAGCTGTGGTTCGCCGCGTCCACCGGCCCGATCACGGTGGTGACGTTCCTGGTCGTCGGGCTGTCGCTCATGGGGCTGACGTTCGGACCGATGGGTGCCCTGCTGCCGGAGCTCTTCCCGACGAACGTCCGCTACACCGGCTCGGCGATCGCGTACAACGTCGCGTCGATCCTCGGGGCCTCGCTCGCGCCGACCATCGCGCTGGCGCTGTGGCGGCCGGACGGCAACATCTTCCTGGTCGGGCTCTACCTGACCCTCGCGGCCGTCGTGACCCTCGTCGCGCTGCTGTTCGTCCGCGAGACCAAGAGCACCGACCTCGACGCCTGAGCGGCGAGGCGGGCAGGGCGGAGGGGCGCCGTCGGCGCCGGGTGAGAGGATGTGGGTGCGTCACGGTACGGTGACGCCCAGATCACCAGCACCACGGCAGGAACCAGGACACGATGAGCTTCCCCTTCGCCCGTCCGAAGCCGAAGGACGGCCCGCGCGCCACCTTCGGCCGACTCTTGTCCTACCTGTTCGAGAACAAGCCCGCGATGGTCGTCATCATCGTGCTGAGCGTGCTCGGCGCCGGAGCGTCGCTCGCGCAGCCGCTCCTGGTCAACCAGGTCGTGACCGCCGTGCAGCAGGGCAACACGCTCAGCACGCTCGTCTGGCTGCTCATCGGGCTCGTCATCGTGTCCGGGCTGCTCAACGGCGTGCAGCACTTCCTGCTGCAGCGCGCGGGCGAGGGCGTCGTGCTCTCCACCCGTCGCAAGCTCATCGGCCGGATCCTCAACCTGCCGATCTCGGAGTTCGACACCCGCCGCACCGGTGACCTCGTCTCGCGCGTCGGCAGCGACACCACCCTGCTCCGCGCGGTGCTGACCCAGGGCCTCATCGAGTCCATCGGCGGCGCGCTCACCTTCATCGGCGCGATCATCGCGATGGCGATCATCGACCCGCTCCTGCTCGTCATCGTGATCGTCATCGTCATCGTCGCGATCGTCGTCGTCGGCGGCCTCAGCCGGCGCATCCGCGTCGCCTCGCGCCGCGCCCAGGAGAAGGTCGGCGACCTCACGGCCGCCGTCGAGCGCGGCATCGGCGCGGTGCGCACGATCCGCGCCGCCGGTGCCACCGAGCGCGAGGTCAGCGAGGTCGACGGCCACGCGACCGAGGCCTACGTCCGCGGCCTCGCGATCGCGAAGATGTCGGCCCTGGTCGTCCCCGTCGCGAGCATCGTCATGCAGGTCGCGTTCATCGTCGTCCTCGGCGTCGGCGGCGCGCAGGTCGCGGCCGGCACCATCACGATCGCCACCCTCATCACGTTCATCCTGCTGCTGTTCATGATGATCATGCCCCTCGGCCAGGCGATGGGCGCCGTCGTCGCGGTCGCGCAGGCGCTCGGTGCGCTCGGCCGGATCGAGGAGATCCTGGCGCTGCCGAACGAGTCCGACGGCGACGCCACCGTCCGGCCGGCTGCCGCCGTCGCCACCGACGACGCGATCACCTTCGAGCACGTCACCTTCCGCTACGCGGCCGCGGCCGACGCGTCCGGACCGGACGGCGCGGCCGGCGACGACCGGACCGGAGGCACTGACCACCCCGCCGACGAGCGCCCGGCAGACGACGTGGTGCTGCAGGACGTCTCCTTCCGCGTCCCGCGCGGATCACGGGTCGCGCTCGTTGGCCCGTCCGGTGCGGGGAAGTCGACGACCCTGTCGCTCATCGAGCGCTTCTACGACCCGACCGAGGGGGTCATCCGCCTCGGCGGCATCGACGTCCGCGGCATGGACCGCGACGAGCTCCGCGCCCAGATCGGCTACGTCGAGCAGGACGCCCCGGTGCTCGCCGGCACCCTGCGCGCGAACCTGCTCCTCGGCTCGCCGAACGCCTCCGAGGCCGACTGCGTGCGCGTGCTCGAGGCCGTCAACCTCGGCGAGGTCCTGCACCGCGACCCCGCCGGCCTCGACGCCCAGGTGGGCGAGGACGGCGTCATGCTGTCCGGTGGCGAGCGCCAGCGGCTCGCGATCGCCCGGGCGCTGCTCGCCGCTCCCCCGATCCTGCTGCTCGACGAGTCGACGTCGTCGCTCGACGGCGTGAACGAGCAGAAGATGCGGCTCGCGATCGACGCCGTGGCCGAGGACCGCACACTCCTCGTGATCGCCCACCGCCTGTCGACCGTCGTCGACTCGGACGTCATCGTCGTGCTCGAGCACGGCCGGGTCGTCGGGTCGGGCACGCACTCCGAGCTCGTCGAGTCGACACCGCTGTACCGCGACCTGGCGAAGCACCAGCTCCTGGTCTGACGGACGGAGCCGGCACCCGACCCGCCGCTCGGAGCGGACAGGCCGGGTACCGGCTCCTGGTCGGCGCGGTCTCGCGCGGCGCTAGGCGGCGAATGGGTCGGGCGTCAGCACGTACACCGACTCGAGGTACTCCTCGATGCCCTCGTGCGAGCCCTCGCGTCCGAGCCCGGAGGACTTCACGCCGCCGAACGGGAACGCGGCGTTCGAGACGACGCCGGTGTTCAGGCCGATCATGCCCGTCTCGAGCCGCTCGGCCAGGCGCTGACCGCGACGCAGGTCCGCGGTGAAGGCGTAGGCGACGAGCCCGAACTCGGTGTCGTTGGCCAGGCGGATGCCCTCGTCCTCGGTCGCGAAGCGCGTGATCGAGACCACCGGTCCGAAGATCTCCGTGGTGAGGATGTCCGATCCCGGGCGGACCTGGTCGAGCACGGTGGGCTCGTAGAACGTGCCGGGACGGTCGACGCGGCTCCCGCCGACGACGAGCTCCGCGCCGCGCTCGACCGCGTCGTCGACGAGTCCGGCGGTCTTGTCGACGGCGCGGTCGTCGATGAGCGGCCCCATCGTCGTGCCGTCCTCGGTGCCACGCCCGATGCGCAGCGCGCGCACCTTCTCGGTCAGGGCGGCCACGAACGCGTCGGCGATCCCCTTCTGCACGAAGAAGCGGTTCGCTGCCGTGCAGGCCTCGCCGACGTTGCGGAACTTCGCGAGCATCGCGGCGTCCACCGCGGTGTCGAGGTCCGCGTCGTCGAACACGATGAGCGGGGCGTTGCCGCCGAGCTCCATGCTCGTCTTGAGGACGTTGTCGGCGGCCTGCTTGAGCAGCGCCGACCCGACCGGCGTCGAGCCGGTGAAGGTGAGCTTCCGGAGCCGTCGGTCCGCGATGATCGGCTCGGACAGGCCCTTGGCGTCGCTGGCCGGGACGACGTTGAGTACGCCGTCCGGCAGACCGGCCCGGCGGAAGAGCTCGACGAGGAACAGCGTCGTCAGCGGCGTGAGGTCCGCAGGCTTCACGACGACGGTGCACCCGGCGGCCAGGGCCGGCCCGATCTTGCGGGTCGCCATGGCGAGCGGGAAGTTCCACGGGGTGATGGCGTAGACGGGTCCGACGGGACGCTTCAGCACGATCCCGCGGCCGGTGCCCTCCGGGTTCGTGCGGTAGTCGCCGCCGATGCGGACGGCTTCCTCGGAGAACCAGCGGAGGAACTCGCCGCCGTAGGTCACCTCGCCGCGGGACTCGGCGAGGGGCTTGCCCATCTCGAGGCTCATGAGGGCGGCGAGGTCGTCCTCGTGCTCGCGGACCAGGTCGAACGCCCGCCGCATGATGTCCGAGCGCTCGCGCGGAGCCGTCGAGGCCCAGGCGTCCTGCGCGGCGACCGCCGCGTCGAGTGCGGCGATGCCGTCCTCGGGGGTGGCGTCGGCGACCTCGGCGAGGACCGCGCCGGTGGAGGGGTCGCGCACGGCGAAGGTCCCGCCGCCGGACGCGGCGCGCCAGGTGCCGCCGATGAACAGGCCGGTCGGGACGCCCTGGACGGCGACGTGCTCGTCCGAGACGGTGGTGGTGGTGGTGCTGGTGGTGCTCGTCACAGTTGTGCTCCTCCGGGGTTGGCGAGGCCTTCGTCCATGTCGCTGCGGTCGATGTGGCCGCCCGCAGCGCGGATCTCCTCGAGCGCGCGGGAGCTGCGGTCGGCATCCACCCCCGCGACGAGGTCGTCGTAGACGGCGACGTCCATGTCGGCCGCTCGGGCGTCGAGCGCCGATGCCCGCACGCAGTGGTCGGTGGTCAGTCCGACGATGTCGATCGAGCGCACGCGGTGCTCGCGCAGCAGGTCGGGCAGGGCGACGCCGTCGGCGGTGTGCGCCTGGAACGCCGAGTAGTCAGGCTTCCCCTGGCCCTTGAAGACGTCGACGTCGATCGTCGTGGTGTCGAGGTCCGGGTGGTACGCCGCACCCGGGGTGTCGGCGACGCAGTGCACCGGCCACGTGTGCACGAAGTCGGGTCCGGCCGGTCCGGCGAAGTGCCCGCCGTTGTCGTCGTCGCCGTGGTGCCAGTCGCGCGAGCCGACGATGAGGTCGTACTCGTCGGCGTGCCGGCCGAGGAACGCGGAGATGCGCTTCGCGAGCGCCGCTCCCCCGCTCACTGCGAGGGCTCCCCCCTCGGTGAAGTCGTTCTGGACGTCGACGACGAGGAGTGCTCTTGCCATGCACCCATCCAACACCCGGTGCCCTACGACGCGGTGAGCTTGCTCCCGCACGAGTAGGTCGCTGCGGTGACCGCGTCGAGCGCCGGCAACGCGGCGGCGCGCGACGATCCGATGGCGTAGAAGGCGAAGGTGAGCCGGGACCCGTCTGCCGCCTCGATGTACCCGCCGAGCGTGTTGGCGCTGTCGATCCAGCCGGTCTTCGCGTGCACCTTGCCGCGGGCCACGGCGTTCGCCCCGGTGAACCGGCTGGCGAGGGTCCCCGACACCCCGGCGACCGGCAGTGCGTCCGCGAGCGTGCCGAGGCCCTTCGCGCCGGCGGCGACCTGGACCATGAGGTGGGCGACGAACTCCGGCGACACTGCGTTCGCGGCGCTCTCGCCCGAGCCGTCCTTGATGACGATGCCGGCGGGGTCGACGCCGTACGAGCGGAGCGCCGACTGGTAGACGCCGGTGAGCGAGGCCGCCGACCCGTTCGCGCCGGACTCCTTCGACGACACCCGCGCGAGCATCTCGGCCAGGGTGTTGTCGGAGTTCGGGATCATCTGCCCGATGAGCGTGGACACCGGCTGCGACGACACCGACGCGATGGTGTCCGAGCTCGTGGTCGCCCGCTCGACGATCTGCGCCGATGCCGCCCCCGCGACCCCGGCGTTCGCGAGCGCGGTGCGGAAGGCGGCTCCGGCTCGGCCGACCGGGTCCTCGGAGCGGGGCGACGTCGCCGCTGCGGGGTTCGCGCGGTCGCCGTCGACCATGAGCGCCGTGACCTCCGGCTGGTAGCCGATGGTGCGCTCGGACACCGGCCAGGTCGGGTCCCAGGCGTCCGCGTCGCTCCAGTACGAGTCGTCGGTCACGATCGTGGTCACCGGGGTGGAGCCGACCTTCGCCTTGACCTGCTGAGCGAGCTGCGCAAGCGTCGGTGCGCCCGGGTAGACGGTGCCGGCGCCCGCGGACAGCGTCGCGTCGCCGTGTCCGACGAGGGCGATCGTGCCCGCCGACTCGCGGGTCACGGTGGTGGGGATGCGGTGGTCGCCCCCGAGCACGGCCAGGGCCGTCGCGCTGGTGAGGGTCTTCATGACGCTGCCCGTCTGCGCCGGTCGCTCGCCGTGCTTCGAGAACAGGACCTCGCCGGTCTTCGCGTCCATGACGTAGCCCTCGAAGTCGCCGAGCCCCGGTGCCGACGCCGCCGTGGCGATCGAGCAGGTGCGCAGCGGGGCCGGGGTCGCGGGACTGTCCGGGACGGCACGGGCGGTCGGTGTCGCGGTCGGGCTCGGCTTCCCCGTCGGCCGCGTGGTCGCGGTCCGGCTCGGGGCGGACGACGGGCTCGACGTCGGGGCGGGCCCGGCGGTCGTCCGGGCCGGTTGGGTCATCGCGGAGGCGACCGCGACGGCCCCGCCGGAGCCGACCACCAGCACGGCGGCGAGCCCACCGGCGATCCACGGGACCGGTCGCCTGGCCGCGGAGGCACGCGCCCTCGCGACGGCGGCGCGGAGGCGCTCCGGGACGGACGACGGGGTGGGCTGCGGCTCGGACATCGCGACGATCCTACGGAAGTGCGGCAGGAGCCTCCAGGCCGAGCGCCCGATCCGTGTGCGGGGTGAGCCGGCTCACGCGGCGTCGGGTGGGCCGTCGGCCGCGTAGCGGACGCCCACCTGGCGGCGCGCCTCGTCCATGAGGGCCATGATCGCGACGGTCTCGTCGGGGTCCATCGGGCCGCCGTCGTGGACGCCCGAGGTGACCATCGCCTCGAAGGCACGCGCCTCGTGCGCGTAGCCGGTGAGCTCCTCGCGTCCGTCGAACTCCTCGACCACCTCGCCGTCGGCGTCGCGGATCCGCCACGTCGTCGGGGTGAACCAGGTCGCGTCGAGGTCGATGCGCCCGGACTCGCCGATCACCGACGCGGTGTTCGGGCTCCGCAGGTCCATGCCGAAGTGCAGCATCGACTGCGCGCCGCCCTCGTGGGTGAGCACCAGGCCCATCTGCGTGTCGACGCCCTGGTCGCTCAGCGTGCCGGCCGCGGCGACGGCCGTCGGGACCCCGAGCACGTCGACCGCGAACGAGACCGGGTAGATCCCGAGGTCGAGCAGGGCACCACCGCCGAGCGCCGGGTCCCGCAGCCGGTGACCGGGGTCGGTGGGGAGCGCCTGGTGGTGCGTCGCCTCGACGAGCACCGGCCGGCCGATGCGCCCCTCGGCGAGGGCCTGCCGGATCATCGCCGCCTGCGGCAGGAACCGGGTCCACATCGCCTCCGTCACCGCGACCCCGGCGGTGCGGGCGGCGTCGACCACCGCTCGCGCCTCGGCCGCGGTGATCGTGAAGGCCTTCTCCACCAGGACGTGCTTGCCGGCCGCGATCGCGAGCAGGGCGTCCTCGGCGTGCCGCGCGTGCGGCGTCGCGACGTACACGGCGTCGACGGCGTCGTCGGCGACGAGGTCCGCGTAGGAACCGTGCGCCCGTGGGATCCCGAACTCGGCGGCGAAGGCGTCGGCTGCCTGCTGCGTCCGGCTGCCGACCGCGACGAACTCCACCCCCGCGGCGACGCAGTCGCCCACGAAGGACCGTGCGATGCCGCCCGTACCGATGACTCCCCAGCGAACCGTCATGCACTCTGTCTACCAGGGTGCCCGGGGCGGAGCCGGACGAACCGGGTGTCCGATCCGGGCAGACGGTCTGGACGACGGGTCCGGGGAGCACTACCGTTCTGCTCGACCCCCGGACGGGGGCCGTCTCCCCCGAGTCGAAGGTCTGCAGGTCGCCGATGCGCCGATCCGTCCTCTCCGCCGTCGCCACCGGCGCCGCGATCGCCCTCACCGCCACGCTGTTCGGTGCCGCTCCGGCCGACGCCCACGGGTGGGGGTCGCACGGCCGACCGCCCGGACAGGCGGCAGATGCCCGGCTGACCCCGCGGACGCACTTCACGATGGCGGCCGACGGGTCCTCCGGAGCGACCCAGGGCGGTGAGGGCATCCCGAACATCGACGTCGTCAAGAAGACCATCGCGACGTACTACGGCGACCCCGGCACCGGTCTCGCCGACCGCGACGACTCCCCCTACGTCCGAGAGGTGCGCTCGATCGTCGCCCGGCAGAGCGCCCAGCTGCGACGCATCCACGACGCCGCCGTCCGCCGCGGCGAGAAGCCGGCGATCGTGCTCGACGCGGACGACACCACCCTCTGGACCTACGACATGGAGGTCGCGGACATGCACTTCGTCTTCGACCCCGCCCGGCAGGACGAGTGGGTGCAGGACGAACGCTTCCCGGCCGTGCCGTCGATGGTCCGGTTCGTGAACCGTGCGCAGGCACTCGGGTTCACCGTGTTCGGGCTCACCGGACGGAACGACGACCAGAAGGCCGCGACGGTCCAGAACCTGACGAAGGTCGGGTACACCGCGTTCACGCAAGACCGCTTCTTCACCAAGTGGACCGGGGCCGGCGCGTCCCAGCAGCCCTCGTACGTCACGTGCGCCACGGCGAAGTGCACCACCGTCGAGTACAAGGCGCTGACCCGCAAGCACATCGAGCAGGACCTCGGGTACGACATCGCCCTGAACATCGGCGACCAGTGGAGCGATCTGCAGGGCGGGTACGCCGACCGCTCCCTGAAGCTGCCGAACCCGACCTACTCCCTGCCCTCCGCCGACCTGCCCGGTGTCTCCGAGCCGCGCCTGTCCCCGCGGACGCAGTTCACCACGGCAGCCGACGGGTCCTCCGGCGCGACCCAGGGCGGTGAGGGCATCCCGAACATCGACGTCGTCAAGAAGACCATCGCGACCTACTACGGCGACCCCGGCACCGGCCTCGCCGACCGCAGTGACTCCCCCTACATCCGCGAACTGCGTGCGATCGTGCGCGGGCAGGCGCCCGTCATCGCCGCGCAGTGCGCCGTCGGCCGCGGGCTCCACCGCAACCCGGCGATCGTCCTCGACGCCGACGACACCACCCTCTGGACCTACGACATGGAGGTCGCGGACATGCACTTCGTCTTCGACCCCGCCCGCCAGGACGAGTGGGTGCAGGACGAACGCTTCCCGGCGACCCCGTCGATGACCTCGCTCGTGTCGGTCGCAGCGCGCTCCGGCTGCACCGTCATCGGGCTGACCGGCCGGAACGACGACCAGCGGGCCGCCACGATCGAGAACCTGCACCGCGTCGGCTACCCGCAGTTCTCGGCGACGCAGCACGGCACGCAGACCTACTACACGAAGTGGACCGGCGTCGGCGCCTCGCAGCAGCCGTCGTACGTCACGTGCGCGGCGGCGAAGTGCACCACCGTCGAGTACAAGGCGCAGACCCGAGCGCACATCGAGTCGCGGTCGGGCGGCGGCTACGACGTCGTCGCGAACCTCGGCGACCAGTACAGCGACCTGCTCGGCGGCTCGGCGGACCGGACCGTGAAGCTGCCGAACCCGACGTACTACCTGCCCTGACGGCCGGCACCGGCGCCCGCGCCGGTACCGCTCCCGGTGCCGCGGCCGGCGCCGCTGCCGTCAGCGGCGGTGCTTGCCCTTGGCGGCGTCCGGCGCGGCCAGTGGGTGCGTGCGGAACCACCGGAGCAGCTCGCGCGACCGACTCGTGTCCCCGCTCCGGTCCCCGTCGGCCAGGAACGCGTCGAACCCGTCCGGCAGGTCCCCGTCGCCGTCGCGGTGGAACGCCATCGTCCACTCGCCGAACCGGGGGGTGTGGATGCGCTCCTCGACGAGCAGACCGACGTCGGTGTGGCGAGGGTCGTCGATGATGCGCTGGTAGGTCTCGAGCACGGCGGCTTCCGGTCCCTCGACCAGCTGCATGAACCGCCCGTCCTTGAACACGAGCATGCCGGACAGGCCGGCGGCGGCGTTCCGAGCGCGGGCGTGCTCGAGGAGCGCCTCGAGCTGCGGCTGCTCGAACGGCTCGGCCGCGGCGCTCATGTAGACCAGTGACAGAAGCAAGACGACCTCCAGTGCTGCGAGCCTCGGAGCACCATGCTGCCGCGCACTGCGCACTCCGGGTCAGCCCCAGAACGGGGACCGGCGACGCATCGGTCCGGATCGGCCCATCAGGCCCGGCGGGCGACCCGCCCGGACCCGACCCGAACGGGTCCGGACGGGGCCTTCCCTGATCCCGTTACACCAGGTGTTCGGAGACCGGGGTCGCCCGGATTGGTCGGATCGGTCGGATCGGTCGGATCGGTCGGATCGGTCGGATCGGTCGCAGTGTGCCCGCGCTGACGTTCGGGTCGACGACGCGGGCACACCCGTAACGGGTCAGAACGACCGGACTGATTCGGAGCCCTGTCCGTCTCGGATTGGAGTCGGTCGTCAGACGACGAAGATGCTGCACCCCCGCACACACAGCAGGGCCCCGATCTGCGGCTGAACGCTGATCGGGGCCCTGCTTCGTGGAGCCGCCTGTCGGAATCGAACCGACGACCTATTCATTACGAGTGAATCGCTCTACCGACTGAGCTAAGGCGGCGGACGCTCCGTCTCCGGAGCGGCACGGTCAATGACTATACAGGCTCAGACGAGCGAACGCGAAACGAGCACGCCGAGCTCCGCGAACGAGCGCTCGAGCTCGTCGACGAGGTCCGTACCCGCCTCGGAGGCCGACCACTCCCACCACGCGTGCCGCAGCGCGGCCAGGGCGACGGACGACACGAGGCCGGCCCGCCGCCGCAGCGCGTCCGCGTCGGCGGCGAACCCCGGGTCGTCGCGTTCCAGCCGACGCGCGACCGCGGCCTGGATCGCTCCCTGGAACTCGCGCATCGACTCCATGCGACGGCTGAACAGCTCGGGGTTGGCCCGGAGCACCTGCTGCCGCTCGGCGATGAGCCCCCGCTCCTCGATGAGCTCACGCGCCGAGTGCACGAGCAGCGCCCCGAGGTCGGCCAGCACGTCGCCGACCGGCCCGCCGTCGACGAACGTCCGCAGCGACTCGTCCTCCGGCAGCCGTGGGTCGTCGCCGAGGATCGCCTGCTCCTTGCTCGGGAAGTAGTTGAAGAACGTCCGCGAGGACACGTCCGCACGCCGCGAGATCGCCTCCACGGTGACGGCGCCGAGCCCGTCCTCGAGCGCGATGCGGAGCGCGGCCTGCTGGATCGCACGGCGGGTGGCGCGGCGCTTGCGCTCGCGCAGGCCGGGTTCGGCATCGGGCATGCCGGAATTGTCGCACGCGGTGTTCGCCGGTCACCGTCCGGTCGGCCGGGAGGCCCGTCCAGCGTCCGCCACGCACCGTCACGTCCGGTGGTGTCACCGCCCATCGTGCGGTCCGGCGGATGATGGCGCTCGGGACCGATCCGGCGCGTCTGCCGGATCGGACCCGTCGGTCAGCGCGCTGCGCGGACGATGGTGACGAGCAGCGCCTCGAGCGCCAGCAGCGCCGCCACGTTCGCCGCGATCCGCTGCCGGGCGAGGGCGATCGCATCGAGCACCTCGAGCGCGGCCGCCGGCGAGACGGTCTGCAGGGCCTGGTCGAGCTGCTCCCGCATCGCCAGGTTCACGGGTTCCGCCGGTGCGCCGAGTCCGAGCAGCAGCAGGTCGCGGTACAGCGACGACACGTCGACCAGGATGCGGTCGAGCCCGTCGCGCAGGCTCCTGGTGGCGCGACGCTTCTGGTCGTCCTCGAGCGCGCGCAGCTGCGAACGCAACGCCGGCGGGACGGTCCCACCGGGTTCGACCCCGAGCGAGCGGAGCGCGGCGTCGCGTTCTTCGGCGTCCCGTTGCTCGGTGATGGCCTTGGCGTCCTCGTCCGCGACGGCGAGCAGGTCGGCCGCCGCCATCACGGCGTCGCCGACGCTGCGGACCCTGAGCACCGTCATGAGCGTCCGGCGGCGGCGGTCGCGGGCGTCAGCGCTCGTGGCGAGGCGCTGTGCCATGCCGATGTGGCTCTGCGCCTGGCGTGCGGCGTCCATCGCGAGCACCCGGTCGACGCCGGTGCGGGCGACGAGCAGGTCCGCCACGGACTCGATGCCGGGTACCCGGAGCCGCACCGACCGCACGCGCGACCGGATCGTCGGCAGCAGGTCGGCCTCGCTCGGGGCGCAGAGGATCCACACGGTGCGCTCCGGGGGCTCCTCGAGCGCCTTGAGCAGCAGGTTCGAGGTGCGCTCGGTCATGCGGTCGGCGTCCTCGACGATGACGACGCGGTACCGCCCGACCGACGGCGAGTAGTGCGACGAGGTCACGAGCTGCCGGATCTCGTCGATCGTGATGATGACGCGCTGCGTGGTCAGCACCGAGACGTCGGGATGGGTCTTCGCGACGATCTGCCGCAACGTGTGGTCGTCGTCGGGGCCGTTCCCGACCAGCGCCGCGGCGAAGGCGGTCGCGACGTTCGAGCGGCCGGACCCGGGCGGGCCGGTGATGAGCCACGAGTGGGTCATGCCGCCGGTGCCGTCGGTCGACTCGGCCGCGTTGCGGAGCGACGCGACTGCTTCTTCCTGGCCGGTCAGGCCGTCCCACACGCTCACGGCACCATCCTGTCAGCGACCACCGTCATGCGCCGTCGATGCCGACGAGCGGCGCGACGGCAGCACGGATGACGTCCTGCACGTGGTCGGCGGGTGCCGCGGCGTCGACGACCAGGAAGCGGTCCGGCTCGGCCTCGGCCATGTCGAGGAACGCCCGGCGCACCGTCTCGTGGAACGCCGCGGCCTCGGACTCGAGGCGGTCGAAGGTGTCCCCGCGCGCCGCGGCCACCCGTGCCCGGCCGACGGTGACGTCGAGGTCGAGCAGGACCGTCAGGTCGGGGCGCAGGCCCTCGGACGCCCAGTCGGACACCGAGCGGATCTGTTCCGCTCCGAGGCCGCGCGCGACGCCCTGGTAGGCCACGGACGAGTCCGTGTAGCGGTCCTGCAGCACGACCTCGTCACGGGCCATGGCCGGACGGACGACGGTCTGCACGTGGTGCGCACGGTCGGCCGCGTAGAGCAACGCCTCGGCGCGGGGCGAGACGTGGCCGCGTTCGTGCAGCACGATCTCGCGGATCCGCTCGCCGAGGGCGGTCCCGCCGGGTTCACGGGTCCGCACCACGGTCCGACCGTGCTCGCCGAGCCACGCCGTGAGCATCTCGGCCTGGGTCGTCTTGCCCGCGCCGTCGCCGCCCTCGAGCGTGATGAAGCGACCGGTCACTTCTTCTTGGCCGGTGCCCGCTTGGCCGGCGTCTTCTTCTTGACCGGTCCCTTGGCACGCTTGTCGGCGATGAGCTGCACCGCGCGGGCGTGGTCGACCGCCTCGACGTCCTCGCCGCGCGGGATCGTCGCGTTCGTCTCGCCGTCCGTGACGTAGGGGCCGAAGCGACCGTCCTTCATCTTGATCGGCTTGCCCGACACGGGGTCGGCGTCGAACTCCTTGAGCGCGGCGCTCGCGGTGCGGTTGCCGCCGTACTTCGGCTGCGCGAAGAGCTCGAGCGCCCCGGGCAGGTCGATGTCGAAGATCGCGTCCTCGCCCGGCAGCGTGCGGGTGTCGGTCCCCTTCTTCAGGTAGGGGCCGTACCGCCCGTTCTGCGCGGTGATGTCGTTGCCGGTCTCCGGGTCCTGCCCGACGACGCGCGGCAGGTCGAGGAGCTTCAGCGCGGTCTCGAGGTCGACGGTCTGCGGGTCCATCGACTTGAACAGCGAGGCCGTGCGCTCCTTCGGGGCGGCGGGCTTCTTCGTCGTCTTCTTCGCGGGCGCCTTCTTGGCCGGTGCCTTCTTCGCGGCGGCCGTGCCGTCGCCCGTGGTGTTCTCGGGCACCGCCTCGGCGGCCGGGGTGGACTCGACGATCTCGCCCGTGGACGGGTCCGCGGTGGGCTCCGGCTCCGGCGTGCGCTCGGTGACGTAGGGGCCGAACCGGCCGTCCTTCGCCAGGACCTCTTTCCCGGTCTCCGGGTTGATGCCGACCACCCGGTCGCCGAGCACCGGGGCGTCGACGAGTTCCTTGGCCTTCTCGGCGGTCAGCTCGTCGGGGGCCAGGTCCTCGGGGACGTTGACGCGGCGCGGCTTCTCCGGGTCGTCGCTGGGGACCTCGATGTAGGGGCCGTAGCGGCCGATGCGCAGGGTCAGCCCCGGTGCGAGCTCGACGGAGTTGATCTCGCGGGCGTCGATCTCACCGAGGTTGTCGATGACCGTGCGGAGCCCGCGCTGGTCCTCGGCTCCGCCACCGAAGTAGAAGCCCTTGAGCCAGTCGACCCGGTCGGCGTCGCCGCGGGCGATCCGGTCGAGGTCCTCTTCCATCTCGGCGGTGAAGTCGTACTCGACGAGTTCGCCGAAGTACTCCTCGAGCAGGCGCACCACGCTGAACGCGATCCAGTTCGGCACGAGCTGGGTCCCGCGCAGCGAGACGTACCCGCGGTCGATGATCGTCGGGCTGATCGTCGGGTAGGTCGACGGACGCCCGATCCCGAGCTCTTCCAGCGTCTTGATGAGGCTCGCCTCGGTGAAGCGCGGCGGCGGCGTCGTGTCGTGCCCCTTGGCCTCGACGTCGTGGACCTCGAGGTGCTCGCCCTGCTTGACGTCCGGCAGGGCGACGTCCTGCCCGGCGCGGTCGGAGGACTCGTGGCGGTCCTCGTCGCGGCCTTCCTCGTACGCGCTGAGGAAGCCGCGGAAGGTGATGACGGTGCCGGACGCGGTGAACTCGGCGTCGGTGCCGTTCGCGGTGACCGCGAGGCCCTCGACGGACTCCCCCGACGCGATGCCGAGGACGATGGACGCCGTCGAGCCCTTGGCGTCCGCCATCTGCGACGCGATCGTGCGCTTCCAGATGAGGTCGTAGAGCCGCCACTCGACGCCGGTCAGCGTGCCCTCGAGCTGCTGCGGCGTGCGGAAGGAGTCACCGGCGGGGCGGATCGCCTCGTGGGCCTCCTGCGCGTTCTTGCTCTTGCTGGCGTACAGCCGCGGCTTGTCCGGGACGGTCGCCGCGCCGTAGAGGTCGGCCGCCTGCTTGCGGGCGGCGTTGATCGCCTGCTGCGAGAGCGAGACCGAGTCGGTACGGATGTAGGTGATGTACCCGTTCTCGTACAGCGTCTGGGCGGCACGGGCGGTCTGCCGCGGCGACAGGCGGAGCTTGCGCGCGGCCTCCTGCTGCAGGGTCGACGTGGTGAACGGCGCCGCGGGACGACGGGTGTAGGGCTTCGACTCGACGCTGCGCACGGTGGCGTCACCGGCGCGCTCGAGCACGGTGGTCAGCGAGGCGGCGGCCGCCTGGTCGAGCCGGACGACGTCACCGCTCAGCGTGCCGCGGTCGTCGAAGTCGCGGCCGGAGGCGACGCGGGTCCCCTGGATCCGGGCGAGGCGTGCGGAGAACGCGGACTCGCCGGTCCGCTCGAAGCGGGCGGACAGGTCCCAGTAGTTCGCGGAGACGAACGCCAGGCGCTCGCGCTCGCGGTCGACGACGAGCCGCGTGGCGGCGGACTGCACGCGACCGGCGGACAGGCCGGGGCCGACCTTGCGCCACAGGACCGGCGAGACCTCGTACCCGTACAGGCGGTCGAGGATGCGGCGGGTCTCCTGCGCGTCGACGAGGGCCGTGTCGAGCTCACGGGTGGCCTCCTGCGCGCGCTGGATGGCCTCCTTCGTGATCTCGTGGAAGACCATCCGCTTGACGGGGACCTTCGGCTTGAGGACCTGGAGCAGGTGCCATGCGATCGCTTCGCCCTCGCGGTCTTCATCTGTTGCGAGGTAGAGCTCGTCGGCGTCCTTCAGGGCGCGCTTGAGTTCGGAGACGGTCTTCTTCTTGGCGTCGGACACGACGTAGTACGGCTCGAAGCCGTTGTCGACGTCCACCGAGAACTTGCCGAGGGAGCCCTTCTTCAGCTCGGCCGGCAGGTTCTTCGGCTCGACGAGGTCGCGGATGTGTCCGACCGAGGCCTGGACGTCGTATCCGTCACCGAGGTATTGCGCGATCGTCTTCGCCTTCGCGGGGCTCTCGACGATCACGAGCTTCTTCGTGCCTGGCACGTGTCTCCTTGATCGATGGTGCTGGTCGGCCCCGGCCACGATCGTGTCCGGGTCGCCCGGGACATCGGTGACCGGTGGCCGACAGGCACACCATACACACAGTGTCCGGGCTGCTCGTCCGCCGGACCGGCGACCGCGTCCGCGTCGACGGCGAACGGTCCGGACCCCACGCGGACGTGGACCCGGACCGTCGCGGAACGGGTGTCGCAGCCGGTGAGGACGGAGTCGTCCGCCGCGGTGACCCGGGCGGCGACGGCGCACGGCGCGCCGGGCACGAGTCCGACGACCGCGGCGGCGGCCGAGGTCGCAGCGGCGTCGGCGACCCCCTGCGCGTGCACGACCTGACCGCGCGAGCCGGCGGCGGCGAGCGCCGCCGAGGCGACCGACACGCCGAGCGCCAGCACGACGGCCAGCACGACGGTCGCCGAACCCGCCTCACCGGCCCCCGTCGACCGTGCACGTCGTCGCGTGCACGGCGACCGCCGCGAACGGCCCGGTGCCGGCCCGCGTTGCGTCGACGCACACCAGGCCGTCGGAGCGGCTGACCCGCATCGATGCGCCGGGAGCGATCCGGTCGACCGCTGCCCGCGCCGCGGTCTCGTCACCCCGGCCGAGCGCCCGGACCGCCGTGGCGGCCGCCAGTTCGAGTCGGCCCCGCCCGTCGACGACGAGCACGGCCGCGACGAGCGACGTGAGCACGAGGGCCACCGCGGGCAGGACGACCGCGAACTCGACGGTGACCGCCCCGCGCTCACGGTGCGAGGGCACCGCGGACGAGGTCGGTCAGGAGCGTCTGGACCTCGCCCGAGCGCATGACGGCGACGAGCACGCCGGCGAACGCGACGGCGGCCAGGATGACGACGGCGTACTCCGCGGTCGCCGAGCCCTGCTCGTCGCGCAGGCGCGGAGCGAGCCGGGGGCGACGGCGCGGTGGGGTGGGAGTGCTCATGGGTTCGTTCCTCTCTGTCGTGTGCCACCAGCGTCGCGGAGCACGGCGGTCCGTCGTGGTGGGCAGTGGACATCTGTGGAGAGGTCACCGGATGCCGGTGACGGTGGAGGAGAGGACACCGACCACGACCGGGACGACGCCGACCAGGACGAACGCGGGCAGCACGCAGACGCCGAGCGGCAGCACGAGACGGACGGCGAGCTGCTCGGCCCGGACGAGGCCCGCCGCGGCCGCCTCGTCACGGACGTCCTCGGCGGCCCGTGCCAGGAGCGCTCCCGCGGGGACCCCGGCACGCTGCGCCAGGTTGAGGACCTCGCGCAGGCGCACCACTTCCGCCGCAGGCAGGGGCGTCCCGTCCGTCGCGGCCGTCACGGCTGCCCCCGCCGCGGTCCAGGACCCGCCGCCGGAGACGGCGACCGCCCAGGCGTCGAGCAGGGTCCCGGGCACGCGGCCGTCCGGCGTCGCCGCGCGCACGAGCCGTGCGGTCCAGGTCCGTCCGACGGACACGAGCACGACGGCGAGCGCCGTGCAGGCCCAGCCCGCCGGCGACCACACGAGCACCTGTACCGCCCCGGCTCCCCAGGCCGCTCCGAGGGCGAGGCCGAGGAGCGGGAGCGCGAGGACCACGCGGGCGCTCGTCCGCGGCCCGGCGAGCGCGACGCGGACCGCCCGGTCCGACGCGGCCGTCCGTCGGAGCGCCGCGGCCAGGCGGCGGAGCGTCGGGGCGACCGGGGCTCCGGTGCGTTCGGCGACCCGGAGCACGACGAGGACGTCGCGGGCGGCAGGGGTGCCGGGGTCCGGCAGGCCCCCGACCAGTTCCCAGGCCCGCGGCTGCGGGACGCCGGCGGCCGCCAGCGTCGCGACCTCGTCGAGCGTGCCGGCGGCGCGCGCGGGGTCGGGTGCTGGCCGCCTGCTCACCCGGTCGGGTCCTCGGGGCGCACCACGAGCCTCCCGTCCGGACCCACCCGCAGGACGCCGACGCCGGCGAGCCGCCGTCCGCCGGCACGGCGTTCGACGTGCAGGACGAGGTCGACGGCGCTGACCGCCTGGCGGGCGAGCGCCTCGACACCCAGGCCGGCGAGTGCGCCGAGCGCCTCGAGGCGTGCGGCGACGTCGTCGAGCCCGTTGGCGTGCACGGTGCCGGCGCCGCCGTCGTGGCCGGTGTTCAGCGCGGCGAGGAGCTCCCGGACCTCGGCGCCGCGGCACTCCCCCACGACGAGGCGGTCAGGCCGCATCCGCAGGGCCTCGCGCACCAGGCGGTCGAGACCGAGCGCTCCGGCGCCCTCGGCGTTCGCCTGCCGGGCCTCGAGCGCGACGACGTGCGGGTGCGCGATGCGGAGTTCGGCGACGTCCTCGACGGTGACGATCCGTTCGTCGGTCGGGACCGCGCCGAGCATCGCCGCGAGCAGGGTGGTCTTGCCGCTGCCCGTCGCGCCGGTGACGAGCACGTTGCGGCGCGCCGCGACCGCCCGGTCGACGCAGGCCCGGGGCACGTCGTCGAAGGTGCCGCTGCGTTCGAGGGCGTCGAGGGTGGGCGGCTCGGGGTGGGGCAGGCGGACGGAGAGCGCGGTCCCGCCCACGGACACGGGCGCCAGGACGACGTGCACCCGCACGCCGTCGCCGTGCCGGACGTCCGCGCACGGGGTGGTCTCGTCGACGTGCCGCCCGCCGAGTGCGACCAGGCGGGTGGCGAGCTCGCGCGTCCGTGCTTCCGGCAGCACGGGCTGCACCGCCAGCAGGCCGGCACCGCGGTCGACCCAGGTACCGACGCCGCCGAGCACCAGCACGTCGGTGACGGCCGCGTCGGAGACGAGGTCGGCGAGTTCCTCGAACTCGAGGACCGCGTCCGCTCGTCGTCGCGACGGCGGTGGGACGCCGGGCAGGAACGGCACCACGGCGGACGGGGTGGGAGCAGGTGCGGCACGGAGGCGGTGCATGCCGCCCGACCGTAGGGGTCCGCGGTCCGTCACCGAGTCCGCAGGCACAGGTTTGTGCACGACGGAGCAGCGCACGAGCCGTGCTCCGTTTTGTCCCCCGGAACGGAATCCCGTACCCCGTTCGGCGTTCCCGCGCTGGAGGTCCCCGGCCACCCCAGGATCGTCGCCGGGTCGAGCATGCGTTTGCATCGCAACCGCTATGTCAACGACTGACACACCGCACGTGATCGTGGACCGTTCTGTCCACCGACCCGCGTGCCCATGCGGATCCGAGGGTCACTCGACAGTCTGGCGGGACGGTGTGCCGCGAGCCGGACCCCGGGCAAAAGAAGAGGCGGCACCGGTTGGGGGGAACAGGTGCCGCCTGGACATCGGAGGATTGGGGGGAATCCGATTCGATGCCGCCGGAAACGAGTCCAGCGGGATCTACTGTACCCCACGAACCCTCGGGAGGGGCAACCCCCGACGCGCCGTCCGGGCGCGCCGCCACGCGGGGCAACAGCGCCGCACCCCGGTCCGGCCGAGGGGTAGCATCCGTTCCGCACCCTGAGGACGCAACGACGCGAAAGGACATCGATGTCCACTCCGACCCAGACCGACCACCGCGAGGACGACGGCGCGACCTTCCCGCCGCCGCCCGAGTTCGTCGCCGACGCGGTGGCGAATGCGGACCTGCACGAGGCCGCCGCCGCCGACCGCGAGGCGTTCTGGGCGGAGCAGTCCCGCACGCTCCTCGACTGGCGGACCCCGTTCACGCAGACCCTCGACTGGTCCGGCGCCCCGTTCGCGAAGTGGTTCGCCGACGGCGCGCTCAACGTCGCCGAGAACTGTCTCGACCGGCACGTGCGCGCCGGCAACGGGGACCGGGTCGCGATCCACTTCGAGGGCGCCCCCGGCGACACCCGCCGGATCACGTACGCCGAGCTCACCGCCGAGGTGCAGCGCGCCGCGAACATGCTCACCGACCTCGGCGTCGGCCAGGGCGACCGCGTCGTCGTGTACCTGCCGCTCATCCCCGAGGCGGTCGTCACGATGCTCGCCGTCGCCCGCATCGGCGCCGTGCACTCCGTCGTGTTCGGCGGGTTCAGCGCGGAGAGCCTGCGCGCCCGCATCGAGGACGCCGGCGCGAAGCTCGTGGTCACGGCTGACGGCGGCTGGCGCCGTGGGGCGGTGTCCGCGCTCAAGCCCGCCGTCGACGAGGCGCTCGAGGGCGACGGCACCGACAGTGTCGAGCACGTCCTGGTGGTCAAGCGCGGCGGCAACGAGATCGCCTGGAACGACCGCGACCTCTGGTGGCACGACGAGGTCGCGAAGGCCGCCCCGGAGCACACGCCCGAGGCCTTCCCCGCCGAGACCCCGCTCTTCATCCTGTACACCTCGGGCACGACCGGGAAGCCGAAGGGCATCGTGCACACCTCCGGCGGGTACCTGACGCAGGCGGCCTACACGCACAAGAACGTGTTCGACATGCACCCGGAGAAGGACGTCTACTGGTGCACGGCCGACATCGGTTGGATCACCGGGCACTCCTACGTCGTCTACGGACCCCTCGCGAACGGCGTGACGCAGGTGCTCTACGAGGGCACGCCCGACGAGCCGAAGCCCGGCCGCTGGTGGGACATCGTCGACTCGTACGGCGTCACCGTCCTGTACACCGCCCCGACCGCGGTCCGTGCGGCGATGAAGGCCGGTCGCGAGATCCCCGAGGCCCGCAGCCTCGAGACCCTGCGCCTGCTCGGCAGCGTCGGCGAGCCGATCAACCCCGAGGCCTGGAACTGGTACCGCCAGGTGATCGGCCACGACCGCACCCCGATCGTCGACACGTGGTGGCAGACCGAGACCGGCGCGATCATGATCTCCGCCCTGCCCGGCGTCACGAAGCTCAAGCCCGGCGCCGCGCAGACGCCGCTGCCCGGCATCGTCGCGGAGATCGTCGACGACGACGGCAACCGCGCCGACCCCGGCGAGAGCGGCTACCTCACCATCACCGAACCGTGGCCGTCGATGGCCCGCGGCATCTGGGGTGACCCCGACCGCTTCGTCGAGACCTACTGGTCGCGGTTCCCCGGCCGCTACTTCGCCGGCGACGGCGCGCGGCTCGACGGCCAGGGCGACATCTGGATCCAGGGCCGCGTCGACGACGTCATGAACGTGTCGGGACACCGTCTGTCGACGGCCGAGATCGAGTCCGCGCTGGTCGGGCACGAGGGCGTCGCCGAGGCCGCGGTCGTCGGTGCCGCCGACGAGACCACCGGACAGGCGGTCGTCGCGTATGTCATCCTGACCGCCGAGGCCGCCGCCGACGTCGACCGCGAGTCCGCCGCGACCGAGCTCCGGAACTGGGTGGGCAAGCGCATCGGTGCGATCGCCAAGCCCCGCCAGGTGGTCATCGTGCCGGAGCTGCCGAAGACGCGCTCCGGCAAGATCATGCGACGCCTGCTGCGCGACGCGGCCGAGGGCCGCCGCATCGGCGACACGACCACGCTGGCCGACCCGACGATCATGGCGACCATCGCGGAACTCATGTAGTCCCGGGAACGCGAGCAGGGCCTCCCGTCCGTCTCGGACTGGAGGCCCTGCTCACGTCGGTCGCGCCGGTCGCCGCCGTCAGGCGGTCAGCTCCACCACCAGCTCGACCTCGACCGGCGCGTCCAGCGGCAGCACCGCAACGCCCACCGCGCTGCGCGCGTGGACGCCGGCGTCACCGAAGACCTCGCCGACCAGGGTGGAGGCACCGTTCGCGACCCCGGGCTGGCCCGTGAAGGACGGCTCCGACGCGACGAACACGGTGACCTTGACGACCCGGGCGACGCGGTCGAGCGATCCGGCGACCGACTCGACGGCGGCCAGCGCGTTGAGCGCGGCCACGCGGGCCTGCGCAGTGGCGGTCTCGGCATCGACCGACGCCCCGACCTTGCCGGTGACGGGCAGTGCGCCGTCGACGAACGGCAGCTGCCCGGCCGTGTAGACGTACTGGCCGGTGACGACCGCGGGGACGTAGGCGGCGACGGGGGCGGCGACCGGCGGGAGCGTCAGCCCCAGCTCGGTCAGTCGGTCCGCGACGCTCACGCGTCGGCCTTCGGGCGCTTCAGGTAGGCGACGAGACCGCCTTCGGGCCCGGTGACGACCTGGACCAGCTCCCAGCCCTCGTCCCCGTAGTTGTTGAGGATCGCGGTGGTGGTGTGGATCATCAGCGGCGTGGTGAAGTACTCCCAGCGAGTCATGCGGTTCCTTGCCAGCCTTTCAGTCGTGGGTGTCGTTTAGGCTGCATCCTATGTCTGCCCAGAAGACGTCTGCCTCGCGGACCAAGCCCGTCTCAGCAGTCGGCGCCTTCATCGGTTTCGTCGGGTTCAGTGCCCTCGCCGGCCTGCTCGTCACGATCGGCGTCACCCCGGCCATCGCGGTCGCCGGCGTCACGACGACGTCGACGATCGGTGTGTTCGAGTCGCTGCCGGAGTACATCGAGATCGGTGACCTGCCGCAGCGCAACGAGCTGTACGCCTACCAGGGCGGCAAGTCCGTGCACTTCGCGACCCTGTACGACCAGAACCGCGAAGAGCTGAAGTTCGACCAGATCAGCGAGCAGCTGAAGAACGCCGCCATCGACGGCGAGGACAAGCGCTTCTACGACCACGGCGGCGTCGACATGACCTCGCTCGTCCGCGCCGGTGTCGGCAGCATCGCCGGTGGCCTCGGCGACTCGGGCGGTGGGTCGACGCTGACCATGCAGCTCGTCCGCAACATCAAGATGCAGCAGGCACTCGACCTCCCCACGAAGGAGGAGCAGGAGAAGGCCTACAAGGAGGCCGTCGAGCAGACGATCCCCCGCAAGCTCGAGGAGATGAAGCTCGCGATCGGCCTGGCGAAGAAGTACTCCAAGAAGGAGATCCTCACCGCCTACCTGAACATCGCCTACTTCGGCGACCAGACCTACGGCGTGCAGGCCGCAGCGCAGCACTACTACAACAAGAGCGCCACGGACCTGACCCCGGCCGAGGCCGCCTCGCTCATCGCGATCGTGCAGTACCCCGAGGCCCGCAACCTGTCGACCCCGAAGAAGTACGACGCGAACGTCGCCCGCCGCAACGTCATCCTGCGGTCGATGTACGCGCAGAAGAACCTCTCCGAGGACGAGTACCGCAAGGCACGTCTCGCGAAGCCCGCCGACTACGTGCACCTGACGCAGCCGTCGCAGGGCTGCCGGGCATCCGTCGGTGACGGGTCGCAGTTCTTCTGCGACTACGCCAAGAAGGTCGTGCTCGAGATGTCGCAGCTCGGCTCGTCGCAGAAGGCCCGCGACAAGGCCTGGCGCAACGGCGGCTACAAGATCCAGACGACGCTGAACCTCGACCTCAACGCGCAGCAGAAGCAGCTGCTCAACACGTACGACAACAAGGCCGAGACGAACTTCGCGCTCGGCGCGACGCTCAACTCGATCGAGGCTGGGTCGGGTCGCATCATCACGATGGCGCAGAACAAGGACTTCGACGAGTCGTTGAAGTCGGCGCCGACGTCCACGTCGCTGAACTACAGCGTCGACCAGAGGTACGGCAGCTCAACGGGCTTCCAGACCGGCTCGACGTACAAGCTGTTCACGCTCCTCGACTGGGTGAAGACGGGCCACGGGCTGAACGAGACCGTGAGCGGTGCCGAGCGCACGATGTCGCCCTGGACGATCTGCGGCCAGACGGACTACACGCAGTTCGAGGTGACGAACGACGCCCCCGGTGAAGGCCACAACTGGAGCGTCCTGGGGGCGACGGCCGGGTCGATCAACGGCGCGTTCGCTTCGATGGCGCAGAAGCTCGACCTCTGCGACATCCGCGACATCGCGAAGTCGCTCGGGGTCCACCGCGCCGACGGCAACGAACTCACCACGAACCCCTCGGCGATCCTCGGCACCAACGAGATCGCCCCGATGACGATGGCCGCCGCCTACGCCGCGGTCGCGAACAACGGCATCTACTGCAAGCCGATCGCCATCGACCAGATCACCTCGCCGTCCGGCAAGCAGCTCGGCGGGCAGCCGAAGGACTGCCAGCAGGCCGTCGACCCGGCGTTCGCGCAGGCCGCGGTCTACGCGATGAAGGGCACGATCCGGAGCGGCACGGCCGTCGGCGCGCAGACGGCGGACGGCACCCAGATGTTCGCGAAGACCGGTACGACCAACGAAGCCGAGCAGATCTGGCTCGTCGGAGCGAGCTCCCGCGTGGCGACCGCCTACTGGCAGGGCAACACGGACGGCGGCAAGACGAACCTCCGGCACTTCAGCAACGGTGTCAACGGGACGTACGCCGGTGCGCGCGCGGACGTCTGGCGACAGGCGATGACCCCGATCAACGCCCTCTACCCGGCCGGCGCGTTCACTGACCCGGGTCAGGGTGCGATCCGGGGCAACAGCAGCCCGGTCCCGAACGTCGCCGGCAAGAGCGCCGACGAGGCACGCTCGCTCATCTCCGGCGCCGGCTTCCGCTACGTCGACGGCGGCCAGCGCCCCGGTACCGGCCAGCCCGGCTCGGTGGAGTCCACCTCCCCCGCCTCCGGTGCGCTCCTGTCGAGCGACTCGACCGTCACCGTCTACACGTCCGACGGCACCCAGGCGAACGTCCCCGACGTCGCCGGCGCGTCCCTCGACGGTGCGCGATCGGCCCTGGAGGACGCCGGGTTCTCGAACGTGGCCGTCTCCGACGACTACGCGAAGGGCGGGGGCAAGAAGGCCTGCCGGGTCGCTGCCGTCGACCCCGCTGCCGACGCCGCCGCAGCCAAGGACTCCACCGTGACGATCCAGCTGTTCGGCGACAAGAACGGCAAGGCACCGGAGCGCTGCAAGTGACCCGCGGTCGCACCGCGCTCGGGGTCCTCGCAGCCGGTGCGGCCGCCGGCGCCGCCTCGGCGGCGTGGGGGTCCCTGGTCGAGCGGCGACGTTTCGGGCTGCGCTGGGAGACCGTCCCGGTGCTCCCCGAGGGTTCGCGTGACGTCACCGTCCTGCACCTGTCGGACATCCACATGGCGCCGTGGCAGGCCGACAAGCAGCAGTGGCTCCGCGACCTCAGCCTCGTCGAGCCGGACTTCATCGTGAACACCGGCGACAACCTCGGTCACCCGACCGCGAACGCCGCCGTCGAGTACGCCCTCGAGCCCTTCCGGGGCGTCCCCGGGGCGTTCGCGTACGGGTCGAACGACTTCTACGCCCCCTCCCCCCGCAACCCGCTCCGGTACTTCTCCGGTCCGAGCCGGATGGGCCACGCTGCGGAGCCCGTCGGCCTCGATGTCGACCGGCAGACCGCGTTCTTCGAGTCGCTCGGCTGGCTCGACGTGAACGACCACGCGCACGCGATCGAGCTCCGCGGGTCGCGGTTCGAGCTGTTCGGCACCTCGGACGCGCACCGCGACTGGGACCGCCTCGACCTGCTCCCGACGAACGTCGACGAGATGCGGAGCGACGTCCCGTGGTCGGAGGACGAGGACGGTCCCGCCGCCGTCGCCCTCGGCATCACCCACGCGCCGTACCGTCGGGTGCTCGACGCGTTCGTGACCCAGGGTGCCGACGTCATCTTCGCCGGGCACACCCACGGCGGCCAGGTGGCGGTGCCCGGCGTCGGCGCACTCGTCACGAACTCGGACCTGCCCCGGCGCTTCGCCAGCGGCCTGCACAAGTGGGAGCACCGGAACCACTGGTCGTGGCTCGAGGTCTCGGCGGGGATCGGTACGTCGATCTACGCCCCGGTCCGCTTCGCGTGCCGCCCCGAGGCGGTCGTCGTCACGCTCACCGCACGGACCGTCTGAGCCGACGCGCCCGGCGTGCAGCGCATGGTCGTGAGCACACCCCATCGTCGGGTAGACTTCTGGGGTTGCTCCGGTACGGAGTGATCACACCGCGGGGTGTGGCGCAGCTTGGTAGCGCGCCTCGTTCGGGACGAGGAGGTCGCAGGTTCAAATCCTGTCACCCCGACACTGTGTTGAGACAGTACGAAGAAGGCCCTGGTTCTCCGGAACCGGGGCCTTCTGCTTTCCCCACAGCCGTGTGTCCGACGACCCACCCGGTCGGTTCCCGTCCGTCGTCGGCCGCGGCTCCGGCTACGCTCACGAACGACATGCCGAACGACCGCTCCCTCGCCCACGTCCTCGCCGAGATCGGCGCGCAGTTCCCCGAGTTCGCCGAGGACCCCGCGCTGGCCGAGAGCCTGACCGAGAACATCACGTCGATGATCGCGGACGCCCACGAGCGGTACGCCGCCGGCGCCGACGGCAGCGTCGTGAGCAACGCCTACCTCGACCCGGCGCACCTGGCGACGGGTGCCCTGCACGCTGAGCACGCGCAGCACCCGGCCGGCGCGATGCTCGCGGCCGAGATGCTCTTCGACGCGTACGTGCCGGTCTTCGTCGACGAGGTCGGCGCCGTCACCACCGCCGAGGTCATCCGCGCCACCCGCGCCCTGCACTCGGGCATCTGGAGCCGGTTCCCCGCCGGCGCCGTCGCCTACACCGAGGCGCTGCGCCAGCGGGTCACCACGGCGCACCTCGACTCGCGGACGCAGATCGCCCGGGACCTGCACGACCGCGTGGCGCACGGGATCCTCGCCGGACTGCAACGGCTCGACCTCGTCCTGCTCACCGATCCCCCGGCGGCGGAGCGCGCAGAGCAGCTCGACGCCGCGAGCCGTCTGCTCCGGTCGGCGCTCGGCGACGTGCAGGACCTCGCCGTGAGCCTGCACGCCCGGGTCGGTGACGCGCTGCTCGACGACGCGCTGGCCCGGCACGCGAAGGACCTGTTCCGCGACGACGAACGACTGACGGTGCACTCGACCGGCACCCCG
The DNA here is from genome assembly GCF_001864985.1 of Curtobacterium sp. MMLR14_006. Taxonomy (NCBI): domain Bacteria; kingdom Bacillati; phylum Actinomycetota; class Actinomycetes; order Micrococcales; family Microbacteriaceae; genus Curtobacterium; species Curtobacterium sp. MMLR14_006. The sequence goes on along the minus strand of NZ_MJGU01000023.1, from coordinate 432,280 downwards.
GCACGGCTGCCGGTCTGGCAGGCCGAGGAAGCCCTGACGATCCTGCTCGAGGCGCTCACGAACCGGGCGAAGCACGCGCCCGGCTCCACCGCGACGGTGGACTTCGCCTGGGGCAGGCGGGCCCTGGTGGTGACGGTGTCCGACGACGGGCCCGGGTTCGCACCGGAGGACCACGCCGACGGCCGGCTCGGTCAGCAGACGATGCGGGAGCGTGCCGCCGTCATCGGGGCGCGCTTCGACGTCGAGAGCGCTCCGGGCACGGGGACGACCGTCCGGCTGACCATCCCGAGGGGGACCCTGTGACCATCACCCACGTCGCGATCGTCGACGACCACCGGCTCTTCCGCGAGGGCCTGGCTACCATCCTCGGCGCCGTCCCGAGCATCCGCGTCGTGTCACACGGTGAACGTCCTGCCGACGTCCTCGACTCCCCCGAGGCCGCGGCGATCGACGTGCTGCTGCTCGACGTCGAGCTCGACGGTCCCCCGGCGCGGACGACGATCGCGACCGTGCGACGCACCCGGCCGGACATCCACGTCGTCGTGCTCACCATGCACCGGGACGCCGTGCTCCGACGGACGCTCCTCGACGCGGGCGCGGTCGACTTCGTCACGAAGGACACCCCGAGCCGCGAGCTCGTCGACCGCATCGCCCGGGCTGCGCACGCCGACGCGGCGCCGGTGACGTTCCCGGTCGACCTGGTCACCGAGGCCCGTGCGGGCGCACCGCTGAGCGACCGCGAGCTCGAGGTGCTCCGCCTCGTCGCGGCCGCACGCACGAACGCCGAGATCGCCGCCGACCTGCAGCTCGCGATCGGCACGGTGAAGCGGCACGTCTACAACGTGTTCCGGAAGCTCGACGTCGGTTCGCGGGTCGCCGCCGTGGCCGCCGCGACGCGCCTCGGCCTGCTCACCTGAGGCACCGCCGCACTCCGCGAGCAGCAGTGGTCGAGTGCGCGTCGTCGACCCGACCACTCCTGCTCACGAAGTTAACGAGACCGCGTGGACAGGACCGCGTGGACGAGACCGCGTGTGCGGGACCGCGCTGACTAGACCGCCGCGGCCGCGCCGGCGGGCACGAGGCGCCCCTCGCCGTGCAGGCGCGCCACGACGTCGAGCGCCTGGTGGCGGTACCGGGCCTGTGCCGCACCGGGCGACACGATCACGCCGTTCGCCCCGGTCGACGCCACCAGTGCGTTGATCTTCTCCGCGACCTGCTCGGCGTTCCCGTAGGCCTGACGCTCGGTGCGGGCGGCGATGAACCGACGCTCGAGGTCGGTGAACTCGTACGCACGCGCCTCGTCCATCGAGACCGGTTCGGGCTTCCGGCCGGAGCGCATCCGGATGAAGGAGATCATGCCGGGAGCGCTCTGCTCGTCCACGACGGCGGGGTCCTCGTCGGTGACGACCTGCACGCCGATCAGCGCGTTCGGCGTCTGCCGGAAGCGCGACGGCCGGAACGAGTCGCGGTACAGGGCGAGCGCCGCCTCGGTGTTGTCCGAGGCGAAGTGGTGCGCGAAGGCGAACGAGACGCCGAGCGCACCCGCGACCTGGGCGCTGTAGCCGGAGGACCCGAGCAGCCAGAACTCCGGCACGTCGCCGTAGCCCGGCACGGCGCGGATGCCCGCGAGCGGGTTGCCCTCGTCCATCCCGGTGAAGAACCCGATGAGGTCGGCGAGCCGCTCCGGGAAGTCGTCGACGTCCAGGCGGTCGGTGCGGCGGAGCGCCATCGCCGTCGCCCCGTCGGTGCCGGGCGCACGCCCGAGGCCGAGGTCGACCCGGTCGCCGTACAGCGCACGGAGGGTGCCGAACTGCTCGGCGACGACGAGCGGCGCGTGGTTCGGCAGCATCACGCCGCCGGAGCCGATGCGGATGGTCGAGGTGGCCGCACCGACGGCGCTGAGCAGCACGGCGGGAGCCGACGACGTGATGCCGGGCATGCCGTGGTGCTCGGCGACCCAGAAGCGCTCGTAGCCGAGCTGCTCGGCGTGGACGGCCATGTCGATCGAGCCCTGCAGGGCCTCGGTGTTGGACTGGCCGTACTCACGGGTGGCGAGGTCCAGGACGGACAGGTGCAGGGTGTCGTCGGTCATGTGTGCACCAACGCCCGCCGTCCTGCGCGCATTCCACCGGAGACCGGTCACGACGTGCCGTCGCCTGGTCGGCGGGCGGTCGCCGGGCGTCACCCGGCGATCGCGGGGGCGACGGTTCGCGACTACTCGGCGGAGCTGCGTGGCGCGCCCTGGAACCGCGTCGCGGCGGCCGGGAGGCGCGGGGCGGGGCCGTGCCGCGCCTCCCGGCCGGCGTCCGGTCACGTCTCGGGCGCGCACCGGTCACGACGTGCCGTGCGCACCTCGCGGACCGGTCACGTCCGGTGGCCCGACGGGCGCACCGACGACGGAACGTGACCGCTCGGCGGACCCGAGCGGGGTGTCGTGACCGGCGGACCCGAGCGGTCAGTTGCCGTCGAGGCGACCGCCGGACTCCGTCAGGTAGCAGTTGGCGCAGAGCGACTCGTAGGCGACGTCGACGCCGTCGATCGCGACCTGCGAGCCGTCGAAGACGAAGCGGCTGTCGACGGTCCGCGCGTTGAAGACCGCCTTGCGGCCGCAGCGACAGATGGTCTTGAGCTCCTCGAGGGAGTGCGCGACCTCGAGCAGACGGGCGCTGCCGGGGAAGGCCTCGGTGCGGAAGTCGGTGCGGATGCCGTAGGTGATGACCGGGACCTCGTCGAGGACGGCGATCCGCAGCAGGTCGTCGACCTGGCGCGGGGTGAGGAACTGCGCCTCGTCGACGAGCACGCAGCTGACCGGCCGGACCATGCCGTCGAGCCGGTCGGACCCGGGGTCGGTCGCCCCGGCCGTCGTCACCGCGTCGCGCACGTCGGCGTCGGGGGCGAACACGAGGTCGACGGTGCGGGTCACGCCGAGTCGCGAGACGATCTCACGGTCACCCTTCGTGTCGACGGCGGGCTTCGCCAGCAGTACCCGGTGGCCGCGCTCCTCGTAGTTGTAGGCGGCCTGCAGGAGCCCGGTGCTCTTGCCGCTGTTCATCGCGCCGTAGCGGAAGTAGAGCTTCGCCACTACGCGAGGAACCCGTCCTCGGCGGCGCGACGGATGAGGTCGGACTTCTTCGACGCGGGCCGACCGACCTTGCTGTACTTCTCGCGCACGCGGCGCAGGTAGGTCTTCGCGGTCTCGTACTGCACGTTCATCTGCGCGGCGACCTCGTTCGTGGAGTGGCCGGAGACGTACAGGCGCAGCGCCTCTTCCTCGCCGGCGCTGAGCTTCGGGCGCTGGTGCGCCTGCGCGCCCGTCGGCAGCGGACGCCACTCGCGCGGCTGCGGGGTCTCGCGGGCGACGCCCATGATCTCGCGGGCGACGTCCATGACCTCGCGCATCGGCAGGGACTTCGACAGGAACGCCGCGGCGCCTGCGGCGAGGGCACGGTCGCGGGACTCGCGGCTGTCGACGCTCGAGAGCACGATCACCTTCGCACCGGCGGCGCGGCAGGTACGCACGCGGGCCTCGATCGAGACCGGCTCCTTCAGCTGGAAGTCGAGGAACACCAGGTCGGTCGGGAAGCTGTCGCTGTGGACCATCTCGAGCCAGGTGTGCGCGGTCAGGGCCAGGTCGAAGTCGAACGCGTTCACCGCGATCCAGCTGGACAGGCTGTCGAGCAGCACCTCGTGGTCGTCGAGGATGGCCAACCGCACGCGTCGTGCTCCCGGGTTCGGCAGGGACGGCAGACCTTCCGAGAGCCGGTTCGGGTCAGTGCTGGTCATAGGAGAACCTTAGTGCGAGGGCGGAGGGGCGGACCGCGACGTCGAGGTCGGGGAACGTCACGCGGAGGACGGCGAGGTAGGGGTCGAAGGTGCGGTGGATGCCGACGTCGGAGTCGTCCACGGCGAGGTCGAGCGTGAGGACGGCCCGGTCGGCGGAGGCGTCGGTCGTGTGCCCGGTCGCCTCGTCCGCCCGGCGGACCGTCGCGTGGAACCCGGCCGGGTCGACGGTCCTCGCCTGCAGTGCGGCCCGGACGAAGGTCCGGACGACGGATCGCTGGTCGGCGTCGAGGCGTGCGATCAGCCCGTCCGGGTCGTCGACCGTCGGTGTCTCGCCGCCGTCGGTGCGGACGGCCTGCTCGAACCAGGTGCGGTCGGCGTCCGCCACCATGGACCGGCGGATGCCGTCCGCGATGCGGCGGGCCCGTGCACGGTCGGTGTCGGTGATCGTGTCGCGCGTGCGGAGCTCGGCGAAGAACGGCGCGACGTCACGCGCCAGGATCGTCGAGCGGTCCTGCTGCACGCTCGCGGCGATGCCGTCACGCTCGGCGCGCTCCACCGAGTACGACCCGGCCCGGATCTGCACCCGCTCGGCGAGCCCGGCGAAGGTCCACGCGAACACCGCGGCGGCGGCCGTCAGCACGAGCGTCGGCGCCGCGGCCAGGTAGCCCGCCACCACGACGGGCACCTGGTTCGGGAACACGGCGGCCCCCGCGCCCCAGGTGACCGCGTTGACGGCGGCGAGCACGAGCCCGCCGACGGTCAGGTCGGTCCACGGGCGGTACGGCGCGACCATGACGATCCCGGTCGCGGTGATGAGGGACATGAAGTCGTTCAGGGCGCTCTCGTCCGGCCCCCACTGGGCGGCGACGCTCGCGACCGAGGCGGCCGCGAGCAGGCCGACGTGCGCGACGAACGCCGAGCGCGGGAACGGCGCCCGGAACGGACTCGACGCCGCGAACACCACGCCGGCGGACGCCGCGACCAGGATGACGGTGAGCGCGCTCAACGTCGGGCTGCCGACCACGTCACGGTCGAAGAGCGACACGAGCAACGCCCAGAGCACGCTCGCGGCCCCGATGACGATCGCCAGCGGCCGCGACCCCATCGCGCCGAGCGGGTCGTACTGCTGCGCCGTCCGCCTGGCGCCGGACACGGGCCTCACCCGCGCCGCCCGGAGTCGTCGTCGCCGGACACCGGCACCGCGATCGCGCCGGTGGCGGGCGCGTAGGGCACGGACATCATCACGCTCGTCCCCGAGCCGGGCGACGACCACACCTGGACGTCACCGCCGACGCGACCGATGCGTTCGCGCACCGAACCGCGGAGTCCCATCCGGTCGGTACCGGTCTCCTGCTCGTCGAAGCCCCGGCCGTCGTCGACGACCATCACCGTGCACGAGGCACTGTCGTCGAAGACACTGACCTCGGCGGCGTCGGTGCCGGCGTGCTTCTGCACGTTCGCCAGGCACTGGCCGACGGCACGGACCACGGCGGTGAGTGCCCGCTCGTCGAGCCCGTCGAGCGCGGACGGGTCGCCGGAGACGGTGACGTCGAGGCCGCTCGCCCGGTGCTCGTCGAGCATCCGCTCGAAGGCGTCCGAGGCGGCACCCGGCCGCGGACCGGTCTGCGGCGCGAGCCACTCCTTGCCGGTGAGCACGGCGAGGTCGGCGTCGACCGTCGCGGCGAGCTGGCGGTCGATGGGGCCGTCCGGGGCCAGGGCGATCGCCCCGAGGTGGTTCAGCACGGTGTCGTGCAGGATCGCGGACGCCTCGGCCTCGACCCCCGCGCGGTACGCCGACACGTGTTCCTCGCGCGCGGAGCGCAGGAGTTCCGGCTGCACCCGTTCGGACCGCCCGGTCGAGCGGCTGGTGACGAGCACGAGCGCGACGACGAAGACCACCGTGACCCAGGCCAGCACGAGGGGTCGGGCGGGACCACCGGTCTGCAGGACCGCGACCGCCGAGGCCGCACGACCGACGACGAAGCCCGCCACCGACCAGAGCGCGACACGCCCCGGGACCGCACCGGCCCCGCCGACGAGGATGAGCGGGATCACCGAGAGCGACAGCAGGTAGGACGCCACCCAGCCGGTCGGGACCTCACGCGAGACGACGAGCGCGAACCACCAGGCGCACACCCCGCCGACGGCCAGGAACGCGACCGCCGACCGCCACGTGCCGAACTGCACGTGCACCGCGACCATGCCGAGCATCGGGACGAGTGCGAGCACCGCCCCCGCGATCCGGATGTCCGGCTCGGCCACCCGGTAGAGCACGAGCGCCAGCGCCGCGGCGACGATCGACCCGATGGCCGCCGCGTGGAAGGCGCGCACCGTCGACCACGCGTTCACTCGCGGAGCGAGGTGCGTGGGGATGCCGAGCACGAGGGAGTCCTTCCGGGCGGCGACGGGAACGCCGACCACGATCCAACCACCGGGACGGTGACCGTGTACCCCGAATCGGGATCGGTCCGGTGGCCAGGTCGATGATACCGGCACCTCGCGGGTCCCTGCTGTCCCCCGAAGGCGGACCGGTGCGATCAGAACAGCGTCTGTGCCGCCACCGGGCGGAGGAGCCGGCGGTCGAAGCCCGGATCGGCACGCTTCAGGGGCGACACGGCCGGGATCGACTGCTCCTGCGGCAACGTCCGCGGTTCCGAGAACCCCATCGACCCCGTCGCCGGGTCGACCCGGCCGAGGCCGACGCCGTGCGCGGCCAGGATCGGGCGGATGCGCTCGGACAACCACCGCCGGTACTCCTTCGGCGCGTACGTGTTGTCGAGGTACATCGCCCGGTACCGCTGCGCCAGGTCGGGTCGCTCCCGGCCCAGCCACTCGAACCACCACGGCTTCACGCCCGGGCGCAGGTGCAGCGCCGAGTACGCGATGCTCGTCGCCCCGGCGGCCGCGGCCCGACCGACCGCGTCGTCGAGGTGCGCCTTCGTGTCCGTGATGTACGGCAGCACGGGCATGAGGAAGACGGCGCAGTCGAGCCCGGCGTCGCGGACGGCCCGCACGGTCGCGAGCCGCGCCGAGGTCGTCGGGGTCCCGGACTCGACCGACTGCTGCAGGTCGTCGTCGTACACCGCGATCGACATCGCCAGGTCGACCGGCACCACCTTCGCCGCCTCGACCAGGAGCGGCAGGTCACGGCGGAGCAGCGTGCCCTTGGTGAGGATGCTGAACGGCGTCCGTGACGCCGCCAGCGCCTCGATCACCCCGGGCATCAGGCGGTAGCGGCCCTCGGCGCGCTGGTAGGGGTCGGTGTTCGTGCCGAGGGCGACCGGGTGGCGGTCCCAGGTGGGCTTGGTGAGCTCCCGGTGCAGCACGTCGGCCACGTTCGTCTTCACGACGATCTGCTGGTCGAAGTCCGCTCCCCCGTCGAACTCGAGGTACGTGTGCGTCGGACGGGCGAAGCAGTACACGCACGCGTGGCTGCACCCGCGGTACGGGTTGATCGTCCACCCGTACGTCCCCGACCCGTCGGCGCTCGGCACCCGGTTGAGCGCGCTCTTCGCCAGGACCTCGTGGAAGGTGACCCCGGCGAACTCCGGCGTCGTCACGCTCCGCACGAACCCGCTGTTCGACTCCATGCCCGGGAGCGCGTCGTCCTGTGCCGCGTCGATCGCCTGTCCACTCCACCGCATGCCGACATTCGAACACATGTTCGAACCAGCCGCAAGCCGTGCCCGGTCGTGGCGGCCGTCAGTGGTGCAGGCCGAGCACCTTCGCCGTGCGCTCGAGCGTGGCGTCCGCCAGGGCAGCGTCGTCGCCGAGGTCCTGCCCGTAGGTGGGGACCATCGTGCGGACGTCGTCCTGCCAGCCGTCCCAGCGGTCCGGGAAGCACCGGCGCAGCAGGCCGAGCATGATCGGCACCGCCGTCGACGCCCCGGGCGACGCTCCGAGCAGCCCGGCGATCGACCCGTCGGCCGAGGTGATGACCTCGGTCCCGAACTGCAGCACGCCGCCCTTGTCCTTGTCCGGCTTGATCACCTGGACGCGCTGCCCGGCGGTGATGCGGTGCCAGTTCTCCGGCTCGGCGTTCGGCATGAAGTCGCGCAGGGCGTCGAACTTCGTCTTCCGCGACGCCAGCAGCTGGCCGATCAGGTACCGGACCAGGTCGAAGTTCGAGAACGCCACGCTGAGCATCGGCCGCAGGTTGTGCGGACGGACCGAGCGGACCAGGTCGAGCAGGGAGCCCTGCTTGAGGAACTTCGGGCTGAAGCCCGCGTACGGCCCGAACATCAGCGACGCCGTGCCGTCGACGATGCGGGTGTCGAGGTGCGGCACGGACATCGGCGGTGCGCCGACGCTGGCCTTGCCGTAGACCTTGGCCGCGTGCTTCTGCACGACCTCGGGGTCGTCGGTGCGCAGGAACTCACCGGACACCGGGAAGCCGCCGTAGCCCCGGATCTCCGGGATGCCGGACTTCTGCAGCAGGTGCAGCGCACCGCCCCCAGCGCCGACGAAGACGAACTTCGCGGCGATGCGCTGGGTCGATCGGCCGATCTCGTTGCGGACGTCGACGACCCAGCCCTCGCTGACCGTCGAGCGGGAGAGCTTCGTGACCTGGTGCGACGGCTCGAACTCGACCCCGTCGACCTCGAGCTGGTCGAACAGCTGGCGGGTCAGCGAGCCGAAGTCGACGTCGGACCCCGCGGCGGAGTAGGTCGCCGCGATCGGCTGGTCCTTCTTGCGCCCGGGGATGAGCGCGGGCGCCCACTTGCGGATCTGCGCCGGGTCGTCCGAGAACTCGATCCCCGCGAAGAGCGGGTGGCCCTGCATCGCCTCGTACCGCTTGCGCATGTACTCGACGTTCTCCGCGCCCCACACGAACGAGATGTGCGGCGTCGGGTTGATGAAGTCGGAGGGGTTCGGCAGCGCGCCGGTCTCGACCAGGTGCGCCCAGAACTGCCGTGAGACCTGGAACTGCTCGTTGACCGTGACCGCCTTGGCGATGTCGACGCGACCGTCCGGCAGCTCGGGCGTGTAGTTCAGCTCGCACAGGGCGGAGTGCCCGGTCCCGGCGTTGTTCCACGGGTTCGAGGACTCCTGCGCCACGCTGCCGAGCCGCTCGTACACCCGGATCTTCCACGACGGCTCGAGCCGGTGGATGATCGCGCCGAGCGTGGCGCTCATGATGCCTCCGCCGATGAGGACGACGTCGATGGGGTCCACCTGCTTCACTGCCACGCGTCGATCCTACCGGCGCGCGCCGACAGGCCGATCAGCGCGACAAGCCGGTCACCGCGACAGGAGGATCAGCTCGGCTGGCCGGTCAGCTCGGCTGGCCGGGACGCCGTGGCCGCTCGGGAGGCCCGGCGCGCGTCCGGCGGACCGGTGACCCGCCGCCGGGCCGCCAGGACCGCTGCCGGTGCCGGGCGGGCAGGGACGGTCGCCTCGCGCTCGCCCTCGCCCTCGCCCCTGTTTTCGCCGCCGAGCGCGCGCGGCGCGCCACGCGGCTGCGCCTCCGCCTGCGCCTGCGCCTGCGCCTGCGCCTGCGAACGGAGCGTGCCGCGGCGCCAGCCCCGACCGGCCCCCGTACGACGCGAGGCCCGCCCCGCTGACGCGGGACGGGCCTCCAGGCCGGGCTGCTGCTACGCGGCGACCGCGCGACGCGCGACGATCGTCTCGGCGATCTGCACCGCGTTGAGCGCTGCGCCCTTCCGCAGGTTGTCGTTGCTCACGAAGAGCACGAGGCCCCGCCCCTCGGGCGCGGACTGGTCGGTGCGGATGCGGCCGACGAACGCAGGGTCCTTGCCGGCCGCCTGCAGGGGGGTCGGGACGTCCGAGAGCTCGACGCCCGGCGCGCTCGCCAGGATCTCGGTCGCGCGCTCCGGCGACAGCGGCTGCGCGAACTCGGCGTGCACCGAGATGGAGTGCCCGGTGAAGACCGGCACGCGCACACAGGTGCCCGCGACGAGCAGGTCGGGCAGCTCGAGGATCTTCCGGCTCTCGTTGCGGAGCTTCTTCTCCTCGTCGGTCTCGCCGAGGCCGTCCTCGACGATGCTGCCGGCGAGCGGCACGACGTCGAAGGCGATCGGGCGGACGTACTTGACCGGCTCCGGGAACGTCACGGCCGTGCCGTCGTGGGTGAGCGCCGCGGTGTCCTGCTCGAGCGCGGCCTTCGCCTGACCGAGCAGCTCGTCGACGCCGGCGAGCCCGGAGCCGGACACGGCCTGGTAGGTCGTGGCGACGAGTCGGCGCAGCCCGGCCTCGGTGTCGAGGACCTTCAGCACCGGCATGATCGCCATCGTCGTGCAGTTCGGGTTCGCGATGATGCCCTTCGGCGCCTGGTCGATGGCGTGCGGGTTCACCTCGCTCACGACGAGCGGGACCTCGGGGTCCATCCGCCAGGCGCTCGAGTTGTCGACGACGAGCGCTCCCGCAGCGGCGAACTTCGGCGCGAGGGCACGCGAGGCGGTGGCCCCTGCGGAGAACAGCGCGATGTCGATGCCCGAGGGGTCGGCGGTCTCGGAGTCCTCGACGACGATCTGCTCGCCGCGGAACGGCAGCGTCGTGCCGGCAGACCGGGCGCTCGCGAAGAAGCGGACCCGGTCGGCCGGGAACGCGCGCTCCTCGAGCAGGCGGCGCATCACGGCGCCGACCTGGCCGGTGGCGCCGACGACGGCGACGGTGAGGGTGCTCATGCGGTGCTCCTGGTGGTTCGGCAGTTCTGCGGTGCGGTGGGCGTCAGCGGCCGGTGCCGGCGTAGACGACGGCCTCGGCGTCGGCGTCCAGACCGAACGCGCTGTGGACGACGCGCATCGCCTCGTTCAGGGTGTCGGCGCGGGTCACGACGGAGATGCGGATCTCCGACGTGGAGATCATCTCGATGTTGATCGAGGCGTCGTGCAGGGCGCGGAAGAGCTGCGCCGAGACGCCGGCGTTCGTGCGCATGCCGGCCCCGACCAGGGCGAGCTTGCCGATCTGGTCGTCGTACTGGATGCTCTCGTAGCCGATGTCGGCCTTCGCGACCTCGAGCGCCGTGAGCACGGTCTGGCCCTGGTCCTTCGGCAGGGTGAACGAGATGTCCGTCCGCCCGGTCGACGCGGCCGACACGTTCTGGACGATCATGTCGATGTTCGCGCCGGCGCGCGCGACGTTCGTGAAGATCTCGGCGGCCTTGCCGGGCTGGTCCGGCACGCCGACGACGGTGATCTTGCCCTCGGAGAGGTCTCCGGCGATCCCGGTGATGATCGGTTCTTCCACGGTTTCCCCCTCGACAGGGTTGTAGACGATGGTGCCCTCGTTGTTGTTGAACGAGGACCGGACGTGCAGGGTGACGCCGTGCCGTCGGGCGTACTCGACGGCACGGATGTAGAGGACCTTCGCGCCGGAGGCGGCGAGCTCGAGCATCTCCTCGCTCGTGACGCGGTCGACCTTGCGGGCCTTCGGCACCACGCGGGGGTCGGCGGTGAAGATGCCGTCGACGTCGGTGTAGATCTCGCAGACGTCGGCGTCGAGCGCGGCGGCGAGGGCGACGGCGGTGGTGTCGGACCCGCCGCGGCCCAGCGTGGTGATCTCGCCCGTGGTGCGGTTGAAGCCCTGGAACCCGGCGACGATCGCGACGTGGCCGGAGTCGAGCGCCTCGCGCACGCGCTTCGGGGTGACGTCGACGATGCGGGCCTTGCCGTGCTGGGCGTCGGTGAGCATCCCGGCCTGGCTGCCGGTGTACGACGACGCTTCGACCCCGAGGCTCTTGATCGCCATCGCGAGCAGCGCCATCGAGATGCGCTCCCCCGCCGTGAGCAGCATGTCGAGCTCGCGTCCGGCCGGGATCGGCGTCACCGAGTGCGCGAGGTCGACGAGCTCGTCGGTGGTGTCCCCCATCGCGGACACCGCCACGACGACGTCGTTGCCGGCCTTCTTCGTCTCGACGATCCGCTTCGCCACGCGCTTGATGCTCTCGGCGTCCGCGACGGAGGATCCACCGAACTTCTGCACGATCAAGGCCACTGGCTGGTACTCCCGGGGACGACGACACCGCGAGGTCTCGCGGTGTCCCAATGCTAGAGGGTGATCCGGGGATGTTGCGTGCGGGACGCCCCTGACGCAACGATCCTGCGCGGCGGTCAGCCGCCGACCACGCGCCGTCCCTCGAACGCACGACCGAGCGTGACCTCGTCGGCGTACTCCAGGTCGCCGCCGACGGGCAGGCCCGAGGCCAGACGCGTCGTCCGGATGCCCATCGGCACGAGCAGGCGACTGAGGTACGTCGCCGTCGCCTCGCCCTCGAGGTTCGGGTCGGTGGCGATGATGACCTCGTCGACGGTGCCGTCGGCCAGCCGGGTCATGAGCTGCTGGATGCGCAGGTCGTCGGGACCGATGCCGTCGATCGGACTGATCGCGCCGCCGAGCACGTGGTACAGCCCGCGGAACTCGCGGGTGCGCTCGATCGCCGCGACGTCCTTGGCCTCCTCGACCACGCAGATCACCGCGGGCGAGCGCCGGGGATCGCGGCAGATGCTGCACTGCACGTTCTCGGTGACGTTGCCGCAGATCTCGCAGAAGCGGACCCGCTGCTTGACGTCCGCCAGCAGCTCGGACAGCCGCGTCGGGTCGAAGGACTCGGTCTGCAGGATGTGGAACGCGATGCGCTGCGCCGACTTCGGACCGATGCCGGGCAGGCGACCGAACTCGTCGATGAGGTCCTGGACGATGCCGTCGTACATCAGGCACCGTCCTGGTGGAGAGCGGTCTCCTCGATGAACTGGGCGTTGAGGATCTCACGCACGACCGCCTCGCCGTAGCGACCGGCGACCGGGGCGCGACGCGCGGGCGGCGCGGTCCGCGGTGCGGCTGCCGCGGCGGGCTGCGCCGGAGCTGCCTGCGCGGGGGCTGCGTACGCCGTGGCTGCCTGCGCCGGAGCGGATCGACCCGGCGCCTGCCGCTGGGGCGGGGACGAGCCGGCGGCGGGGTCCGGGAAGGGTGCGCCGTCGTCGTACGGTTCGTCGTCGAGCGGGTAGTCGTCGACCGGGACGCCGGGTGCGGCAGCCGGTGCGGTGCCCGTGGGCTGCCCGCCACCGGACTGCGGCGCGGCGGCGGTCGGCTGGCCCTGCGGTTCGACGACCTCGGCCGGGGCGACGGGCGCCGAGGCCGGGACGGCCCCGAAGGGTGCCGCCCAGCTCGGCTCGACCGACTCCGGCACGGCGTCGGCGGTGGGGTCGGCCGCCGGGATCGTCGCGACGGCCCAGTCCGTCACCGGCGCCCCCGACGACTGGGGAGCAGGAGCGGATGCGACGGAGGGTGCGGATGCGGGCGCCGGAGCCTCGGGGTCCGGCGTCGGGGCCGTCCGTCCCGGAGCGGACGAGGCGGCGGGCGCAGCGGCGGCCGGAGCCGGAGCCGGAGCCGGAGCCACGGGTACCGCGGCCTGGGGCGCGGCGGCCTGAGGCGCGGCGGCTGCGTCGGCCTGCGGCGCCGCAGGTGTCGGCGTGCTCGGCGTGGCCTGCGGGGCGGGGGCCGGCGCCGACTGCTGCTGCTGCTGCTGCTGACGAGGCTGCCCGGCACCGCCCGGACCGCGCGCGACGAACTTCACGCGGAGCCCGATGACGTCCATGATCGCGGACCGCAGGAGCTCGCTGACGCTGTCGTCCGGGTCGGACATCTCCTTGAAGGAGACGACGTCCTGCTGGCTCGGGAAGGTCAGGGTGAGCACGTCCTCGCGCAGCGCGGTGACCTGCGCCGTCACCACGACGGACCACGCCGAGCGCTTCGCGCGCTGGACGTGCTCGACGATCTGCGGCCACGCGTCGCGCATCTGCTGGAAGCCGACCGCACCCACGGTGCGGACCGCCGGCTCGTCGCCGATGGTGGTGCCCTGACCGGTCGACGAGGGGCTGACCGGGCTGGCCGGGGTCGCCGACGTCGACCCGGTCTGCGCGGCCGGTGCCTCGGTCGGCGCCTGGGCCGGGATCGATGCCGTGCCCACGCCGCTGGACTGCGACCGGCCGTCCGACGCGGCGGGTGCTTCGGGAGCGCTCGGCGCGACCGCGGCCCACGACGCGGCGGCGTCCCGGGCGACCGCGCCGGCGTCGGCCTGCGGCGCGGCGGCGGGAGCGCCGGTCGCAGCAGCCTGAGCAGCGGTCGGAGCAGGAGCGGCAGGAGCGGCGGGAGCAGCGGTGCGCGTCGGCGCAGGAGCCGCGGCGGCCGGCTGCTCGCGTCGCGGCGCGGCCGGTGCGTCCGGCTGGGCGACGACGGGGGCCGCCGCGACGCTCGAGGTCGCCTGGTGACCACCGGCGTCGCCGACCCCCACCCGCCGTTCGAGCCGCTCCACGCGGGCCAGCGCACCGCGCTGGGTGTCGTCGGCCTCGGGCACGAGCATGCGTGCCGTCATGAGCTCGAGGTGCAGGCGCGGCGAGGTCGCGCCCGTCATCTCGGTGAGCGCCCGGTTCGCGATGTCCGCCCCGCGGGACAGACCGGTCGCGCCGAAGACGCCGGCCTGGCGGGTCATGGTGTCGAGCTCTTCCGGTGAGACCCCGCGCAACACGGCAGCGGCGCTCTCGTTCGTCGCGGCGACGACGATGAGGTCGCGCAGCCGCTCGAGCAGGTCCTCGACGAAGCGCCGGGGGTCCTGCCCCGTCTGCACCACGCGGTCGATCGCGGCGAAGGCGGACGCGGGGTCTGCCACGGCGAGCGCGTCGACGACGTCGTCGAGCAGGGCCGCGTCGGTGTACCCGAGCAGCGCGACGGCTCGCTCGTAGGCGATCGCGCCGTCCTCGCTGCCGGCCATCAGCTGGTCGAGCAGGGACAGGGTGTCGCGGACCGAACCGCCACCGGCGCGGACCACGAGCGGCAGCACGCCGGGGGCGACGCCCACCGACTCCTGCGTGCAGAGCTGCTCGACGTACTCGAGCATCGCCGCGGGCGGCACGAGCCGGAACGGGTAGTGGTGCGTGCGGGAGCGGATCGTGCCGATGACCTTCTCGGGCTCGGTCGTCGCGAAGATGAACTTGACGTGCTCCGGCGGCTCCTCGACCAGCTTGAGCAGCGCGTTGAACCCCTGCGGGGTGACCATGTGCGCTTCGTCGAGGATGAAGATCTTGTAGCGGTCACGTGCCGGTGCGAAGACGGCGCGGTCGCGGAGGTCACGGGCGTCGTCGACACCGTTGTGGCTGGCGGCGTCGATCTCGATGACGTCAAGCGAGCCGCTACCGTCGCGGGCGAGCTCGACGCAGCTCGGGCAGACACCGCAGGGGGTGTCGGTCGGACCCTCGGCACAGTTCAGGCAGCGCGCCAGGATGCGGGCCGAGGTCGTCTTCCCGCAGCCGCGCGGGCCGCTGAACAGGTAGGCGTGGTTGACACGGTTGGTCCGGAGCGCGGTGCGCAGCGG
The DNA here is from genome assembly GCF_001864985.1 of Curtobacterium sp. MMLR14_006. Taxonomy (NCBI): domain Bacteria; kingdom Bacillati; phylum Actinomycetota; class Actinomycetes; order Micrococcales; family Microbacteriaceae; genus Curtobacterium; species Curtobacterium sp. MMLR14_006. The sequence goes on along the minus strand of NZ_MJGU01000023.1, from coordinate 417,168 downwards.
GTCGGTGACCTGCGACTGCCCGATGAGCTCGGCGAAGTTCTCGGGCCGGTAACGGCGATACAGGGCGGTGACCACGCAGCAAGGGTAGCCGGGACGGCCGACACCCGCGTGCCCGTCCACAGGTCGGTGCGGTGCTCCGGACCACCTCGTCGAGGCGCGTCGCACGCCGGGGACGCACCGCGCCTCCCGTCCGTGCGGAGACGGGCGGGAGGCGCGGTGCGGACGGGGCCTAGCCGCGGGTGCGGTGGCCACCCCTGCGGACGCGGCGTGCCAGGCGGGACAGGCCGAGCAGCAGGACCCCGAGGAGGAGCAGACCGGTCGCCGTCCCGGCGATCGGCGCGACGTCCGCGCCGGTGAAGGCGAGGCCGCCGGTGACCGGGCCGGCCCCGCTCCCGTTCCCGCTGCCGGTGCCGGGGAGGCCGCCGGTGCCGGTGCCGGGGAGGCCGCCGGTGCCGGTGCCGGGGAGGCCGCCGGCGCCGGTGCCCGGCCCCACCACCCCGCCCGGCGTGCCCGGTGTGCCCGACGCAGCGGCTGCGTCGACCGTCACGCTGACCGTCTGCGGCGCCGAGGTCGCGGTCCCCACCGTCTCCGTCACGCGGATCGTGTGCGGCCCGACCGCCATCCGGACCACGACCGACCACGCGCCGGTGTCGTCGGCCGTCGTCGTGACGGGGTTCCCGTCGTCGACGACGAGCGTCACGACCGCCCGCGGTTCGGCGGTCCCGGTGACGCGCCACGCCACCGTGCCGTCGGCCGAGGCCGTGCGGTGCTCGCCCGGTGCCGGCGACGTGATGGCCACCGGTTCGATCGCGTCCACGACGATCCGCACCGGCGGAGCCGTCGAGGTCGTGCCGTTGACGGACTGGCTGGCGGTGATCATCCAGTCCCCCTCGGGCACGCGGTCGAACACGACGGTCCAGTCGCCGTCGTCGTCGGCGGTGGTCGTCCGGACCTGACCGTCGGACAGCGTCACCCGGACGGCGACCCGCGGCGTGGCGTGCCCGGTCACCCGGAACGTCCCCGTGTCATCGGGACCGGTCGCCGGGACGAGCTGCCCCGGGACCGGACTCGTGATGGTGATCGCCGTCGGCTGGGCGACGACCACGGTGATGCCCGTCGTGACCGGCGCGGAGGTCCGGCCGCCCACGGTCTCGGTCACCGACACGGTGTGGTCGCCCGGCGGGACGTCGCCGACCGTGACGGTCCACGAGCCGTCGGCGCCGGCGGTCGTCGTCACGGTGTGCCCGTCGACGTCCACCGTGACGACCGCGCCCGGTTCCGCGGTGCCGCGCACCGGCACCGAGGCCGTGGTCCCCGTGGTCGGGATCCGCTGCCCGTCGGTCGGGCTGGTGACGGTGACCGGCGCAGCGGCCGTCACGGTGAACCCGACCGCCGCGGCGTCCGTGGTGCCGCCGTCGACGGTCTGCCGGGCCGTGACGCTGTGCGCGCCCGTGCCGACGTCGGTGACCGTGACCGCCCAGGTGCCGTCGTCGTCCGCGACCGTCGTGACGGCGGTGCCGTCGTCGACGCGGACCGTCACCGGTGCGCCCGGTGCGGCCGTGCCGACGACGCGGACGTCCGTCGTCCCGCCGAGGACCCGGTAGGCGGTGCCGTCGACCGGCCGGGTGATGACGACCGCGGCGGCGGGCGCCACCGCGACGGTGACGGTCCGGACCACCGGGTCCGACGTGGTGCCGCCGACGACCTGGGTGACGGTGACCGTGTGGTCTCCGCGGCCGACCGCGGGCAGCACGGCCGACCAGACCCCGTCCGGGCCGACGGTCGCGGCAACCGCGTCCTCGTCGTCGCGGACGATCCGGACCGTCGCGCCCGGCTCGCCGCGACCGCTGACCGGGACGGTCGTGGTCGGTGCGCTCGCCGGCACGGTGAACGTCGTCCCGTCGGTCGGCGCCGTGACGGTCAGCGCCGCGCCCGGTGCCACCGTGAAGGTGCTCCGGACCGGGCCGGACGTCGAGTCCCCCACGGTCTGGGTGGCCCGGACCGTGTGGTCGCCGACACCGAGGTCGGTGAGCCGCGCACTCCAGGTGCCCGCGTCGGTGGCGGTCACGGAGCGTGCGTCACCGCCGTCCACCGACACCCGCACGGCGGCACCGGCCTGCGCCGCACCGGACGCCGTGACGGTCGCGAGCGAGTCGCGCTGGGCGACGCGGACCGTCGACCCGTCCGCCGGGGTCGCGATCGTGATCGGGTCGGCCACGACGACGCGGACGGTCACCGTCTCCGGCGAGGACTCGGTGTCGCCGACGCGCTGCGTCACGCTCACCGTGGTGGTGCCGGCCGGGACGTCCGGGACGGAGACCGTCCACGCGCCGTCGCCGTCCGCCGTGGTCGACGCGGTGTGCCCGTCGCCGAGGTCGACGAGCACGGTCGCTCCCGGCTCGGCCGTTCCGCTCACCGTGATCGTCGTGGTCGCGTCGCGGTCCGCGACCGTGACCACCTGACCGGCCGTCGGCGAGTCGATCTCGACGGGCGCCGCGGCCTCGACCTCGAACGGCACCCGGACGGGCTCGGTCGAGGTGGATCCGCCGACCGTCTGGGTCACCTGCACGGTGTGCGGGCCGACGCCGAGCCGTGGGACGTCGACCGTCCACGAACCGTCGTCCCGCGCCGTGACCTCGACCGGGTCGCGGCGGTCGACGGTCACCGTGACCGTCGCACCCGGCTGGGCGTCGCCGGCCACCGTGACGGTGGTCGTCGCCGCGTCGTCGGCGACCGTGATCGGGTCGTCCCCGGGCTGCCGGACCGTCAGGGGTGCGGCGGCGAGCACGGACACCGGTCGTTCGACCGCCGCGCTCGTGGTGCCGCCGACCGACTGGGTGACCGAGGCGGTGAACGATCCCGTGGGCACCTCGCGGACGGTCGCCGACCAGTCGCCGTCACCGTCCACCCGAGCCGTGGCGCTGCCGCCGTCACCGAGGTCGACCGTGACGGTCGCGCCCGGCTGACCGGTGCCCGCGAAGCGGACGTCCGTGGTCGCGTCGGCGTCGGCGACCGTGACCGTCGTGGCGTCGGCCGGGGTCGTCACCGCGAGCGGCGCACCGGCGCGCACCGACACCGCGGCGGAGACCGGTGCCGAGGTCCCGCCGCCGACGAGCTGCGTGGCCGTGACCCGGTGGTCGCCGACCGGGACGTCCCGGAAGGTCACCGCCCAGTCGCCGTCCGCGGTGGCTGCGGTCGTGCGGGTCTCCCCCGTCGACAGGCGGACGGTGACCTCCGCACCGGCCTGGGCGCGGCCGCTCGCCCGCACGTCCGCGGTCCCGGACGCGTCGGCGACGGTCAGGACCGCACCGTCGGCCGGGGTCACGAGCGTCAGGCGGGTGCCGGCCCGCACCGTGACGGTCTGCGCCGGAGCGGAGGCGGTGGTGCCGCCGACCGTCTGGCTCGCGGTCAGCGACACCGTGCCCACCCCCACCCCGGGGAACGTGACCGTCCAGGTCCCGTCGCGGTCGGCGGTGGTCGTCAGGGTGGTGTCACCCAGCCGCACGGCGACCGGGGCACCGGCCGAGGCCGTGCCGGTCACGGCGACGTCGCGCGTCGCGTCGGCGTCCGGCACGAGCAGCACGGCTCCGGCGTCGGGTGTGCTGACCCGCACCGGCGGGGCCGCGTCGAGCTCGACCGTCCGGTCGACGGGGTCGGAGGTGCGCGGATCGGAGACGGTGCCCGGCAGGGTCTGCGTCACCGACACCGGGTGCGACCCGACGCCGAGGTCCGGCAACGACACCGTCCAGGTGCCGTCGTCGCCGATCGTCGTGCGCTGGTCGGCGAACCCGTCGCCGGTCACCCGGACCGTGGCGCCGGGCTGGCCGGCGCCGGTCAGGGTGACGTCGCGTTGCACGTCCGGACCGGCGACCAGGATCGGGTCCGTCCCCGGTCCGGTGACCGTCAGGGCGCTCGCCGTGTCGACGGTGAACGTCGTCGGGACGGCGGTCGTCGTCACCCCGTCGACCTCCTGCGACGCCGTCACGGTGCGGTCGCCGGTCGGTGCGAGGCCGTCGAGGACCAACCGCCACGCGCCCGCTGCGTCCGCGGTCGTGGTGGCACGGGTGCCGGGTCCAGCGGAGACCACGACGGTCGCACCGGGCTCCGCGGTGCCGGTGACCGGGACGGTGGCCGTGGCGTCGCCGTCGACCACGACGAAGCGGGAGCCGCTCGCCGGGGAGTCGATCACGACGCCGGTGCCCGGCACGACGGTGAAGTCGCGCGTGACGACCGGGCCGTCGGTCCCCGTGACGGTCTCGACCGCGCGGACGGTGTGCTCGCCGATGCCGAGCGGGCTGCTCGGGAGCACCCAGTTGCCCTCGGTGTCGGCCACGACCCGGACCGGGTCGCCGTCGTCGACGGTGACCGCGACGGTCGCGCCCGGTTCCGCCGTGCCGCGGACCACGACGTCCGCCGTGCCGTCGGTGCCCGCGGGGACCTGCTGCGCGGCCCCCGGTGCCTCGACGACGAGCGCGGCGCCGGCGGCGACGGTCAGGTCGCGCTCGACGGGAGCGGACGTCTCGCCGCCGACCGTCTGGGTGACGGCGGCGGTGTGGCCCCCCGTGGCGACCGACGGCAGCGTGAGCGACCAGTCGCCCTGTGCGTCGGCCCGGGTGCTGCGGGGGTCGCCGTCGTCGAGGACGACGTCGATCCGTGCCCCCGGCTGCGCGGTGCCCCGGACGGTGACGTCGACGACGGAGTCGTCGGTCGCCACCCGGACGGTCGCGCCCTGGGTCGGTGCGGTGACGGCGAGCGGAGCACCCGCCTGCACCGTCACGACCTGCTGGACCGCCGACCCGGTGGTCCCGCCGACGGTCTGCGTCGCGGTGACGGTGTACCGCCCGACGGGGACGTCCTCGACCGTCGTGGCCCAGGACCCGTCCGCCAGCGCGGTGGTGGTCGCGGTGAGACCGTCGCCGAGCGACACCCGGACCGCGGCGCGCGGCTCGGCCGTGCCCGTCAGGTCGAGGTCGGTCGTCGTGTCGGCGTCGAGGACCGTGACCACGTCGCCGTCGTCGGGCGACGTGACCACGAGCGGGTCGCCGGCGGCGACGGAGAAGGTCGAGGTGACCGGCGCCGAGGTGGCGCCGTCGACGGTCTGCCGCGCCGTGACGGTGCGGTCGCCGACCGGCACGCCGACGAAGGTCGTCGTCCACCGGCCGTCGCCGTCCGCGTCGACGTCGCTCGTGAACGAGCCGCCGATGCCGACGTGCACCCGGGCGTCGGGTGCCGCCGAACCGCTCACCGTGACCGGCGTCGTCGACGAGTCGTCCGCGACCGTGACGGTCGAGCCGTCGACCGGTGCGTCGACGGTGAGCGCCGGTGCGGCGGTGACCGTGACCGTGCGGTCGACCGGGTCGCTCGTCGAGCCACCGGTCGTCTGGGTCACGTGGGCCGTCCAGCGCCCGGCGGGCACGTCCGCCACCGTGGCCGACCACGAGCCGTCGCTGTTCGCGGTCGTCGTCGCGGTGCGGCCGTCGCCGAGGTCGACGTCGACCCGGGCACCGGCCTGCGCCGTGCCGGAGAACGCGATCGACCGGGTGTCGCCGACGAGCGGGAGGTCCTGGCCCTCGGTCGGACGGTCGACGGTCAGGTCCGCGGCGGCGACGACCCGGAAGGCCCGGGTGACGGCTGCCGACGTGCTGTCACCGACGGTCTGGGTCACCCGTGCGGTCTGGTCCCCCACCGGGACGCTCGGGACGGTGACGCTCCACGCGCCGCTGCCGTCGGCGGTGCCCGACGCGGTCAGGCCGCCGCCGAGGTCCACGTCGATGCCCGCGTTCGCGGTCGCCGTGCCGGTCAGGGTCACCGGGGTGGTGGTGCCCGTGGTGGTGAAGGTCTGGCCGGCCGTCGGGCTGGTGACCACCAGCGCGCGCTGGGCGACCACGGAGAAGGACTGCGTCGTCGTCCCGGCCGCCGCACCGGCGACGGTCTGCGTCGCGGTCACGGTCTGGTCGCCGGTCGGCACGCCGGGGACGGTGGTCGTCCAGCTGCCGTCCGCGGCCACCGTGGCGGCGCCGGTGCGGCCACCGCCGAGGTCGAGTGCGATCGAGCCGCCGGGTTCGCCGGTGCCGCTCACCCGGATGGTGCGGGTCGACGTCGCGGACGGGACGCTGAACTGCTGGCCCGCCGTCGGGGCGGTGATCGTCGGCGGCGTGACCGCCGCGGCGCGGACCGTCGAGGTGGCGAGGTCCACGGTGGCGACGTCCGGTCCGGGCAGCACCGAGAGCCGCAGCGCGTGCACGCTCCGCGCTCCGGGGTCGTACCCGCGCGGGTCGCGGAAGCCGGTGGTGGTGTCCTGGGCGTTGACGGTCAGGTCGATCACCTGGCGGAGCAGCAGCACCACGGGTGCGAGTGCCGTGGAGACCCCGGTCGTCGTCGCGGTGAGCGTCGTGCCGAGGCCGGTCAGGGCGTCCCCGGTGACGAGCGGCCGCACGATCGTCTGCAGTGCGGGGACGACGACGGAGTTCACCGCCGGAGCGAGCAGCGTGGCCAGCGTCGTCAGGCCGAGCGGTCCGCGCGTGGCGGTGACCGTGGCCGTCGCGGCGCCGGTGCCGGCGAGGTCCCCGAGCGTGGTGTCGGCGCGCAGTGCGAGTCCGGTGAGGGGCGCGCCCGCGAGCGAGACGTTCGCGGTGACGTCGACGGTCACCGGGGTCGCGTTGATCGTGCTGACGACCGCGGTCTGCAGCGCGGCCGGCAGCCGCGTGCCGAGGATCGTCGTGATGCTGCGGTTGATCGAGTCGACGGCCGCCGCCGTGAGCACCGGGGTGTTCGCGGGCTGCCCGTTCAACGTCGTCAGGTCGTCGAGGTCGACGGTGATCGAGCCGGTGGACGGGGTGATGGTGACCGCCCCGTCCGTCAGCGGCTGCTGGAGCACGCGGGTGAGCGTGTCGCGCAGGTCGAGGTCGACGGTCGCCCGGACCGTCGTGCCGTTCACGGTGACGAGTCCGAGGGCCGTCCCCCGCAGCAGGCGCTGCAGCTGGGCGGTCAGCGCGGTCGTGGTGCCCGCCAGTGCCCCGTCGGCTCCGACCGTGGCGTCCACCCGGTCGGAGAACGCGCCGAGGTCGCTCCCCAGCGACGTGGTGAGCGCCGCCACCGCGGGGCTCGTGAACCCCAGGCTCGCGTCGGCGATGCGGTAGTCGGACGTGCTCTCGACCGTCGCGCCGCGCGTGGTCTGCAGGCGCGAGGCGAGCGCACCGACCCGCAGCTGCGACCGCGACAGCAGCGTCGCGTCCGCGCCGACGCGCGAGAAGAGCGGCTGGAGGTCGAGGGTGGCCGCGCCCGTGCCGGACCCGGTGCCGACCCCGATGCCGCCGTCGTTCGTCAGCAGGCCGGACGACGCCGTCGCCCCGCCCGCCGCCGTGGTGGCGTACTGCCCGTCGACCCCGAGGGTGAGCAGGCCGTTCGGTCCGAGCAGGTCGACGTCGTTGCCGAGGTCGACGCCGACCGTGCGCAGGGCTTCGAGGTCCAGGGGCTGGTTCGCCGTCCCGGCGCCCCCGGTGGCGCCGCGGTTCGAGTAGGCGCCGCCGAGCTGCACGATGCCGTCGGCGTCGACGATGCCGGATCCGCTGAGCAGCACCCCCTCGGCCTCGGCGACGTCGTTCTGCGCCGCCGCCGCGGGCTGGATGACCGCGAGTGCCGCGACGAGCGCCGCCACGGTGGCGACGACCCCTCCGCGCAGCAGCAGTCGCCGATCGCCCGGTGCTCGTCGTCGAGCCCGGCCGTCGGTGCCGATGGTCCGTCGTGTCCGTTCGTCCGCTCGTGTGGGTACGGAGGTACCACGGAGCGACGCGTGCCTGCGCATGCGTGTCTCTCATCCTGGCGGGCGCACCCGCCACCTGATCCGGATTCCCCCGCTGGTGAGACGGGAGAGGTCGGGACCCTGGTTGGGGGTCCGTGGAGGGATCGTCGCACACGGACGGCCGGCTTGTCAGCCCCCTGCGTTACCCCTACAGGGGGCACAGCCCGGATGGCCCCCGGAGCGAGGAGGACCAGGACGCGAGATCAGCGCAGCCCCGGTCACCCACCCCCGGAACGAGAAGACTCCTCACGCACCCGCTCTCGAGATGAGCGCAGCCCCGGTTACCCCCCGGAACGAGAAGACTCCTCACGCACCCGCCAGAGCCCGGTTACCCTTGCTGCGTTTCCGCCCTGGGGGAGTTGGCCTGGATGGCGTCACGTGAGGAGCCGCAGAGCAGTCTACCGGATGGCAGGAGCAGGATCGGACACATGAAGATCGCCATCGCCGGAGGACACGGCCAGATCGCCCTGCTCCTCGCCCACCAGATCACCGACGCCGGACACGACGCCGTCGCCATCGTCCGCAACCCCGCGCACGTCTCCGACGTCGAGCAGCAGGGCGCCCGGGCGATCGTGGCGGACCTGGAGCAGCTCGGCGACGACGAGCTCGCGCTGCGGCTGCGCGGTGTCGACGCGGTGGTGTTCGCCGCCGGTGCCGGGCCGGGCAGCGGCGCCGAGCGCAAGCTGTCCGTCGACCGCGACGCCGCGATCCTGCTCGCGGACGCCGCCGAGCGGGCGGGCATCGAACGCTACGTGATGGTGTCGGCGATGGCGGCGGACACGTACGACCCGGAGCTCGCGGTCGTGCCGGCGAAGGACGACGACGCCGTGTTCCAGGTCTACCTGCGGGCGAAGGCCGAGGCGGACGCGAACCTGCGCGCACGCCGCCTGCGGTGGACGATCGTCCGGCCGGGTGCGCTCGTGGACACCCCGCCGCAGGGCACGGTCGACGTCGGTCGGACGGTCCCCCGCGGGTCGGTCACGCGGGCGGACGTCGCCACCGTCGTGCTGCACGCGCTGCTCGACGACTCGGCGGTCGGCGTGCAGTTCGAGGTCACGAACGGCAACACCCCGATCCCCGCGGCACTCGACGCCCTGCGCTGACCCACCGCCTGCGCCCCGCTGCGGTCATCGCGCCCCGGTGCGTCGGGGCGCGATGACCGCACCGGGGCGCGAAGCGACGGCACGGCGAAGCGACGGCACGGCGCGGCACCGCGAAGCGGCGCGCCCGCCTGGACGGCCGCGCCCGCCGGGACGGCCGCGCCGGTGTCAGAGCGCGACCGCAGCCGACTGCCGGGCGATCTCGAGCTCCTCGTTCGTCGGGATGACGAGCACCGCGACACGTGAGGTGTCCGTGGAGACGACCCGGGCCTCCCGTGAGTGCAGCTCGTTGCGGTCGTCGTCGATCTCGATGCCCAGGTGCTCGAGCCCGGCGAGCACGCGGCGGCGCAGCAGCGCGTTGTTCTCGCCGACGCCCGCGGTGAAGACGACCGCGTCGAGCCCGCCGAGCTGCGCCGTGTAGGCGCCCACGTACCGACGGATGCGGTGGCGGTACACGGCGAGCGCCGACTCGGCGACCTCGTCACCGTGCAGGGCCGCCTCCTGCACGTCGCGCATGTCGCCGTTGCCGGTCAGGCCGAGCAGGCCGGACTCCTTGTTGAGCATCGTGTCGAGCTCGTCGAAGGACAGCCCGGCCTCGCGGTGCAGGTGGATGAGCACGGCGGGGTCGAGGTCGCCGGAGCGGGTGCCCATGACGAGCCCCTCGAGCGGCGTGAGCCCCATCGAGGTCTCGATCGACCTCCCGCCGTCGATCGCTGCGGCCGACGCGCCGTTGCCGAGGTGCAGCACGATGGTCTTCAGCTCGGACAGCGGGCGGTCGAGGAACACGGCGGCCTGCTCGGAGACGTACTTGTGGCTCGTGCCGTGCATGCCGTAGCGGCGCACCCGGTGCTCCGCGGCGAGGTCCGCCGGGATCGCGTACGTGTACGCCTCCGGGGGCATGGTCTGGTGGAACGCGGTGTCGAACACGGCGACCTGCGCGACGTCCGGGAACACCTGCTTCGCAGCCCGGATCCCCTCGAGGTTCGCGGGGTTGTGCAGCGGCGCGAGGCTGTTCAGCTGCTCGATCTGCTGCTCGACCTCGTCCGTGACGACGGTCGCGCGGTCGAAGTCGGTGCCGCCGTGCACGACCCGGTGGCCGACGACGGCGGGCGGGTGCTCGTCGAACGACGGGCCGACCTTCCCGAACGCGTCGATCATCGCCTGGAACCCGGCGGCGTGGTCGGGCACGGACGCCGAGTCGTTCGACGACGACTCCCCCGTCAGCGCGTTGGTGTGCTTCCAGGCGCCGGACGACTCGCCGATGCGCTCGACGAGTCCGGAGGCGAGCGTGCGCTCGCCCTCGAGCTCGATGAGCTGGTACTTGAACGAGCTCGATCCGGAGTTGACGACGAGGGCTGCGGTCACGGGTGGGTCACTTTCTCTGTCGGACGGGAGGCACGGCGTGCGTCGCGCGGTTCAGGCCGCGTCGGTCGCGGTGCCGGCCTGGATCGCGGTGATCGCGACGGTGTTCACGATGTCGCCGACGAGCGCGCCGCGGGACAGGTCGTTGATCGGCTTGCGCAGGCCCTGCAGGACCGGGCCGATCGCGACCGCGCCGGCCGAGCGCTGCACGGCCTTGTAGGTGTTGTTGCCGGTGTTCAGGTCGGGGAAGACGAAGACCGTCGCCCGGCCCGCGACCGGCGAGTCCGGCATCTTCGTCGACGCGACCGTGGGGTCGGCGGCGGCGTCGTACTGGATCGGCCCCTCGACGAGCAGGTCGGGGCGGCGCTCCCGCACGAACGCGGTGCCGGCACGGACCTTGTCGACGTCGGCGCCGGAACCGCTGTCGCCCGTCGAGTAGCTGAGCATCGCGACGCGGGGGTCGATGCCGAACTGGGTCGCGGTCTCGGCGGACGAGATCGCGATGTCGGCGAGCTGCTCGCTCGTCGGGTCGGGGATGACGGCGCAGTCGCCGTAGACGAGCACCCGGTCGGCGAGCGCCATGAGGAAGACGCTCGACACGATCGACGTGTCCGGGCGGGTCTTGATGATCTCGAACGACGGGCGGATGGTGTGCGCGGTGGTGTGCTTCGCGCCGGAGACCATGCCGTCGGCCAGGCCGAGCTGCACCATCATCGTGCCGAAGTACGAGACGTCGGTCACGGTGTCGCGGGCGAGCTCGATCGACATCCCCTTGTGGGCGCGGAGCCGGGTGTACTCCTCGGCGAAGCGCTCCCGCAGCTCGGGGTCGAACGGGGACACCAGGTGCGCAGCCTCGAGGTCGAGGCCGAGCTCGGTGGCCCGGGTGCGGATCGCGGCGGGCTCGCCGAGGATCGTCAGCTCGCAGACCTGGCGCTGCAGCAGGGTCGACGCCGCGCGCAGGATCCGGTCGTCCTCGCCCTCCGGCAGGACGATGTGCTTGCCGTACCCGCGGGCCCGGTCGAGCAGGCCGTGTTCGAACATGAGCGGGGTGACGACGCCGGACGGCGCGAGCTGCAGACGGTCGCGGAGCACCTCGGCGTCGACGTGCTGCTCGAACAGGGCCAGGGCGAGGTCGGCCTTGCGGGGCGAGTCCGCCGCCAGGCGGCCGCGCGTCTGCGTGATGCGCAGGGCGGTGTCGTAGGTGCCGAGGTCGTTCTGCGCGATCGGCAGCGAGCTCGACAGGCCCTCGAGCAGTCGGGACACCTGCGGCGCGATCTCGAACCCGCCGTTCAGGATCACCCCGGCGAGGCTCGGGAACGTCTCGGACTGGTTCGCGAGCAGCGTCGCGATGAGCACGTCGCTGCGGTCACCGGGGACGACGACGATGCCGCCCTCGATGAGCCGGGGCAGCACGTTCTCCATGCTCATGCCGGCGACGACGGTGCCGAGGGCCTCGCGGTCGAGCAGTGCCTCGTCGCCGCGGACCAACGTCGCCCCGGTCGTCTCGAGCAGCGCGCGGACGGTCGGCGCGACCAGGACGCGGTCCTCCGGGATCGCCCACACGACGACGTCCGGGTGGTCGTCGTGCACGGCGCGCTCGACGCTCGCCACGACGGCGGGCAGGGCGTCGGGGTCGGCGCGGTTGACGACGACGCCGAGCAGCTGCGCGTGCGCCGCGCGGAGCTCGCTCGTCGTGACGTCGGCGACCTGCGCCATGTCCTCCGGGGTGCGTGCGCCGCGCTCGGCGGCGTCGCGGCCTCCGAGCACGAGCAGGACGGGTGCGCCGAGGTTCGCGGCCACCTTCGCGTTGAAGGACAGCTCGGTGGGACTGCCGACGTCGGTGTAGTCCGACCCGAGGACGACGACCGCGTCGCACTGCCGCTCGACCTGCGCGAAGCGGCTGACGATCGTGCCGAGCGCCGCGTCGGGGTCCGCGTGCACGTCGTCGTAGGTGACGCCGACCGCGTCGTCGTACGAGATCCCGACCGCGGTGTGCTGCAGGAGCAGTTCGAGCACGTAGTCCGGCTCGTCGACCGACCGGGCGACGGGGCGGAAGACACCGACCCGGCCGACGGATCGCGCGAGGGTCTCGAGGACACCGAGGGCGACGGTGCTCTTGCCCGTGTGTCCTTCTGCTGACGTGATGTAGATGCGGGTCGACACGTCCCTCAGGGTAGTCGTCGGACACGTCACGACGACTGGGAGGGAGCGCTCCCGCGACACGCGGTCGTGAGCACCCTCGAAGAACCTGTAGCATTGGGTGTCGCCGTCGCGAGACGGTGCCCAGGAGAATTCGCCTAGTGGCCTATGGCGCACGCTTGGAAAGCGTGTTGGGTGCAAGCCCTCGGGGGTTCGAATCCCCCATTCTCCGCCAGAGCGAGCAGGAACGGCTGCGAGCAAGGCCGAAGGGCCCGCGTCACGAGACGCGGGCCCTTCGTCGTCCGACCCGGCGGCACTGGTCCCCCACCCGGCCGACGAGCGTGTCCCCTGTCGACCGCGCACTCCTCGGAATCCGGCTGAACGGGGTGGAACGGGCTGTCCCCGGGCCCCCTCGGTCACCTATGCTGACCCGAGCGGACGGCTCCGGGACGAGTCGACCGCGGTGCACCGAGCGGCAGGGGCGTCGCTCGAGGGGCGGCCCGTCGGCGTGCCCGCCGCACCCGAGGGGACGAGGAGATGCGCATGGGGGACACGACCGTGCCCGCGACACCGAGCCTGCGAGCCGACGTGTACGACGTGGTCCTGCGCCCGCGCCGGTCGCTCGTCCGGTCCACCGCCCTGAGCATCGTGTTCTCCGCCGTTCCGCTCGCCGTCGCCCTGCTCTGGGTCTCGTTCCCGTTCCGCGGGTGGACCGTGGCCGCAGCCGCCGTCCTGGCGGTCGTGGTGGTCGTCGCCGTGGCCTTCGTCCGGCTCAGCACGGCGTACATCGGCATCGACCCCGAGGGGCTGACGATCCGCGGTGTGGTCACCCCGCACCGCCGGGTCCCCCGCGAGCGCGTGCACAGCCTCGTGCTCGCGACGACGTTCGGCGCCTCCGTCGACCGGACGACACGGGAGCTCGTGGCGTTCGACGCGGAAGGAATGCACCTGTTCCGCATCCGCGCCGACGTGTGGGGCGACCGCGGCCTCGAACAGGTGGTCGACGCCCTCGGCGTCCAGGTCCTCGACGAACCCCGGCCCGTCCCCGCCCGGGCGTTCGCCAAGCGCTTCCCGTCGAGCCGTACCTGGTACGAGCAGCGCGGGGCGCACTTCTTCGTCGGCGGGCTCGCGGCCGTGGTCGTCGCGGCCCTGCTCTTCATCGAGACGAACGGGCTGCTCGGTGCTTGACTCCGGCGCCTGACCCCGGCGTCTCACACGCCTGTCCGGCGCGCTCAGCGTCGACGGCGCAGGGTCGAGAAGATCCCCTGCACGACCTCCTTCGCGATGGTGCGTCCGAGGCCCGAGCCGAGCAGCTCGGACAGCGGGTCGTCGGCCTTCCGGCTCGTCGTCGTGCGCGTGCTCCGCCCGGACCGGCTCGACCGCCGTGACGCGGCCGCGCGCTCGGCGCGTTCGAACTCGCGCTGGGCCCGCTCGTACTCCTGCTGGGCAGCGGCTCGCTCCTTCGACTCGCGCTTCTCCTGCGCGGCGGCCTCCTTCGCGGCAGCGGCGGCGGTCCGCGCGGCGGCCTCCTCGGCTGCGGCTGCAGCGGCCGCGGCGTCCTTCGCCGCCTCCGCAGCAACGGCCTCGGCGGCCGCGGCCTCCATCCGGCGTGCCAGGACCTCGCGGGCGGAGTCGGGGTCGACGGGGGTGCCGTAGGTGGCGAGCAGCGGCGACGCGGCGACGCGGGCCTCCAGGTCCGCCGCCGGCAGCGGGTCCATCGACCCCTGAGGTGCGCGCAGGCGCGTCCACGCGACCGGCGTCGGCGCCCCCTGCTCGTTCATCACGGTGACGATCGCCTCGCCCGTCGCGAGCGAGGTGAGCACCTCGCCCAGGTCGTAGTCGCTCGACGGGTAGGTGGACACGGTCGCGCGCAGGGCCTTCGCGTCGTCCGGGGTGTGCGCGCGCAGCTGGTGCTGGATCCGCGACCCGAGCTGCGCGAGGACGTCGCTCGGCACGTCCTTCGGCGTCTGCGTGACGAAGAAGACCCCGACGCCCTTCGACCGGATGAGCCGGACGGTGCGCACGATCTGCTCGGTGAAGTCGCGCGAGGCACCGCTGAACAGCAGGTGGGCCTCGTCGAAGAAGAACACGAGCTCCGGCTCGTCCTGGTCGCCGACCTCGGGCAGCTCGTTGAACAGGTCGGCCAGCAGCCACATCAGGAACGTCGAGAAGACCTCGGGCTGGTCCTGCACGCCGGGCACCTCGAGCAGGCTGATGATGCCGCGGCCGTCGGGAGCGGTGCGCAGGAACTCCCGGGTGTCGATCTCGGGCGCGCCGAAGAACCGGTCGGCGCCCTTGTCGGCGAAGGTGACGAGTTCGCGCAGGATCACACCGGCGGTCTGCTTCGACAGCCCGCCGAGCTCGGCGAGTTCCGCCTTGCCCTGGTCGCTCACCAGGAACGTCAGCACGCTCCGCAGGTCCGCCAGGTCGACCAGCGGCAGGCCGGCCTGCTCGGCGTGGTGGAAGACCAGTCCGAGCGAGGACTCCTGCGTGTCGTTCAGGCGCAGCACCTTCGCCATGAGCAGCGGTCCGAACCCGGAGACGGTCGCCCGGATCGGCACACCGGTGCCCCGGCCGCCGAGCGAGTAGAACTCCGTCGCGCTGGCCGTACCGGACCACTGCTGCCCGATGCCGGCGGTCCGGGCGAGCAGCTTGTCGTTCGGCTCCCCCGCCGCCGCGAGTCCGGACAGGTCGCCCTTGACGTCGGCGGCGAACACGGGCACGCCGTTCGCGGCGATCTGCTCGGCGAGCAGCTGCAACGTGCGGGTCTTGCCGGTGCCGGTGGCCCCGGCGACGAGGCCGTGCCGGTTCAGCATGCCGAGCGGGATGCGGACCTGGACGTCGGGGTCCGCCTCACCGTTCACCAGGGCGCCGAGTTCGAGTGCGCTGCCCGCGACGGTGTACCCGGCGCGGACGGCGGCGACCGCGTCCGGTCCCAGCGGGGCCACTCCGGCCGGGTCGGGAGGCACGGGGCCGGCTGGCGGGGCGGCCGCCGGCTGCGGGGCGGTCACCGCCACCGCCGGGGCGGCGTCCGGAGGCGGGGTCGCGGCCGGGGCGGCGTCCGGTGCCCTGGCGGCGTCGGGTCGCGGGGTCGCGGCCGACGCGGGCTCCGCGTCGGGGGTGAGCCGGGCCTCCTGGCCGGTGGGGGCCGGGGCGTCGGCGGCGGCGGGCTCTGCGTCGGACGCGAGGCCCTGCTGCGCCGTGGCCGAAGCCTGCGCGGCGAGCGCGGCGGCCAGCTCCTCGGCGCGCTGGGCGGCCTGTTCGGCGAGCCGTCGTGCCTCGTCCGCCGCCTGCTTGGCCGCCTCGGCCGCTGCCCGTGCCTGCTCCACCGCGTCGCTCATGCCGCCAGCATATGGACGCGGCTCCGGACGCGGTACGGTCCCGCCGCGACCCCGATCCGGTGCGACGAGATCGTCGTCGTGCGACGTCCATCTCGTCGTCCCGGGTCGTCGGGTAAACCACCCTGCCGTACCGACCGCGCCGACCGGCTCGTCAGTGCGTGAGCGCCGGCACCGTCTTCGGGCGGACGACGACCCAGAGCACCACGATCGCCATGGCCGCGGTCGACCCCATCACCATCGCCATCGGCGTCGCGGTCGTGATGCCGAGCCAGCCGACGACCGGCGAGATGAGCCCGGCGACGCCGAAGTTCAGCGCGCCGAGGAGCGACGCGGCGGTCCCCGCCTCCTTGCCGTGGGCGGCGAGGCCGATGACCTGCACGAGCGGGAACGAGAAGCCGCAGGCGGCGATGAAGAACCACAGCGGCACGAGCACGCCGACGAGCCCGGCGCCGAGCTGGTCGAGGACGATGATCGCGACCGAGGCGAGCAGCAGCGTCGCCGTCGAGCACGCCAGGATCCACTGCGGCCCGACGCGCTGGGCCAGCCGCGCGGAGATCTGCACGCCGAGCACGACGCCGACCGAGTTCACGGCGAACAGCAGGCCGTACTGCTGCGCGTCGAGTCCGTACACGCCCTGGAACAGGAACGGCGACGAGCTGAGGTACGAGAACAGGCCGCTGAACACCATCGCGCCGATGAGCGCGACGCCGACGAAGATGCGGTCCGAGAACAGCGCCTTGTACCGCTGCCCGATGGTCGAGTGCCCGGCCTCCTGGCGGCGGGCCGGCGGCAGGGTCTCGACGATGAGCAGGATCGAGGCGATGACGACGGCGAGGCCGTAGCAGGCGAGGAACACGAAGATGCCGCGCCAGCTGGTGAACCGGAGCATCTGCGAGCCGATGAGCGGCGCGAGGATCGGGGCGAGGCCGTTCACCATCGCCAGGCGCGACAGCATGCGGACGAGCGGCTTGCCGCCGAACAGGTCACGGACGGTCGCCATCGCGACGACGCCGCCGGCCGCGGCACCCATGCCCTGCAGCACGCGGAAGACCGCGAGCAGCTCGATGTCCGGCGCGGTCGCGGCGCCGATCGAGGCGCCGATGTGCACCGTCGTCGCCACGATGAGCGGCAGGCGGCGACCGACCTTGTCGCTCCAGGGCCCGACGAGGAGCTGTCCGACCGCGAACCCGAGCGTCGTCGCCGTCAGGGTCAGCTGCACGGCGCCGTCGGTGACGCCGAACTGCTCCTTGAGCGCCGGGAACGCCGGCAGGTACAGGTCGATGGTGAACGGCCCGAGCGCGGTCAGGGCGCCGAGGACGAAGACGTAGACGAGTCGCTGCCCGCGGGAGAGCGAGTCTCCGGGGTGCGGGACCCGGATCGAACCGGTGGTGGCGGGCGCGGTCACGAGCAGCAGTCCTTCGACCTCGGGGCGGGGAGGGTGATCGCGGCTCGATCGAATCGATTCGTCCGCGGAACCATCCTACGGGTCGCGAGAGCGCTCACGAAGCGGTGCCGCGTGTTGCCGGTGGTCCCGAGGTCCCGCCGGGCACGCCGTGCGGTACCGTCGGACTGCTCGGGGACTCCCGGCACGATCAGCATCAGAAGGGGGTGGGTGTCATGGTGGACGCCCGGATCCTGCACACGACCGCTGCCCTGCGCGAGGCGATCCTCCGGCTCGCCACCGACCGCCCGGTCTCCACGATCACCGTCGCGGACGTCACCCGCGCCGCCGGCATCAACCGCGCCACGTTCTACTCGCACGCCGTCTCCCCCGGCTCGCTGCTCGCCGACGTCCTGACGCCGGAGCTCGACCGCATCCGCGAGGACGACGCCGCAGCCCGACGCGCCGCTGCCGCCCGGGGTGCGGACGCCGCCGAGCTCGCCGCCATCACCCGCCGCGGCATCAACGCGGTCGTCGAGCACGTCACGGCCCACCGGGACATCTACTGCAAGGCCCTGCCCGACCCGAACGACGCCTCGCTGCACCGCCTGCTCGTCGAGCACTTCACCGTGTCGAGCGCCCAGCACATCCACGAGCTCGACCCGTCGTCACGTCCGCCGCTGCTCGACGACGTCGCCGCCGGCTTCGTCGCACAGGGGTTCGTCGGCGCCATCGAGGCCTGGCTCGCCGGCCCCCGCCGCTCCCGCAAGGCACTGGTCGAGACGATCACGCTGTCGTTCCCGGCGTGGTGGAACTGACCGCTCGCTAGTCGTCACCCGCGTCGTCGGACGACGGCTTCTCGCCGCGCTGCAGGGACCGGACGACGTCCACCGCGGTGGCTGCGAGCTCCGCGTCGTCGGCCTCGCCCTGCACCCGGTAGTCGGCGGAGACGCCGTCACCACCGGTGCCCGTCGCGGGCAGCGGGTCGCCGAGCGACACCACCACGACGCCGGCGTCGTGCGCGGTCCGGACGACACCGGTCAGCGCGGAGGCGTCGGCGGCACGGACCAGCAGCGCCTTCGCGCCGGAGCGGACGAGCCCGGCGACCGCCGAGCGCTGGGCCGCCGCAGCGCCGGATGCCGGTGCCACCCGGACGACGGGGCGGAAGCCGGCGTCCCGCAGGCCGGTGCGCAGCTCGGTGGCGAGCGCGGCGTCGTCGTGGACGACCACGACCCCGATGACGGCCTGCTGGTCGAAGCCGCCGTCCGAGCTCGTCAGGTCGGTGCTCTGCACGGGCGTGGGCGCGACGGAGGTCGTGCCCTGGCAGCCGGCGAGTGCCAGGACCGTCACCAGGGCGCCGACGGCGACGACGGAGCGCATGCGGGCCACGCTACCCGCCCGTCCGCGGCGCCGGGACGGGTCCGAGTCGCCGGACCGCCGCGATCGCCAGTGCGGCGAACAGGATCATGGCGCCGAAGACGAGCGGGAAGGCGACGGTCCCCTGCGCGCCGCCCGTCGCGGTGAACAGCAGGCCGGTGGCGGCGAGGCCGATGACGCTCCCCGAGGCGTCGGCGATCGTCAGCGCCGAGCTCGCGAAGCCGTCGTCGCCCTCGCCGGAGAAGCGCAGCGTCAGCATCGAGGTCCGGGGGTAGATCGCCCCCATGCCGGCACCGCCGACGAACCAACCGGCCACGAGCACCCACCACGGCAGGTGCAGGGCGGCGACCGCGAACGCCGTCAGCAGGCTCACGAGCACCAGGGCGAGCCCGACGCCGAAGGTGCGCTGCGCGGTCAGGCGTTCCTCGCCGGCCTTCCCGTGGGCCCAGCTCGCACCCGCCCAGCTCAGCGCGGCGACGGTGAGCGCGAGCCCGGCGGTGGAGGGCTGCAGCCCGTGCTCCGCCTGCAGCAGGAAGGGCACGTAGGCCTCGCTGCCGAAGAACGACGCCGCCATCAGACCGCGCAGCAGCACGACCGACGGCAACCCGGCCGCCGCGGTGAAGGTGCCGGCGGGCAGCAGCGGCCGGAGCGCGAACCAGGTGCCGACCAGGCCGACCGCGACGGCGGCGACCATCCCCCACGGGGCCAGGTCCGGGGCGACGTTGAGCAGCAGGATCGCGACCGCGGCGGCGACCGACCACCCGATCCGGGTCCGCTGCCACGGCGGTCGCAGGGCCTCGGCGGGCGGGTGCAGGCGGCCGAGGGTCGGCACGAGCAGGGTGAAGGCGGCGACGGCGATCACGAGCGCACCGGCGAACACCCAGTGCCAGTCCCACACGTCGGTGACGATGCCGGCCAGCGCCGGTCCGACGAGCGCCGGCACCACCCAGGCGGCGGCGAACCCGGCGAACACCGGGCCGTGCAGCTCGGCGGGGAAGATCCGGGCCACGAGCACGTAGAGCACGACGTCGATCGCGCCCGCGCCGAAGCCCTCGATGAGCCGGCCGACCAGGAAGACCGTCATCGTCGGGGCGGTCATCACCACTGCGGTGCCGGCCGCGAAGAGCAGCGCCGACACCCACGCGACGACGCGACCGCCCGCGCGGTCCGCCCAGTTGCCCGCCAGCACCATGCCCGGCACACCGGCGGCCAGCGGTGCGGCGAACGCGAGCGCGTACAGGGCCTCGCCGTCGAGGTCGCGGCTGATCACCGGCATGATCGTCGTCATCGCCAGGTTCTGGAAGGCGGCGACGCCGACGATCGCGACCATGCCGATCGTCGCGAGGGCGTGTCCCCCGCTGAACAGGCCCGTCCTCGTCGCCGTGGTGCTCACGGTTTCATCGTAGGGGTGCCCGGCGACGCCGCCGGCCGGGACCGGCGACGGTCAGCGCGCGAGCGCCTGCTGCACGTCCGCGATGAGGTCACCGGCGTCCTCGATGCCGACGGACAGCCGCACGACGTTCTCCGGAACGGCGAGCTCGGTGCCCCGCACCGATGCGTGCGTCATCTCGCTCGGGTAGCCGATGAGCGACTCGACGCCGCCGAGCGACTCCGCCAGCGCGAACAGCTCGGTCGACTCCGCGAACCGCTTCGCCGCGGCCGGCCCGCCGGCGAGCGCCACGGACAGCATCCCGCCGAACCCGCGCATCTGCCGGGCGGCGACGTCGTGCCCCGGGTGGTCGGACAGGCCCGGGTAGTAGACGCGCTCGACACCGGGCGCGGCCACGAGCGCCTCGGCCACGGCCTGCGCGTTCGCGGAGTGCCGTTCCATCCGGACGGCGAGCGTCTTGATGCCACGCGTGGTCAGGAACGCGTCGAACGGCGACGAGATCGCGCCGGCACCGAACTGCAGGAACTGCACCTTCGCCGCGAGCTCCTCGTCGGCGAGCACGACGGCGCCGCCGACGACGTCGGAGTGGCCGCCGAGGTACTTCGTCGCCGAGTACACGACGACGTCCGCGCCGAGCGACAGCGGCTGCTGCAGGTACGGCGACGCGAAGGTGTTGTCCACGACGACGACCGCGCCGGCCTCGTGCCCCAGGGTGGCGAGGGCTGCGATGTCGGCGATCTTCATGAGCGGGTTCGTCGGCGTCTCGACCCAGAGCACGGTCGCGTCCGGCGCGTCCTGCAGCGCGGCGCGCACCTGGTCGAGCTCGCTCATGTCGACGACGACGAGCTCGACGCCCCACGGCACGTGCAGGCGGCTGACCAGGCGGTGCGTGCCGCCGTAGACGTCGTTGCCCATCACCACGCGTGCGCCGGGCGACAGGACCGATCGGAGCAGGGCGTCCTCGGCGGCGAGGCCGGAGGAGAACGAGTACGCGGCGACGCCGCCGTCGAGGTCGGCGAGCAGGGCCTGCAGGCCGTCGCGCGTCGGGTTGCCGGAACGGGAGTACTCGTAGCCGTTCCGCATGCCGCCGATGCCGTCCTGCACGTACGTCGAGGTCACGTGGATGGGCGGGATGACGGCGCCGGTGGCGCCGTCGGGCTCCTGGCCGGCGTGGATGGCTCGGGTGCTGAACTCGGTCATGGGTGTTCGTTCTCCAGGTCGGGTCGGACGGGAGGCGCGGGTCGCGCCCGTCACGGGCGGTGCGTCGCGGACGCCGCCGGGTCTACTCGGACAGGTAGGTGAGCAGGTCGTGTCGCGTCAGCACCGTGACGGGCTTGCCGTCCTCGACGACGAGGAGCGCGTCCACCGTCTCGAGCGCCCGGCGTGCGGCGGAGACGGACTCCCCCACGCCGATGAGCGGCAGCGGGTCGCCGACGAACCCGCTCAGGGCGTCGGTCATCCCCGCGGCACCGGTGAAGACCTGCTCGAGCAGGTCCTTCTCGGCGACGGCGCCGATGACCTCGCCGATGACGACGGGCGGCTCGGCGGTGAGCACGGGCATCTGCGAGACGCCGTACTTCGACATGATGTCGACGACGTCGCGCACGGTGTCGGCCGGGTGGGCGTGCACGAGGTCGGGCAGGCGTCCGTCCTTGCCGGCGATGAGCGACCCGACGGTGCGGGCGTCGTCGGTCTCGGCGAAACCGTAGGAGCGCATCCAGCGGTCGTTGAAGATCTTGCCGAGGTACCCGCGGCCGCCGTCGGGCAGGAGCACCACGACGACGTCGTCCTCGGTGAGGTCACGGGCCGCCCGGAGCGCGGCGACGACCGCCATGCCGCTCGAACCGCCGACGAGCAGGCCCTCCTCGCGGGCGAGGCGTCGGGTCATCGCGAACGCGTCCGCGTCGGACACGGCGATGACCTCGTCGGCGATGTCCGGGTCGTAGGCGCCCGGCCAGAAGTCCTCGCCGACGCCCTCGACCAGGTACGGACGGCCGGTGCCGCCGGAGTACACGGAGCCCTCGGGGTCGGCGCCGATGATCCGGACGCGACCGCCGGAGGCCTCCTTGAGGTACTTGCCGGTGCCGGAGATGGTGCCCCCGGTGCCGACGCCCGCCACGAAGTGGGTGAGCTGCTCCTCGGTGTCGCGCCAGATCTCCGGGCCGGTGGTCTCGTAGTGGCTGCGCGGCCCGTTCGGGTTTGCGTACTGGTTCGGCTTGTAGGCGCCGGGGATCTCCTGCACCAGCCGGTCGGACACCGAGTAGTAGGACTCGGGGTGCTCCGGCGCGACCGCGGTCGGCGTGACGACGATCTCGGCGCCGTAGGCGGTGAGCACGTTGCGCTTGTCCTCGCCCACCTTGTCCGGCAGCACGAACACGCACCGGTACCCGCGCTGCTGCGCGACGAGCGCGAGCCCGACGCCGGTGTTGCCGGAGGTCGGCTCGACGATCGTGCCGCCGGGCCGCAGGTCGCCGGAGGCCTCGGCGGCGTCGATGATCCGCGTGGCGATGCGGTCCTTCGAGGACCCTCCGGGGTTCAGGTACTCGACCTTCACCAGGACGGTCGCCCGCACCCCCTCGGTGACGCGGTTCAGCTTGACGAGCGGGGTGTTGCCGACGAGGTCGACGACGGAGTTCGCGTAACGCACGCCCGCGAGTCTACGTCGCGCTGACCGCGTGCTGTCGGCTCGTGACGTGCGCGGACATCGCCGCGGAGCCCTCGGCCCGGCGACGCGACGCGGTCAGCTGCCGACGGACTCGGCGGGGGCGTTCTGCTGCCGGTGCAGCTCGGCGTACGTGCCGTCCAGCGCCAGGAGTTCGTCGTGCGACCCCTGCTCGACGATCTGCCCGTGGTCGAGCACGAAGATGACGTCGGCGTCCCGCACCGTCGACAGCCGGTGGGCGATCGAGATCGTCGTGCGCCCGGCCGCTGCCGTGTCGAGCGCGGTCTGCACCACCCGCTCCGAGATCGAGTCGAGCGCACTGGTGGCCTCGTCGAGCACGAGCACCGGCGGGTCCTTCAGCAGCACGCGCGCGATCGCGATCCGCTGCTTCTCGCCGCCCGACAGCCGGTACCCGCGCTCCCCCACCACCGTGTCGTACCCGTCCGGGAACGACGCGATGGTCTCGTGGATGTTCGCCGCCCGCGCCGCCCGTTCGACCTCGTCGTCGGTGGCGTCCGGCTTCGCGTACCGCAGGTTGTCGGCGATCGTCGCGTGGAACAGGTAGGTCTCCTGGCTGACGATGCCGATGTGGCGCATCAGGTCCTCGTGCTCGAGGTCACGGACGTCCTGCCCCGCGAAGCGGACCGAACCGGTCGTCGCCTCGTACAGGCGGGGCACCAGGTACGACACGGTCGTCTTGCCTGCCCCCGAGGGTCCGACGAACGCAGCGAACTGCCCGGGCCGGAGCGCGAAGGACACCCCGCGCAGGGTCGGCTTGTCGGCCTCGCCGTCGGGGTAGGTGAAGGTGACGTCCTCGAAGGCCACGTGCCCGACGGCGGCCTGGTCGATCGGCTTCGCCGTCGGCGAGTCGGTGATCGCCGGCTCGAGGTCGAAGTACTCGAAGATGCGGGCGAACAACGCACCGGAGGTCTGCAGGTCGAGCACGACCCGGAGCAGGCCGACGGTCGGGAACAGCAGCCGCGACTGCACGGTCGTGAAGGCGACGATCGTGCCGGCGGTGATCGGGACGTCCCCGATGATCAGCCACGCGGCGACCAGGTAGATGATCGCCGGGATGATCGACAGGAAGATCTGCACGATCGCGAAGAACCACTGGCCGGACATCTGCTGGCGGACCTGCAGGCTGATCTGGTTGCGGTTCTCGTCGCCGTAGCGCTTGGTCTCGCTGCGCTGCTGGTTGAAGCTCTTGGCGAGCAGGATGCCGGAGACGCTGAGGGCCTCCTGCGTGATCGCGGTCATGTCGGAGAGCGACTCCTGCGTCGCCGAGGCGATGCGCGCCCGGACCTGGCCCACCCGGCGCTGGGCGATGACGAGCAGCGGCAGCAGGACCACCGCCACCAGCGTCATCTGCCAGCTGAGCAGCAGCATGGCGACGAGCGCGGCGATGACGGTGACGGTGTTGCCGAGCACCGACGAGATCGTGTTGTTGAGGACGCTCGCCACGCCGCCGACGTCGTTCTGCAACCGGGACTGGATCACGCCGGTCTTCGTGCGGGTGAAGAAGGCGAGCTCCATGCGCTGCAGGTGCCCGAACAGGCGCATCCGCATCGCGCCCATCACCTTGTTGCCGACCGTCGCGGTCAGGTACGTCTGCCAGACGCCCACCCCGGCGCTCGCGATCCAGAGGAAGACCATCGCGGAGACGAGCTCGACGAGCACCGGAACGTTCGGCCGGCCCGACGGCGGGAAGAGTCCGACGTCGAAGGCCTTCTGCGTGAGCAGGGGCGGCACGACCGAGATCGCGGCCCCCACGAGCACGAGCACGACCGTCAGGACGATCGCCCGGCGGTGCGGCACGAAGAGCCCGGCGATGCGGTGCAGCAGGTGCGGGATCTTCGGCGCCTCGGCGTTGGCGGCCTTCTGCGCGCGGAAGTCGCCGCTCGAGATGCGGCCGCCACCGCGCGGTCCGCCGCCCCCGCCGCCGCGCATCCCGTGGCCCATGCTCATGGGGCCAACGCTATCCCCGTCCCGTGACATCGGTGTCGCCGGTGCATTTGACCCCTCTCAGGGGGCGTGCGAGCATGTGCCGTCCCCGTCCCCGCACCACCGAGGTCCCATGTCGTCCGCGCCCTCCCGTCCCACGTCCCTGCGGGCGCAGCTCGCCCGCCGCAAGCCGATCGAGCAGCTCCAGGCCGAAGCCGCGGCGGGGGTCGACGGCACCCCGCTGCGCCGGTCCCTCGGCGTGTGGCACCTCACGATGATCAGCGTCGGCGCGACGCTCGGCACCGGCATCCTCGTGGTGCTCGGCACCGCCGTGCCGCTCGCCGGCCCCGCGGTGTGGATCTCGTTCGTGGTCGCGGGCATCGCGGCGCTGCTGTCGGCGCTGTCGTACGCCGAGATGGCCGGCGCCGTGCCGACCTCGGGCTCGAGCTACTCGTACACCTACGCGACCATGGGCGAGGGCATCGCCTGGGTCTGCGGCTGGTGCCTCGTGCTCGAGTACGCCGTCTCGGTCGCGGCCGTGGCCGTCGGGGCGAGCGAGTACGTCGACGAGACCCTCCGCGTGTTCGGCACGCACCTGCCCGCCGCGCTGTCGGCGCCTCCCGGCGAGGGCGGTCTGGTCAACCTGCCCGCAGCCGTCCTGGTGCTGCTGGCGACCGTGGTGCTGCTCCCGGGCGCCCGCGAGAGCGCCTGGGTGAACACGGTCATGGTCGTCGTGAAGATCGCCCTGCTCGTGTTCTTCGTCGTCGTGGCCTTCACCGCGTTCCAGGCCCGGAACTTCGAGCCGCTCGCCCCCATGGGCGCCGCCGGCGTGACGGCTGCCGCGTCCCGCCTGTTCTTCTCGTACATCGGCTTCGACGCCGCCTCGACCGCCGGTGAAGAAGCGAAGAACCCCCGCCGCGACCTCCCCCGCGCCATCATCGGCTCGATCGTCCTCATCACGGCGCTCTACATCCTGGTCGCCGTGGCTGCGATCGGCGCCCGCTCGTGGACCGACTTCTCGTCGACCGAGGCCTCGCTCGTCCGCATCGTCGTCGACGTCACCGGCCAGCCGCTCGTCGCGCTCGTGTTCTCCGTCGGCGCCGTCGTCGCCATCGCCAGCGTCGTGCTGACCGTGCTCTACGGGCAGACCCGCATCCTGCTGACGATGTCCCGCGACGGGCTGGTGCCGAAGGTGTTCGGCCGGGTGTCCCCGCGCACCGGTACCCCGATCGCGAACACCCTCATCATCGGCATCGCCGTGACGATCGTCGCCGCGCTCGTCCCCCTCGGCGAGCTCGCCGACGCCACGAGCATCGGGACCCTCGTCGCCTTCGCCCTGGTGAACGTCTCGGTGATCGTGCTCCGACGCTCCCGGCCGGACCTCGAGCGCTCGTACCGCGTGCCGCTCTTCCCCGTCGTCCCGGTCCTCGGCGCGCTCAGCTGCGTCCTCCTCGCGGTGTTCCTCGGCGCCACGACGTGGATCGCCTTCGGCATCTGGATGCTCGCCGGCGCCGCGCTCTACCTGGTCTACGGCCGCCGCCACAGCACCCTGCGCTGACGCGCGAGGCGGGGGCCCGCGGTCCGGTCCACGCCCGGTCCCGTCCGTTCCGGTCCGATCCGCGAAAGCGACAGTTCTCCGCGAACGTTCCGCGCCGCGCTGTCGCTTTCCGGTCCGCGCCGGTCCGATCGGTTCGGTTGGTCCGGTCGGTCCGGTTGGTCCGATCCGGTTCGCGCCGGTCCGGTCGGTCCAGTCGGTCCGGTTGGTCCGATCCGCGAAAGCGACAGTTCTCCGCGAACGTTCCGCGCCGCTCTGTCGCTCTGCCGGGAGGCCCGCCCCACCTTCCGCGAGACGTGTCGCCCTGGCAGCACAGCCACTCGGCGAGCTCGTCCGCCCCCCCCGGCTCACCGGCACGGCACCCCGTGCTCGCGGAACAGCGCCCGAAGCCGCTCCGGGTGGTGCACGTGCTCCCAGTACACCCGCACGAAGCCGTTCACCTCGGGGCGGGCTCGGATCCGGTCCTCGCGGCGCTTCTCGTCCCAGGCGGTGTCCTCCGGGGTTCGCCCGTGCAGCATCGCCGGGTCCTCGTACTTCTGCCGACCGTCGAACTCGACGACGATGCCCTCGCGTGGCAGCCAGAAGTCGACACGGGCCACGCGGCCGTCCGCGAAGCGGAACTCGTGCTGCGGTTCCATGTCCGGGCATCCGAACTCGGCCGCCCGGACCGCGAGGTACGACTCGCCCACGGACTCGTGACGGACGTCGCAGGTCGCGAGGGCCTGCTCGAGCCGGACCGATCCCCAGGGTCCCACGCTCGCTGCGAGGTCCTCGAGGACCTGGTGTTCGACGCCCCTCCGGAGCGCGTGGTCGAGCGCGACGACGGCACCGGCGAGCGAGTCGCGCCGCGCCGTCTCGACCGCGGTGTGAGCGAGGTCGGCGACCCGCACGCCCTGGAAGGACCGGTCGGTCTGGATGACCCCTCCGCTGTGGACGGTCAACCCGACCCGGTGCAGGTCGTGGTCGAGCCCCGGCACGGTCACGTGCACCCGTTCCGGCCAGGGGCCGAGGCGAGGACAACCGTGGACGGCCGCGGCGGAGTCGAGCACGAAGACGGCACCCGGCCGGAGCAACGGGACGACTGCACGCATCCGGACGAGGTACTGCGACCGCCGGTCGAGCACGTCCCAGGCGGACCGTTCGACGTACACGCCGTGTCGCACCCGGACCAGCTCGCCGGCGCGCTGCCGTCGCTGGAGGAAGCGTGCCGCAGCGCGGTCGAGCGGGTTCGTGCGGAGGAGGTCGATCGCGTTGGCAGGATGCATGCCAGCACCCTGTCGCCGAGTGCCGCGGTGCGCGGGCCCGGTCACTGATCTGTGGAGAACTCCTGCTCGACCGGAAGCCCCGATGGTGCCGCCATCGCGACGCTGCTCGGCCCCGGCGCACCGTTCATCCCGCCGACGCGACACTCTGCCGCGAACAGTTGGCGGCAGACTGTCGCTTTCGCGGAACACTCCACCGCCCCGAACACGACGAAGGCCGCCGCCCCCGAGGGGGCAGCGGCCTTCGTGACCGAAACGGTCGAGACTACGCGAGCTCGATCGTGGCGCCGGCGCCCTCGAGCGTCTCCTTGGCCTTGTCGGCGGTCTCCTTGTTGACACCCTCGAGGATCTTGGCGTCGGCGGTCTCGACGAGCGCCTTGGCCTCACCGAGGCCGAGCGACGTCAGGCCACGGACCTCCTTGATGACCTGGATCTTCTTGTCACCAGCGGACTTGAGGATGACGTCGAACTCGGTCTTCTCCTCGACGGCCTCGGCCGGGGCAGCAGCGCCGGGGGCGGCGGCAGCGGCGACCGGGGCGGCCGCGGTGACCTCGAAGACCTCTTCGAACTTCTTCACGAAGTCCGAGAGCTCGATGAGCGTGAGCTCCTTGAAGGCCTCGATGAGCTCGTCCTGCGAAAGCTTCGCCATGATTTTCTCCTACTACTCAGTAAAACGTGTGGTTGTGGAACGCGAGCCTGATCAGGCCGCGGACTCCTGCTTCTCGCGGAGGGCGTCCACGGTGCGGACGGCCTGCGAGAGGGGGGCCTGGAACAGGTACGCAGCACCGAACAGCGAGGCCTTGAAGGCGCCGGCGAGCTTGCCGAGCAGGACTTCACGGGACTCGAGGTCGGCGAGCTTGTCCACCTCGGTCGCGGAGAGCGGGTTACCGTCGAAGTAACCACCCTTCACCACGAGCTCGGGGTTCGCCTTGGCGAATGCACGCAGCGACTTCGCGACGGCGACGGTGTCACCGTGGACGAAGGCGAGAGCGGACGGACCGGCGAGCTCGTCGTCGAACGACGAGATGCCGGCGTTGTTCGCCGCGATCTTGGTCAGCGTGTTCTTCACCACGGCGTACGTGGCGTGCTCACGGATCGAGTTGCGGAGCTCCTTGAGCTGCGCGACCGTGAGACCGCGGTACTCGGTGAGCAGAACGGCGTTCGAGCTACGGAAGGACTCCGTGAGCTCGGCGACCGCAGCTTCCTTGTTCGCCATGGTTCTCCTTGGGGGTCTTGCCGGCAGCCCCGGGTCCACGAACGAAAAAAGCTCCGGCGCAGAGGCTCGGAGCTGCTCACACCAGATGGTGGGAGTGGTTCGGAACACCTGCGCGGGATGCCTCACGTGTGAGGACCTTCGGTTGCGGCGCAAGCGCAGCAACATCCGGCGGTCTTTGGCTTCGAGAACAGTACCAGATGCGGTGGACGAGACCAAACGGCGGACGGGCGTGCCCAGCTGGGCGGCGATGCGAAGCGTTGCGCTGGGCACGCCGACCGAGCCTGCGAGGGAGGACGGGGCAGGCCCGCCCCGCGCCTCCCGACCGACACGGCCGGCACACCGCTGGCGCGTCGCGCCGGACCGGCGGCGTGGGCCCGGTCGGTCAGCGGGTTGCGTCCACCGCGGCGGGCGTCTCGGCCCACTCTGCCGTTTGCTCGACCCGGGTCGGCGCCACCGCCTGCTCGGTCGGCAGGTGCACCGTGAAGACCGTGTCGCCGGGCTCGCTCGTCACCGCGACGGTGCCGCCGTGGGCCTGCACCACCGCGTCGACGATGGCGAGCCCGAGGCCCGTCGAGCCGACGGACCGCGACCGCGAGCTGTCGGCGCGGGCGAACCGTTCGAACAGCTTCGGCAGGAACTCCGGGTCGATCCCCTGCCCGGTGTCCCGCACGGTCAGGTCGACCCCGCCGTCGCCCGGTGTGATGCCGACCGTGATGCGGGTGCCCTCGGGGGTGTGGGTCCTGGCGTTCGTCACCAGGTTCACGATGACCTGGTGCAGCCGGGCGGCGTCGCCGACGACCGAGACCGGCTCCGGGGGCACGTCGACCTCGATGACGTGGTCGGGCGACGCCGCGTGCGCGTCGTTCACGGCGTCGAGCACCAGCCCGGTCAGGTCGACCTCGGCGAACTGGATCTCGCGGCCCTCGTCGAGGCGGGCGAGCAGCAGCAGGTCCTCGACCATCGAGGTCATCCGGATCGACTCGGACTCGATCCGTCCCATCGCGTAGACGACGTCCTGCGGCAGGTCGCCGCCCATCCGCCGGGTGAGCTCGGCGTAGCCGCGGACCGAGGCGAGCGGCGTGCGGAGTTCGTGCGAAGCGTCCGCGACGAACTGCCGCACCTTCTGCTCGGAGCGTTCACGGGCCTGCATGGCGTTCCCGATGTGCCCGAGCATCCGGTTGAACGCGGCGCCGACGCGGCCCACCTCGGTGCGGGGGTCGGTGTCGGGCACGCGGACGCCGTCCAGCGCGTCGCTGCGGTCGAGCGGCAGCCGGGTGACCGTCGAGGCGGCCTCGGCGACCCGTTCGAGCGGGCGGAGCGACCGGCGGACGACGACCGCGGCGACGACGGACCCCGCGACCAACGCGGCCGCGACGACCGCCACCACCACCCAGAACAACTGCCACACGCTGTCGTAGACCGGCGCCATCGGCAGCCCGACGACGAGGACCGCCGGCCCGACCGTCACCGCGGCGATCCGGTAGGCACCGAGGGTCGAGCCGAGGTCGACCGTCGCCGGCGGCGCGCCGACCCGGACGGTACCGAGCGCCGCGGCGCTCGACCGGGTGATCGCGCTCGGTCGGCCGTAGTCGTCGAGCACGTTCGCGATGACCACCTGGCCGTCGACGAAGTAGGCGGTCAACGTGCCGACCGCCTGCCCGGACGGCCGCGACAGGTCGATGCTCGGCTGTCCGGACGGGTTCTGTTGCAGGTACCGCTGCGCACGGTTCGTGGCACCCGTGATCTGCTTGTCGATCGCACTGGTCTGGATCGAGGACAGCGCGATGATGCTGCCCGCCCCGATGACCGCGCTCACGGCGACGACCAGGGCGACGATGCTCAGGACGAGCCGGCGCCGCAGCGTCACGAGGTCGGCTTGATGACGTACCCGACGCCACGCACCGTGTGGATCATCGGGGTCTCACCGGCGTCGATCTTCTTGCGCAGGTAGGAGATGTAGATCTCGACGACCGAGGACTTGCCCCCGAAGTCGTACGACCACACGCGGTCCAGGATCTGCGCCTTCGACAGCACGCGTCGCGGGTTCCGCATGAGGAACCGGAGCAGCTCGAACTCGGTGGCGGTCAGCTCGATCGACCGGCCGGCACGGGACACCTCGTACGACTCCTCGTCGAGCACCAGGTCGCCGACCACGATGCGGGAGTCCCCCGCCTCGGAGATCGAGATCTGCGAGCGACGGATGAGGCCGCGCAGCCGCGCCACGACCTCCTCGAGGGAGAACGGCTTCGTGACGTAGTCGTCGCCACCCGCGGTGAGGCCGGTGACGCGGTCCTCCACGCTGTCCTTGGCGGTGAGGAACAGTACCGGGGTGTCGTCGTTGTTCTGCCGCAACCGGCTCAGCACCTGCAGCCCGTCGAGGTCCGGCATCATCACGTCGAGCACCATCGCATCGGGCTTGAACTCCCGCGCCGTCGTCAGGGCGTCCTGCCCGCCGTTCGCGCTCTTCACGTCCCAGCCCTCGTAGCGGAGCGCCATGGACAGCAGGTCGGTGAGGCTGGCCTCGTCGTCGACGACGAGGATGCGCAACGGGGTGCCGTCGGCACGGGTGAGACGCGGGGCTGCTGCGGGCTGGGAGATGGTCACGTCTTCGAGTATCGAGACGTTCCTATGAGCGCTCTGTGGGGGTGCCGTCACCCGGCTGTGGGTCTGCGATCAGACGATCGGCCCCGAGCCGGTCGCGCGGCGGGCGACGAACCAGGCGCGGACCGGTGCACGGGTGGCGGGGAACGCCGTCGTCGTCACCACGGCGACGAGCACGCCGCACACCGCGGGGACGAACACGGCGGTCACGGCCCCCTCCGGCAGGGCGGAACGGACGATGCAGGCCGACACCGCCGCGGCGGATGCGACGGTCGCAGCCGGCAACGCCGCTCCGAGGACGGTGCGCAACCGGACACCGGTCCCCCGCAAGGCGATGACGTAGGACGGCAGCACGAGTGCCGCACAGGCGGCCGCGTACGCCACGACCATCCCGCGGACACCCCAGGGCGACCCCGCGACGAACGCCGCGATCGTGAGCGGCTGCGACACGAGCACCCACCGGATCTGGCGACGGACGTGCCCGCTCGCGACGAACCACCACTCGGGGACACAGCCGAGCGCCCGCGCCGCGCCGCCGACCACGAGGAACGGCAGGAGGTCGGCCGACCCCGACCACGCCGACCCGAACAGCAGCTCGACGACCGGACCGGCCAGGACGCCGAGCAGTGCGAGGACCGGCCAGGCCAGCAGGGTCACCGCCGCCGTGAACTGTCGGAGCCGTTCCGTCAGGAGCGTCGGGCCCGCTTCGGCGAGCGCGGGCAGTGCGACGCGCTGCACCGCCGCTCCGATCTGTTCGAGCGGCAGTGTCATGAGCTGCACGGCCTGCACGTACACCCCGGAGGCGGCAGATCCGAAGAGCGCGGCGACGAGGACCCGGTCTCCGGTCCGGAAGACGAGCATGACCACCTGCACGATCGACACGTCACGGGCGATGCCGACCATCTCGCGGACCACCGGCCACGGAGCCGCCTCGCCACGAGGCGCGCGCCGGAGGACGGCGACCCCGGTGCCGACGACGGTCCACAGGACGACGACCTGCGCGATGACCGCGATCGGCCCGACTCCGGCGAGCGCCAGGAGGACGGCCGTCGAGGCCCCGAGCACGGCACCGGCCGACTCGACCGCGACGACCCGCCCCATCTCGGCGCGTCGGGCCATCGTGGCGATCGGGACCGCGACGGCTCCGGACACGGGGAACGCCACGGCGATCGCGAGCAGGAGGACCCCGTAGGGCGCGTCGGGCGCGAGCCACGCCGCGAGTGCTCCGGCCGTCGCGACGGCGACCCCGAGCACGAGCCCGAGGAGCGCACTCATCCGGTGCAGCGCCACGAGGACCGCCTCGGGCTGGGCGCCGGACCGCAGCACCACCGCTGCGAACCCGCCGCTGCGCACGAGTTCGAGGACGATCGACAGGCCGAGGACGACGGCGGCCGCGCCGTAGTGCTCGGGGCCGAGGATCCGCGCGACGACGACGTTCGCCAGGATCTGCACGGATGACCGGATGAGCGTCCCGCCGAGGCTCAGGAGCCCGCTGCGGAAGAACATCACGCATAGAAAATATCACATGTGTACATACGTATCCGCTACGTGCCGGTTGGCAGCCGTGAGCGTCCCTGGTCGCGACACCGTAGCGTTGGCCCCATGTTGCGCACCGCCGCCTGGCCCCCGTCCGCGACGGACGTCGACGCTCCGGCGTTGGAACGCTCGGCCGGGAGGCTCAGCGGGACCCACGCGGACCGGCTCGCGTTCGCGCGGGCGGTCGCGTCCACGACCCCGCCGCTGGCCTCGGGGACCGCCGGACGGTTCTTCGGCACCCTGGCCGCCGTGGCGGCCGCGGACGTCGCCCTGGCACGGACCGTCGAGCCACACCTCGACGCGCTCGGCATCCTCGCGCAGGCGGGAGTCGACGCGCCGGCCGGGACGACGTGGGGCGTGTTCGCGGCCGAGGCACCCGGACTCCGTCTCGACGCCACCGAACAGCAGGACGGCACCGTGCTCCTGCACGGCACGAAGCCGTGGTGCTCCCTGGCCTCGACGCTCTCCCACGCCCTCGTGACCGCACACTCCGGTGACGAGCGACGCCTCGTCGCCGTGGACCTCCGGCAGGACGGCGTCTCGGCGCACGACGACGCCTGGGTGGCGCGGGGGATGCCGGACGTCCCGAGCGGCCCGGTCGACTTCGACGGCGTCCGGGCGCAGCCCGTCGGCGACCCCGGCTGGTACCTGACCCGGCCCGGCTTCGCGTGGGGCGGGATCGGGGTCGCTGCGTGTTGGTGGGGCGGAGCGGTCGGCCTCGGCAGGAGGCTCCGTGCACTCGCCGAGGAGCGCCCGGCGTCCGAACTGCTGCAGGCGGCGCTCGGCGCGACCGTGCTCGACCTCGCCGACGCCGAGAGTGCGCTCGCGGAAGCGGCGTGCGCGATCGACGACGAGACGGCGGGACCGGAGGGTTCCGCACCGGACTGGCCGTTGCTCGCGCAGTCCGTCCGCTCCAGGGTCCGCAGGGCGGTCGACGCCGTGCGCGAGCGGGTCGTGTCCACGATCGGTCCCGCTCCACTGACCGCGGACGCGGCGGTCGCGGCGCGGGTCGCCGACCTCGAGCTGTACGTCCTGCAGGACCACGGCGCCCGGGACCTCGCACGCATCGGCCGGATCGTCGTCGAGCGCGGCGGTGTCGCGTGGTGAGCTTCGACCACCGGGAGCCCGGGACCGATCCGGCGGCGTGGACGGCCTTCCTCGACACCGTGCCGTCCGGCGCCGTCGAACTGGACGGCATCGGGTCCGTCGTCGTCCTCGCGCCGCACCCCGACGACGAGACCCTCGGTGCCGGCGGTCTCATCGCCCGGGCCGCGGACGACGGCATGCCCGTCCACGTGCTGCTCCTGACCCGGGGAGAGCACTCGCACCCGGACTCCCCCACGACCACCGCCACGGACCTGGCCACGGTGCGCGACGCCGAGTTCGCCGCCGCCGTGCGGCTCCTGCACCCGGACGCCACGGTCACCTCGGTCGGCATCCCCGACGGCGCGACCCGCGAGCACCGCGACCGCGTCGTCGGCGCCGTGGCCGACGCCCTCGCCCTGGGAGCCGGGCCGACGCTGCTCGTCGCGCCCTGGCGCGGCGACGGGCACCGCGACCACCGCATCGCCGGAGAGGTCGCCGAGGACGCAGCGCGTGCCGTCCCGGGGACGTCCCTGCTCGCCTACCCGATCTGGACCTGGCACTGGGACGACCCGACCGCGTCCGAGGCGCCGTGGGGACGTGCCCGGACACTCCGACTCACCGAGGACCAGCTGGAGCGGAAGCGCAGCGCGCTCGCGACCTACCGCTCCCAGGTCAGCCCGCTGTCGCCGGCCGTCGGGGACGAGGCGATCGTCGACGACCGGCACGCCGAGCACCACCTGCGCACGACGGAGTGGTTCTTCGCGTCGGAGCAGGTGCCCTCCCGCTCCCAGGCCTCCTTCGACGCGCACTACGAACGGAAGCCCGAGGGGTGGGACTTCGACGGGTCCTGGTACGAACGCCGGAAGCGCGCAGTGACGCTGGCCGCACTCCCCCGACCGCGGTTCCGGTCGGCGATCGAGATCGGCTGCGCGACCGGGGTCCTGACGGCGGCGCTGACCGAGCGTGCCGATGCCGTGCTCGGGACCGACATCTCCGCCGCACCCCTCGAGCAGGCCGCGCGCAGGGCACCGGACGCCCGGTTCGTCCAGGCCGCACTGCCCGCCGAGTGGCCGGCGGGGCGCTGGGACCTCGTCGTCATGTCCGAGGTCGGCTACTACCTGTCCCCCTCGGACCTCGACGCGACGATCGACCGCGTGCTCGCGTCCCTGGACGACGACGGGGTCCTCGTCGCCTGCCACTGGCGCCACCCGGACGACGAAGCGGTCTCGAGCGGCGACGCCGTCGACGCCCGCCTCGCCGAACGGTGGCCCCGCCCCGCACTGGTCCGCCACGTCGAGGAGGACTTCGTGCTGAGCGTGCTGCCGGGTCCGGCCGTCCGTTCCGTCGCGCGGGACGAAGGGCTGGTCCGGTGACCACGCCCGCACGGATCGACGTCGTGGTCCCGGCGCACGACGAACAGGACCGGATCGCCGCCTGCCTCGCCGCGCTCGGCGCCGCTCGCGCCCGGCTCGCGGCCGAGCGGCCGGACGTCGAGGTCTCCGTCACGGTCGTGCTCGACGGCTGCACCGACGGCACCGCCGCTGTGGTGGACGGCTTCGCCGTCGACGTCGTCACGACCGCGCACGTCGGGGTGGGTCGTGCGCGGGCGCTCGGCGCCGCGCAGGCCGTCCGGGACCACCCCGCCGACGCCGGGCGGCGGTGGCTCGCGCACACCGATGCCGACTCCCGGGTGCCGACCGGCTGGCTCGTGCAGCAGGCCGACGCACTGCGCTCCGGGGCGCACGTGCTGGTCGGCGCCGTCGTCCCGGACCCGGACGACCTCGATCCCGTCGTGCTCGCCCGCTGGACCCGGGCGCACCCGCCCGGAGCCGCGCTCGGACACGTGCACGGTGCGAACCTCGGCGTGCTCGCGGCGGCCTACCTGGCGCTCGGCGGGTTCGACCCCGTCCCCGAGCACGAGGACGTCCGGCTCGTCGAACGCGCGCGCGCGACGGGCTTCCGCGTCGACGCGACGGTCGACCTGCCCGTGGTGACGAGCGGCCGGTTCGCCGGTCGCACCCCTGGTGGGTACGCGGAGCACCTGCGGCAACAGTACGGCGACGCGAGCTGACCGGGTCGTCCGGCCGAGTCGCCGGCGTACCCGGCTACCGGACGAGCCACCCGGCGAGCGTCCCGAGCCGGACTGCCGCGATCCGGAGACGGCGGCGGCCGAACGGTGCGCAGACGACCGACCAGCAGGTCGCGACCACGTGCCGCAGCACCGCGCCGCGTTGCCAGGACGCCCCGTGCACGCGGTGCTTCTCCACCAGGAGGTGGTCCCACCGGGCGTAGTGCCGGTGGTTCCGGAAGAGCGCACGGACCGACCGTCGGAGCCGGTACTGGACGACCGCAGCCGGCTCGAAGCGCGTCGGGTACCCGAGGTACGTGGCGCGCCATGCCAGGTCGATGTCCTCTGCTGCGAGGAACGCCGGATCGAAGCCGCCCGTCTGCTCGAGCACGCTCCGCCGCATGCCCAGGTTGGCAGACGTCGTGTGCGGGAGGTGCCCGAAGCGCACGCTCGGCCAGGGCTGCTGCACGCTGCGCCACATCCAAGGCTCGTTGAGTCCGTCGTGCCGCAAGGGTCCGGTGCACACTCCGGCGATCGCGAGACCAGCGACCATCGCCTCGATCCAGGTGGCGGACACCACGTCGTCCGCATCACAGAACAGCACGACTTCGGTGTCGAGGGACCGCCAGCCGGCGTTCCGCGCGGCGGCCGGTCCGCGGACGACGGAGGAGTCGACGACCGACGTCCGCCAACCCGAGGGCCACGCGGTGGCGTCGACGATCGCCTCGACGTCCGCGACCGGAGCCCCGTTGCAACTCAGCACGACGGAGACCAGCCCCCGCCAGGTCTGCCGGACGAGGGCGTCGAGCTGCGCGGCGAGCTCCGTCGTCCCTCCTGGTCCGACGGGGACCACGACGCCCACCGAGGGCCGGTCGTGCGCGTCGGGAGCCCCCGTCCGGGCCCGGGATCCCGGCTCGACGGCGGTCACCGAGCCGTCCCGCCCTCGACCGTGACGCCGCCGGGTCGGAGACCGGTCGCGACGGCACGGACCGCCGGGAACGCCGCGGCGACGAGGACGGCCGCGACCATCCCGGTGCCCGCGGGCAGGAACACAGCGGCGACCGCCCCGGACGGTGCGGCGGACCGGACGGCGAGGGCGACCAGGACGGCTGCCGCCGCGGCGAGCGCTCCCGGTACGGCGGAGGAGCCGAGGTCGCGGAGTCGGATGCCCGAACCGCGCGTGGCGACGAGGAACGACGGCACCACCAGGCCGGCGCAGACCACCGCGTAGGCAGCGGCCATGCCGTGCACGCCCCAGGGCAGTGCGACGACGAGGGCGCCGAGGAGCACCGGCTGAGAGACGAACGCCCACCGGACCTGCCGCCCGGACCGACCACTCGCGACGAAGTACCAGACCGCTGCGAACCCGAGCGCCTGTGCGCCCCCAGCAGCGGCGAGGAAGGGCAGGATCTCGGCGGAGCCCGCCCACGCCGCTCCGAACAGCAGGCCGACCACCGGCCCGGCGAGCGCCCCGAGCAGTGCGAGGACCGGCCAGGCCATGAGGGTCACCGTCTGGACGATCCGCCGGTAGCGGCGGCGGACACCATCGGGGCCGGCAGCGGTGAACGCCGGCACGGCCACCCGCTGCACCGCTGCGCCGATCTGGTCGAGCGGCAGCGTCATCAGCTGCATCGCCTGCACCCAGAGCCCGGCGACGGCGGGTGAGAACACCGCGGCGACGAGCACGCGGTCACCGGTCCGGGCAGCGAGCGAGACGACCTGGACGAGGGAGAGGTCGCGCGCGGCACCGGTCATCGACCGGACTGCGGCCCAGGGTGCCGCACGACCTGTCGGAGTCCCCCGCAGCGCGGCGATGCCGGTCGCCGTCGCAGCCCACAGGACGACCACCTGCGCGATCATCGCGAAGGGACCGGCACCGGCCGCGGCCAGCGTGATCGCGGTGACCGCGCCGAGCACGACCGCGACGGACTCGACCGCGACGACTCGCCCGACCTGCTGGCGACGGACCAGGCTCGCGACCGGGACGGCGACGCGACCGGCGAGGGGGAACGCGATCGCGATCACGACGAGCAACGGGCCGTAGGGCCCGTGCGGGACCGCGATGAGCAGCACCCCGCCCGTGCACCCGACGGCAGCGGCGAGGACCCATCCGAGGCGGGCGCTCATCCGGTGCAGCGCCACGAGGACCGGCGCCGCGAGGTCACCGGAGCGCAGGACGACCGAGGCGAAGCCGTTGGTGCGGACGAGTTCGACGAGCACGGCGAGTGCGAGCACGACGGCGGCCACGCCGTAGGCATCCGGTCCGAGGATGCGAGCGGTGACGATGTTCGCGCTGATCTGGACGCAGGCACGGAAGGCCGTGCCCGTCAGGCTGATCACCCCACCCCGAACCGTCACCACGAATGCAGCATATCACATTCGCGAGAGACTTCCTTGGCTGGTTCATCGGAAGCGGCAGCGATCGCCACAGGCCCGCTCCCTACGTTCCCTCTCGTCGGCCCCGCCCGTGCACGTCGTGCGGCCGGTGACCCGCAGCCGACCACCACCGAGGAGAACCATGTTCCTGACGTACCTCAGGCGCGAACTCACGAACCGCAAGAAGCAGACCGTCATCGTCGCGATCGGGATGGCGTTGGCCATCGCCCTCGTGGTCGTCGTGTCCTCGATCGCCGGCGGCGTGCAGGCCGCGCAGTCGAGCGTGCTGCAGTCCGTGTACGGCGTCGGCACCGACATCACCGTCACGAAGACGACGACCCCGAGCGCGTCGGGCTCCGGTCGACCGAGCTTCGACTTCGGCAGCCGGAGCGGTGACGACGGCGACAGCAGCGGGTCGACCGACCTGTCGCAGTCACGGCTCGCCGTCGCGCGCGGCACGAGCACGCTCAGCGCCGCCAACCTCACGACCGTGACGGGCACCGACGGCGTCGAGGCCGCGACCGGTGTGCTGACCCTCGAGAACAGCACGTTCTCCGGTCAGGTCAAGCAGTCCACCGACGGCAGCAGCACGGACAGCAGCAGCTCCGACAGCAGCAGCACGGACAGCTCCACCCAGCAGGGGCCGCCGAGCGGCGGCGGCTTCGGCGGCGGCTCGTTCGACGTCGACTCGTTCTCCGTGACCGGCATCCCGGTCTCCGGCGACGCCGTCGGGCCGTTGACGAGCACCGAGCTCACGAAGGGCCGGACCTTCACCGCGAAGGACGCCGGCAAGGACGTCGTCGTGCTGGACGCGTCCTACGCGAAGAGCGAGTCGAAGGCGGTCGGCGACACCGTCGACATCGGCGGCACCGACTTCGAGGTCATCGGCATCGTCACCTCGACGGGCTCGTCGTCCACCACGGGCTCGAACACCTACATCCCCCTCGACACCGCGCAGGCGCTCGCCGACCTCGACGGCAAGGTCACCGCGATCTACGTGTCCGCCGAGTCCTCGTCGGACGTCAGCGCGATCAAGACCGCCCTGCAGCAGGAGCTCACCACCGCCACGGTCTCCACCGAGTCCGACCTGGCGTCGAGCGTCTCCGGTTCGCTGGGCACCGCGTCGAGCCTCGTCTCGAACCTCGGCACCTGGCTGTCGATCGTGGTGCTGGCGGCGGCGTTCCTCCTCGCGATCCTCTTCACGATCTCCGGCGTCACGAGGCGCACCCGCGAGTTCGGCACCCTCAAGGCCATCGGCTGGTCGAACGGCCGAATCACCCGGCAGGTCGCCGGGGAGTCGCTCGTGCAGGGCCTGATCGGCGGTGTCGTCGGCGCAGCGGTCGGCCTGATCGGCATCCTCGTGGTGAACGTCATCAGCCCGACCATCTCGGCGAGCGCCTCGAGCACGACCGGTGGTGGCGGCGCAGGCGGCGGCGTGCCCGGCGGCGCGGCGACCGCGGCCGCGGGCAGCGGCACGACGGGCGGCGCTCCGGCCGGCGGATTCGGCGGCGGCACGGCCACCGCGTCGACGACCGACGTGGTCCTGCACGCCCCGGTGACCGTCGAGGTCGTCCTGCTGGCGATCGGCCTCTCGATCCTCGGTGGTCTCATCGCCGGCGCACTCGGCGGCTGGCGTGCGAGCCGGCTCCGTCCGGCCGAGGCACTGCGGAGCGTGGCCTGATGCCCGGCCCCGCGACCGGCACGACACCGACCGCCGGCCCGCACGCCGCACACGCACCGACACCGACACCGACACCGAGCACGCGACCAGAAGGAGTCACCGTGACCAGCACCGACACCGCACCCGGCCAGGCGGAGGCGAACCGCGCCTCCGGTCCGATGTACCGGTTGACGAACGTCAGCAAGACGTACCAGCAGAAGAACCGGACGGTCACCGCCCTGACGAACGTGGACCTGACGATCCCGCAGGGACAGCTCGTGGCGGTCCAGGGGCCGACCGGCGGCGGCAAGTCGACGCTGCTGCAGATGCTCGGGGCGCTCGACCGACCGACGGCCGGGTCGATCCACCTCGGCGGCGACCGCGACGTGGCGAAGCTCGGCGACCGTGCGCTGACCGACCTGCGGGCGACGGAGATCGGCTTCGTGTTCCAGAGCTTCAACCTCATCCCGACGCTGACGGCGCTCGAGAACGTCGAGACGGCGTTCGCGGGGTCGCTCGCGAACCGAGCACGTCCGGAGATCCGCGAGCGGGCCACGGCTGCGCTCCGCGAGGTCGGGCTCGGCGAGCGGATGGAGCACCTGCCGGCCGAGCTCTCCGGCGGGCAGCAGCAGCGCGTCGCGATCGCCCGCGCCCTGGTGAAGAACCCCAGCGTGCTGCTGGCGGACGAGCCGACCGGTGCGCTCGACGAGGGCACCCGCGACGAGATCATGGGCCTCATCGAGAAGCAGTGGGCGGATCGCGGGCTGACGGTCGTCATCGTCACGCACGACTCGTGGGTGGCGAAGCGGGCCGAGCGTCGCCTGCGCCTCGAGCAGGGGCAGGTGCGCGAGGTGTAGCGCCGGCGGGCGGGACCGGGCCTCGGACCCGCCTCAGCCGCCGATCGGGTAGTCGCAGTACGCGAACCACCGCGAGTCCGGCGACCACGGCGGGACGTTGACCGTGCCCTGCCCGCCGTCGAGCGTCACGAGGGTCTCCGGCAGCACCGCCATCCGGGCGCCGCGGACGAGCGCGCCGGGCAGCAGCCGGAGTTCCACCCGGTGGTCGGCGGGGTGGCCCTGCACGCCGGGCTCGTACGACAGGTAGAGCAGGTGCGCGCCGTCGGGCGAGACGTGCGGGAACCAGTTCACCCGGTCGTCGTTCGTGATCCGCACCGGGTCGGTCGCTCCCGGCCGCAGGGCGACGAGCTGGGCGGTGCCGGGGGTGAAGCGCTCCGAGTTCCACACGAGCTGGTCGCCGGCGAACGAGACGCCGTCGTCCGGGTGCTCGTCGCGGGTCAGGAACGTCGGGTCTCCGGTGGCGGGGTCGACGAGTGCGACGTCGGTGGTCCAGACGCCCTGCTCGGAGTGCTCCCCGACGATCGCCGCCAGGGTCTCGCCGTCCGGCGCGATGCCGTGCAGGTAGAACTTCCGGACGACCGGCAGCGCGGTGGTGACGTCGGTGAGCGTCGCTGCGGCTCCGCCGAGCGGGACCGGGACCCGGTACAGGTCGCCGTCGCGACCGCTCACCACGACGGAGTTGCCCGAGGGGTCGAGCACGTGGTCGTTGTTGATCTCCGGGACGCCCGGCATCGGGACCGGCACGAGCGCCGACTCGTCGACGACCGTCCCGCCGTGCTCGAGCAGCCAGAGGTCGCCGCCCCCGTTCAGCAGGAGCCTGCCGTCCGGCAGCACGTTCGGCGCCTCGACGAGCAGCGTGCTCGACTCGAACACGAGCCGACTCGTCCGGCTCTCGAGGTCGTACACGTGCACCCGGCTGGTCTGTCCCGGCAGCAGCTGTCGTCCGCGCGCTTCGTTCATGGGTCCCATCCTGTCGTGGTGCGGGCCGCGTGCGCGCCGCCGCACGGACGGACGGGAGGCACGATGCGGGTCCGACCCGCATCGTGCCTCCCGTCAGGTGGTCCGGTCTACTTCACGGCACCGGCGGTCAGGCCGGCGACGAACTGGCGCTGGACCACGAGGAACGCGATGACGACCGGGATCGACACGACGAGCGAGGCCGCCATGATCTGGTTCCAGTACACGTTCGTCTGCGTCGAGTACTGCTGCAGGCCGACCGCCAGGGTCTGCCCGTCGCCGTTCGTCATGACCGAGGCGAACAGCACCTCGCCCCACGCCGTCATGAACGAGTAGATGCCGACCGCGACCAGACCCGGTCGCGCCGACGGCAGGATCACCCGGAACAGCGCACCCATCGGCCCCGAGCCGTCGACCATCGCGGCCTCGTCGAGCTCCCGCGGGATGGTCTCGAAGTAGCCCGCCAGCATCCAGATCGAGAACGGCAGCGTGAAGGTCAGGTAGGTGATGATGAGACCGGTCCAGCTGCCGACGAGCTGGATGCCGAGCGAGTTCCCGAGGTTCGTGAAGATGAGGAACAGCGGGAGCAGGAACAGCACACCCGGGAACATCTGGGTGGAGAGCACCGCGGTGGTGAAGGTGCTCTTGCCCTTGAAGTTCCAGCGCGAGACACCGTAGGCCGCGAACGTCGCGATGATCAGCGAGAACACCGTGGCGACGGTGCAGACGACGAGCGAGTTCACGAAGTACTTCGCCAGGGGCACGGTCGTCCACATGTCGATGAACGGCTGGATGGTGACGTTCGTCG
This sequence comes from Curtobacterium sp. MMLR14_006, assembly GCF_001864985.1. Lineage (NCBI taxonomy): Bacteria > Bacillati > Actinomycetota > Actinomycetes > Micrococcales > Microbacteriaceae > Curtobacterium > Curtobacterium sp. MMLR14_006. The sequence continues at coordinate 374,689 of NZ_MJGU01000023.1, read as the reverse complement.
GGATCCACGTGAAGTCGTTCTGCACGTCGCCGAGCGGCTTGATGGCCGTGGTGATCATCACGTAGAGGGGCACGACCGTGAACAGGGTCAGGACGACCAGGGTCACGATCTTGAAGGACTTGGCGCCGACTGTCTCACGCACGGACGGACCTCCGGTTGGTCACGGCGAGGTAGATGCCGGTGACGACGAGCAGGAAGAGCAGGAGCAACACGCTCATCGCGGCTCCGGAACCGAAGTTCCAGGTGATGAACGACGCGTTGTAGATGTGGAAGCTCAGCAGGTCCGCGGCCGGGGGCTGCGCGGTCGAGCCGAACAGGACGAACGGGGTGTTGAAGTCGTTGAACGTCCAGAGGAACATCACGAGCACGAGCGTCACGTTGACCGGGCGCACCATCGGCAGCGTGATCGAGCGCCACTGCCGGAACGGCTTCGCGCCGTCGACCGAGGCGGCCTCGTACACGTCGTTCGGCACGGACTGCAGACCGGCCATGAGCATGAGGAAGGCGAACGGCCAGGTCTTCCAGATGGCGACGACCACGACGGAGACGAACGCGTTCGAGCCGATGAGCCAGAACGGCCCGGTGCCGCCGAACAGCCCGAGCTGGTCGACCAGCAGGTGGTTGATCGCCCCGGAGTCCCGCTGGAACATGAACTTCCACGTGATGATGCCGGCGTACATCGGCAGTGCGTAGGGCACGAGGAACAGCGTGCGGAAGAGCCCGCGGCCGCGGAACGGCTTCTGCAGCGCGACCGCGGCGGCCATCCCGAACGACCACGACAGGCCGACCACGAGCACGGTGAAGGCGCACGTGATGAGGAACGAGTGCAGCACGCCCTTGCCGACGGCCTGGTCGAAGTCGACGACGAGCTGGTAGTTGCGCAGCCCGGCGAAGGGTGCGGCACCCCAGTTGGCGATGAAGTACTTCGTGAGCTGGATGAAGGAGATCCAGATGCCGGTGAGCATCGGCACGATGTGGATGAGCAGCTCGAACAGGATCGCCGGCGCGACGAGCGCGTACGGCAGCCACTGGAACGTGCGCTTGCGACCCGGCGGACGGCCCGACGCTGTCGGGGCCTTCGTGTGGGTCAGGTCGATCTGCTCGGAGTCGGGCAGGACCGTCGTGGACATGGGCAGGGCCTTTCGGCAGGAGGGATCCGGGTGCTTCGCACCCCCGGCCGGAACGGGCGGACGGGAGGCACGGCATGCGTGAGACCGATGGCTCACTGCCGACTGGTGGTCGGCTCTGGAGGTGGGGGGCGGAGGCCCGGGGCGGTCCTGCGGACGCGCCCCGGGCCTCCTGGCCGGGTCAGCCGATCGACTGGGAGACCTGGTCCTGGGCGGTCTGCAGCGCCGACTTGATGTCGCTGTCGGACACGGTGCCGCCGGTGGCGATCTTGGCGAACATGTCGTTCATCGCCTTGCCGACCGTGGACTCGAACTGGTCCTCGGCGGGCACCAGCGGGAGCGGCTTGGCCTTGTTGTTGTAGATGTCGAGGAACGTCTTGGTCTGCTCGTCGGTGACCGAGTCGGCTGCGGCGGCGAGCACCGGCAGGGCCGAGTACGGCTTGTCGAGCGTGGCCTGCGTGTCGGCGCTCGTCATGTACTTGACGAACTTCAGCGCGCCGTCCTTGTTCTTCGTGTTCTTGAAGACCGACAGGTTGATGCCAGCCGGGAACGACGCGATGTCCTGGCCGTCGGCGGTGGTCGGGAACGGCACGACGCCGAACTCGTCCGACTGCATGCCCTGCGAGGTGATCGTGGCGTTCGCGTTGTTCTGCGTGAGCATCATCGCGGCCTTGCCGTTGGCGAAGTCGGACACGGCCTGGGTGCCGTTGTCGTACTGCGCGTTCGACGTGTTGACGGCCTTGTCGGTCTGCATCAGGTCGAGGTAGCGCTTGATGCCGTCGACGTTCGCCGGGTCGGTGAAGGTCGGCTTGCCGTCCTTGTCGAACCACTCGCCGCCGTTCTGCGCCGAGGTGATGAACGCGAAGTGCGCGTTCTCGGTGTACGAGCCGCCGGCGATGGTGAAGCCGTACTTGCCGCCGGTGGTGAGCTTCTTCGCGTCGGCGGTCAGGTCCTCCCACGTGGTGGGGGCCTCGAGGCCGGCGTCCTTGAACATCGCCTTGTTGTAGTACAGGCCGTAGGCGAGGCCGTAGAGCGGGACGCTCGTGACGGTCTTGCCCGGGGCGCCGCCGGTGGAGAGCGCCACCTTGCCGAACTTGTCCGCCCCGCCGATGGCCTTCATCTCGGAGTCACCGAACTCCTGGAACGCGCCGGTCGCCTGCAGCGACGTCGCCCAGGTGTTGCCGATGTTGACGACGTCGGGGCCCTGGCTCGAGGACACGGCGGTCTGGATCTTGGTCTGCAGGTCGTTCCAGCCGATGACCTGCAGGTTCACCTTGATCCCGGTCTCCTTGGTGAACTTCTCGAGGACGGGGGTGAGCACCTCCTTGTCGTTCTGGAGCGACGTGCCCTGGTTGGACGCCCAGTACGTCAGCGTCTTGGGGTCGCTGGCTCCGGACGACCCGGAGGAGCAGGCTGTGAGGCCGGTCACCGTGAGGGCGGCGGCCGCCGTGATGGCCAGTGCGCGGATGACAGTGCGCATGACTCTCTACTTTCTCGTCGTTGAGATGGTGCAGGAGGTGGTGGTGTCGTGCTGTCGGTGGTGCTGCGGTGGTGCGTGCGGGTCGTCCCGGCGGCGCCCGCCCGTCGTCGGACGGGCTCCGGCCGGACCGGCGGTCAGGCCAGGGTGGACGCCGCGGGGTCCCAACCCTCCGGGAGGGTCGGGGAGGGTGTGACGGTGCTCTCGACGAGCACCGCCTCACCACGTTCTGCCGCCTCGGCGATGGAGACCATCACGTCGAGGACGTGGAAGGCGAGGGCGCCGGGGACCCGGTTCTCCTCGCCGGCACGGAGGGAGCGGGCCAGGTCGACCACGCCGGTTCCGCGCGTGTACGTCGAGCCGACCGCGGGGATCGACTCGGGCTCCTCGGCGCCGAGCGCGTACAGCTCGGTGTCGCCGTCGAAGTCGTTCGGGTCGGGGAAGACGACGGTGCCGGTCTCCCCCGCGATCTCGACGAAGCCGGTGCGACCGCGGTCCGACTCGAACGAGAAGACGCTCTGGGCGCTGCCGCCGTCCTCGAACTCGATGAGCGCCGAGTGGTTCGTCGGGACATCGACGGGGAACTCCGTGCCGGCCTTCGGTCCGGAACCGATCGTGCGGGTCGCTCGGGACTTCGACGCGGTCGCGGTGACCTTCTGCACCGGGCCGAACGCCTGCACGAGGGTCGTGATGTAGTACGGGCCGATGTCGAACAGCGGACCGGCGCCGTACGCGAACAGGAACTCGGGGCTCGGGTGCCACGACTCCGGACCGGGGCTCTGGAACAGCGTCAGGCCGTTGAGCGGACGGCCGATGCGGCCCTCGCGGACGGTGCGGAGGGCGGTCTGCAGACCGGCGCCGAGGAACGTGTCGGGGGCGACGCTGACCGTCCGGCCCGCGGCTCGGGCGGCGTCGCGGAGCGCGGCGGCGCTCTCGCGGTCGAGGGCGTAGGGCTTCTCGCCCCAGACGTGCTTGCCGGCTGCGAGCGCCTGCAGGGCGACCTCGACGTGCGCGGCGGGGATCGTCAGGTTCACGACGATCTCGATGTCGTCGTCGGCGAGGAGCTCCTCGACCGTGCCCGATGCCGGGACGCCCCACTTCTCGGCCTGCGCGGCGGCGCGCGGCAGGTCGATGTCCGCGATGAACCGGACCGCGACGTCCGGGAAGACCGTGAGGTTCGAGAGGTACTGGTCGGAGATGACCCCGGCGCCGATGACGCCGACGCCGACCGGGCCGGTGCGGTTGGTCTCGGCGGCGGCGGGCTGCGTGCCGGCCGCGGTGGTGGTGTCGGTCATGCGCGGACCCCCTCGAGGAACGTGTACGAGTCGGCCACGGCCTGGAAGACGTCGCCGTCGTGGTCGTCGAGCTCGACGACGTGCTGCGCGTCCGGAGCCGCGGCGACGATCTCGCGCACCGGCATGATGCCGTTGCCGACCGCGACCTGCCGCTTGTCGTCGTGCGACCCGTCGCCGTCCTTGACGTGCAGGAACTGCACCTTGTCGCCGTACTTGCCGATGATCGCGACCGGGTCGTCCCCGCCGACCTGCACCCAGTAGGTGTCGAGCTCGAGCACGACGTCGTCGGACAGGGCGTCGGCGAACACCTCGTAGGCGCTCACGCCGTCGATGCGGTTCGAGAACTCGAACGCGTGGTTGTGGTACCCGAGCACGAGGCCGTGGTCGGCGGCGCGCGGTGCGAGGGCGCTGAGTTCGCGGGCGATGGCCTCGACGTCCTCGCGGGTGGTCCAGCGCGACTCGTCGATGTGCGGGTCGATGAGCGTGCCGAGCCCGACCGTGACGCTCGCGTGGAAGATGCGCTCGAGGTCCTGCTCGCCGGCGTCCAGCAGGCGTGCGTGCCCGCTCGGGGCGGTGAGCCCGGCGTCGCGCAGTGCCGCGGCCAGTCCGTCGGCGTCGTCGACGAACCCGAAGGCCTCGACGTCCGTGAAGCCGATGTCGGCGAGGCGCCGGAGCGTGCCGGGCAGATCGGCCGAGAGGGCATCGCGGACGGTGTAGAGCTGGACCGAGATCGGTTGGGTCACCAGGGTTCTCCTCGTCGAGATGGTGCGGTCGTCACTGACCGAGCGTCACACTATGACCGCTTCTGTCGGCGGTCAAGCAGAAGTCGGCGTGATCTCGACGGACTTCGTTGCGTGGCCCGTTCGATTGTGTTTCACTCGCCCCATGGTCGATCTGACTCGGACGGCAGCGTCGCCTCCGGTCGGGACGAGCGAGCTCTTCCAGATCCTCCGCGACGGTGTGCCGCGGACCCGGGCCGAGCTCGCGAGCCTGACGGGACTCGCACGCTCCACCATCGGCGTGCGCCTCGACGCGCTCGTCGACGTCGGACTCGTCGGCCCGGTCGACACCGCGGTCTCGACGGGCGGCCGTCCCCCGGCACAGGTGGCGCTGCGACCGCGCGCTCGACTCGTCGTCGCCGCCGACCTCGGCGCCTCGCACGGCCGCGTCGCCGTGACCGACCTCGTCGGCGCGCCGCTCGCCACCCGCCAGGCGCGGATCGACATCGCCGCCGGCCCCGTCCCCACGCTGACCTGGCTGGTGTCCACCATCGACGAGCTGCTCGGCGAGGTCGGCCACTCCCGCCACGACGTCGTCGCCATCGGCATCGGCGTGCCCGGCCCGGTCGAGTTCTCCACCGGCCGCCCGGCGAACCCGCCGATCATGCCCGGGTGGGACGGCTTCGACGTCCCCTCGTGGCTGCGCCAGCACATCGCCGCCCACGTCCTGCTCGACAACGACGTCAACATCGCCGCGCTCGGCGAACGGCAGCACGGCTGGCCGGACGTCGACCACCTGCTCTTCGTGAAGGTCGCCACCGGGATCGGGTCCGGCATCGTGTCCGAGGGACGGCTGCAACGGGGCGCGCAGGGCACCGCCGGGGACATCGGACACGTCCGCGTCGCCCGCGCCGGCGACGCCCCCTGCCGCTGCGGCAACACCGGGTGCCTCGAGGCCGTGGCCTCCGGGCCGGCGATCGCCCGGGGCCTGCGCGCCGCAGGCCACGACGTCCACTCGAGCGCGGACGTGCTCGACCTGGTGAACCGGGCCGACCTCGACGCCATCGCGGCCGTGCGGCAGGCCGGGCGGGACATCGGCGAGGTACTCGCCACCTGCGTCTCGCTCATCAACCCGTCCGTGATCGCCCTCGGCGGGTCGATCACGCAAGCCGGCGAGCACCTGCTCGCCGGGGTCCGCGAGGTCGTGTACTCCCGCTCGATGCCGCTCGCCACCGAGCACCTGGTGATCGCGCAGTCGCGGTCCGGGTCGCTCGCGGCGCTGCAGGGCGCGGCGGCCCTCGCCATCGGGTACGCGCTCTCCCCCACGGGTGTCGACGCCCTGGTGACCGTTACCGACGGCCGACAGCTGGTGTCCTGACGGACGGGGACGGTGCAGCGCCCGGCGTCGCTGGCAGCTCTGGCGGCTCCGGCACGGCAGTGCGTGGCGCACGGCAGAGCGGAGGGCCGCGTCCGCTCGGTGCGTCGGTTTCGTGACGTCGGTGCACGGGGGGACAATCGTGTGGTGAAGATCGTGCAGCCCACCCTGTGGGGCGACCCGGACCCGGGGCTCGAGGTGGAGTCCGTCTCCGCCGCGCCGACCGCGGCGCCCGGGCACGACGCGTTCACCGCCCTGCGCGGGCACACCGACCGCATCGTCGCGCACTCCTCCGACCGCGTCGCCTGGCTGCGCGCGCGTGCCGCGGGCATCACGGCGACCGACGTCGCACGGCTCGCGTCGCTCCACGCGGTCGAGTCCGTCGTCACCGAGAAGCGCTACGGCTCACGGTTCTCCGGGAACGCGTTCACGGAGCACGGCAAGGACCGCGAGCCGCACATCGCCGCGTGGGTGGCCGCCACCCACGGCATCCAGCCCTCGGCGCACCTGTTCCACGCCGCCACGAACCGCGCGCACCTCGCCACCCCCGACGGCGTCGGTGTCGACGGGTCCTCGCGCGTCGTGCTCGCCGAGATCAAGACGACCGGCAAGGGTTGGCGGAGCATCCCCCGCCACTACCTGCGGCAGGTCTGGTGGCAGCAGTACGTCCTCGGCGCCGACCGCACCCTGTTCGTGTGGGAACGCCACGACGGCTTCGTCCCCGTCGCCGACGAGCCGGAGTGCCGTTGGGTCGACCGCGACGACGACCAGATCCGCGGGCTCGTGCAGCTGGCCGACCTCGTGCTCGACAAGCTGCGCGGCTTCCGCTCCTAGCCCTGCACCCGCGTCAGAGCTTCACCAGCCGCAGCCGGCTCATCCCGACGACGAGCACACCGAGCAGCGCGATCGACACCGCGATGCCGATGCAGTAGATCGTCACGATGCCGTAGCCCTGCGCCGGGTCGAGGAACGGGTACGGCACCCACCCGTCCGTGGCGCCACGGATCAGCACCACCACGGACCACACGACCGGGTAGAGCACGAACCACCAGATGTGCCGGAACAGCAGGCGCGACCGGTCCGAGAACAGCAGCCAGTCGAGCACCACGTACGCGGGGATGACCCGGTGGAGCAGCTCGTTCGACCACGGCACGGTGTCGGCCGCCACGACGTTCGACAGGAGCGTGTTGTACACGATCCCCGTCGTCGCGATGTAGACCGTCGCCGCACCACGGAGCAGGCTGACCCCGAGCTGCGCGCGCTTCCGCCGCGCCGCCACGACGAGGGTCACCGCGAAGGCGACCGCCACGATGATGTTCGACTGGATGGTGAAGTAGCCGAAGAAGTTCCACGGGCTGTAGCCGGCGACCTCCGAGCTGGCGAGCCACTGTCCGACGACGGCGGCGATGGCTGCGATGACGGCGATGAGCCGCAACGAGTTCACGAGGGTGCGCACGGCTCCACGCTAGCGGGCGCTCGGGTGCCGGACGCAGAAGGACCCGCACCGAAACCGGTGCGGGTCCTCCTGGGACTGATCGGGGATCAGATGCTGTTGACGTCCAGCGGGATGCCGGGGCCGAAGGTCGTCGAGACGGCGCCCTTCATGACGTAGCGGCCCTTCGAGGACGACGGCTTGAGGCGGTTGATCTCCTCGAGCGCGGTCGAGATGTTCTCGTCGAGCTGCTCCGGCGTGAACGAGGCCTTGCCGACGACGAAGTGCACGTTGGCGTGCTTGTCGACGCGGAACTCGATCTTGCCGCCCTTGATGTCGTTGACGGCCTGCGCGACGTTCGGGGTCACGGTGCCGGTCTTCGGGTTCGGCATGAGGCCACGCGGGCCGAGCACCTTGCCGAGACGACCGACCTTGCCCATGAGCTCCGGGGTCGAGACGGCGGAGTCGAAGGCGGTGTAGCCCTCGGCGACCTTCGCGATGAGCTCGTCGCCACCGACCTCGTCGGCACCGGCGGCGATGGCGGCCTCAGCAGCCGCACCCGTCGCGAACACGATGACGCGGGCGGTCTTGCCCGTGCCGTGCGGCAGGATGACCGTGCCGCGGACCATCTGGTCGGCCTTGCGGGGGTCGACGCCGAGCTTCAGCGCGACCTCGACCGTGGAGTCGGTCTTCGAGGAACCGGTCTCCTTGGCCAGGGCGACGGCCTCGGTCGGGGTGTAGAACTTGTCGGCCTCGATCTTCGCGGCCGCGGCCTGGTAGGCCTTGGACTTCTTCGCCATGGTGGTCTCCTTGCGAGATACGTGGTTGGCGAGCCGGCGAGGCTCTCCCACGGAAAGGTGTCTGGTGGTGGGCCGGAGCCCGATCGGTGCTTAGGCCTCGACCGTGATGCCCATCGAGCGCGCGGTGCCGGCGATGATCTTCGCGGCCTGCTCGATGTCGTTGGCGTTGAGGTCGGCCTGCTTGGTCTCGGCGATCTGACGGACCTGGTCCATCGAGATCTTCGCGACCTTGACCGTGTGCGGGGTCGACGACCCCTTCTGCACACCAGCAGCCTTCTTGATGAGCTCGGCGGCCGGCGGGGTCTTCAGGACGAACGTGAACGAACGGTCCTCGTAGACGGTGATCTCGACCGGCACGACGTTGCCACGCTGCGACTCGGTCGCCGCGTTGTACGCCTTGCAGAACTCCATGATGTTGACGCCGTGCTGACCGAGCGCCGGACCGATCGGGGGGGCCGGGTTGGCGGCTCCCGCGTTGATCTGCAGCTTGATCAGGCCCGTGACCTTCTTCTTCGGTGCCATGACTTGTCTTCCTCCTGGAATCGAACGCACGGGGACCCGTGCACTCTCCCGCTGGTCCGGCGGATCCGGACAGCGGTGAAGGCCCGCTCGCACGAGGCGCGCGGGCCCAAACCCGTTCAGTGTAGTCGATCTCGGTGATCGCTACAGGATGGTGGTCGCTAGAGCTTGGTGACCTGATCGAAGCTGAGCTCGACCGGGGTCTCGCGCTCGAACAGCGAGACGAGGACCGTGAGCTTGCCGCTCTCCGGCTTGATCTCGGAGATCGAACCCGGCAGGCCCGCGAACGAGCCTTCCTTGATGGTGATCGTCTCGCCGATCTCGAAGTCGACCTCGGCGGCGGGCTGCGCCTGCAGCGAGCCGCTGCCCTTCGTGCCGCCCTTGGTCGGGGCGGCCTCGGCGACCTGCACGAGGGACTTGAGCATGCCGAACGCCTCGTCGAAGCGCAGCGGCGTCGGGTTGTGGGCGTTGCCCACGAAGCCGGTGACGCCCGGGGTGTGACGCACGACCGACCACGAGTCCTCGTTGAGGTCCATGCGGACGAGCACGTACGAGGGGATGCGGACGCGCGTGACCAGCTTGCGCTGGCCGTTCTTGATCTCGACGACGTCCTCCATCGGGACCTCGACCTGGTAGATCGAGTCCTCCATCGACATCGAGACCATGCGGTTCTCGATGTTCGACTTCACGCGGCGCTCGAAGCCCGCGTAGGAGTGGATGACGTACCACTTGCCCGGCTTCATCCGGAGCTCGGCCTTGAAGGCGTCGTACGGGTCGGCCTCGGGCGCGTCGGCGTCCTCGTCGGTCTCGGCGTCCTCGGTCTCGAGGGCCTCGTCGGCGGCGAGCGTCTCGTTCGCGGCCTCGGCGGCCTCGGTCTCGAGTTCGACCTCTTCCTCGTCCTCGACGGCCTCCACCGCGGCCTCGGCCTCGTCGGCGGTGTCCACCTCGAGTGCGTCGTCGACGACCGCGTCGGCCTCGGGGTCGCGGGACTCCTGCAGCGCGGTCAGCGCCTCGTCGAGCCCGGTGTCGACGGTGCCGTCGTCGGGCTCGGAGCCGAACCCGAGGGACTCGTCGTCCTCGTCCTCGATCGAGATCGCACGCTCTTCAGCGGACTCGACAGAGCGCCCCTCGGCGGTCTCGACGTCGCCTTCCTGGTTCTCCTCGACCTCGGAGGACTGCTCGGCAGCCGTCGCGAGGTCGATGTCGTCGCGGGAGTAGTCAGACACAGTCGATTCTTTCCGTTCGGTGGTGCGGGTCGGGGTGGCAGGCGGTCCGGATCAGGATCGAACCCGTCTCGGGCGACCGTACTCCTCGGGTCTGCCGCACTCGGCGGCCGACGTCCGGGTCAGGCCGTCGGACCGTTGCCGAAGACGTAGCCGACGCCGAGACCGAACGCGAAGTCGAGGATCGACACCAGCACCATCATCACGACGACGAAGACGAGGACGACGCCCGTGTAGCTGAAGAGTTCCTTGCGGGTCGGGGTGACGACCTTGCGCAGTTCGCCGATGACCTGACGGATGAAGAGCACGATGGCGGCGATCGGACCGCGGCGCTCGGCCCGGTCCTGCTTCGCCTTGGCGACGACGTCGTCCGCCGTCGTCTCCATGTCTTTGCTCGCCAACTTCTCAACCTTCCAGATGTGCAGGGCGGACAGGACTCGAACCTGCAACCTGCGGTTTTGGAGACCGCTGCTCTACCAATTGAGCCACCGCCCTTCGGAACGCACGCTCGTCACCGATGCGCGTTCCGGTGGTCGAGTGTACGGGAGTCCGTCACACGGTGTCCACTCGGCCGCCTCCACGGCGTGCCGCGCCGGTAGGCTCGACGTCGTGAGCACCGCAGCCCCCGGCCCCGAGTCCACCACCACCTCCGCTGCCGCGCCGACGGATCGGCCGCGCATCGCGTCCCGCATCGCCGCGATCGCCGAGTCCGCGACGCTCAAGGTCGATGCGAAGGCGAAGGCCCTCAAGGCGGCCGGCCGCCCGGTCATCTCCTTCGCCGCCGGCGAGCCCGACTTCGCGACGCCCCAGCACGTCGTCGACGCCGCCGTCCAGGCCGCGCAGGACCCGAAGAACCACCGGTACACGCCCGCGACCGGCCTCCCCGAGCTCAAGCAGGCGATCGCCGACAAGACCGCGCGCGAGTCCGGCACGACCGTCGACCCGTCGCAGGTGATCGTGACGAACGGCGGCAAGCAGGCCGTCTACCAGGCGTTCCAGACCATCGTGGACGCCGGCGACGAGGTCCTGCTCCCCGCCCCGTACTGGACCACCTACCCGGAGGCGATCCGGCTCGCGGGCGGCGAACCGGTCGAGGTCTTCGCCGGGAGCGACCAGGACTACCTCGTCACGGTCGAGCAGCTCGAGGCGGCGCGCACCCCGAGGACGAAGGCGCTGCTGTTCTGCTCGCCCTCGAACCCGACCGGCGCGGTGTACAGCGCCGAGCAGACCCGTGCCATCGGCGAGTGGGCGCTCGAGCACGGCATCTGGGTGATCAGCGACGAGATCTACCAGGACCTCGTGTACGACGGCGTCCGCTTCTCCGGCGTCCTCGCCGAGGTCCCGGCCCTCGCCGACACCACCATCCTGGTGAACGGCGTCGCGAAGACCTACGCGATGACCGGCTGGCGCGTGGGTTGGTTCATCGGTCCGGCCGACGCGGTCAAGGCGGCGTCGAACCTGCAGTCGCACCTGTCGTCGAACGTGTCGAACGTGTCGCAGCGCGCCGCGATCGCCGCGCTGACCGGCCCGCAGGGACCCGTCGCCGACATGCGCGAGGCCTTCGACCGTCGCCGCCAGGCGATCGTCGCCGGGCTGAACGCGATCCCCGGGTTCGTCACGCCGACGCCGCAGGGCGCCTTCTACGTCTACCCGGACGTCACGGCACTGCTCGGCCGCGAGTGGGCCGGCTCCACCCCGACCACGACGCTCGAGCTCGCCGACCTGATCCTCGAGCACGCCGAGGTCGCGGTCGTCCCCGGCGAGGCGTTCGGCCCCTCCGGCTACCTGCGGCTCTCCTACGCCCTGAGCGACGAGGACATCGCCGAGGGCGTCGCGCGCCTGGCGCGCTTCTTCGCGTAGTCCCCCCGCACACCGGAACGGGCCACCTCGTCGAGGTGGCCCGTTCCTGGTTCCCGGGAGGCCCGTGGAGCGTCGTGCGCGTCCGTCCGGTCCGGCGGGCGCGTCAGTCGAGCAGGTCGCCGACCACGACGGGTTCCGGGGCGAGCGCGACCCCGAACCGGTTGAGGACCGTCACCTGGACGTAGCGCGCGAGCTCGGCGACCTGCGCCGCGGTGGCGCCGCCGCGGTTCGTCAGCGCGAGGGTGTGCTTCGACGAGATCCCCGCACGCGACCCCGGGACCGCGTAGCCACGGTGCACGCCGGCGTGCTCGATGAGCCAGGCGGCGCTGAGCTTGACGTCGTCGCCGGCGGCCCACCGCGGTGCCTCGGCGGGCAGCGTCTCGGCGAAGGACGGGGACACGATCGGGTTCGTGAAGAAGGACCCGGCACTCCAGGTGTCGTGGTCGTCCCCGTCGAGCACCATGCCCTTCGACGCGCGCAGTCGCAGGACCTCGTCGCGGACGGTCGCGGGCGGCACGGGTGCGCCGAGCTCCACCCCGAGCGAGCCGGCCAGCTGGGCGTACCGGACGGCCACGCCGTCCTGACCGGCGAGGCCGAGTCGGAACTCGACGGTCAGCACGACGCCGCGCCGACCGTGCTTGAGGGTCGACGTGCGGTACCCGAGCGCCAGTTCGGCCGCCGGCACCCAGGCGCGCTCCCCCGTGGCCGCGTCGAGGAACTCGACGCGGGTGAGCACGTCGGAGAGCTCGACCCCGTAGGCCCCGATGTTCTGCACGGGCGACGCCCCGACGGTGCCCGGGATGCCGCTCAGCGCCTCGAGCCCGGTCCAGCCGTTCGCGACGGTCGTGGCGACGAACGGGTCCCACGGCTCGCCGGCGGCGACGCGGACGGTGACGCCGTCGGCGTCGCGGTCGGCGTCCACGCCGGTGGTGCGGACGAGGACGACGGTGCCGTCGAAGCCGCCGTCGGCGACGAGCAGGTTGCTGCCGCCGCCGAGGACGAGCCACTCGTGGTCGTCGAAGGCGTCGAGGGCGTGCTCGACGAGTTCGTCGGTGGTCGTCGCCGTGAGCAGCCGTGCTGCCGCCCCACCGACGCGGAGCGTCGTGAGGTCGGCGAGCGCCGGCTCGGTCACGGTCAGCGGAACACCACCGTGACCTGCGCCTTGCCGAGCACGGTCTGCCCGGCGGCAGTCACGGTGAGGTCGATGCGGGCGGGACGGCCGTCGTCGTCGACGGTGCCGACCTTGGCGACGATCCCGACCGTGGCGCCCTGCTCCGGGTCGACGACGACGGGACGGGTGAACCGCACGCCGTAGCCCGACACCCAACCGCTGTCGCCGAGCCACTCGGCCACCGGCTGCACGGCGAGGCCCATCGTGAGCATGCCGTGGGCGAGGACACCGGGCAGACCGACCGAGGTCGCGACGTCGTCGCGGTAGTGGATCGGGTTGAAGTCGCCGGAGGCGCCGGCGTAGCGGACCAGGGAGTCGCGGGTCAGGTGCACGTCGCGCTCGGCGACGACCGTGCCGACCTCGAGCGTGGTGGCGGGTGCGGCGGTCATGCGTCGTCTCCTCGGACCACGAGGGTGGAGGTCGCCGTGACGACGTGCTCCCCCGCGGCGTCGTTCATGGTGCTCCGGGCGGTGACCATGGCGTTGCCGCCGAGGGTCTTGACGCTCGTGACGGTGAGCGTGGCGGTGAGTTCGTCGCCGGCGACGATAGGCCGGTCGTAGGTGAACGACTGCTCACCGTGGACGACGCGGGAGAAGTCGATGCCGGCGTCGGGCTCGGCCAGGAGCTGCGCGAGGGTGGCTTCCTGCACGACGACGGCGAAGGTCGGCGGGGCCACGACGTCGTCGTAGCCGGCGGCGCGCGCGGCCTCGGGGTCGTGGTGGACGGGGTTGGTCGCGAACACCGCACGCGAGAACTCGCGTACCTTCTCGCGGCCGACCAGGTAGGGCTGGGCCGGCGGGAACGTCCTGCCGACGAGCTCGGGGTTCACTGACACGCAGGGCAGTCTACCGAGCGCCGCCGACGAGTCCCCGGTGCGATCGGTTACTGTGGGGTGAGTCGGTTCGGGGGGAACCGGCACCGATCTTCCGGGGATGGGGAGGGACGATGGACGCCGTCACCGAGTTCGCCGTGCACACGGGCGACCGGAGCACCGCGATGGAGGTCGCCGGAGCCGTGCTGCGGCGGTCCGGCCACCAGGTCGAACGCACCGGCGGGACGATCACCGCGACGACCGGGAACCGTCTGCTGACGATCCTGCTCGGCGTCTTCGTGCACCCGTCCCGCGAGTTCCGTCGGTACGAGGTGTCGACCACGGTGACGGGCACCGCCACGACGATCACGCTGCGCCGTGCCGCGCACGGGACCGCCGTCTCGGGCGGGAGCATCGGCGCGAGCCGACGCCAGGCTGCGTGGCACGAGGTGGCCACCGGGCTCGAGCGCGCGCTGCGGGCCGCCGGGATCCTGCTCGGGCGGACGGACCGCCGCCACTGACGCCGGCGCGACCCCGACCCGAGCCAGGCCAGCCATCCGGGCCCAGACACCGGCACCGGCTCCGGCTGCGCTCACGCCCCGGGAACGACGAAAGCCCGGCGAGCAGATCGCCGGGCTTGCGGTAGCGAGGGCGGGACTTGAACCCGCGACCCCACGATTATGAGTCGTGTGCTCTAACCAACTGAGCTACCCCGCCAGAGATCCGGAGCGACACGCGCACCGGGTCGGAGCCCCGAGTCAGGATTGAACTGACGACCCCTTCCTTACCATGGAAGTGCTCTACCACTGAGCTATCGGGGCGATGTGCCGCGAACGGCACCACACGAGGATAGCAGACCTCCGACGCTGGTCCGGAACCGGGCGTGACGCCCGGGCGTGCCGCGCCGGCGACCCCTAGTCCGCGTTGGCCTCGAGCCACGCCAGCGGGTCCACCGGGACCCCGTCGACGTGCACCTCGAGGTGCAGGTGCGGGCCGGTCGAGTTGCCGGTGCTGCCGACGAGACCGAGGACGTCACCGACGGTGACCTGCTGACCCGTGACCACCTGGAAGGAGTTGTCCTCCATGTGGCCGTAGACGCTGACGAACTGCTTGCCGTCGACGTCGTGCTGCACCCAGACGTCGTTGCCGAAGCCGCCGTCGTTCGCCTGCACCTTGATGACCGTGCCGGAGGCGATCACCCGGATCGGGGTGCCCTCTCCCGGCGCGAAGTCGACGCCCATGTGGTTCGTCGAGCAGAACGAGCAGCCCGCGACCTGGCGTCCGCCGAAGCCCGAGGTGATCGGCACGCCGGTCAGGAAGGGCCACTGGATGGAGCCGGCCGGGTCGTTCGTGAAGCTCGACGCGTCGACGTGCTGGTACTGCGTGACGTCCGACACCGTGTACTGGTCGCGTGACGTCGAACCGGCCGCGGTGTCGCCCACGTTGAGCGACTGGGTCGCACCGGCGCTGGCCCGGGCCGCGGTCGAACCGCTCTCCGGCACCCACAGTGCCTGCGCCGGCAGCGAGGTGGAGACGACGAGCCCGGCGGCGAAGAGCAGGGCGCCGACGGCGGTCACGCGCGACGCGGTCCGGCGGAAGGACGAGCCGGTTGTCGCCAGTCGGTTCGACGGTGCGGTCGCGGCGATGTGCCGCGTGGCACGGTCCACCTGCACGGGGCGGGTCCCGCGGCGACCGGCACCCCGGGCGGCCGAGGGCGACGCCGTGCCACGGCGCGACGGCGACGACACCGGGGCCACGACGGGCGACGAGGGTGCCGGCGGCGTCGCGATCCGGGACGCCGGACGTGCCGGCGCGGCCGGGGAGGTCGGAGCCAGGTCGACCGGCGACACCGGGGCCGCCGGCGTGGTCGGTGCGGCGGCGCCCTGCACCGCAGGCCGATCGGACACGGTGTGCGCGGGCCGCGCCGTCGTGTCGTCGGCGATCGCGACCGCTCCCTTCGCGGCTGCCCGCTCCGCCTCGATCCGGGCTCGTCGGGTCAGGTGGACGACCGGGGTGGCGGCGTCGACGGGACCGGGGGTGACGGCGGGCGAGAGCGGGGAGTGCGGCATGTGTGCGGTGGCGATCCTGATCGGGGCAGATGCGCTCGGAGGTAACGAGCAGATAACGGGACCTGAGCACGCTAGCAAAGGACGTCGCACGCCGCCAATCACCCGGACGACCAGGACGGCCCCCCAGACCTGGGGACCCGGGCTCAGTCGGCCAGGGCGTCGGCCTCCAGACGGCGGAGGAGGACCTCGAGGTCGTCGGCGACCGCGGGGCTCGCGAAGAGGAAGGACCGCGTGTCGCCGGCCTCCCAGATCCGGACCACGGCGCCGGCCTCGGCCGCGACGACGGATCCGCCCGCCATGTCCCACGGGTTGATGCCGCGCTCGTAGTAGGCGTCCACCCGACCCTCGCCGACCGCACAGCAGTCGAGCGACGCCGCTCCCCCGCGTCGGATGTCCCGGACCTCGCCGATGAGGCCGGCGAGGACCCGGACCTGCTCGCGGCGGCGGTCGGCCGTGTACCCGAACCCCGTCGCGACGAGGGTCTCGGCCAGGGACGCGGGCGAGGCGACGGTCAGCCGCTCCCCGTCGCGGGTCGCGCCGCTGCCGACGGCCGCGCGGAACACGGTGCCGGTCGCGGGCATGACGACGACGCCGGCCACCGGCTCCCACGTCGTGGGGTCCGGGTCGCCGCGCACCACCCCGATGCTCACGCCGTGGTCGGCGCTGCCGTAGAGGTAGTTGACGGTGCCGTCGATCGGGTCGACCACCCACGTGTACCCCGAGGACCCGGTGGCGGAGCCGGACTCCTCACCGTGGAAGGCGTCGTCCGGACGCTCGGCGGCGATGCGCGCCCGGATGAGGGCCTCGACCTCGCGGTCCGCGGCGGTGACGACGTCGACGATGCTCGACTTCCGGTCGGCGACCTCCACCCCCTCGGCGCGTCGTCGGGCAGCGAGCTTCGCCGCTTCGACGGCGATCGACTCGGCGAGGTCGGCGAACCAGGACGGTGTGGGATCGGAGGACATGCCCCCATCCTCCCGGAACACGAACGGCCCCGTCCGCAGTGGACGGGGCCGTTCCGATGGTGGCAAGTGAGGGATTCGAACCCCCGAAGGCTACGCCGGCTGATTTACAGTCAGATCCCTTTGGCCGCTTGGGTAACTTGCCATGCGCACCCAGCCGGTGTGATCACCAACCGAAGGCGCGCACAAGAGCATAGCCGATCCGAGACGGTGGTCGTGACCACGTGAGCCGATCCGACGGGCTGGAACCGGGCCTCCTGTCCGCAGATAGGCTGTCCCGCATGGCAGACAGTTCCTTCGACGTGGTCAGCAAGGTCGACAAGATGGAGGCGGAGAACGCCCTCAACCAGGCCGCCAAGGAGATCGAACAGCGGTACGACTTCAAGGGTGCCGACGCGTCGATCGCGTTCAGCGGCGAGGACGTCCTCATCAAGGCGAACTCGGAAGAGCGCGCGAAGGCCGTCCTCGACGTCCTGCAGAGCAAGGCGATCAAGCGCAACATCAGCCTGAAGAGCCTCGACGCCGGCGACCCCTACCCCTCGGGCAAGGAGTACCGCATCGAGGTGAAGTTCAAGAACGGCATCGAGCAGGACGTCGCGAAGAAGATCGGCGCGTTCCTGCGGGCCAACGCCCCGAAGACCGTGAAGAGCCAGATCCAGGGCGACGAGCTCCGGGTCTCCTCGAAGAGCCGCGACGACCTGCAG
The DNA here is from genome assembly GCF_001864985.1 of Curtobacterium sp. MMLR14_006. Taxonomy (NCBI): domain Bacteria; kingdom Bacillati; phylum Actinomycetota; class Actinomycetes; order Micrococcales; family Microbacteriaceae; genus Curtobacterium; species Curtobacterium sp. MMLR14_006. Next base: position 357,145 of record NZ_MJGU01000023.1, on the reverse strand, counting down.
AACACGATCCAGCTCCTCAAGGGCGAAGAGTTCGACGTGCCGCTGCAGTACATCAACTTCCGCTGACGCGCAGCGCCCGAACGACGACCGACACCGGCACCCCGTGGAGCACTGGCTCACCGTCGCGATCACCGTCCTGCTCGTCCTGCTGGACCTGGCGATCCGCGTCTTCTCGATCATCTACGTCCCGATCAACCGCAAGCCGCAGACCGCGACCGCATGGCTGCTCGCGATCTTCCTCATCCCCTACATCGGCTTCATCGTCTTCCTCGTCATCGGGTCGACGAAACTGCCCCGCGCCCGCCGCGAGAAGCAGACCGAGATCAACGCGTACATCCTCGAGCAGACCGAGGGCATCGAGCGGGTCCGCCGTGACCACCCGTGGCCGGGTTGGCTCGAAGGGGTCACCCGGCTGAACCGGGAGCTCGGTGCCATGCCGCTCGTCGGCGGCAACTCCGCGGAGCTCTACCCGGACTCGGTGGAGTCCATCGCCGAGATGACCCGGGCGATCGACCAGTCCCGACGGTTCGTGCACGTCGAGTTCTACATCGCCACCCTCGACGACACCACGCGCCCGTTCTTCGACGCCCTCGCCCGGGCGCAGGCCCGCGGCGTCACCGTCCGGTTCCTGCTCGACCACTGGGCCAGCCGCGGCTACCCGGGCTACAAGGACACGCTCGCGTTCCTCGACCAGGCCGGCATCGCGTGGCACCTCATGCTCCCGCTGCTGCCGCTGCAGGGGAAGTTCCAGCGCCCCGACCTGCGCAACCACCGGAAGATCATGGTCATCGACGGCTCGGTGGCGTTCACCGGGTCGCAGAACCTGATCGACGCCTCGTACGACCTCAAGTCGCACATCGAGAAGGGCATGGTCTACAAGGACCTGTTCGCCCGGTTCGAGGGCCCGGTCGTCGCCGGCCTCAACGCCCTGTTCGTCACCGACTGGTACAGCGAGACCGACGAACTGCTGCTGCGCGAGAGCGATCCCGTGCAGCGCGCCGACCGCGGTGACGCGCTCGACTGCCAGGTCGTGCCGTCCGGCCCCGGCTTCGACGGCGAGAACAACCTGCGCCTGTTCAACGCGCTGCTGTACTCGGCGCAGGAGAAGGTGTCGATCACCTCGCCGTACTTCGTGCCGGACGACTCGATGCTCTACGCGATCACCACGACCGCGCAGCGCGGCGTCGAGGTCGAGCTCTTCGTCGGCGAGCTCGGCGACCACGCGATGACCTGGCACGCGCAGCGGTCCTACTACGAGGCGCTCCTGCGCGCCGGTGTCCGCATCTGGCTGTACCGCGCCCCGACGATCCTGCACGCGAAGCACTTCACGATCGACGACGAGGTCTCGGTCATCGGCTCGAGCAACATGGACATGCGGTCCTTCAGCCTGAACCTCGAGGTCTCCGTGATGGTCCGCGGCCACCGCTTCGTCGACGCGCTGCGCGAGGTGCAGCAGGCCTACAAGGAGCACAGCTTCGAGCTGACGCTCGACGCCTGGCTCGACCGGCCGCGCCGCTCGCAGGTGCTCGACAACGTCGCGCGGCTCACGGCGGCGCTGCAGTAGCGGCGCGGGAGCGCGCGGTGGTTGCAGTTCCGCGCGTGGGTGGCAGTTCCGCGCGTAGTCAGGTCTTTCGCGCGTGGTCAGGTCTTTCGCGCGTAGGAGGGCGGAAGTTCCGTCCCCCTACGCGCGATTCTTCTTTCCACGTCGCGCGCGATGGGACGGAACGTGCGGGGGCGGGTGACGCGCGGGTGCAGTTCCGCGCGCGGGTGCAGTTCCGCGCGTGGTCAGGTCTTCCGCGCGTAGGAGGGCGGAAGTTCCGTCCCCCTATGCGCGATTCTTCTCTCCACGTCGCGCGCGATGGGACGGAACGTGCGGACAGCCGGGAGGCGCGGCACCCGACCGGCAGACCACCACCAGCGCGGCAGCCGCTCACGTCCACCGCCCGCTGCCGCGCCGACCGGGTGGGTCAGCGCACCGGGACCAGGCTGGCCAGGGCACCCACCACACGCTCGAGTGGGCCGCGCCCGAGGAACCGACGCCAGAGCATCGCGAACACCACGGAACCGAGGGCGAACCAGCCCCACGCCTCGCCGGACTCCGGGTACTCGGGTAGCAGCGCGATGACGACGAGGTGCCCCGAGTAGATCGTCAGCGGCATCGACCCGACCGCGGCGAGCGGGAACGCGATGCGCTCGGCGGTACGGCCGTGCCCGTCGAACACCAGGGTGCAGAGGGCGATGACCGCGACCGCGACACCGGTCGTCCCGACCACGTCGACGATCGACGACGAGTGGTCGCGCGGCGACAGGAAGAGTTGCGCGAGGGCCTCGGCGGGCGTGGAGCCCTCCCCCGCGTACGGCACACCGGGGAACGCCCACGCAGCGTCGGGAGGGGGCGGCGCCAGGAGCGCACCGGCGACGGAGGCGGCGACCGCGGCCACCGTGCCGGACGCGAGGAGCGCGACCTGCCGGCCCCGGGCCTCCAGGCCGCTGCGCGCGACCGCGAGACCGACCAGGACGTACGCCAGGAACGTGACCACGGGGTAGACCAGACCGAGTTGGACGCCGATCATGTCGGCGCCCGAGTAGGCGGGGGCGATCGCCAGCGCGGCGAGGGGTGACAGCAGCGCGCAGACGGCGGCGATGGCGAGCAGTGCCGCCGGACGGAGGCGGAGCACCGGCACCACCAGCAGGAACAGCGCACCGTAGGTCGGCAGGATCACGTAGACCGGGGTGTCGAGCGCCATGAGTGCGAAGCCGATGAGGACGACCGCGACCGCACGGATCGCGAGCCGGGCGCGGACCCGTCCGATGGTCGGGGGTCCCGGCGGTTCGGTCCGGCCGCTCGTCAGGCCGATCGACACCCCGGCGAGGACCGCGAACAGGGTGGAGGGCCGGCCGTGCGCGACCGCGGACCACGTGGCCGGGTCCGTCCAGTCGAGCGCGTCGGCGATGCCGCCGATGTGCGCGGCCATCATGCCGAGCAGGGCGATCGCCCGGGCGACGTCGACGCCCTGCAGCCGCACGGCGGAGACGGACGCGCCCCGCACCGCTCGGAGCGGGACGGGGCGCGTGTCGGTCATCGTGGTCAGTTGCTCGGCACGTCGACGCGACCGAGCGAGACGTCGATCATCTCGTCGCGCGGCACGACCTTGATCCGCTCGCGACCCTCGGCAGCGCCGAGTGCCTGCTCGTGGGTGTCGAGGTGGTGCCAGCCGTCGAGGTCCGTGTACTCGACGCCGCGCGAGCGCAGCAGGGCCGGGATCGCCTCGTCGGAGGGGTCCTCCGGCGTCCACCAGCTCGCCTGGTCCGTGACGATGTGCTGCACGGTCTCCATCGCGTCGGACTTCGTGTGCCCGATGAGGCCGACCGGACCGCGCTTGATCCAGCCGGTCGCGTAGACACCGGGGATCTGCTGGTTGTCGTCGTCGAGGACCTGGCCCTCGTGGTTCGGGATGACGCCGTGACGCTCGTCGAACGGCACGTCGGGCAGCGGGGAACCGAAGTACCCGACGGCGCGGTACGCGGCCTGGATCGGGATCTCGCGGATCTCGCCGGTGCCCTCGACGCCGCCCTGGCCGTTCGGCCGCGTGCGCTCGTACCGGATGGCCGTCAGCGTGCCGTCCTCGCCGACGAACTCGACGGGCTTCGCGTAGAAGTGCAGGTGCAGCCGCCGGCTCGCCTGCCCGGTCTCGCGCGTGCGCCACTGCTCGAGCACGCGGTTGATCACCATGACCTGTTTGTTCGTCGCGATCGCGGTCTTCGACGCCTCGTCGTGGTCGAAGTCCTCGTCGTAGACGATCATGTCGACGTCGCGGACCTCGCCGAGCTCGCGGAGTTCGAGCGGCGTGAACTTGACCTGCGCCGGGCCGCGGCGGCCGAAGACGTGCACGTCGGTGACCGGGCTCGCCTTGAGGCCCTGGTAGACGTTGTCCGGGATCTCGGTGGGCAGCAGGTCGTCGGCGTGCTTCGCGAGCATGCGGGAGACGTCGAGGGCCACGTTGCCCACGCCGATCACCGCGACGCTCTCGGCCGTCAGGGGCCAGGTGCGCGGGACGTCGGGGTGGCCGTCGAACCAGCTGACGAAGTCGGCTGCGCCGTACGAGCCCTCGAGGTCGACCCCGGGGATGTCGAGGTCGGCGTCCTTGATCGCACCCGTCGAGAACACGACCGCGTTGTAGTGCTTCTTGAGGTCGTCGAGGGTGATGTCCTCGCCGTACCGGACGTTGCCGAACAGCCGGACGACGCCGCTGTCCAGCACGTCGCGGAGGGCGTTGATGATGCCCTTGATGCGCGGGTGGTCCGGGGCGACGCCGTACCGGACCAGGCCGTAGGGGGCGGGGAGCTGCTCGAACAGGTCGATCGACACGTCGTGGCCGCGGGCTTCGCGCAGCAGGATGTCCGCGGCGTAGATGCCGGCGGGGCCGGCGCCGACGATGGCGAGTCGGAGGGTGGGCACTGTTCGTCTCCAGTTCGTTCGGGTGGGGGTTCCCGGGTGCGTCCGCTCGGCCACCGTGCGGTGCCGACGCGGACGGTGTTCAGCGGCTGCGGTCGACGACGGACTCGGCGAAGCGGGTCAGCGCCTTCTTCACCGTGCCGTCCGGCAGCGGGGCGAGCGCGTCGACGGCTTCGTGCGCCCAGGCCACGGCGACCGCGCGCGTCGCCGCGGTGGCCTCGTGCTCGCGGAGCGCGGCGACGGCGGACTGGTACGGCTCCGAGCCGACGGCGTCGTCCGGGGCGCCGTTGACGTCACGGTCGATGCGCTCGACCAGGTCGTGCGCGGACGGGTCCGTGGCGGCGAGCCGGCGGAGCTGCAGCAGCGGCAGCGTGTCGACGCCGGCGCGCAGGTCGTTGCCGGCGATCTTGCCCGTCTTGTCGGTGGCGGGCGCGAGGTCGATGACGTCGTCGACGAGCTGGAAGGCGACGCCGACCTTCTCGCCGAAGGTGCCGACCGCGTCGAGGTACGAGCGGTCCGCGCCGGAGAACATCACTCCGGCGCGCGCCGCGGTGGCGATGAGCGAACCGGTCTTGTCGCTGAGCACCTGGATGTAGTGCTGCACCGGGTCGTCGTCGGGCTGCGGCCCCGTGGTCTCGTGCAGCTGGCCCATGCAGAGACGCTGGAAGGTCTCCGCCTGCATCCGGATGCCCTCGGTGCCGAGGTCGGCCGTGATGAGGCTGGCGCGGGCGAAGAGCAGGTCGCCGGTCAGGATCGCGACGTTGTTGCCGTAGGTGATCTGTGCGGCGGGCACACCGCGGCGGACGGGTGCCTCGTCCATCACGTCGTCGTGGTAGAGCGACGCGAGGTGGGTCGTCTCGATGCTGACGGCGGCCTTCACCACGGCGTCGGTCACGCCGTCGCCGAGCTGCGCGATGAGGAGCGTCAGCGTCGGACGGATGCGCTTGCCGCCGGCCGACAACAGGTAACGGCTGGTGGTGTCTGCCAGGGTGTCGGTGGAGCGCATGGCGTCCTCGAGGCCCTGTTCGACGAGTTCGAGTCCGTCGTCGACGGCCGCGATGAAGCGGCGGTCGGCGGGCGTGGCGAACAACCGCTCGCCGATGCCCAGCGAGGCGCGCAGGCTCGGTGCACGACGTGCGACCGGGACGCTCGGGTTCAAGTGCTGCTCCGTCTTCGGGTGGTCGGACCGGTCAGTCGGCGGGGTCGACGCGCGGCTGCTCGCCGGTGGCCTGGTGGTCGCGGCGCGCCTTCGCGCGTCGTGCTGCCGACTCGCGGACCGTGTCGGCCACGGGCTTCCGCCCACGGTGCAGTGCGACGATGCCGGCGGTGAGGTTGCGGTAGGCGACCACGGAGAACCCGACGCCGCGCAGCCACTGGGTCAGGACCTGCTGGTCGGGCCAAGCGTCGATGGACTCGGCGAGGTAGCGGTAGGCGGCCGGGTTGCTGCTCGACAGCCGGGCGATGCCGGGGAGCACCCGCTTGAGGTAGGTGCCGTAGCCGACGCGCAGCAGCGCACGCGGCGGCGTCGAGAACTCGCAGATGACGACGCGGCCACCGGGCTTGAGGACCCGGAGCATCTCGGCGAGCGCCTGCTTCGGGTCGTTGACGTTGCGCAGGCCGAACGAGATCGTGACGGCGTCGAAGGTGTCGTCGTCGAACGGCAGGCGCTCGGCGTCGCCCTCGACGAAGGTGATCTCGGGGTGACGCTCACGCCCGACGGCGATCATGCCGGCCGACAGGTCGAGTGCGGTGACCTCGGCACCCTTCTTCGCGAAGGCAGCGGCGCTCGTGCCGGTGCCGGCCGCGATGTCCAGCACCTTCTCGCCGGGTTGCGGGTCGATCGCCCGGACCGTCGCGACGCGCCACAGCGGGGCGTTGCCCGCCGACAGGATGTCGTTCGTGAGGTCGTACTTGGCCGCGACGTCGTCGAACATCGCCGCCACCTCGTCCGGCCGCTTGTTCAGGTCCGCTCTGCTCACACCAACGATCCTAGAGGTCCCGGCCGGACGTTCACCGGACTCGCAGCGACCCGGGCGGTGCGCGCGGGACGTCGGGCGGTCGCGGAGCCGGGACACCGCCCGTGCACGGCCCCGTCACCGACCGCGTACGGCCCGGTCACCGACCGCGCACGGCCCCGTCGCCGACGGCGCACGGGCCTGTCGCCGTCCGCGCGTAGCATCGGACCCGTGACCCGAACCACCACGGCGGCGCCCCCGCTGACGGTCTCGACCCGGATCCTCGACGACCCGGGCGCCGTCCTCCGACACACCCTCCGCGACCGTCCGCTCGCCTTCGTCCGGAACGGCGACGGCATCGTCGGCATCGGCGAGGCGCTCCGGTTCACCTTCACCGGCCCGGACCGGATGCGCGATGCGGCGGCCGCCTGGCGCGCCGTCGTCGCGTCCGCGACCGTGGACGACCCGGTGCAGCTGCGCGGCTCCGGCCTGGTGGCGTTCGGGTCGTTCGCCTTCGCCGACGACTCCGCAGAGGAGAGCGTGCTCATCGTGCCGCGCGTCGTCATCGGCCGTCGCCGGGGCAAGGCCTGGCTCACCGCGATCGACACGACCGCCGGCGCCGAGCCGCTCGCGTTCTCGCGCACCTCGGTGCCCGTCCCCCTCGTCGGACCGCACGTGTCCGTCGCGTTGCGGGCCGGACACACCGACGAGGCCGCGTACGCCGCCGCCGTCGACGAGGCCGTCCACCGGATCGTCGCCGGCGAGGCGCAGAAGGTCGTGCTCGCGCGCGACCTGGTCGGCACCCTGCCCGACGGCGCCGACCGGCGTGCGGTGCTCCTCGACCTCGCGGCGTCCTACCCGCAGTGCGTCGTGTTCGCCGTCGACGGGCTCGTCGGGGCGACGCCGGAGACCCTCGCGCGGACGGACGGCACCCGGCTGACCGCCCGGGTGCTCGCCGGCAGCGCGGCGCGCGGCGACGACGAGGTCTCCGACCGCGCCGCGGCCGAGGCCCTCGCGTCGAGCGCGAAGGACGTCGAGGAGCACGCCTTCGCGATCGACAGCCTGCTCGCGGCGCTCCGGCCGCTCGCGACCGACCTCCGGGCCGATGCCGAGCCGTTCCGGCTGCAGCTGCCGAACCTGTGGCACCTGGCGACCGACGTGCAGGCGACGCTGCCGCCGGACACGACCTCGCTCGACGTGGCGGACGCCCTGCACCCGACGGCCGCGGTCGCCGGCACGCCGACCGACGTCGCCGTGCGCCTGGTCGCCGAGCTCGAGGGCGTCGGCCGCGGGCGGTACGCCGGGCCCGTCGGCTGGATGAGCGCGACCGGTGACGGCGAGTGGATGCTCGCCCTGCGGAGCGCCCGCATCGACGACGACGGCACGGTGCGCGCGTGGGCCGGCGCCGGGATCGTCGCCGGGTCCGACCCGGCGCGCGAGGTCGCCGAGACCGCCCTGAAGTTCCGCCCGATCGCCGACGCCCTGGCCTGACGACGGCCGGGAGGCGCGGCGCACGCCCGTCACGTCGGCCGCGGCCCGAGGCGGTGCGGCCGGGCGAGACGCCACGGCCCGCGTGGACCGCCGCTCGGGCAGAGGCCGCGTGCGGTCCGCGCCCCGGTACGGCCGTCGCGCCCCGACGCACCGGGGCGCGACGGCTGTGAGCGGGCGCGGTGCTGCCGGAGCGCACCCGGGCGCGCAGTGACGGTGCGACACTCCGCCGGGCGTCGCCGGTCAGTCGACCAGCGGGACCTCGATCACCACGCGTTCGGCGGGGTCGGTGAGCACGCGCTCCAGGTCGCCCCAGGTCGCTGCCCGGCGGTACTCCCACCCGAGTCCGGTGACGACCCGTTCGACGTCGACGTGCTGCGGCGTCGACATCATCCGTCGCATGTCGGCGTCCGGCGTGGTCTTCGCGACCTCGAGCCCGCGGAAGATCGCGCCGCCGTGGTCGTTGCCGACGACGACCTGCACCCGGTGCGTCGGTTCCTCGGTGCCGGTGACGAACGCGCCGAGATCGTGCAGCAGCGTCAGGTCGCCGAGCAGCACGCGTGTGGTGCCGACCGACACCGAGGACCGCTCGAGCGCCGCCGCGATGCCGAGCGCGGTCGAGACGGTCCCGTCGATGCCGGCGAGGCCGCGGTTCGCGTGCACCCGGATCTTCTTGCCGAGCACGCGGGCGTCGGCCTCGCGGATGAGCTGCGAGGCGCCGAGGACGAGCCGGTCGTGCGGCCACGTCACCCCCCAGACGGCCTCGGCGAGCATCACCCGGTCGACCGGTCGGCGACGGAGTGCGACCTCGTCACGGAGGAACTTGTTCCGCTCGGCGCGGTCGGCCGAGCGCTTCGCGTCGAGGTCCGGGCCGGCGTCGCCGTCTCCGAGCACCCGTCGGCTCGCGCCGACCCACCGGCCGACCCACGCACGGTGCTCCGGCCGGGTGCGGCCCGTCACGCGGACGTCGGACACGAAGGTGGTCGCGGCGTCCGGACGGGAGGCACGGGCCGGGTCGAACGGGTCGGCCGTGTGTCCGCGGACCACGATCGTCTCCACGTCGTCGCGCTGCAGGAGTGCCGGGACCTCGCGGCTGAGCGTCGGGTGCCCGAGCACCACGGCGCGGCGCACCGCGCCGCCGAACGCCGCGTCGCGCAACAGCTCGCGGTAGGTGACGACGAGGTTCCGGCCGAAGCGCGCGCCGCTGGACACCTCGGCGAGCAGCGGCGCACCGAGCTCCCACGCGATGCGCTCGGCGTCCTCGCCGGCGTCGTGCCCGGCGATCACCACGGTGGCCGGCTCGTCGTCGGGCATGAGGTCCGCGACGGGCAGGCCGGTGTGTGCACGACGGGTGGCGTGTGCCAGGTCGACCTCGTCGTCGGGGACGCCGTCGACGCCCTCGTCCGGGAGCCCGGCGGAGAGCGGTTCGCGGAAGGCCACGTTGAGCTGCGCCGGACCCGGCTGTCCGGTGTGTCCGGCGGCGGCCGCCACGGCCTGTCGCGCGAGGGTGCGCAGCGCGGTGCGCGCGGACTCGTCGAGTCCGTGCGCGGACGGGGCCTCGACGTCGCGGACGAACGGCACGGCCGGGCCGAAGATCCCGGGCTGGACGGTGGTCTGGTTGCTGCCGATCCCCCGGAGCTCGTCGGGACGGTCGGCGCTGAGCACGATCATCGGGACGCCCGAGTGGTGCGCCTCGAGCACGGCGGGGTGCAGGTTCGCGACGGCCGTGCCCGACGTCGTCACGACCGCGGCCGGCCGGTTGCTCTCGACCGCGAGGCCGAGGGCGAAGAACCCTGCGGTGCGCTCGTCGAGCCGCACGTGCACGGAGATGCCGCCGGCACGCTCGAGGGCGACGGCGGCCAGGGCGAGCGCCTGGGAGCGCGAACCCGGGCTGACGACGACGTCGGTCACGCCGGCGCGGGCGAGTTCCTGCAGCAGCGCCAGCGCGGCGTCGGTCGCCGGGCTGCCCGACCCGACGGGGCCGTCAGCGATCGGCGCGGCCGTCGTCGTCGCGGTCGTGGAACTGGTCTTCGAGGTCTCGGAGGGTGGCGTCGTCCTGGTCCTTGTCCGTGAGGGTGGAGCCCGGCGCAGGCGTGCCGCCGAGGAAGTCCGGGTCGTCTTCCGGTCCACGGTACCGGCGCCCGGTGCCGGGGTCGGTCGCCGGTGCGCGGCCGAGCAGGAACCAGAGCAGTCCGCCGAGCACGGGGAGGACGATCACGAGGAGGATCCAGATGCCGCGCCGCAGGGAGCGGATGCGCTCACGGGGCATGGTGGCGCAGTCGATGGCCGCGTACACCGTGAAGGCGACGGCTGCCACGGCGACGATCAACCACAGTCGGACCATGCCGGCGAGTCTAGGAGCCGACCCTGTGATCGTCCTGCCCGCCGACCGTCCGTAGACTTGCCGCGTGAAAGCGTGGCTCCTGTACACCCTCGCCCGGCTCGGCATCTTCGCGGCAGCCCTGGTGCTGCTCCTCGCGCTGACCCCGATGCCGTGGTACTGGGCGACGATCGTCGCCGCGCTCGTCGGGCTGCTCGTCTCCTACATCGCGCTGGCGCGGCTCCGCACGCAGGTCGCGACGAGCCTGGCGAACCGCCGCACCGCGCCGGCCGCCGACGCGGACTCCGACTTCGAGGACGGCGTCGTCGACGCCTCGGCCGCCGACCAGCGGTTCGCGCCCGAGGTGCGTCCGGTCTCCGACGCCGACCGGCACGCGGCGCGCAAGGACGACGGCGCGCGCTGACCCGTCAGGCGCGGCCGGCCGCGCCGCTCAGGGCTGGACGGCCAGGGTGATGCCGAGCACGACACCGAAGACGAGCGACGCGAACGATGAGAGCTGCAGCGCCGTGATGAGTTCCCGGGGCTTGCGCGAGGTCACCCCGATCACGAGTGCCGGCAGGGCCAGCAGCAGCGAGAAGTACGTGAACCCGCTGCGGAAGTAGAGCAGCACGAACCAGAGCAGCACCACGTACGGCAGCATCAGGAACAGGCCGTAGAGCACGCGGGCGACCGGTCGGCCGACCACGACCGCGAGCGTGCGCTTGCCGGCCGCGGTGTCCTCGTCGATGTCGCGGATGTTGTTCACCATGAGCACGGCGCAGGCGAAGAACCCGGCCGCGACCGCGGCCGCCCACCCGCTGACCGTCACCTGCTCGATGAGGACGAACTGCGTGCCGAGGACGGCGACGAGTCCGAAGAAGACGAACACGAAGACCTCACCGAGGGCGTTGTACCCGTAGGGCTTCTTGCCGCCGGTGTAGAACCACGCCGCGACGATCGCGGCGGCACCGACGAGCAGCAGCCACCACAGCTGGGTGAGGACGACGATGACCAGTCCGGCGACGGCCGCGAGCCCGAAGAAGGTCAGGGCGACGGTGAGGACCGTCCGCGGCTTCGCCATCCCGGCACCGGTCAGGCGGGCCGGTCCGACGCGGAACTCGTCGGTGCCCCGGACGCCGTCCGAGTAGTCGTTGCTGTAGTTCACGCCGATCTGCAGGAACAGTGCGACCGCCAGGGCGAGCAAGGCGATCGTGAGGTGCCCGTCCTGCCCGATCCACGAGCCGAAGTCACCGGGGGTCGTGCTGTCGACGAACGCGACTGTGGTGCCGAGCACCACCGGCACCACGCCGAGCGTCAGGGTGCGGAGGCGGGCGCCGCCGATCCAGTCGCGAGCCGTCGCGCCGCCCCTCGCTCGCTGGGGGGCAGCGGCCTTCGCCGGGTTGCCGGACCGGCCCTTCTTCTGGGTCGCGTTCTTCGTTCGTGCCACAACCATCGATCCTATCCGCGACCCGGCGGCGCCGGGGTCGCCGTCAATCGGACGCGAGGGCCTGGACCGCGCGTCGGTCGGGTTTGCCGGTCGGGAGCATCGGCATCCGCTCCACCAGGACGACGGCGGTCGGTCGGGCAGCGCGGCCGAGGGCGGACCCGACGTGCTCGCGCACGGTGTCGAGGTCGAGCGGGCGCTCCGTCACGACGACCGGGACCTCGCCCCACTCCCCCGACGACCGCCGCGTGACGACCGCGCCGTCCTGCCCGGGCAGGTCCCGCACGAGTCGTTCCACCGCGCCGAGCTGGACCTTCTCGCCGCCGGAGATGACGACGTCGTCGAGTCGACCGAGGACCTGGACGCGGCCGTCGTCGAGCGTCGCGGCGTCCCCCGTCCGGTACCAGCGGGCGTTGTCGCGCTCGACGAAGGCCGCGGCCGTCCGGCGGTCGTCGTCGAGGTACCCCTCGGCCAGCATCGGACCGGACAGCAGCAGCTCGCCGTCGTCGAGCGCGGTCCGCACGGTGCCGAGCGGCGTGCCGTCGTACACGCAGCCACCGCTCGTCTCGCTCGCCCCGTACGTGGTCACGACGCGGACCCCGGCCCCGAGCGCCCGTTCCCGGAGCGCCGCCGGGGTGGCCTGTCCGCCCACGAGCACCGCGTCGAAGCCGGCGAGGGCCGCCGTCGCACGCTCGTCGTCGAGCACCCGGGCGAGCTGGACGGGCACGAGCGACGTGTACCGGCGCGGGGCGGCCGGCCCCGTGACGAGCCGGTCGGCGGCGTCCGCGAACGCCGCCGCGTCGAAGTGCCCCGGCGGGACGACCGCGGGTTCGGTCCCGGCGGTGATCGACCGGGTCAGCACGTTGAGGCCGGCGATGTAGTGGGTCGGCAGCGCGAGCACCCAGCCGCCGGGGCCGCCCAGTGCGGCGTCCGCTGCCGCGGCACCGGCGAGCAGGGCCTCGGACGAGAGCGCCACGCGCTTGCCGGTGCCGGTGGACCCGCTCGTCTCGACGACCAGGGCGACCCCCTGTCGGACGTCGGCCGGTGGCGGGCTCGGCAGCGCCGGGGCGTCCGGCGCGACGGGGAGCAGTGCGGGGCCGCCGGCGAGGGCAGCCTCCAGGCCGCGGAGCACGACCAGCGGATCCGACGTGCCGAGCGCGACCAGCGGACGGGGCATCAGTAGTGCCAGGGGAACGCGGTCCACTCGGGCGCGCGCTTCTCGAGGAAGGAGTCGCGCCCCTCGACGGCCTCGTCGGTGCCGTAGGCCAGGCGGGTCGCCTCGCCGGCGAAGACCTGCTGGCCGACCATGCCGTCGTCGACCGCGTTGAAGGCGTACTTGAGCATCCGGATCGCCGTCGGTGACTTGCCGAGGATGGTCTCGCCCCAGCGGACGGCCTCGCGTTCGAGGTCCGCGTGCGGCACGACCTTGTTCACCGCGCCCATCTCGTACGCGCGCTGCGCCGAGTACTCCTCGGCGAGGAAGAAGACCTCGCGCGCGAGCTTCTGACCGATCTGCTTCGCGTAGTACGCGCTGCCGTACCCGCCGTCGAACGAGCCGACGTCGGCGTCGGTCTGCTTGAACCTGCCGTGCTCGGCGCTCGCGATGGTCAGGTCGCAGATGGCGTGCAGCGAGTGCCCGCCGCCCGCCGCCCACCCGGGGACCACGGCGATGACGACCTTCGGCATCATGCGGATCAGGCGCTGCACCTCGAGGATGTGCAGTCGGCCCATCGACGCCTGCGCCGCGGCGGGGTCGACGCCCTCGGGCGGTGCGCCCTCGTCGCCGACGTACTGGTAGCCGCTCCGGCCACGGATGCGCTGGTCGCCGCCGGAGCAGAACGCCCAGCCGCCGTCCTTCGGGCTCGGGCCGTTGCCGGTGAGCAGGACGACGCCGACGCGGGGGTCCTGACGGGCGTCGTCGAGGGCCCGGTACAGCTCGTCGACCGTGCGCGGGCGGAACGCGTTGCGCACCTCGGGGCGGTCGAACGCGACGCGGACGATGCCCTTCGAGACGTGCTTGTGGTACGTGATGTCCGTGAAGTGCTCGGCGATCGGGGCCTCGGCCCAGACGGCGGGATCGAACAGGTCGGAGACGGGGGCAGCCATGCTCCCAACGTACCGCCGCGGCACGGGCGGGCGTCGCGGTCGGTGCGGGTCAGCCGCCCATGTCGGTGAGGACCTCGGGGGCCACGAACACCAGGATCACGATGAGGATCACGGGGTTCGCGAAGAACGCCACGACGACCCCGACCGCTCCGTACCACCGGCCGAAGGACCCGACGGCGGCGACGAAGCCGAGCACGGCGGCGATGAGGGTGAGGAACACGACGACGAAGCAGATGCCGAACGCGAAGTTCGTGTCGCCGCCCATGAAGACCGCGAACGCGCTGGCGTCGACCGCTGCCGACACCACCGCGAGGCCGAGGGCGATCTTGCCGACGACCGGGTTGCGGCGACGACGGTCGGCGGTGTGCCGGACGTCGACGGTGTTCTGCTGGAGCAGGCGCGAGAACTCGTCGGGGTCGCGGCCCGGGGCCTTCGCGGCGGCTCCGCGGGCGCCGGGGTTGCGGGCGACCGACGGGGCGGGCGCTCGCCCGGTCTCCGGTCGCGACGAGCCGGTCGGTCGCGGGTTCGACGAGCGCGAGTTCGACGAGCGCGGTGTCGACGCACGCTGCTGCGGATCCGGCGCCACCGAGCCTCCCTCGTTCCGGTTCGTTCCACCGTCGACCTGGGCCGACCGGTGCATGCTAGTGCCCTGCCCTGGCGGTCGGCTCCGAGGAACCGGCGGGTGGGCTGGACGGCGTCCGGACTGGGATGATGGCGACGTGCTCCCCGACCTCGCCGACCTCCTCGCCGATGCGCACGTCGTCGCCCTGCCCATGCGCGTCCGGTTCCGCGGCATCACCACCCGCGAGGCCCTGGTGCTCCGCGGGCCGGCCGGCTGGACCGAGTTCTCGCCCTTCGTCGAGTACGACGACGCCGAGGCCGCGTCCTGGCTCCGGGCCGCGATCGACTTCGGCTGGACCGACCACGCCGCCGCCGCCGAGTCGGTGCCGGTGAACGCGACCGTCCCGGCGATCGCCCCCGGTGCCGTCGCCGACCTGCTCGCGCGCTACCCGGGCTGCACGACCGCGAAGGTCAAGGTCGCCGAACCCGGCACCACGCTCGACGACGACGTCGCCCGGGTCGCCGAGGTCCGCCGGGTGATGGGTCCCTCGGCCACGGTGCGGGTCGACGCCAACGGGCTCTGGAGCGTCGACCGGGCCACCGCCGCCCTGGAGCGGCTCGCCCCCTACGACCTGCAGTACGCCGAGCAGCCGTGCGGCACCGTGCCGGAGCTCGCCGAACTCCGCTCCCGCACCGCCGGGCTCGGCGTCCGGATCGCCGCCGACGAGAGCGTCCGCCGTGCCTCCGACCCGCTCGCGGTCGCCCGGGCCGGTGCCGCGGACGTGCTCGTGGTCAAGGCGCAACCGCTCGGCGGCATCACCGCTGCCCGCTCCCTGGTCGCCGAGGCCGGGCTGCCCTGCGTGGTGTCCAGTGCACTCGACACGTCGGTCGGGCTCGGCATGGGGGCGTTCCTCGCGGCCGCCGCGATGTCGCCGGGCTACGCCGCCGGGCTCGGCACGGCCGCGATGTTCGACACCGACGTCACGACCGAGCCCCTGCTGCCCGTTGACGGCCGGGTGCCGGTGCGCCGCGCCGCGGTGTCCCGTGACCTGCTCGAGCGGAACGCGGCCTCGCCCGAGCGCACGGCGTGGTGGCAGGCACGGCTCGAGCGCGTGCACGCGGTGCTCGCGGACGCGTAGGCGCGGCAGCCGAGCGGCGGGTGGCCGGGCGGGCGGCCGCGCGGGCCGATCGCGCTCGGCCGGGGTCGCACGACGCGCCGCTCGCGTCCGCCGGGGTCGCACGTCCGGCCGCTCGGCGGCGGACGGAGCGGCAGATCGCGCGGCCTCGAGGGGCAGCCGGCCGGCCGGCGGGTGGCCGGGCGGCCGGCCGGCCGGTGCCCCGCCGACCGAGCCGATCGCGCGCGCCGCGGTCGCACGACACGCCGCTCGCGTCCGCCCAGGTCGCACGTCCGGCCGCTCGGCGACGCCCGGAGCGGCAGATCGTGCGACCTCGGCGCTCCGCCGAGCGACTGCGCGCCAACGGTCCGGACGGGGCCGGCACCTGCGCGGATCGGGCCGGACGACGGACGGGAGGCACGGTGCCAGCTGGCACCGTGCCTCCCGTCCGGTCGTGGTGGCGACCCGGCCCCGTCAGCGGACCCGGCGACTCACAGACCGGAGTAGCTGTGCAGCCCCTTGAAGAAGACGTTGACCACGGAGAAGTTGAACATGACCGCGGCGAAGCCGATCAGGGCGAGCCACGAGGACCGGGCGCCCCGCCAGCCGCGGGTCGCGCGGGCGTGGATGTAGCCAGCGTAGATGACCCAGATGATGAAGGTCCAGACCTCCTTCGTGTCCCAGCCCCAGTAACGGCCCCAGGCGCTCTGCGCCCAGATCGCACCGGCGATGAGCGTGAAGGTCCAGAGCACGAAGCCGACGAGCAGGACGCGGTAGGTCAGGACCTCGAGCCGGTCGGCGTTCGGCAGCGTCGCCATGAAGCGGAGCTTCTGCTCGGCCGAGCGGCCCTGCCGGTAGGTCTGCACGAGCTGTGCGATCGCGAGGCCCGCGCCGAGGGCGAAGAACCCGGTGCCGGCGATGGCGACGAACACGTGGATGACGAGCCAGTAGGACGTCAGCGCCGGCACGAGCGGCCGGACGGGGACGTAGTAGTTCACCGTCGCGATGCCGAGCAGGATGATCGTCAGCCCGCTGATGAAGACGCCGAGGAACTTCAGGTTCTGCCAGAACTGCACGAGCAGGAAGATCAGCGTGATGAGCGCCGTGCCCGTCAGCGAGAACTCGAACATGTTGCCCCACGGCACACGGTCGGCCGCGATCCCGCGCAGCACCACCGCTCCGACGTGCAGCACGAGCGCGAGGACGGTCATCGCCATCCCGACCCGCTCGAACGTCGTGCCGCGGCCGGACGCACCGCTGCCGTTCGCGGGCGGAGCAGTGACCTGCTCGAGGACGACCGTGCCGCCGCGGACGGTGGCGACGGTCTTGCCGGACCGGGCGGCCGTGGTGGTCGCCGTGTCGTCGGCACCGTCGGTACCGACCGCCTTCGCAGCGGCCGCGACCTCGCCCGATCGTTTCGCCATGTCCAGCGCGAACGAGATGAACGCGATGACGTAGACCGACATCGCGGAGTACGTCAGCACGACCGAGTAGGTCGCCAGGTTCGTGGTCAAGTCGCTCACTGGGGCATCCTAACGCCGAGGTCCGACAGGTGGCGGTGTGCGAGGTCCGCGACGGCACGCTCGAGGTTCGGGTCCTCGCCGCGGGCCAGGCCGGCGTACTCGAGGTCGTACTCGCCGTGCTCGGCGCCCGTCCGGGGCACCGCCTTCACCCACACGCGGCGGCGCGGCACGAACAGCGACGTGAGCAGGCCGAGCGTGGAGAGCAGGGCGAAGCCGGCGACCCACACCGAGGACGGGTCGTGGTGCACGTCGAGCGAGACGTACCGCTTCACGCCGTCGAAGGTGATCGACCCGGCACCGTCGGGCAGCTGCTTCGTCTGGCCGGGCTTCAGCATGATCGAGGGCGCGTCCGACTGACGGCCGGCGATCTGCTGCAGGCCGCCGGTGTCGAGCGTGTAGACGCTCTGCGGCACACCGCTGTCGAGGCCGAGGTCGCCGGTGTAGACCTGCAGGCTCAGCAGCGGGTTCTGGGCGTCCGGGTAGGCGCTCCTGAAGGCGCCGGAGGCCTGCTTCGTCGCCGTCGGGTAGAAGAACCCCTGCATGCCGAGCTGGTCCGGTACCGAGTCCGGCACCTTGATGACGCCGACCGAGGTGTAGTTGGAGTCCTCCGGCAGGAAGGGCACGACGTCCTGGAAGGCGACGTCGCCCTTGCCGTCGCGCACCGTGACGGACATCGCGTACCCGTTGCCGAGCAGGTAGACGTTCGTCCCGCCGACGTGCAGCGGGCTGTTCACGCCGAGCCGCTTGGTCGCGGCCTCGCCGCCCTGCTCGCGGGTGGTGACGGTGGCGGAGTAGTCGAGCGCCTGCCCGAGGGCGTCGAGGTTCTTCTCCTCGTACGTCGTCGTGAACTTGTCGAGCGTCAGGTTGTAGCCCTGCAGGTCGGACTGGTGGAACCAGCGCCCCGGGTTGAACGAGTCGTACGAGCCGAGGACGTTCGAGAAGGTCTGCCCCTCGACGAGCAGCCGCTGCCCGGTGTAGCCGAACCCGCCGCCGACACCGACGGCGAGGAGCACGCCGACGAGCGCCGCGTGGAACACGAGGTTGCCCGTCTCGCGCAGGTAGCCGCGCTCCGCGCTGACCGAGTCCCCGAAGCGCTCCACCCGGTAGCCGGACCGCTTGAGGATCGCCATCGCGCGCGTCACGGCGTGGTCGACGGACGGGAGGCCCGTGGCCGCGTCCGTCGTCCCGGCGTCGCCCGCCACCGTGTCCGGTTCCACCGCCACCGACCGGAAGCCCGCCAGGCGCGTCAGGCGCGCGGGCGTGCGGGGCGGTCGCGTCCGGAGCGCCTGCCAGTGGTGCTTCGTCCGGGGCAGGATGCACCCGATGAGCGAGACGAACAGCAGCAGGTAGATCGCGGAGAACCACACCGACGTGTAGGTGTCGAAGACCTGCAGCTTGTCGAGGATCGGGTAGAGCGTCGCGTGCTCGGTCTTGTACTGCACGACGCCGTTCGGGTCGGCGGTGCGCTGCGGCACGAGCGAGCCCGGGATCGCCGCGAGCGCGAGCAGCATGAGCAGGAAGAGCGCGGTGCGCATGCTCGTGAGCTGACGCCAGGCGAAGCGGAGAGACCCGACCAGACCGAGCTTCGGCTGGACGATCTCGGAGTCACCCGGGCCGGAGCCGTCGACGTGGTCGGACGGCCGCTGCGGGTCGGCCACGAGGTCGGTGCCGTCGTCAGATCGCGGGGACATAGCTCTGGATCACCGCCCCGACGCTCGACATGATGGCCGACCAGATGCCGGTGACCATGAGCAGACCGATGACGATCAGGATCGCTCCTCCGATGATGTTGACGGTGCGCATGTGGCGCTTCACGGCACGCACGGCGCCGGTGGCCCACCCCGCGCCGAGGGCGACGAGCAGGAAGGGGATGCCGAGCCCCAGGCAGTAGGCCACCCCGAGCCACATGCCCTGCCAGGCGCTGCCGGACTGCACGCTGAGCAGGTTGATGGCCGCCAGCGTCGGACCGAGGCACGGGGTCCAGCCGAGGCCGAAGACGATGCCGAGCAGCGGGGCGCCGACCAGACCGGTGGCGGGTGTCCAGCCGGGCTTGATCGTGCGCTGCATGAAGGTGAAGCGACCGACGAAGACGAGCCCCATCGCGATCACCACGACGCCGAGGACCTGCGTGATGAGGTCGCGCCAGCGGACGAGCCAGAAGCCGAGCGCGCCGAACACGGTCGTGTAGGCGACGAAGACCGCCGTGAAGCCGAGGATGAAGAGCAGCACGCCGAGCACGACGCGCCCCCGCCGCTGCCCGCCCTCGGCCACGCCACCGACGTACCCGAGGTAGCCCGGCACGAGCGGGAGCACGCACGGCGACAGGAACGACACGAGACCGGCGAGCGCGGCCACGGGCAGCGCCACGGCCATCTGCCCGCTCAGGATCGCGTCGGCGAAGGGGTTGGAGGCCACGGGTCAGGAGGCCTTGCCCGCGTCGAGCTCGTCGCTGACCAGGGTCTTCAGGATGCTCGTGCCGTCGACGGCGCCGAGCACCCGCGCCGCGACCCGGCCCTTCGTGTCGAGGACGATGGTCGCGGGGACCGCGTTCGGAGCGACCTGACCGGACATCGCGAGCTGCATGGTGCCGGTCCGTGCGTCGAGGACGGTCGGGTACTCCACGCCGAAGGTCCGCTCGAACGCGGCGGCCGTGCCTGCTTCGTCGCGGACGTTGACGCCGATGAAGGCGACGTCGTCCGAGTCGGCGTAGTCGTCGTGGACCTCGTTGAGGTACTTCGCCTCGGCGCGGCACGGCGGGCAGCCGGCGTACCAGAAGTTCAGCACGACGACCTTGCCGCGCAGGTCCGCTGCCGAGACGGCGTCACCGTCGGTGTCCTCCGCCGAGAACTCGACCGGCGAGGCGCGCTTGTCCACGGCGACCTCGGTCACCGCGCCGTTGCCGGAGATGTAGTTCTGGGTGGTGCCGCTGCCGTACTGCTTCGACAGCGAGTCGTTGCCCGACGAGCACCCGGTCAGGACGAGGGCCGCGGCGACGGCCGCCACCCCCGCGATCGTCGCGAGGCGCCCACGGGTCCGCCGCACGCTGCTGCCGTTCTCGCTGGTGGTGCCGGTCACACTGCTCCCTCGTCGATGGCCCGCGCGCGGAGTTCCTGCGCGGGGTCCGCGTACCCGACCTCGGTGAACCGACCGGTCGACGTGGCGGGCACACGTTCGACGGTGGTGATGCTCGACAGGTCGCAGCGGCGCTTGCGCGGGTCGTGCCAGAGCGACTCCCCCGCGAGCTTCCGGTGGACCATCCAGATGGGCAGCTGGTGGCTGACGAGCACGACGTCGCCCTCGTCGACGCTCCGCCAGGCCGTGTCCACGGCGGCGAGCATGCGGTTCGCGATCGACTCGTAGGCCTCGCCCCAGCTGGGCCGCAGCGGGTTGGCGATCCAGGGCCACTCCGCCGGGCGCCGGAGCGACCGCTTCGTGAACCCCGGGGGCTGCCCCTCGTACCGGTTCGTCGGCTCGATGAGGCGCTCGTCGAGCGTGACCTCGAGGTCGTAGGCCGCAGCCCACGGCGCCGCGGACTCCTGCGTGCGCTGGAGCGGCGAGGCGACGATCCGCCGCACGTCGACACCGGCGTCGCGCCACGCGTTCGCCGATGCCAGGGCCATCTGCCCGCCGAGATCGCTCAGACCGAAGCCCGGGAGCCGACCGTAGAGGACGCGGTCCGGGTTGTGCACCTCACCGTGCCGGACGAGGTGGATTCGGGTGGCGGGCATGGGTTCCAGTCTAGGTCGCCCTCGCGTTCCCACCGGCCCCTCAGGCGATTCACGGATGCGGAAGCGCTCAGCCGAGCTCGCCGGAGAGCCGCCCGTGCAGCGCGACCGACGCCGTGTTCAGGTTGACGACCTCGACCGTGGAGCCGTGCTTCGCGAAGCGCTGCTCGACGCCGTCGAGTGCTGCCACCGTGCTCGCGTCGAAGACGTGCGCGTCCGACATGTCGATGACGACGTGCTCCGGGTCCTGCGCGTACGAGAACCGGGTGACCAGGTCGTTCGACGACGCGAAGAAGAGCGCCCCGCGGACCCGGTACCGGACGGTCCGGTCGTCCACGGGCTCCCGGACGACGGTGACGACGTGGGCGACGCGGCGCGTGAACACGAGGGCCGCGACGACGACGCCGACGAGCACCCCCGTCGCCAGGTTGTCGGTCGCGACGACGACCACGACCGTGATCACCATGACGGCCGTCTCGCCGAGCGGCATCCGGCGCAGGGTGCGCGGTCGGATGCTGTGCCAGTCGAACGTCGCGACGCAGACCATGAGCATGACCGCGGTGAGCGCCGCCATCGGGATCTGCGCGACGAGGTCGTGCAGCACGATGGTCAGGACGAGCACCGAGGCGCCGGCGGCGAAGGTCGAGATGCGGGTCCGCGCGCCGGCCGTCTTCACGTTGATGACGGTCTGCCCGATCATCGCGCAGCCGCCCGTCCCGCCGAAGAACGCCGACGCGATGTTCGCGACGCCCTGCCCCCACGACTCGCGCCACTTGCTCGAGCCGGTCTCGGTGATCGAGTCGACGAGCTGGGCGGTGAGCAGGGTCTCGATGAGGCCGACGATCGCGACGCCGACCGCGTAGGGCGCGACGATCTGCAGCGTCTCGAGGGTGAACGGCGTCGTGATGCCCCCGAACCCGGGCAGTGCGGTCGGCAGCTCGCCCTCGTCCCCCACCGTCGGTACCGCGACGCTGAACAGCATCGTGATGGCGGTGATCACGACGACGGCGACGAGCGGTGCCGGGATCGCCTTCGTCAGGAACGGGAAGCCGACGATGAGCGCGATGCCGAGCGCGGTGAGCGGCCACACGACGAACGGGACGTCGTCGCCGAGCAGGTTCGGCAGCTGCGCGGTGAAGATGAGGATCGCCAGGGCGTTCACGAACGCCACGTTGACGCTGCGTGGGATGAACCGCATGAGCCGGGCCACCCCGAGGAACCCGAGCACGAGCTGCAGGACGCCCCCGAGGACGATCGCCGGCACGAGGTAGGCGATGCCGTGCTCGCGGACCAGCGGCGCGATGACGAGCGCCACCGAACCCGCGGCGGCGGAGACCATCGCCGGGCGTCCGCCGACGATCGAGATGACGATGGCGATGACGACGCTCGAGAACAGCCCGACGGCCGGGTCGACCCCGGCGACGACGGAGAACGAGATCGCCTCGGGGATGAGGGCGAGCGCGGTCACGACACCGGCGAGGACCTCGCGGGTGAGCAGGCGCGGCGAACGGAGCGCGGTGAGGACGCTCGTGGCGGCCGGGGCGGAGGAGGTCACTGACATCGTCGGCAACCCTACCCTCACGTGAGGGTAGGGTTGAACCATGCACCCCGACGACGCCGCCGACGCCCCTGACACGATGCACATCGGCGAGCTCGCCGACCGTGCCGGCATGTCCTTGCGGACGATCCGGCACTACGACGAGGTCGGGCTGCTCGTGCCGAGCGGCCGGACCTCCGGGGGCTTCCGCGTGTACACCGAGCAGGACCTCGAGCGGCTGCTCGTGATCCGGCGGATGAAGCCCCTCGGCTTCACCCTCGACGAGATGGCCGAACTGCTCCGGGTCGTCGACGCCCTGCGCACCCGCGCCGTCGACGACGAGCCCGTGCTCGCCGCACGCCTGGACGAGTTCCTCGAGGACGCGCGCGCCCGGCACGCGAAGCTCGTCGAGCGGGCGGGCATGGCCGAGGAGTTCCTCGGCACGCTGGGGTCACTCCGCGCGTCGCTCCCCTGAGCCGGCATCGTGCTCCGCGAACACCTGGGCCCGCATGCGCTCCCGCGCCAGCTCGAGCTTGAGCTCGCCTTCCTCAACGTGGAGCTGCCACTCGATCGCTCCGCGTTGCGCCCAGTCCCACATGCTCTCGCCCGGTGCCGGACCGATGGGCGCACGTGGATCCGCGGACGCCGCCGGCTCCCGCCGGACCAGTTCTCGCCATGCGCGTCGCAGTCGGCTCGTCATCACTGTCTCCTTCGCTCGATGAGGAGTTCCGCCAACACCCTCGCAGCGGGTTCTTCTCCAGCGGGCACCTTCTGCATGTCGT
Source organism: Curtobacterium sp. MMLR14_006 (assembly GCF_001864985.1). Classification (NCBI taxonomy): domain Bacteria; kingdom Bacillati; phylum Actinomycetota; class Actinomycetes; order Micrococcales; family Microbacteriaceae; genus Curtobacterium; species Curtobacterium sp. MMLR14_006. Next base: position 334,133 of record NZ_MJGU01000023.1, on the reverse strand, counting down.
ACATCGCCTGCGCCAGGTTGCGGCCGATCTCACGGCGGCCGACCTCGGTCGCGGTGACGAGGTCGAACACCACCGTCAGCCGTGACCAGTAACGGTCCCGCTGCTCGCGCGCGACGTCCTGCCGCCACCTGACGACCGCCCACACTCCGCCGACGACGGCCACGAGCATCGTCAGGGTCGCCGTGCAGAACGCGGCGACGACCAGCGCCACCGCCGCAGGCGGCCAGGCCGCGAGTACCCCCGTTCCCGTCCCCATCGGTCCCCTCTCCGGCCCGCGACCCGGCCACGTCGAGGACGCTACGGATCCCGCCGGGGCCGCGGTGGGCCTCCTGGCCGGTCTGTGGACGACGACGGACGCGTGCCGCCCTGTGGAGGAGCAAGGGGACGACCCACGCGGCAGACGCAGACGGTTAGACTCGACCACCGTGATCGAACGCACCCGCATCGCCGACCTGGCAGCCCTCCCCGACGGCCCCGTCTCCGTGGCCGGATGGGTCGAGACCGTCCGAGACCAGAAGAAGGTGCAGTTCGTCGTGCTGCGCGACGAGTCCGGCGCCGTCCAGCTCGTGAACCCGGCGACGCGCGAGGCCGAGGACGGCGACGACGCCGCCCAGGCCGCCCTCGCGACGACCAACGAGATCTCCGGCCTGGCGCACGGCACCTTCGTGCACGCCACCGGCACGCTGAAGCACGACGAGCGCGTGAAGCTCAGCGGGCTCGAGGTCAAGATCGGTGCGCTCGAGGTGGTGAGCGCCGCGATCCCGGAGACCCCGATCGCCGACGACTCCTCGCTCGACAAGCGGCTCGACTGGCGCTTCCTCGACCTGCGCAACCGCAAGCAGAACCTCATCTTCCGCATCCAGACGACGCTGGAGCACGCGTTCCGCACGTACTGGGTCGACCGCGACTACATCGAGATCCACACCCCGAAGCTCATGGCGTCGGCGTCCGAGTCGCGCGCAGAGCTCTTCCAGCTCGAGTACTTCGAGACGACCGCCTACCTGGCGCAGTCCCCGCAGAACTTCAAGCAGATGGCGCAGCCGGCCGGCTTCGGTGCCGTGTTCGAGATCGCCGACGCCTTCCGGGCCGACCCCTCCTTCACGAGCCGGCACGCCACCGAGTTCACGAGCGTCGACGCCGAGTTCTCGTGGATCGAGTCCCACGAGGACGTCATGGCGATGCACGAAGAGGTCCTGGTCGCCGGCATCACCGCCGTCAAGGAGAAGTACGGCAAGGACATCGAGGAGGTCTTCGGCTTCGAGCTGCAGGTCCCCGCGACGCCGTTCCCCCGCGTGACCCTGGCCGAGGCACGGACGATCGTCGCGGACAGCGGCTACGACGTCGTGCGCGCCGACGGCGACCTGGACCCCGAGGGCGAGCGTCGTGTCGCCGCCTGGGCGAAGGAGCACCACGGCTCCGAGTTCGTGTTCGTCACCGAGTACGACGCCTCGATCCGGCCGTACTACCACATGCGCAAGCCGGGCGACCCGTCGGTCACCAACAGCTACGACCTCATCTTCAACGGCGCCGAGATCTCCACGGGCGCCCAGCGCGAGCACCGCGTCGACGTGCTCGAGGCGCAGGCCGTCGAGAAGGGCCTCGACCCCGAGGAGCTCGGCTGGTACCTCGACTTCTTCCGCTACGGCGTCCCGCCGCACGGCGGGTTCGGCATGGGCCTGGCACGCGTGCTCATGCTCATGCTCGGTGAACCGTCGATCCGCGAGGTCACGTACCTGTTCCGCGGCCCGACGCGCCTGACCCCGTAGGTCCCGCGCTGCGCGGCGACGCCGCGCGCACATGGTGAACAGCAATGGTCGCCTCCCGACGCGGGAGGCGACCATTGCTGCTCACGAAGCGCCGCAGCGTACGGCGCGACAGGGCGGACGGGAGGCTCGGTTCAGCTCTGCCAGTCGATGGCGGCACGCGACGTGACCAGTCCACGGATCTCGGCCGCCGCGGCCTGGTGCTCCGGGTGCACCTGGTACGCGTCCAGCCCGGCGAGGTCGTCGAACGAGGCCACGACGGCGACGTCCTGGTTCTTCCCGGGGTAGGCGACGTTCTCGACGACCTCGAGCGAGCGGATCGAGTCGATGGTGCCGGTGAGCCCGGTCAGGAGCTCGCGGATGCGTGCGATCGCCGAGGCGCGGTCGAGGTCCTCGCGCAGGGTCCAGGAGACGACGTGGGAGATCATGCGCGCGCCCCCGCCTGCTCGAGTGCACGGGCGAGCCGGTCGGCGTCCACGCGCCAGTTGCTGTGCACGCGGCCGTCGACGAGGACGACCGGGATGTCCTCGGCGTACTCCTGGCGCAGCGCCTCGTCGTCGAGGATCGACTGCTCCTGCAGCGTCGCGTCGGGGTGCTCGGCCACGACCCGTTCCACGACGGGTCGTGCCTCGTCGCAGAGGTGGCAGCCGGGCTTCGTCAAGAGCGTCACGGTGGGCATGCCCCCAGCGTAACCCGCACCGGACCGCGGCCCGGCGGGGGCGGAAGGACGCCCCCGGGAAATGCGAAAGCCCCGGCGAACCGGGGCTTCAGCTGTTGGTCCTTCGACCTACTTCTTGTTGCGACGCTGGTGACGCGTCTTGCGAAGGAGCTTGCGGTGCTTCTTCTTCGCCATGCGCTTGCGACGCTTCTTGATGACAGAACCCATGTGGACCTCGCTCGGACTGATGCTGATGTACGGACACCGGGCCGAAGAGACCGCGGAAAATCAACCTGGTGGAGTCTACCGGGTGGCCGCTGTGATGTCGAACGGGCGGTCAGCCGACGTCGGCGACGCCACCGCGCAGGACCGCGGCCACGGCGGACTCCGGCACGCGGAAGGACCGTCCGAAGCGGATCGCGGGGAGTTCCCCGGCGTGCACCATGCGGTAGACGGTCATCTTCGAGACGCGCATCATCTCGGCGACCTCAGCGACGGTGAGGAAGCGCACGTCGTCGAAACTGCCGGTCATGGTCCGCCTCCGGGTGGCCCGCCCGCCGGCCCTGTCGACGCGGCGTGCGGGATCGATGTGACCTGTGTGGTCACTGGTCACTGTAGAGGCGCGTGGGACCCGGTGTCCAGGCTCACTCGCCGTCCTCGTCGCCGCGGCGGGCGAACCGCTTGCGGCTGCGGTCGACGACGCGCTCCCACCCGTGCTGGGCGCCGGAGATCGCGGCGTTCGCCCGGTGCGAGGCCTCGGCCATGACCCGCCCGAGCTCGGTGCCGACTTCGACCGTGGCCTTGCCCGCGGCGCCGCTCCGACGGACGGAGACCGGTTGCCCGTCCGGCGTCCAGGCGGTGGTCGCCGGGGTGCCGTCGGCGTCGACGGCCCCAATGAACGGGAGCACCCAGTCCTCGAGGCGGACGAGGGGTTCCGGGTCGAGCCGGTAGAACCGGTGCTGTCCCTCTTCCCGGCTCGTGACGAGGCCGATGTCGCGCAGGACGCGGAGGTGCTTCGACACGGTCGGCTGGCTCACGCCGAGCCGCTCGACCAGTTGCCCGACGCTGAGTTCGCCGGCGGTGGCGTCCGATCCGTAGGCGGTGAGGAGCGCCCCGAGCAGCTCGCGCCTCGTCGGGTCCGCCACGACGGAGAAGATGTCGGCCATGGGGGCAAGGCTAGCCGGGGCGTCACGGATGTACCATGACGAACCGACCCGGCCCATGTCCTCGGAGGCATACGATGCTCGACCGCACCGAGCCGCTCACGCAGCAGGTGAGCGTGCCCCGTCGGCAGGTCGGACGCATCGCCACGGTGCTCCGCTCCTCCCCCTCGCGACTGGCGATCCTCGTGTTCGTCGCGCTCGTCTTCCTGTTCACCGTGCTGTTCATGACCCCGTGGGCCTCGGCGGACGGCACCGGGACGCACTTCTCCGACGCCCTGTTCACCGCGGCCTCGGTGGTGTGCGTGACCGGGCTCGCCACGGTCGACATGGCGACGCACTGGTCGGTGTTCGGCAAGACCCTCGTGGTGATCGGCACCCAGATCGGCGCGGTCGGGGTCCTGACCTTCGCGTCGATCCTCGGGCTGTTCGTCACCCGCAAGCTCGGGCTCCGCGCCAAGCTCATGGCCGCCGGCGACTCGAACCCGCTCCGCACCCACCACGGGGCGGTCCCGGAGGGCCAGGCCGTCCGGCTCGGCGAGGTCGGGACGCTGCTCGCGACCGTCGCGGTGAGCACGCTGTCCATCGAGATCGTGCTCGGCCTGCTGCTCCTGCCGTCGGTCCTGCTCGCCGGCATCCCGTTCTGGACGGCGGTCGGCGACTCCTTCTACTACGCGGCGATGGCGTTCACGAACACGGGGTTCGCACCGAACGCCGAGGGGCTGACACCGTTCGCCCACGACTACTGGTTCCTCTCGCTCCTCATGGTCGGCGTCGTGGCCGGCGCGATCGGTTTCCCGGTGATCCGGGCCCTGACGAAGCAGCTCCGCACGCCCCGGCGGTGGCCGATCCACGTCAAGCTGACGCTCGCGACCAGCGCGGTGCTGCTCGTCGGCGGCGCGATCGTCTACATCGCCCTCGAGGCCTCGAACCCGACGACCTTCGGCGACGAGGGCGCCGGCCGCACGGCGTTCCAGGCGCTCTTCCTGTCGACGATGACGCGGTCCGGCGGGTTCTCGCTCGTCGACTTCGACCAGCTGAACGGCTCGAGCCTGCTCGTCACGGACATGCTCATGTTCATCGGCGGCGGCTCGGCGTCGACCGCCGGCGGCATCAAGGTGACGACGCTCGCCGTGCTGTTCCTCGCCGCGGTCGCCGAGGCCCGCGGCCGGCAGAGCATGGAGGCGTTCGGCCGCCGGATCCCGAGCGACGTGCTCCGCGTGGCCGTCGCGGTCGTGCTCTGGGGCGCCACGATCGTCGCCGTCGCCACCGTCGTGCTCCTGCAGATCACGCACGAGTCGCTCGACCGGGTGCTGTTCGAGGTGATCTCGGCGTTCGCGACGTGCGGGTTGTCCTCCGGGGTCTCGGCCGAGCTGCCAGAGTCCGGCAAGTACGTCCTCGCCGCCACCATGTTCCTCGGCCGGGTCGGTACAGTGACGATCGCCGCTGCCCTGGCCGCCAGCCAGAGCCGGCAGCTGTTCCGCCGTCCCGAGGAGAGGCCGATCGTTGGCTGACCGAACACGTCGATCGCACCCGACCGGTGCGATCAGTCACGACGCCCCCGTCCTGGTCATCGGCCTGGGCCGCTTCGGCGCCGCCACCGCCGGGCAGCTCGAACGACAGGACCGCGAGGTCCTGGTCGTCGACACCGACGCCGGCCTCGTGCAGAAGTGGTCCGACCGCGTGACGCACGCGGTGCAGGCGGACGCGACGGACATCGACGCGCTGCGCCAGATCGGCGCGCAGGACTTCGCGATCGCGGTCGTGGGCACCGGCAGCGACCTCGAGTCGAGCGTCCTCATCACCGCGAACCTCGTCGACCTCGGCATCCCGCAGATCTGGGCGAAGGCGATCAGCCGCTCGCACGGCACGATCCTGTCCCGCATCGGCGCGAACCACGTCGTCTACCCGGAGCGCGAGGCCGGCGAGCGCACCGCGCACCTGGTGTCCGGGCGGATGCTCGACTTCATCGAGTTCGACGACGACTTCGCCGTGGTCAAGATGCACCCGCCCAAGGCGGTGCGCGGCAAGGACCTCGCGACGACGGTCATCCGCACCCGCTTCGGCCTCACCGTGCTCGGCATCAAGCCGCCGGGCAGCCCCTTCGTGCCGGCGACGCCGGAGAGCGTCATCGGCGAGGACGACGTCATCATCGTCTCCGGGTCCGAGACGGACCTCGAGCGCTTCGCCGGGTTCGAGTAGCGCTGCCCGCTCAGCGGCGACCCGCTACGACGCGGCGATCTCCTCGGCCCGCGCGATCGCCGCGCGGGAGGCGCGGAGGAACGTGTCGGACAGGTCGGCGTCCTGCAGGACGGCGACGGCGCGCTCGGTCGTGCCCTTCGGGCTCGTCACGGCACGGCGCAGGTCGGCGGGTTCCCGCCCGGACCGTCCGAGCAGCTCGACGGCGCCGCGCACCGTGCCGCGCACCATGGTCGCGGCCTGCTCCGGCGTGAAGCCGAGGGCCTCGGCGGCCTGCTGCCACTGCTCGACGAGCAGGAAGACGTAGGCGGGCCCCGACCCGGACACCGCGGACAGGGCGTCGAGCTGCGACTCCGGCACGGAGACGACCTCGCCGGACGCGGTGAAGACCGACGACGCGAGCGCGACGGCCGCGTCGTCGGCGGAGGCACCCGCGCTGATGCCGGTGACGCCGAGACCGACGCCGACGGGGGTGTTCGGCAGCGCCCGGACGACGCGCACGCCGGCGGGGACGAGCGCCTCCATGCTCGCCGTGGTCGTGCCGACGGCGACGCTCACGACGACCGCACCAGGGGCGAGGTCGGACGCGACCTCGGCGAGCAGGTCGGCGATGCCGTACGGCTTGACACCGAGCACGACGAGGGCCGCGCCGCGGACCGCGGCGCGGTTCGCGTCCGGGTCGGTGTCCGTCGCGACTGCGTCGAGCCCGCGCTCGCGGTGCGCGGCGGCCGATGCCTCGGACCGGGTGGTCAGCGTCACGGTCGCCGGGTCGAGCCCGGCGGCGAGCAGGCCGTCGAGGACGGCCCCGGACATGGAGCCGACGCCGAGCATGGCGGTGCGGGGCAGGTCGATGGTCATGCTGCCGACCCTACCGACCGCGCTCCCCTAGGATCGTCATCCAGAACCGGGAGAAGGGGACGGCCGTGAGCGCTTCTGGAGGCACGAGGGCGATCTTCGCCGCGCTCGGTGCGAACGTCGGCATCGCGATCGTGAAGTTCGTCGCCGCGGCGATCAGCGGCTCGGCCTCGATGCTCGCCGAGGGCGTGCACTCGCTCGCCGACTCCGCCAACCAGCTCCTGCTGCTGCTCGGCGGCCGTCGCGCCCGTCGCGCCGCCGACCAGGAGCACCCGTTCGGCTACGGGCGCGAGCGGTACGTGTACGCCTTCGTCGTGTCGATCATCCTGTTCTCCGTCGGCGGGGTGTTCTCGCTGTACGAGGGCATCGAGAAGCTCCGGCACCCGCACCCGCTCGACAACTGGTGGTTGCCGCTCGTGGTCCTCGTCATCGCGATCGGGCTCGAGGGCTTCTCGCTGCGGACCGCCCTGCGCGAGGCCCGCCCGCACAAGGGCACGCAGAGCTGGGTGCAGTTCGTCCGGCGGGCGAAGGCGCCGGAACTGCCGGTCGTCATGCTCGAGGACACCGCGGCCCTGCTCGGCCTGGTCTTCGCCCTGTTCGGCGTCGGCCTGACCGCGCTCACCGGGGACGGTCTCTACGACGCCCTCGGCACGATCGCCATCGCGGTGCTGCTCATCGCCGTCGCCGTCGTCCTCGGCATCGAGACGAAGAGCCTGCTCGTCGGCGAGGGCGCGACGGCGGCCGACGCCGAGCGGATCCGCCACGCCGTGCTCGACGGCCCCGAGGTCGACTCGATCATCCACATCAAGACGCTGTACCTCGGCCCCGACGAGCTCATGGTCGGCGTCAAGGTCGCCGTCGACGGCGACCGCCGGCTCGGGGACGTCGCTGCCGGCATCGACGCCGTCGAGCAGCGTGTCCGTGCCGCCGTGCCGATCGCGCGCGTCATCTACGTCGAGCCGGACGTGCTCCGGACCGGTCCGCAGCCGCCGACCGAGTCGATCGTCATCCGCGCCGCCGACTGAACCCGGCCCGTCCCGGCGGGCGTCGCGTCACCGCCGTCGCGGGACCCCTCAGCGTCGCTCGGCGAAGAACGCGTCGAGCACTCCGGCGCACTCCGCCTCGAGCACGCCCCCGACCACCTCGGACCGGTGCGGCAGCCGGCGGTCCCGCGCGACGTCGTAGACGCTGCCGCTCGCTCCGGCCTTCGGGTCCCACGCACCGAACACCACGCGGGGCACCCGCGCCGCCAGGATCGCGCCGGCGCACATGACGCACGGTTCGAGGGTGACGACGAGCGTGTGGTCGGACAGACGCCAGTCACCGGTCGCCCGCGCCGCGGCGCGCAGCGCCAGCACCTCGGCGTGCGCGGTCGGGTCCTGCAGTGCCTCGCGCTCGTTCCGCCCGGTCGCCACGACCGCGCCGTCCCGGTCGAGGACGACCGCACCGACGGGGACGTCGCCGGTCGCCAGGCAGGCCCGGGCCTCGTCGAGCGCCCGCTGCATGGCGGGGACGAACGGGCGGGCTGCTGGGGCTTCCACGGTCTCTCCTGGCGGTCGGCGGCACGGTAGGCTCGACCCTATGCGAGTCCACGTCGCCGACCACCCGCTCATCACCCACAAGCTCTCGGTGCTCCGCGACCGGACCACACCCTCCCCCACGTTCCGCGCCCTCACCGAGGAACTCGTCACGCTCCTGGCGTACGAGGCCACGCGCAACGTCCGGGTCACCGCGACGCCGATCGACACCCCGGTCGCCCACACCATGGGCGTGGCGATCGCGAAGCCGCGCCCGCTCGTCGTCCCGATCCTGCGTGCCGGGCTCGGCATGCTCGAGGGCATGGTCAAGCTGGTCCCGACGGCCGAGGTCGGGTTCCTCGGCATGGCGCGCAACGAGGAGACCCTCGAGCCGCAGACCTACGCCGAGCGCCTGCCGGACGACCTGTCCGGTCGCCAGTGCTTCGTGCTCGACCCGATGCTCGCCACCGGCGGCACGCTCGCGGCGGCCATCGACTTCCTGTTCGCCCGCGGCGCGGAAGAGGTCACCTGCGTGTGCATCCTCGGCGCGCCGGAGGGCCTCGCGATGGTCGAGCAGGCGGTCGGCGACCGCAACGTCTCGATCGTGCTCGGCGCGCTCGACGAGAAGCTCGACGAGAACGGCTACATCGTGCCCGGCCTCGGGGACGCCGGCGACCGTCTCTACGGTCTGGCCGAGTAGGCGGTCGACGACACCGACGATCGACGGGAGGCCCGTGGCGACACCGCCACAGGCCTCCCGTCGTCCGTCACCCCTGATCGCCGCCTCCTGCGTTCGGCGGACCGTCCGCTCGGACGGTTGACACCGTCTTGGTATACCGCCGATACTCGTCTCATGACTGCAACCGTGTCCACCCGCGTCCTCACCGAGGCCCAGGGGACTGCCGGCATGATGATGCCGGTCGCTGTCATGCGTTGTCGAATGTGTGCCTGATCGGTACCCGTTCCAGCCGGATCCCCCGCGACACCATCCCCGTCGCGAGCGCGTGATCCCCGGGTGACCACCACGGTCGACGACGAGCACGTCGCGACGAGGTCCTTCACCCCTCTCCCCGGGTCCGCCCCGGTCCGCAGCAGGACCGCAGGGCTCGACGGCGTCAGCCGTACCCGGGTCGACGCATTCGACACCGGCCGCCGCGCCACCCGCGAACCGGCCACACCGCACGGAAGACACCCCATGTCGCTCACCATCGCCCAGCCCCGCCCCTCGCTCCGCACCGCAGCCCCGGCCTCGACCGATCTCGGCACCGTGACGCCGATCCGCCCGCGGCCGGTGTCGCCGGCACCGGTCTCGGCCGCCGTCCCGACCAGCCCCGTCGTCGCCCCGCAGCGGAACCGCTCGCTGCCGGAGGGCACCGAGGCCCGCGGCTTCGCCCTGTACGTCGGCCTCGACGAGGCGAAGGCCGCCGCGGCCGGCACCACCCTCGCCGCGGTGGTCGAGCAGCTCAAGGCGCTCACCGCGCAGCTCGTGCCCGGTGCCGAGACGTACGCCGCGGTCGCGGTGGCGGCCGAGCACTCCGGGGGCCGTGACGTCGACGTGGTGCGGCTCGCGCTGCAGGACCGCTCCGCCGTCGCCGCACGCAAGCAGGCCGAGAAGCCGGAGCCCGAGGAGACCGGTGTCGTCATCGACATCTCGCGCAAGCGGGTCGCCCTCGACGGCGAGGTCGCTCCCCTGACCTACAAGGAGTTCGAGCTCCTGCAGTTCCTCGTCCTGCGCGAGGGCCAGACGGTCGAGCGCGCCGCCATCATCGAGGGCCTGTGGTCCGACGGCGAGGACGAGACCCCGAACGAGCGCACGATCGACGTGCACGTCCGCCGGCTCCGCTCGAAGCTCGGTGCGTTCGAGGAGATCGTGCGGACGGTCCGCGGGGTCGGCTACCGGTTCGACCGGCACGCCGACGTCGCCGTGCGCTACGCGTCGACGCCGTCGCCCGACCTCTTCTGAGGCGCATCGGGAGCTCTTGGTGAACTCCCAGGGGACGACCGCTCGTCGGGCTGGCGCGCCGTTACCGCTTCGTTATACAGTCGGTCGTGCAGTCGGTGTTTGCTGTGGCACCGGCTGTGGAATGTGATTGCAGGAAACTCTTGGTGCAAGGGAGAGGGCCGGTCGTCCGCGAGGGCGGCCGGCCCTCGCGCACGTCCGGGCCCGGTCACCGGCCGGCACGAGGTCACCCGTCCGGCCCTGATCAGCAGCGGACGCGAGGTCGCACGTCCTGCCGGGTCGCCGGCGCTCGGCCGACACGTCGTGCGACCCCGGCGGACGCGAGCGGCACGTCGTGCGACCGGGGCGCACCGGACGGGAGGCGCGGGGCGGCCGACAGCGAGCCTCCCGTCCGCCTCGGACGGCGCGCGCACGCCCCCGGTGCCGTGTCAGCGCCCGTCGGTACTGTGGACGGACCGTACGACCGGAAGGAGCGCGACCGTGAGCGAATCACGCCGCACGGAGAAGGCGACCGCCGTCGCCGCCTGGGAAGCACTGTTCCGGGCGCAGGTGACCGTGATGCGGAGCCTCAACGCGGACTTCCCCGGCGGTGAGATCTCCTTCAACGAGTACGACGTCTGCTTCAACCTGTCGACACAGCCGGGTCGCCGCTGCCGCATGCGCGACCTCACCGGGCACCTCCTGCTCACCCAGCCGAGCGTCAGCCGCCTGGTCGACCGCCTGCTCGCCCGTGGGATCGTCGAGAAGCAGCCGGACCCCACGGACGCCCGTGGCGTCATCGTCGCCTTGACGCCGCACGGCTTCGACGTCTACCGACAGGTGGCCGTGCAGCACGCCGCGAGCATCGCCCAGCAGGTCGGTGCCGGGCTCTCGGACGCCGAGCTGCGCACCCTCACCGAACTCTGCACGAAGCTCCGCGTGGCGGTCGGGTCGACCCCGGCCCGGCGACCCGCTCGGGCGCTGGCCGACGCCGACACGGTGACGGCATGACCGGCGCCGTCGTCTGGCTGCGGGACGACCTGCGCCTGGCCGACAACCCGGCCCTGCGCGCCGGTATCGACCACGGCGGGCCCCTCACCGTGGTCTACGTCCTCGACGGCGAATCGGACGGCATCCGTCCCCTCGGCGCCGCGAGCCGCTGGTGGCTCCACCACTCGCTGACCGCCCTGGACGCCGAGCTGCAGGACCGCGGCTCGCGACTCGTCCTGCGTCGCGGTCCCGCGGCCGATGTCGTCGACCAGCTCGTCACCGACGCCGACGCCGACGCCGTGTTCTGGAACCGACGGTACGGGTCCGCGGAACGCGACCTCGACACCGGCATCAAGAGCGCCCTGCACGACCGTGGGGTCGAGGCCCACAGCTTCGCCGCGAACCTGCTCTGGGAACCCTGGACCGTGCTCACCGGACAGGGCGAGCCGTACAAGGTCTTCACGCCGTTCTGGCGCGCGGCCCAGGCGATGCCCGAGCCGCGGCACCCGCTGCCGAAGCCCCGTGACCTGCCCGACCCGACCGGGGTCGCGAGCGACACCCTCGACGACTGGGGCCTGCTCCCGACGAAGCCCGACTGGGCGGGTGGGCTCCGCGACGCATGGGAGCCGGGCGAGCTCGGCGCCCACCGTCGACTCGAGCACTTCGTCGACGACGCGCTCGAGGACTACGACCAGCGCGACGAACCCGCCATGGCGGCCACGAGCGACCTGTCCCCGCACCTGCGCTGGGGCGAGGTCAGCCCGTACCAGGTCTGGCACCGCCTGCACGGTCGGCTCGAGCCGGAACAGCGCCAGAACGCCTCGGCGTTCCTGCGCCAGCTCGCGTGGCGCGAGTTCAACTGGAACGAGTACTTCCACTGCGAGGACATCACGACCGTCAACGTGCGTCGTGAGTTCGACGCGTTCCCGTGGCGCGACGCGTCGGAGGACGAGGTCGACCGCTGGCGACGGGGGACGACCGGGATCGACCTCGTCGACGCCGGCATGCGCGAACTCTGGCACTCCGGTGCGATGCACAACCGCGTCCGGCTGGCGACCGCGAGCTTCCTGGTGAAGAACATGCTCGTCGACTGGCGGGTGGGCGAGCAGTGGTTCTGGGACACCCTGGTCGACGCCGACTCGGCCAACAACGCCGCGAACTGGCAATGGGTCGCCGGGTCCGGGTTCGACGCCGCGCCGTACTTCCGCGTGTTCAACCCCGATCGACAGCTCGAGCGGTTCGACCCGCACCGCGAGTACGTCCGGCGGTGGGTCCCCGCCGACGAGGACCGCCCGGAGCCGATGGTCGACCTGAAGGCCACCCGGCAGCGCGCGCTCGACGCCTACGACCAGATGCGCCGGTCGTGAGCCCACAGCCGTCCGTCGACCCGGCCGTCGTCGAGCAGGTCGACGCCGTCTTCCGGGAGCGTGTCGAGCGCGGCACGGCGCCGAGCAGCGTCTGGGGCGTGTTCGACCGCACCGGCCTCGTCGCGTCGGGTGGGCACGGCGACCGGGGCGACGGACGCCGGCCGGACGCCGACACCGTCTACCGCATCGCGTCCTGCACGAAGAGCGTCACCGCGGCCACGCTCCTGACCCTCGTCGCCGACGGGCGGCTCGACCTCGACGCCCCGGTCACCGCGTTCGTGCCGGCCTTCGCCGCGGTCGCCCTGCCCGGCCCGGACGCCCCGGTGCCGACCGTGCGGATGCTGCTGACGATGTCCGCCGGGTTCCCCACCGACGACCCGTGGGCGGACCGGCAGGAATCGATGCGCGACGACGAGCTGGACGACGTCCTGCGCGACGGACTGCTGTTCGACTCGGTGCCGGGCACCCGCTTCGCCTACTCGAACACCGGCTACGCCCTGCTCGGCCGGGTCGTGGCCGCCGTCACCGGCCGTCCGTTCCCCGAGGTCGCCACCGACACGGTGCTCCGGCCGCTCGGACTCGACCGGACGGTGTTCGCGGCCGAGCACGCCACCGGGCACGTCGTCACCGGCTTCCGCCCGCACGAGGGGACGTGGGAGCCCCTGCCGTCCACGGGGCCCGGGGCGTTCTCGTCGATCGGCGGGCTCTTCTCCACCGTCGCCGACCTCGCCCGGTGGGGCGCACACCTGGCCTCCGCGTCCTCGGACGCCCCGGAGACCGGACCGGTGTCGCCGGCCGACCGTCGCCTCATGCAGCAGGCGATGCGGGTGGTCCCGCCGTCTGTCGTGCCGACCTCGACCCGGGCGACCGCGTACGGCTTCGGGTTGTTCGTCGAGCAGGACGACCGGTTCGGCGAACTCGTGTCGCACTCCGGCGGGTACCCCGGGTTCTCGGCACACATGCGGTGGTCCGTGCGCGACGGCCTCGGCGTCGTCGCGTTCGAGAACGCCACGCAGGCCAAGGTGTCCGTCGCCGCACAGCAGGCGCACGACCTCGTCCTCGCGGCGGCTGCGGCCGACGACGAGGTGCACGCCGGCGGCGGTGCGGCCGCCGCAGCCGTCGGGGTGCAGGCGACCGCCCGTGCGACGCGGGCGGCGCAGGTCGCCGTGACGGGCCTCCTGGCCCACTGGCGCGACGACGTGGCGGACGCGATCTGCACGCCGAACGTGGCGATGGACGTGCCGTACGACCGACGGCGGCGTGCCGTCGCGGCCGCGGTCGCCGAGGTCGGGGCGGACCTGACCGCCGCGCCGGTGCAGGAGCAGTCCTCCGCGCCGTCGCACCTGCGCTGGTGGCTGCCGGGCAGCAGCGGCCGACTGCGGATCGAGCTCCGCCTCGCGCCCCTCGCCGCCGGGCGGGTCCAGACCCTGACCGTCGTCGCCGAGCCCGCCGAGCGCTGACCGCCGTCGTCGCCCGCGGGCCAGACCCGCAGCGCTTCCGCGCGCCTGCCGGCCCACTGATATACTTGCCGTCTACATGTAACCGGTCGAGCGACCGCCGCCCACCGACGGAGAAGCGATGCCCAGGAAGCCCGACCCCACGCTCAAGCCGGCGATCCTCGAGAAGGTCACCGAGCACCTGCTCGACACCAAGCTCGAGGACGTCTCCGTCCGCAGCCTCGGCCGGGTCCTCGGCACGAGCGCCTACCCGATCGTGTACCACTTCGGCACACGAGAGGCCCTGATCCAGGCGGTCGTCGACCACCTCGCCGAGACCGTCACCGCCGCCGACCTCGACCCGGCGTCGGACCACGCAGCGCTGACCGACTGGCTCGTCACGACCTTCGGCGGCCTCGACCACCCGGAGCGTGCGCTCGCAGCCCGACTCACCTTCGAGCTCGGCTCGGTCGAGGCGCTCGACGGCCACCGCCACCAGCACGCCGCACACCGCTGCCGGGTCGAGACGATCACCGCGTGGGTCGTCGCCCACGGCACTCCCCCGGACGACGCCGAGCTCCTCGCGCAGGACGCCGTCCTCGCCGCGCGCGGCGCACAGTGGGGGTCCCTCGTCGATCCCGAGCACACCGACGTGGACGCAGCCCTCCGGGCGGTCGCGGACGAACTGGCCGCGAGCACCGGAGCCGTCCGGGCCTGACGACGACCACACCGACGACGGAGCGGTCCGGCGCCGACCACCCCGCTGCGGGGACGACGACGGGGCACGGTGCCGTCGGCACCGTGCCCCGTCGTCAGGGTCGGGTCAGCGTCGTGGCCCGTCGCGCACGTCTCAGACCGTGACGAAGGACTGCGACTTCGCGTTGGCGAAGCGCGCCGCGACGTTCTCCCAGTCGACGATGTTCCAGACGGCCTTCACGTAGTCGGCCTTGACGTTGAGGTAGTCGAGGTAGAAGGCGTGCTCCCACATGTCGAGCAGGAAGATCGGCACGAGACCGAACGGCACGTTGGCCTGCTGGTCGAACAGCTGGAAGGTGGTCAGCTTCTGGCCGACGGTGTCCCAGGCCAGGACGGCCCAGCCGGAGCCCTGGATGCCGTTCGCGACGGCGGCGAACTGCGCCTGGAACTTCTCGAACGAACCGAAGAACTCGTCGATCGCCGCGGCGAGCTCGCCCTCGGGGACCTTGGTGTCCGGGCCGAGGTTGGTCCAGAAGATCGAGTGGTTGACGTGGCCACCGAGGTGGAACGCCAGGTCCTTCTCGAGCTTGTTGATCGCACCGAAGTTGCCCGACTCGCGAGCCTCGCCGAGCTGCTGCAGGGCGGTGTTCGCGCCGGTGACGTAGGCCTGGTGGTGCTTGTCGTGGTGCAGCTGCATGATCTTGCCGCTGATGTGCGGCTCGAGTGCGGCGTAGTCGTACGGCAGCTCCGGCAGGGTGTACTCAGCCATGTGAGTTCCTTTCGATCAGTGGGTTGCGGATGGGATCCCGCGGCTCACGAGAGCCGGGAACGATCGGTGAGGGAGTGGAATTCCCGGTTGTGGTAGACCAGCGGCTCGCCGCGGTCGAGTCCGACGATGATGTCCAGGACCTCGGCGACGACGACGGTCGAGCTGCCGATGGGGGTCGTGGACAACGGGCGGCAGCGCAGTGCACTCGCGGCGCCGGGCAGGTAGCGGTCGCCGGAGGGCAGCGTCCCCCAGATCGGGTCGTCGGCGGCCGGGCTGCCGGTCGAGGCGAAGCGACGGGCGAGGTCGACGCCGCGGGAGTCGACGAGGTGCACGACGAACACGGGGGCACCGAGCACGACGCCGGCGGAGCCGGAGTTCGTCGAGAGCGAGAACACCAGGACCGGCGGGTCGACGGCGACGCTCGCGACGCTCGAGGCGGTCAGTCCGGTGGGGCCGTCGGGCCCCTCCGCCGTGATGACGGCGACTCCGGCCGGGTGGCCGCGGAAGGCGGACTTGTACGCGTCGGCGATCGTCGCGGGGGCTTCGTCGGGCATGGTGTTCGTGGTCGTTCCTCCGGTGGGGGTGGTCACCACGCGGTGGCCAGGTCCCAACGTATGACCTGAACCATGGTTGAGGTCAACGATTCACAGGTTCGGCGGCTCCCGGGCGTGCCGCACGGGCCCCGCCGCGCCCCGCGCAACGCGTCGCCGGGCTCGGCGGAGGGACTTCGTGAGCAGGAACGGTCGGGTCGCTCGCGGCGACCCGACCGCTTCTGCTCACCGAGCGCGCACCGGCCGGCCCCGGCGCGAGCGCGCACGGCAGCCCGGGCGCGCACGGCCCGGCGTCAGCGGCGCTTGAGCATGACGACCGCGCCGGCGGCAGCGACCACCATGAGCACGGCGGCGACGCCGGCGGTGATCGTCACGCCGGAGTCGAAGGCCGCACGCGCCGACTCCAGGAGCGCCTGCCCCGCCGGGCCGCCGAGCGTCGAGGCCGCCGACACCGCGCCGCCGAGGGTCTCCTGCGCCGCGACGTGCGCCCCGGCCGACAGCCCGTCGGGCACCAGGACGTTCGCGCGGTAGGTCGTCGCCAGGATCGTGCCGAGCACCGCCGTGCCGAGGACGGCGCCGATCTCGTACGCCGTCTCGGACATCGCCGAGGCGGCCCCGGCCTTGTCCGCCGGCGCGGTCGAGATGATGAGGTCGTTCGTCACCGTCTCCGACGCGCCGATGCCGATGCCGAGCAGGACGAACGCGAACGCCAGCGCGGCGATCGACGCGTGGTGCCCGAGCACGGCGACGAGCGCGTAGGCCGCCGCCGAGAACAGCAGCGAGACCGACACGACCCAGCGCGGCGCGACCCGGGCGACGACCGGCACCACCGCGAGCCCGGCGATGATCGTGAGCACGGACCCCGGGATGAGCACGAGTCCGGAGGCGAACGGGTCGAGGCCGGCGACGAGCTGCAGGTGCTGCGCGATGAAGAACAGGAACCCGGTCAGCGAGAACATCGCCGCGAGGTTCATGAGCACGCTGCCGGTGAAGGCGGTGCTGCGGAAGAGCCGGAGGTCGAGCATGGGCGTCCGGGAGCGCAGCTGCCGCCGGACGAACGCGATGCCGCAGACCACGCCGACGGCGAGCAGGGCGACGGCGAGCCCGCGCTCCTCGGGGTGCACGACGGACTTGATCGCCCAGACGGTCGGCGCGAGGGCACCGAGCGACAGCACCATGCTCGGCACGTCGACAGGGCCGGGCAGCGGGTCCCGCGACTCCGGCACGCAGAACGGCACGCCGACGAGCATGAGCACGAGGATCGGCACCGCGACCACGAAGACGCTGCCCCAGTGGAAGTGCGCGAGCAGGGTCCCGCCGACGAGCGGACCGAGTGCGTTCCCGGCGGCGAACATCGTCGACCAGACGGCGAGCGCCATGCGCCGCTCCCCCGCGTCGACGAAGACGTTGCGGATGATGGAGAGCGTCGCCGGCATGAGCATCGCACCGAAGACCCCCATCGCGACCCGGGCGGCGACGAGCATCCAGGCGTCGGTGGCGAACGCTGCGGCGACCGAGAACAGGGCGAAGCCGGTGGCCCCGATCACCAGGATGCGGCGCCGGCCGATGCGGTCGCCGATGCTGCCCATCACCACGAGCAGGCCCGCAAGCACGAGCGGGTAGGAGTCGACGATCCAGAGCTGGGTGGCGGCGTCGGGCTCGAGCGCCCGGCTGATGGACGGCAGCGCGAAGCTCAGCACGGTGTTGTCCACCGAGATGAGCAGCACCGGCAGCATGAGGACGGCGAGCGCGAGGAAGCGTCGGGCGCGGCTCCCCCGGACACGGGTGGCGACGGGGCTGGTGAGCAGTGCGGACACGGCGGACTCCTGGGACTTCGAGCCGGACCAGGTCGACGGCGGGTGGTACGTGGGGCAGACGAGACGGGACGCGGGATGGACACGCGCCCCGTCAGGACTCCGTTAGTGTACCGTCTGGACGGTTTTGGTTGCAACCGCAACCAAGCGCCGGTCGGGAGGCTCGTCACCAGACCGCCCCGCGCCTCCCGTCCGTCAGGCGCTCGGTACCGGGTCGGGCCGCCGTCCGCAGCGCGCGCCGCGGGGGGCGTCGCGCTAGGCCGACTCCCGCAGGAGCAGCCGGTGCCGGACCGTCCGCTGGACCTCCGGACCGGAACGCGGCAGCTCCCCCGCCAACATGCCGAGCGCGAGGTCGATGGCCGCACGCGCGACCTCGTCGAGGTCGACCGCGAGCGTCGTGAGCGTCGGCGCCACGAGCTCCCCGAGCGGCAGCCCGTCCACCCCGACCACGCGCACGGCGCCCGGCACGTCCACCCCCGCACGTCGGCAGGCCTGCAGGACGCCGAGCGCCGTGACGTCGTTGAACGCCACGAACGCGTCGAGCCGACGGAACCGACCGAGCGCCCGTGTCGCCTCGGCCGCACCGCACTCCGCCGTCGCCTGCGCGGCGTGCACGAGCTCCGGCAGGTACCCGCGGCGGCGCAGGGCATCGGTGACGAGCGCACCGCGGACGCTCGGCCGGCCGGCCTCGGAGTGGTCGAGCACCACCGGGTGCCGCACACCGGCGGCGACCAGGTGGTCGGCGAGGGCCTCGACGGCGTCGGTGGGGTCCAGCCGCACCGCTGCCGTCGACGGTTCGGTGTGCGGGTCGAGCTCCACCATCGGGACGGTGCCGAGCAACGCGTTCCAGCGCTCCCGGCGGGCGCCGAGGTACCCGATGACGACGTCGGTCTGGGCACCGAGCGCCTGCACCATCCGGTCGGCGTCGCTCGCCAGGTCGACGTCGGCGAGCATGACGTTCCAGCCCTGCTCGGCGGCGAGCCGGAAGACCGCCGACGCGAGCTGCGGTGTATAGGGGTTGCGCAGGTCGTTGACGACGAGACCGAGCTGGTGGTCGCCGCCGGTGACGAGGCCGCGGCCGAACCGCGACGGACGGTAGTCCAACCGCTCGGCCGCCGCGAGCACGCGCTCCTTCGTCGCGGCACTGATGCCGCTCAGGCCGTTCACCGCGCGCGTGACCGTCTGCCGCGACACCCCGGCGGCCGCGGCGACGTCGAGGATCGTCGCGCGGCCGCCGGGTGCGGCGCCTTCGGTCAGTCGCGGAGGTCCAGCCATGCCACCTGTTCCGGGGTGAGGTCGACGGAGAGGCCCGTCATCGAGGACCGGGCCTCCGCGATCGTACGCGGACCGAAGAGCGGGAACGTCGGGAACGGCTGGTGCAGCACGTACGCCAGGGCGATCGCGGTGGCCGGCACGCCGAACCGCTCGCCGAGCTCGGTCGCGCGGCGGAGCCGCTCGAAGTTCGCGTCGCTGTAGTAACAGCGCACGAGCTCGGCGTCGCTGGTGTCCTCCGGCTTCGCCCGCCCGGTGAAGAACCCGCGTGCCTGCGACGACCACGGCAGCAGCGGGACCTGGCGCTCCTCGAGCCAGGCCTTCGACGCGGCGTCGGTCGCGTGCACGCAGCCGTCCCACGGCACGTCGTACGCCTCGGCGAGCCCGAAGTGGTTGCTGAGCACCTCGAACCCGTGCTTGCCGTTCGCGCGCGCCCACGCGTTCGCCTCGTCGAAGCGCGCGGTCGTCCAGTTCGAGCCGCCGTAGACCCGGATGCGGCCGGCGCGACGGTGCTCGTCGAGGACGTCGACGAACTCCCCCACCGGGATGTCCGGGTTGTCCCGGTGCATCATGTAGACGTCCGCGTAGTCGGTGCCCTGGCGGTCCAGGCTCTCGAGCAGCTGCCTCGTCAGCGACTCCGGGTCGCAGAAGGGCGTGTGCGCGCCCTTCGTGATGACGACCACGTCCTCGCGGATCCCGCGGTTCTGGATCCACCGGCCGAGGCGCCCCTCGAGCACGCCGCCGCCGTAGACGTAGCCGGTGTCGAAGACGTTGCCGCCCTGCTCGACGAACAGGTCGAAGATCGCGCTGGCGTGGGCCAGGTCGGGCTGGTTGTCGACGCCCATCACCAGGCGGGACAGCTGCTTGCCGACGCCCGGGACCTCGCCGTACCGCATCGGGTTGCCGGCGCGGTCCGGCTCGTGGGCGGCGACCGTGAGCGGCCGGCCGGACACGGTCGGGATGTCCGCGGTCTCGGCCTCGAACGGGTAGCGGAGACCGATCGCGGCACGCCACCGGTCGAGCGTGCGGGCCGTCGCGAGGGACTCGTCGAGCGTCATCTGCGCCGCGTCGACCGACCCCGTGCGCAGGGCGTCGGTGGTGGCGTCGGCCTCGAGCGCGTAGGGGTGCGCCCCGGGGAAGGTCAGCGTGCGGGGGTCCTCGTCGACGGTGTGGACCTGGATCGTGGGGGCGTCGCCGAGGGTCCACGGGTCGGTGAGCACGATGCGCCCGCGGCTGCCGTGCACGGTGACGGCGTTGTCGTCCTGCACGCGGACACCCGTGCGGACGGACGCGGTGATGCCGCCCCGGTAGGTCAGCTGCGCGACGGTCCACTCGTCGACCCCGGTCGGGCCGAGGGTGCCGTGCGCGCTGAGCTCGGTGGGCTCGGCGACGGCGACGCCGGTGGCGGCCTGCACGACCGCTGCAGCCATGGTCACCGGGTAGCCACCGACGTCGAGGATGCCGCCGCCGGCGGTGTTGACGTCGAACAGCCGACCGGTGCGCTCGCCCGCCCGGAAGGCGAACGCGGCGTCGACGTGCGTGACCTCGCCGACCGCACCCTCGCGCACGAGGTCGAGCAGTGCGGCGGTCTGCGGGTGGAACCGGTACATGTAGGCCTCGACGAGGGGCAGTCCGGCCTGCCGTGCGGCGTCCGCCAGCGCCATCGCGGTGCCGTGGTTCGGCGCGAGCGGCTTCTCGCAGAGCACGGCCTTGCCCGCCTCGAGCGCGGCGAGCACGAGTGCGGCGTGGCCCGTGTGCACGGTCGAGACGTAGACGGCGTCGACGCGGGGATCGGCGAGGGCGTCGGTGTGGGTCCCGGCCGCGACGTCGGCGAAGCCGTGCCCGACGGCCTCGTCGGCGAAGGCCCGTGCCCGCTCCGCCGACGTGCTGCCGGCGGCGGCGAGCACGGCACCGGACGCGCTGGCCGGCAGCTGGGACAGGAAACGGCGTGCGATCTGGCCGGGGCCGAGGACGGCCCACCCGGGGGTCTGCTCGCCGGTCGGGCTGTTGCTGGAGGTGGTCGCGGTCTGCGCTGACATGCGGATCCTTGTCGTGTCGTGAACCTTCACGGTCCCGTCGACCGTAGCGTCCCGAACGCGCCGGATCAACGGTTCGCGGCCACAGACGGCGTGTCCCCTCGTGGTGCACGGCAACGACTTCGTGAACGTTCACGAGAACCGGTGCCCGAAGCCGTGGACGCACGCGCGCTGGGGGCCGCTCCCGCATGGCAGACTCTCGGCATGGCCAGTGCCCGTGACCGCGTCCTCGACAGCTTCGTCGCCATCGTGTGCGAGGAGGGCGAGCGTCCCGCGACCCTCGACGCCGTCGCCGCCCGGGCCGGGGTGTCGAAGGGCGGACTGCTCTACCACTTCGGGTCCAAGGCGGCGCTGGTCGAGGGGCTCTGCGAACGGCTCTCCGACCTGTCCGCGATCGACGTCGAGCGGATGCGCGAGGCCGAGGACGGGCCCGCCCGCTACTTCGTCCGCAACTGCCTGTTCGTCGGCAGCGAGCTCGACCTCGTGCTCCTCGCCGCGAGCCGCCTGCAGCAGGCCGGGTACGAGGAAGCCGGTCGGACCCTCGACGACACCGAGAACGCGTGGCTCGAGACCCTGGTCGAGGCCCTCGGCGACGAGCCGACGGCCCAGGCGGTGAAGCTCCTCGGCGACGGCCTGTACCACCAGGCGTCGCTCGGGGCCGCGAGCGACGTCCGGCCGCACCGCGGCAGCGTCGACATGGAGCCGCTGCTCACCGTCGTCGACCGGCTCATCGCGACCCGACCCGGAGCGTGAACCGGCGTCCCCGCTCCTGGGGATAGACTGGGCGACGTTCCACTCGTCGACACCCGGAGGTATCCCGTGGGCCGCGTCATCGCCGCTGTTTTCTCGATCCTGCTGCTGCTGGTGTCGATGTACCTGTTCGGGTTCGCCTTCCAGGTCGAGTCCGGCCAGGCCTTCGTCTTCATGGCCGGCGTGCTCCTGATGAGCCTCTCGTTCTTCCTGCCGATCCACGTGTTCGGCAAGCGGTAACCAACCCGCACGACGGAACGGCCCCGCACCTCTCCGAGAGGCGCGGGGCCGTTCTGCGTGGTCGCACCGTCGGTGCGCGGTGTCGTGCCGGACTACGCCAGGACGCGCAGGGTCCGGAGGGTGACGGCCGTGCTGATCGCGGCGTGCGCAGCCTCGGCCCCCTTGTCCTCCTTCGAGTCGGGCAGCCCGGCCCGGTCGAGGCCCTGCTGCTCGTCGTCCAGCGTCAGCACGCCGAAGCCGACCGGCTTGCCGGTGTCGATCGCGACCCGGGTGAGCCCGCTCGTCGCCGCGTCGGAGACGTACTCGAAGTGCGGGGTGCCGCCGCGGATGATCACCCCGAGGGCGACCGCGGCGTCGAACCCGGCCTCGAGCGCGGTCTTCGCGACCACGGGCAGTTCGAAGCTCCCCGGGACCGGGATGACGTCGGCCGTGGCACCGAGGCGCTCGACCTCGCGCTGGGCCCCGGCGAGGAGCCCCGCCGCGATCTGGTCGTGCCACTGCCCGGCGATGATCGCCACCCGGATTCCGCTGCCGTCGACCTGGTCGCGGTCTGCCGCGCCTGCTCCGCTCATCGTGTCGTTCCTTCCGTGGGCACGGCATCGGATGCCGCCGCCCGGTCTGCCGCGTCCAGCCACTCGGCGAGCGCGGCGATGGTGATGACGGGCACGCCCTCGCGTGCCCCGAGTGCGACGAGCGCCGGCAGCCGCATCATGCCGCCGGCCTCGTCGACGATCTCGCAGATCGCCGCGGCGGGCCGGAGCCCGGCCGCGGTGACGAGCTCGATCGCTGCTTCGGTGTGGCCCGCGCGTTCGCGGACCCCGCCCGGGCGTGCGCGCAGGGGCACCACGTGTCCGGGGCGGTGCAGGTCGTCACGCCCCGACGTCGGGTCGGCCAGGACGCGCAACGTGTGTGCTCGGTCGTGGGCGCTGATGCCGGTGGTGACACCGACGGCGGCGTCGACCGTCACCGTGTAGGCGGTGCCGCGGACGTCCTCGTTGTGCTGCACCATCGGCGGCAGGTCGAGGGCGTCGGCGATCTCGGTGCTCACCGGCGCGCAGATGAAGCCCGACGAGTGTGCGACGGTCCAGGCGATCCACTCGGGGGTCGCGAGCTCGGCGGACAGGATGACGTCGCCCTCGTTCTCGCGGTCCTCGTCGTCGACGACGATCACCGGGCGCCCCGCCGCGACGGCGGCGATCGCCTCGGGGACGCTCGCCAGCCCTGCGGCGGCGACCGAGGTCGTGGTGTCGGGCGCCCCGGGGCGCTGGCCGGTCTCCGTGACCATCACCGGGCCTCCTGTGCGGGCGCCGTCGCGGCGTCGAGCCGCAGCATCCGCCGGACGTGACGGGCCAGGACGTCCGTCTCCACGTTCACCCGGTCGCCGGGGACGCGGAGTCCGAGGGTCGTCGCCTCGAGCGTCTCGGGGATCAGGCTGACCTCGAACCAGGCGGCGTCGGGGGCGGTGTCCTCCGGCGAGACCGCGCTGACCGTGAGCGAGACGCCGTCGAGGGCGACCGACCCCTTGTCGACGATCAGCGGGCTGAGCGCCGGGCTGAGCGAGAAGCGCACACGGCGCCAGCCGTCGCCGTCGGCCGTCTCGAGCACGGTCGCCGTGCCGTCGATGTGGCCCTGCACGATGTGTCCGCCGAGCCGGTCCCCGACCGACGCGGCACGCTCGAGGTTCAGGCGGTCCCCCACGCGGAGCGCACCGTGGGCGCTCATGTCGAGGGTCTGCTTCATGACGAAGGCGGTGAAGGTCTCGGGGGTCTGCTCGACGACGGTCAGGCAGACGCCACTGGTCGCGATCGAGTCGCCGTGCCGGGCGTCCTGCACGACGACGGGGCCGTGCACGGTGAGCGCGACGGAGTCGCCCTGCTGCTCGACGGCGGTGACGGTGCCGAGTTCCTCGATGATGCCGGTGAACACTGGTGTCCTCTCAACGGGACTCCGGGGGCGTTCGACGATCGTCGGCATCGACGGACGACACGCCACCACGGGTCGTGGGACGTCCTGTCCGTCAGCGCGCCTCCCATCCGGACTCTCACCGTCGGTCCCGGATTTCCACCGGGTCAACCTCAGTCGGGTTCGCACCCGTCATCAGTTCGTGGACTGTCACCACCGGTTCGGAATTACACCGACCCCGGAGCGCTTGCGTAGTCCGAACGATACCCCACCCGGTCCTGGGTGCGTGCGGGTGTGACGGAGGGCGGCTGCGGGGCGGGGCGGAGCTGGCGGTCGGTCGGACGGTCGGGCCGTCGGGCGGTCGCCGCACTTTGCGACGGACCACGCGACGATCGACACGTGTGCTGTCGGAAGGTGCACGTGCATCCGATGCGTCGACACCTTCCGACAGAGCACGCGTCGATCGACCGGTGCTTCGTCGGTGGATGCACACGCACACCCGCATCCCGGACACGCCGGCGAGGGGCGCCGCTGCTGCGCGACGCCCCTCGTCGACCCGACGGTCAGTGCCGACGACGGAGCACGAGCGTGCCCGCACCGGCGAGGAGCAGCAGGAGCGCGAACCCGAGGGGCAGCACCGGCGAGGACGCTCCGGTGTAGGCGAGCTGCCGCTGGCCGGCACCCTCGGCTGCCGTCGTCGCGTCCCCCGCCGCCAGGGTGGTCGTCCCGCCGACGGTCGCTCCGGTGGTGCGGACCACCGAGGTGGTCACCACGGCCGGAGTGGAGGCCCGGGGCACGTCGGTCGTGCCCGTGGACGTCCCGGGGGTGGTCACGGTGCCGGGCGTGGTGCCGTCGCCAGGGGTCGTGCCGTCACCAGGAGTGGTGCCGTCACCAGGAGTCGTACCGTCACCAGGAGTCGTACCGTCGCCCGGAGTCGTGCCGGTCCCGGTGCCGGGAGTGGTCCCGGTGCCGGTGCCGTCACCGACGATGCCGATGCCGTTCCCACCGATGGTGATGGGCAGGTCGATCACCGGGGTGACCTGCGTCCCGGAACCCGTGCCGTCCGACCCAGAGGTCGAACCACCCACGACCGGCGCGGAGCCCGTCGAGGTCGACGAACCGGTACCCGTGCTGGTGCCGTCACCGACGACGCCGATGCCGTTCCCACCGACCGTCACCGGGACCGAGACCACCGGAGTGACCTGCGTCCCCGAAGCCGTGCCGTTTGAACCGGAGGTCGAACCACCCACGACCGGCGCGGAGCCCGTCGAGGTCGACGAACCGGTGCCCGTGCTGGTGCCGTCACCGACGACGCCGATGCCGTTCCCCCCGACCGTCACCGGAAACGAGACCACCGGAGTGACCTGCGTCCCCGAACCCGTGCCGTCCGACCCGGAGGTCGAACCACCCACGACCGGCGCGGAACCCGTCGAACCCGTCGAACCCGACGTGTCCGTACCCGTGCCGGTGCTCGTTCCGTCACCGATCAGACCGATGCCGTTCCCACCGACCGTCACCGGAACCGAGACCACCGGAGCGACCTGCGTCCCCGAAGCCGTGCCGTCCGACCCAGAGGTCGAACCACCCACGACCGGCGCGGAACCCGTCGAACCCGACGTGCCCGTACCCGTGCCCGTGCTGGTGCCGTCACCGACGACGCCGATGCCGTTCCCACCGACCGTCACCGGGACCGAGACCACCGGAGTGACCTGCGTCCCCGAAGCCGTGCCGTCCGAACCCGAGGTCGAACCACCCACGACCGGCGCGGAACCCGTCGAACCCGACGTACCGGACGCGGAGCCAGTGCTCGTACCGTCACCGATCAGACCGATGCCGTTCCCACCGACCGTCACCGGAACCGAGACCACCGGAGTGACCTGCGTCCCCGAACCCGTGCCGTCCGAACCAGAGGTCGAACCACCCACGACCGGCGCGGAACCCGTCGAACCCGACGTACCCGTACCCGTGCCGGTGCTCGTACCGTCACCGATCAGGCCGATGCCGTTCCCACCGATCGAGACCGGGACCGAGACCGCACCGAGCACCTGGGTGCCCGAGAGCAGTCCGTCCTGACCCGAGGTGCTGGCCGACGCGGGAGTGCCGGTCGAGGACGAGGAGCCGGTGGGCCGCGCCGAGTCGGTGCTCGTGCCGGCGCCGAGGACGCCGACTCCGTTGCCGGAGACGGTGACCGGGACGCTGACGACCGGGGACACCTGCGTCCCCGAGGCCGTGCCGTCCGACCCCGAAGTGCTCGGCGCCGCCGAAGACGACGCCGCCGAGGACGGGGCGGACGACGACGTGCCGGCGGGGGTCGACGTCGACGCAGCGTCGCCGCCGACGGCCACGGCATTGCCGGTGGCGGTGACCGGAGCGGTCACGTCACCGGCCACCTGCGTGCCGGAAGCCGTGCCGTCGGCACCGGACGTCGCCGGTGCCGAGGTCGCTGCTGCCGAGCTCGGTGCTGCCGGAGCCGGTGCAGCGGCGGGTGCTGCGGTGGAGGCGGCGTCGCCACCGACCGCGACGGCGTTGCCGCCGACGTGCACCGGAGCGGTCACCTGCGGCACGACCTGCGTGCCGGAGGCCGTGCCGTTCGCACCCGAGGTCGTCGGAGCCGTGGACGGCACCGCCGCGCTCGAGGGGGACGGCGAGGCAGCGGCCGGGGATGCGGTCGCCGACGACACCGCGTCGCCGAGCACCCCGAGTGCGTTGCCGGTGAGGGACACCGGGGCGTCCACGGACGGGACCACCTGGGTGCCCGAGACGGCGCCGTCGGCTCCGGAGGTCGTGGCCGCGTTCGCCGCAGCCGTCCCTCCGAGTGTGAGGCCGCCGACGCAGAGGGCGAACCAGAGCCCTCGCGAGACGTACTTGTTCATGGTCGTACTCCCTGATCGAGATGTCGTCCGACCGCGGTCGCGGTCGGGTGTGCGTGCCTGCCGTGGTGGACAGGTGCACCGATCTCAGTCAGGGGCGACGTCGTGCTCGCCGACGACCGATGCGGGGACCGCGTCGTCGGAGAGCGTGCCGCGAGACCCCGCGGCGAGGGAGAACGAGTCGTCGGTCGAACCGACGGTGCCGACGGCGGTCGCGCCGCCGGTGGTCGAGGAGGCGCTGCCACCGAGGACACCCGCGACGGGCGCGTCGGACGGGCCGCCGTGGCCGTTCCCGTCGGCGGGCACCCGGAGTGCCGTGCCGCCGACCGTCGCGTCCGCGACGTCCGCCGTCGCGCCGGGGGTCACCGTCACGCCGGAGATCACCGTCGTCGGCGTGACGGCCGAGTCGGAGATCCGCCCGTGGGCACCCGCCGGGCCCACCGGCTGCTGCCAGCGCGTCGAACGCGCAGCGGCATCCGGACCGGTCGTCGAGGCGACGGCCGGGCCAGCCGGGGCCGCAGCCGGCACGACGGAGCCGACCACCGGGGCGGTCGTGCCACCGGGCACGGGCGACGGAGCGCCGAGGACGGGATCCGAGCCTCCTGGCAGGGTCTCGCCGACGGACGGGACGACGCCGGTCACCGTGTCGGGGACCGATCCGACGACCGTCCCGACACCCGTCAGGGTGTCGTCCACGAGGTCCGTCACCGGTGCAGTGACGGTCCCGACCACGTCGTTGCCGACGACGTCGTCGACGGTGCCCACCACGGCGCTCACCGGGCGGCCGTCGGTGACGGCCTGCACGGTGTCGGTGACGGGACGGAGCGCGCCGGCGACGGTGTCGGTGACCGGCCGGGAGGCACGACTCACCGTGTCGACGACACCCTGCGTCAGGTGCGTGGTCGACCGGGCGGCAGGGGCGGCGTGCGTCGGTGCCGCGGCCTGGTGGGGCGCGGGAGCCGGAGCGGGGCTCGACGGCGCGGCGGGCGCGGGCTTCGGGGCGACCGCCGCGGGTGCCGGAGCGGCGGGCGTCGGCTTCGTGGCCACCGGTGCGGGCTTCGTGGCCACCGGAGCGGGCTTCGCGGGAGCCGGAGGTGTCGGGACGACGGCCTTCGTGACCGGTTCGACGACACCGCCCACTGCGCTGCCGACGCCGTTCGTGACGTCGTCGACGGCCGAACCGAGACCCTCGGTCGCGTGGCCGAGGACGCCCTGGTGGGCGCTCGTCGTCGGCGGCGCGGACTCGGCCGCAGCCGCGGGGCGCGCCCCGAACAGCAGGGAGAGCAGCACGAGCGCGGCCAGTGTCCCGACGCCCACGAGGGCGATCCGGACGGCGGCGAGCCAGGGTGCACGAGTCGTCGTGTCCATGCGCTCACCTCCTGATCTCGGCTGCGCACGTAGAGTGGTTGACCGGCAATGTACGCCGCTCTGCGCCGAGACGGAACCCGTTTCGCAAGAAATCTTCAGGAAAGGCCGACCGTGGTCTCGATCTTCAACGCTCCGACCCGCAACATGGACGTCGTCACGCTCCACGAGGTCCTCCGACTGCGGCAGGACGTCTTCGTCGTCGAACAGGAGTGCGCCTACGCCGACGTCGACGGCCGCGACCTGGAACCGGGCACGGTGCAGTTCTGGGCCGGCCAGGGCTCGGTCGACGCCACGCTCCGCCTGCTGCGCGAACCCGACGGCACCGAGCGGATCGGGCGCGTCGCGACGGCGAAGCACGCCCGCGGCCAGGGCCTCGCCGGGCAGCTCATCGAGGCGGCGATCGCCGAGTCCCGCTCCCCCGTCATCGTGCTCGGCGCGCAGTCACACCTCGAGCAGTGGTACGCCCGGTTCGGCTTCGTGCGCTCGGGCGACGAGTACCTGGAGGACCGCATCCCCCACGTCCCGATGACCCGGACGCGCTGACGCCGGACCGCCGGGCCTGGGCGCAGCGGCCGCCTCAGGCGCGCCAGCGGCGGAGCTCGTCGAACGAGCGCCCCTGCCCGGAGCGGTCGGCGACGAGGCGCTCGAACACGATGTTCGTCTGGGTCGTCGCCACCGACGGGTCGCCGCTGAGCTCGTCGGCGACGAAGTCCCGGAGCTGTTCCGTCGACTCGCAGGCGATGTGCACGAGGAAGTCCTTGTCGCCGGCCAGGAACGACACGTCCTGCACGACGGGCACCCGGAGCAGCCGCTTCGCGAAGTCGCGGAGTTCGCGGCGGGCGGCGGCGTGCACCCGCACGGACACCATCGCCTCGATCGAGAACCCGAGCCGGGCGACGTCGACGTCGGCGCGGTACCCCCGGATCACCCCGGCGTCCTCGAGCGCCCGGACGCGGGCCAGGCACGTCGACGGTGCGATGCCGACCGCAGCGGCCAGTCGGTTGTTCGGGATCCGGGCGTCGGCCGCGAGCGTCCAGAGGATGCGTTCGTCGACCTCGTCGAGGCGCGGAGCGGGCTCGGGGCGACGGGCAGCGCGATCGGACACGACCCGACGCTACCGCGCGCACGCGGCACGGGCGACGGGACCGACCGCCGCGTCCCCGGCTCGGCAAGCTGGGAGGACACCGAGCACCTGCTCGGGAACGTGACCATCGTGGGTCCTGCTGCGTCGCAGGACCGGACGCGGACGACCGCATCCGGACAGGAGACCCCGTGAGCACCACCGACCACGACGACGACCCGACCGCCAAGCCGTCGCTGCGCGACACCGTCACCGCGGGCCTGGTCCAGAAGGCACTGGAACCGGTCCTGCGGGCAGTGCGCGACGAGGTGGCCTCGGCACGGCGGGAGATCGGCCAGCGCGTCGACGGGGCGAGGACCGGGCTCGTGCTGACCGGCATCGCCGTGGGCTCCGCGTTGACGACCCTCGTGCTGCTGGCGGGCCTCGCGGTCGCGCTCCTGGCACTGGTGCTGCCGGTCTGGGCGGCGACCGCCGTCACGTTCGTCCTGTTCGCGCTCGTCACCGCCGTGCTGTTCGCGATCGGCGTCCGGGGCATCCGACGAGGTGTCCCACCGGTGCCGGCGGACACGGTCCGGGCCGCGAAGGACCGGGTGACGCACGCAGCCGACGCTCCGGCCCGACGCGACTGAGCCGTCCGGCGCTACATCGCGAGCGTCATGCCCACCACGGCGACCGTCATCGCGAAGACCTCACCGCTGCGGACGGAGCGCCGGTCCGCACGCCCCCACTCGTACCGGAGCAGCCAGCCGCTGAAGGCGCAGTAGCCGACCACACCGGCCCCGAGCACGGCGGACAGGACCACGGCGTGCCCGCCGTGGTCACCGGCGACACCGACGGCGTGTCCCATCAGCAGCATCCCGGCCATGACGACGGACGAGAGCGCACGGTGGACGTCCATCGGCTCCGCCCGACCACCGTCGGCACGGCGGCGACGCATCACGGGCAGCGGTGCGAGCACCAGCAGCAGCGTCGCTGCGAGCAGGGTCCAGGCGGCGCCGGCGTGCACGACGGGCATGAGCATCGCGACGAGCATCACGGCCGCCGGCACGACGACGGCCGGGCGCGGACGGTACCGGTCGCCGACGATGCAGCACACCGACGCGAACTGCGGCACGACGAGCATGGCGTCGGCGACGGTCTCGTGCACGTCCGTGTCCTCGTCCCGGTGGGTGGTGCGGGGTCGGGGTGGGTCAGTCCTCGTCGCGGGCAGCGGCCTTCGCGGCGCGCTCCTGCTTCACCCGGGCGTTCTCGGCGTGCACCGCGGCCTGCGTGGCACGCTCGCGGACGAGCCACTCGGGCTTCTGCTCGAGCAGCGTCTTGATCTCCGCGGTGGTCAGCGGGTCCTCGATGCCGGCACGGGTGAGCCCGGAGATGGACACCCCCAGCTTCTGCGCCACGACCGGTCGCGGGTGCGGACCGTCGCGTCGGAGGTCCTCGAGCCACGTCGGGGGTTCGTTCCGGAGCTCGTCGAAGGCGGTCCGCGTGACGGGAGCGTCCCGGAAGGACTCCGGAGCGGCCGCCAGCAAGATGCCGAGCTTCTTCGCAGCCGTCTCGGGCTTCATGGTCTGTTCCTGCGCCATGGGGTCAAGGGTACGGCCCCTATGCTCGTCTGCATGACCGCGGCACTCACCATCGCCTTCGTGCCGGGGGTCTCCCCCGCCAAGTGGGCTCGCGTCTGGCGCGAACGATTCCCGACGATCGACCTCGTGCTGCGCCCGATCGGCGCCGGCGACGTGGACGACGCCCTGGCCGGTGAGGCCGACATGGCCTTCGCCCGCATGCCCGTCTCCCGCCAGCACAACGCGATCCCGCTCTGGACCGAGACGGCCGTCGTCGCGTTGCCGAAGGACTCCCCCCTGGCGGAGCTCGACGAGGTCGACCTCGGCGCCACCGAGGTGCACGTCGTCGACGCGGGCCCGGTGCCCGCCGACATCGACGGCGCGCTCGACCTGGTCGAGGCGAACGTCGGCGTGGCGGTGCTCCCGCAGTCGCTGTTCCGGGCAGCGAGCCGCAAGGACCTCGTCGCACGCCCCCTGACCGACGCGCCCGGCACCCGGATCGCCCTGGTCTGGCGCGACCAGGACGCCACCGAGGTGACCGAGGACTTCATCGGCGTCGTGCGCGGCCGGACGGCGAACAGCTCACGACGGGCACCGGACGCCTCGACGGACGCCGGAGCCCCCGGTTCGGGCTCGGCCTCGGCACGCAGTGCGAAGACCGGCTCGGGCAAGGGTGCCGGCGGCAACGCCGGCGCAGGTGCCGGCGGCAAGGCCAAGGCGAAGTCACCCGGCGGCGGCAAGTCGGGCAGTGGCAAGGGCTCGAACACGGGCAAGGGGCCGGTCCCCGGCCGGGGGCGCATGCGCGGCAAGCCGAGCCGGGGGTCGAAGGGCAACCGGTGACGGACACGCGGCTGGTCGCGATGCCGGCCACGCGCCTCCCGGCCTGGCTCGACCGCACCATGGCGGAGTACGTCGCGTCCCGGATGCAGGCGGGCGAGACCCGCGAGCAGGCCGAGGCGAACGAGCAGCAGTCGCGCGACCGCTGGTTCCCGGGCGGCTCCCCCGCCGACGGACACCTGGTGTGGGACGTCACCGACCAGGACGGCACCGTCGTCGGGCACCTCTGGATCGGACCGTTCGCACCGGGCAGCCCGGACTGGTGGGTGTTCGACGTCGAGATCGCCGCGACGCACCGGCGACTCGGCCATGCCCGCCGCGCGCTCGAGCTCGGACACCGGGCCGCAGCGGAGCACGGCGCGACGAGCATCGGCCTCAACGTGTTCGGCTACAACACCGGCGCGCAGGAGCTCTACGCGGCGCTCGGCTACCAGGTGACGTCGGTGCAGATGCGCCGCCCCCTGCGGGACGACGACTAGCGCAGGACCGCGGCGGCAGCCCGCTCGACGCGGTCACCGCGTGCGTCCTCGGCGGCAGCCCGGGCCCGGGCGACCACGACGGCGTCCGCGCGCTCGGCCGAACCCGCGTCGAACGGTGGCTGCGGGTCGTACTCGAGCTGCAGCTGGATCGCTTCCGCCGCCGGACGCCCCGCGAGTTCCGCCGCGAGCCACAGCGCCATGTCGATGCCGGCGCTCACCCCGGCCGCCGTGACGACCGAACCGTCGTCGACCACGCGGTCGTCGACCGGCTGCGCACCGAAGGCCTCGAGCATCGGTTTCGACGCCCAGTGCGTCGTCGCCCGCTTGCCGGCGAGCAGCCCGGCGGCGCCGAGCACGAACGCCCCCGTGCAGACCGAGGTCACCCAGGTGGCACGCTCGGCCTCGCGCCGGACGAAGCCGATCACCTGCCGCTCGGCCATCGCGTCGAAGGCGCCCTCGCCGCCCGGCACGACGAGGACGTCCGCCGGGGCCGCCTCGGCGAACGTCGTGGTCGGCACGAGGGACAGCCCGCAGTCGCTCGGGACCGGGTCGAGCGTCGCGGCGACGTACTCGACGCGAGCACCGGGCACCCGGGAGAGCACCTGGGCCGGACCGGTCAGGTCGAGCTGCGTCAGGTGCGGGAAGAGCAGGAAGGCGATGCGCACCTCGTCCGGGCCGTGCGCCGGGGCGGTGCCGTCGGCCGCCGGCTCGGGCGTCGGGACCTCGGCGTCGAGCGGGACCGCCACGGTGTCCGCACGGACGGGGTGGACGGGCCGCACGCGCGGGTTCTCGGAGCTCATGCCGCGACCCTAGCCCCGCCGACGTCCCCGTGGCTGCTCCGCGCTGCTCAGCGCTGCTCAACGCACTGTTCAGCTCGCTGCTCAGCGCTGCTCAGCGCCAGACCCCGGACGTCCCGCGTCGGTGGCTGCCGACGAGGTGCGTGTCGACGATGCCGAGGGCCTCCATCAGGGCGTGCATCGTGGTCGGTCCGACGAACGCGAAGCCGCGCTTCCGGAGCGCCTTCGACAACGCGACGGACTCGTCCGACGTCGTCGGGACCTCGGCTGCGGTGACGGGCGCGGGGGTGGCGGCCGGCCGGAAGGACCACACGAGGTCGGACAGCCCGCCGTCCGCGCGCAGGGCGACCGTCGCGTTCGCGTTCGTGATCGTCGCGGCGATCTTCGCCCGGTTCCGCACGATGCCGGCGTCGGCCATCAGCCGTGCGACGTCGTCCTCGCCGAAGGCCGCCACGGTGTCCGGGTCGAAGTCGGCGAACGCGGCACGGAACGCGGGCCGCTTCGCGAGGATCGTGCGCCACGACAGACCGGACTGGAACGCCTCGAGCGAGAGCCGCTCGAACACCCCGCGCTCGTCGCGGACCGGCATCCCCCACTCGGTGTCGTAGTAGTCACGGAGCATGGCGTCGGACGACGCCCACACCGGACGGGCGAGGCCGTCGGCCCCGACGACGAGGTCCGGGGTCGCCGGTGCACGGTCGGGCAGGGGCTCTGGGGTCATGCACCCATCCTGGCGTGGTCAGCCGACACCGCCAGCCCCGCGGTCACTGCGCCGGCGGTCCGTCCTGCACGGCCTGCGGGTCCATCCAGACGTACTCCCAGCGGTGCCCGTCCGGGTCCGTGAAGCTCCGCTGGTACATGAAGCCGAGGTCCATCTCCGGGCGGTCCTCGGTGCCGCCGGCGGCGACCGCCGCGTCGACGATGCGGTGGACCTCGTCCTTCGAGGCCGCACTCAGCGAGGTGATCACCTCGATCGTGTCGGCGTCGGCGATGGCCTTGTCGGTGAACTGGGTGAACTTCGCCGCCGTCAGGATCATGACGAAGATCGTGTCGCTCACCACGACGCACGCCGCCGTGTCGTCGCTGAACGCCGGGTTGATCGAGTAGCCGAGCGCCTCGTGAAACGCCTTCGCGCGCTCCAGGTCGGCGACGGGCAGGTTGATGAAGACCATCGTGTCCACGGGGTCGTCCTTTCCTCGTGCTCAACCTGGCGCGGCGAGGGGCGGAGCGCAACTGTTCCTCGGCGGTACTGACCGGTACGCAATATACTAGGTCGATGGAGACGGCGTACGTGGACGAGTCGGAGCCGGGCGGCGGCCTCGACCACACCGTGTACGTCCTCGCCGCCGTCATCGTGACGGACGCGAACGCAGACGACGCGAGGGCCGCCGTCAGGAGGTGCACACCGCCGCGAATGCGGAAGCTGCACTGGTACGAGGGACTGCCCAGCCAACGGCTCTCGTGGCTCGATCTCCTGCTCCATGCCATCGAGGTGGTCGTCGTCCGCTACGAGGGTGTCGTCGCACGGGCGGAACGGCGTCGCCGGCGCTGCTTGGAACGACTGGTCTGGGAGCTCGAGCAGCGGGGTGTCAGGACCATCGTGCTCGAATCGCGCGGTCCGGCGAGGGACCGTGACGACCGTTCGATGTTCACGGCGCTCCGTGATCGCGGTATCGGGAGCCGTCTGCGCTGGATGCACGTGCAGCCGTCGGACGAGCCGCTGCTCGCACTCGCCGATGTCGCGTGCGGCGCACATCGCGACGGCTCGCCACAGATTCCGCCGGCAGTGATCGTAGGCTGACCAGAACGCAAATCCCCGGGCCCGCGCTGGCTGCAGGACATCCGGGGATCACTTCCGGCCGAGAGCACCCGACCGACATTTCAATACTAGGACGCCCCGTCAGCGTCGTCAACCAGCCCGAGTCGGACGGGAGGCGCGGCGCCGACCGGCACCGCGCCTCCCGTCCGACGGTCAGGACCGTCTGCTCAGGCGAGCTCTCGGCCTTCGCCGGCCGCCTTCTGCTGCGTCTCGGCCTCTGCCTGGCCGATGATGTCCTCCGCCGGGACGGGGTTCAGCCGGTCCCAGAGGAAGAACAGCAGCCCGCCGACGAGCATCGACAGCCCGACCCACAGGTTGATGTGGATGCCGCCGGTCTTCTCGGGGTCGCTGTCCCAGTGGACGATGCCGACGACGGTCACGATGACGCCGTACAGGACGAACAGGCCGCCGAGGATGCGACGCAGGTCGAGTCGGCGGGTGGAACGGACGAGGGCGGCCTTCTGCTCCTCGGTCATGGCGGTGGTGGTGTCGCTCATGGGAGATCTCCTTCGCGGGTCTTCGCGGGCCTAGAGGAACGGGAGGTACAGGACGACGCAGAGCACCAGCGCGACCGTGCCGAGCAGCGCGGGCGAGCGGTACCAGGCGGTGTCGGTCGCGACGGAGTCGCCGTGCAGGTCGATCTTGCCGATGCCGTAGACCAGGCCGCTGAGCTCCTTCTCGTCCTTCGGCTTGGTGAGCATCGAGACGACGAAGCCGACGACGAGCACGGTGACGAACGAGATGATCGCGCCGTAGAGGGTCTCGGCGGTCGCGGTGGCGAACAGGTCCGGGTTCACGAGGTACGCGATCCAGGTGATCGTCGGGGTCACGATGCCGAGGACGTACCCCCAGAGCGCGCCCTGCGTCGTCATGCGCTTCCAGAGCAGGCCGAGGATGAACACGGCGAACAGCGGGGCGTTGAAGAACGAGAACAGCGTCTGCATGTACGTCATGATGTTCGACGCCTGCGCGGCGATGAACGCGGTCGCGATGCCGACCAGGACGCCGACGACGGTCACCCAGCGGCCCGTCTTCAGGTAGTGCACGTCGGGCATGTTCGGCTTGATGTAGCGCTGCCAGATGTCGTACGTGAAGACCGTGTTGAAGGACGACACGTTCGCCGCCATGCCGGCCATGAAGGACGCGAGCAGGCCGGTGACCGCGACGCCGAGCACGCCGGTCGGCAGGTACATCTGGATGAGCTTCGGGATCGCGTCGTTGTAGGTGAGCGAGCCGTCGGCGAACTGGTTGCCGACGACCGCGGCCGCGATGAGACCGGGGATCACGACGATGGCCGGGATGAAGAGCTTCGGGATCGCGGCGATGAGCGGGGTGCGACGGGCGGCGGACATGTTCTTCGCCGAGAACGCACGCTGGACCTCGGTGAAGTTGGTCGTCCAGTAGCCGAAGCCGAGGACGAAGCCCAGGCCGAGGACGATCGCGAGCCAGTTCGCACCGATCGGGTTCGTGACGTCGCCGAAGCCGGTGCCGGCCCAGGCCTGCAGGTGCTGCACGCCCTGCGTCTCGGTGATCGCCTTCGACAGGCCGTCCCAGCCGCCGACGCGGTGCAGGCCGACGATCGTCAGCGGGATGAGGCCCGCGATGATGACGAAGAACTGCATGACCTCGTTGTAGATCGCGCTGGAGAGCCCACCGAGGGTGATGTAGACGAGCACGAAGCCGGCGGACACGACGATGGCGAGCCACTCCGGCCAGCCGAGCATCGCCTCGATGACGATGGCCATCGCGTAGAGGTTGATGCCCGCGATGAGCACGTTCGACACGGCGAAGGCGATCGAGTTCACCAGGTGCGGGGCCTTGCCGAACCGGCGGAGCATGAACTCCGGCACCGAGCGGACCTTCGAGCCGTAGTAGAAGGGCATCATCACGAGCCCGAGGAACACCATCGCGGGCACGGCGCCGACCAGGTAGTAGTGCAGGGTCGCCATGCCGATCTGGGCACCGTTGGCCGCCATGCCGAGGATCTCGGTGGCGCCGAGGTTCGCGGACACGAACGCCAGGCCCGTGATCCACGCCGGCATCGAACGGCCGGACAGGAAGAAGTCCATGCTCGTCCGGACCTGTTTCCGGGCGGTGAACCCGATCCCGATGACGACCCCGAAGTACACGATGATCATCAGGTAGTCGACCCAGCCCAAGTCGAGCCGGATCCCTTCGTTCGCTGCAGCGAGAACCATTCAACATCTCCACGTCAGTGTGTTGCAGTCGGCAACTCAGCCGACCCGGACGGGAACGTTACACCGAATTGTGACCGTTCACATCGCCGCCCCGGCGGCGGTCGGGTCCGGCGCTGCCCGCCCTCGGTAGGCTCGCGACATGACCGAGCAGTCGCGCATCCTCGTCCTCAACGGCCCCAACCTGGACATCCTCGGCCGGCGCGACCCCGAGCAGTACGGCACCGTGACGCTCGCCGAGATCGAGGCGATCGTGCACACCGAGGCCGCCGTCCACTCGCTCGAGGCCGACTTCCGGCAGAGCAACCGCGAGGGCGAACTCGTCGAGTGGCTGCACGAGGCGCTCGACGACTTCGTCGGCGTCGTCATCAACCCCGCCGCCTACGCGCACACCTCGGTCGCGCTGCACGACGCCGTCGAGGCACTCACGGTCCCGGTCGTCGAGGTGCACCTGTCCAACACGTGGAAGCGCGAGCCCTTCCGCCACGTCGACCACGTCGCGACCGCCGCAACGGCGGTCATCGCCGGCGCGGGCGCCGACGGCTACCGCCTGGCGGTCGCGCACCTGGCGTCGCTGCTCGACTGACGCCAGGGCCTGGGTCCGGGTCCGGCGCTCGCTCCCGGCTCACGCCTCTCGGCCACGAGGCGGACGGGAGGCACGGGGTCAGCCCGCCCCGGGGCTCCCGTCCGGCGCCCCGCGCGTCCACCGCGCGCAGGTTCCGTCCCATCACACGCGACATGGGAAGCACTTCCGCGCGTAGGGAGCCGGAAGAACCAGCCCCCTACGCGCGGAAAGACTCACCACGCGCGGAACGACCTCCTACGCGCGGAACAGCACCCGGCACCCGGAACCCGGCACCCGGGGCGTCAGAAGTCGGCGGGGCGGCGGACCTCGGTGAGTCCGGCGGTGGCGAAGCCTCCGCGGATGAGGGGGACGGCGCGGCGGACGGCCTGGTCGATGCGGAGCTCGAGGTCGATGCTGCCGATGTCGTAGCCGCCGTCGCGCTTCGTGAAGTCCCGCTCGTTGCCGAACACGCCGAGCGGCAGGGTCGTGGACTGGAAGAAGCCGAACAGCGGGCGCATCTGGTGCTCGACGAGCAGGGCGTGCCGGTCGCTGCCGCCGGTGGCGGTCAGGAGCACCGGGGTGTCGACGAGGTCGTACTGGCCGATCCAGTCGAAGAAGAGCTTGAAGGCGCCGGAGTACGCGGCCCGGAAGGCCGGGCTGCCGACGACGAGGACGTCCGCGGCCTCGACGGTCTCGAGCGCCCGTCGGGTGCGGTCCGACATCGCCTCGCGGGACGACGCCGCTCCGAGGTCGGCCAGCAACGGGCCGATCTCGATCGTCTCCGTCCGGGCACCCTCGATGTCCTGGGCCAGTCGCGCCACCGTCGCGCCGACCAGGGTGGACGTCCGCGAGGGGTCCGACGGGCTGCCGCTGACGCCGACCACCAGTTCTCCGCTCATGCACACGATGCTCACACGTCGGCCGCCGCCGGGGCCGGGTTGTGACGACTTGTGTCGGGTGCCAGCGTCGCCGGGTACCGTCCGGGCGATGCAGACCTTCCTGCCGTACGCCGACTTCCGGGCCTCGGCCGAGTCCCTCGACGACAAGCGGCTGGGCAAGCAGCGCGTGGAGACACTGCAGGTGATGCGGGCGTTGACGCTCCCCGACTACGGCTGGCAGCACCACCCGGTCACGGCGATGTGGCGCGGGTACCGCCCGGCGCTCATGGCCTACCAGGAGGCGACGTGCCGCGTCTGGCTGGAACGCGGTCACGCGGACACCTGCCTCGAGAAGACCCTGGCCGACCTCGCGCTGGTCCCCGAGGACCTGGAGACCTACGAGCACGGCGACGTGCCGATCCCGCCGTGGAACCGCGACGAGGCCCTGCACCGCTCGCACCGGTCGAAGCTCGTGCAGAAGGCGCCGGAGCACTACCGCGAGCTGTTCCCCGACGTGCCCGACGACCTCGAGTACCTCTGGCCCGGGGTGCCGGAGGCCGCCGTCCGCCCGAGCTGAGGCACCCGCTCAGGCGACCGGCGTCCAGCGCCCGCCGTCGCGCCGGGTGACGACGTCGGACCGGACCTCGACGACGTCGCGGAGTCCCGTCACCGCGGCGTCGCGGATCCCGGCGGCGGTCACGTCGTCCGGCGCCTCGAAGCGCACCACGGCGCACGGGACCCCGCGCAGCAGGCGGACGTCCTGCGCCTCGACGACGGTCTGCTCGGCGACGAGCCGAGCCGCGGCGGGCAGGACCGCGTCCGGAGCGGTGCCGGGGGCCAGGGCGCCGACGGCCAGGGTCACGCGGTACGAGGGCATGCGCCGACGCTAGCGCGCAGCGGCGACACCGCCGACCCGCCGTGGGCTGCAGGGGATCCGACGTCCGATCGGGGGTGGGACGTCGTGACCCACGGCGGGTCGTGGTGTGCGGCGGGACACGACGACAGGGGACGTCGCGCCCCGCGCCGGGCGCCGATCAGGGGTTCGACGTCCGGTCTGGGCCACCACACGGGTCGGGTGCCCGGGTGGTGGTGGACCTCAGGGGTGTCCGGTGTCCTCTCGGTACCGGTCCGTCTCGGTCGGCGCGGGCATCGACCGTCGGGTGGCGGACCCGACCCGTCGCTCCACGGCGGGTCGCACCGTGGGGAGCAGGGCGCTCCCGGCGGTGGCGAGGGCGCCGACGAGGGCGATGAGTCCGAGCGGCGCGCTGCCGAGGTCGTGCTGCGCGCCCAGGACGAGCGCGACGACCGTCGCCGGCGCGGGGAGGAGCTGCACCGCGCGGAAGCGGTCCTCCTGCCGGGTGCCGGTGGTCGTCGTGTTCGTCATGTTCCCACCTTGACGCACTTCTCGTGTCCGCAGAAGGGGGGACACGTACCCAGAGATGGAGTAGAACGTCTAGTACACGTCAGGCGAGGCTGCGGACCGCCGCCACGGCGTCGGCCACCGCGCCGACGACGAGCGGCACGTCGGCCGCCATGAGTGTCTCGTCGAAGGTCAGTCGGAGGGCCGTGCGGGCGACGTCCTCCGGGATGCCGAGGGCGGTGAGCACGTGCGAGGCCTCGGTGCTCCCGGCCGCGCAGGCGCTCCCCGACGACGACACGACGTCGCGCTGCTCGAGTTCGAGCAGGACCGTCTCGCCGTTGACGCCGGGGAAGCAGAACGACGCGTGCCCCGGCAGCCGGTGCGTACGCGACCCGGTGACGAAGGCCCCGGGGACCGCGGCGAGCACGCCGTCGAGCACGGCGTCGCGGGCGCTCGTGGCCGCGACGGAGGCAGCACCGGCAGCGCCACCGGAGGACCTCAGCCCGAGTGCCGTCGCCACCGCCACCGCGCCGGCGACGTCCTCGGTGCCCGACCGCCGTCCGCGTTCCTGTCCCCCGCCGTGCAGCAGCGGTTCGAGCGGGACGCCGGACCGCACGGCGAGCACGCCGGTGCCCTTCGGCGCGCCGAGCTTGTGGCCGGAGAGCGACACCGCGTCGACCCCCAGCGCGTCGGGCCCGACCGGCAGCCACGGAGCGGACTGCACGGCGTCGGTGTGGAAGCGCGCCCCGACCCCGTGGGCGACCGCGGCGAGCGCCGGGACGTCCTGCACGGTGCCGATCTCGTTGTCGGCGTGCGCGATCGAGACGAGCGTGGTGTCCGGCCGGAGCGCGGCGCGCAGGACCTGCGGGTCGACCCGGCCGTCCGACCCGACCGGCAGCACCGTGACCTGGAAGCCGTGGAACCGCGCGAGGTAGGCGCAGCTCTCCAGCACGGCCTCGTGCTCGATCGCGCTCGTGACGACGTGCCGGCCGCGGGGTGCGGCGAGGGCGATCCCCTTGACGGCGGTGTTCGCCCCCTCGGTGCCGCCGGTGGTGAAGACGACCTCGGCCGGTCGGCAGCCGAGCACCCGGGCGACCGTCGCCCGGGCGTCCGCGAGCCCCCGGGCAGCCTGGTCCCCGACGCCGTGGGTGGAGGACGGGTTGCCGAACGCCCCGGTCAGCCAGGGCCACATCGCCTCGAGCACCTCGCAGCGGACCGGTGTCGTGGCGGCGCGGTCCAGGTAGAACACGGTCAGTCCCGCACCGGCGCCGCGACGTCGATGTCGAGACCGAGGTCGAGTGCGCGGGCGGAGTGGGTGAGCGCCCCGACGGAGACGACGTCGACCCCGGTGGCGGCGATGGCCGCGACGGTGTCGAGGGAGACCCCGCCGGACGCCTCGACGAGCGCCCGACCGGCGACGATGTCGACCCCGGCCACGAGCTCGTCGGGCGTGAAGTTGTCGAGCATGATCGTGTCGACCCCGGCAGCCACGACGGGTTCGACCTGGTCGAGGCGGTCCACCTCGACCTCGACGTGCACCGTGTGTCCGAGCCGCTCGCGGGCCTGCCGGAGGGCGTCGCCGATCTCGGTGCCCCCGGCGAGCAGCACCGCGAGGTGGTTGTCCTTGGCGAGCACGGCGTCGGACAGCGAGGTGCGGTGGTTGTGGCCACCGCCGCACCGGACGGCGTACCGCTCGAGCGCGCGGAGTCCGGGCGTCGTCTTCCGGGTGTCGACGATCCGCGCGGACGTGCCGGTCGTGGCGGCGACGTACGCGGCGGTGGTCGTCGCGATCCCGGACATCCGCTGCACGAGGTTGAGGGCGACCCGTTCGGCGCGGAGCACGGCGCGCGCCGGACCGGTCACGGTCGCGAGGACGTCTCCCGCGACGAAGGCGCTGCCGTCGGCGACGTGCACGACGGCGTCGATCGAGGGGTCGACCGCGTGCATGACGGCGACGAAGACCCCGCCGCCGCTCAGGACGCCGGGCTCGCGGGCGCCGAGGGTCGCGGTCGCGGTCGCCTCGGCGGGGATGAGCGTCTCGCTCGTGACGTCGCCCCAGGGCGCGTCCTCCTCGAGCGCGGTCTCGATCACGCGGCGCAGGGCGTGCGGCGGGACGGTGCCGGGGTCGGTGGTCATGCGGGTACCTCCTGCTGGGCGGGGACGGAGACGGGGACGGCCTCTGCGACCCAGGCGTACGAGGCCGGGGCGGTCGGGTCGGTGTCGGGGTGGTCGGTGCGGGCGTGTGCGCCGCGGGACTCGGTGCGGGTCTCGGCGGCGCGGGCGACGAGTCGGGCGAGGTCGAGCAGCGCGCGGTCCTCGTGCTCACGCACGCCGCCGCCGGTCGCCGCGGTGAGCGCGTCGAGGTCGCGTCGCGCGCTCGCCAACCCGGCGGCGTCGCGGAGCAGCCCGACCCGCTCCGTCATGACGGACTGCACCGCCTGTCGGAGGTCGGCGGTCCCGTCACGGTGATCCGGGCCTCCCGTGCGGTCCGCACCGGACCCACGCCCACCGGTCCCGGCGCGCTGCGGAGCGGCGTCACGGCCGAGCAGGTGGGGAGCGGCGCGACCCGCGTCGGCCGCTCGGGGCACGGTGGTGACGTGGAGACCGGCGTCGCCGCGCAGGCGGAGCAGGCCGGGTCGCGGCCCGGCGACCGCGTCCGCCGCGCGGACCGCGAAGACGAGTCCTTCGAGCAGGGAGTTCGAGGCGAGTCGGTTCGCGCCGTGCACGCCGGTGCAGGCCGCCTCGCCGACCGCGAGCAGTCCGGGCAGGCTCGTCCGGCCCTCGGCGTCGGTCGCGATGCCGCCCATCGCGTAGTGGGCCGCCGGGGACACCGGCACGCCCTGTCGGGTCCAGTCGAACCCGGCCGCGCGGGTGGCCCGGGTCAGCCCGGGGAAGCGTCCGGTCAGGAAGTCGGCGCCCAGCGCGGTGGCGTCGAGGAGCACGGGTGCGCCGCCCTGGTCGCGCACCGCGGCGGCGATCCCCCGGGCGACGACGTCGCGCGGGGCGAGTTCGGCGTCCGGGTGCACGTCGGTCATGAAGCGGTGGCCGGAGGCGTCGCGGAGCACGGCGCCCTCGCCGCGGACGGCCTCGGACACCAACCCGCCCCCCGGCACGGCGAGTCGCGTCGGGTGGAACTGCACGAACTCGAGGTCGGCGACGACGGCACCCGCCCGCCAGGCCGCGGCGACGCCGTCCCCCGTCGCGACGAGCGGGTTCGTCGTCTCGCGGTACAGGTGTCCCGCTCCCCCGGAGGCGATGACGACGGCGTCGGCGTCGATCCGCCGGGGCTCGCCGAGCAGGTCGAGGACGTCGACGCCGACGACCGCCCCGTCGCGGACGACGAGGTCGGTCAGGCTCGTGCGTTCGAGGATCGTCACGTGTCGGCGGTGCAGCGCGTCGATCAGGGTCCGTTCGACGGCGGCGCCCGTCGCGTCGCCGTCGGCGTGGAGCACCCGCCAGCGACCGTGCGCTGCCTCGCGACCGCGGGCGAGGTCGTCGCCGTACCGGTCGAGGGTCGCCGGGTCCGACGAGCGGTCGAAGGGCACCCCGAGGGCGAGCAGGTCACGGACCCGGGCCGGTCCGTCGGTGCAGAGGACCGCGACGGCGCGGGCGTCGGCGCTCCCGGCCGCCGCGACGTGCGTGTCGGCCTGGTGCAGCGCCGACGTGTCGTCGGCGCCGAGCGCGACCGCGATGCCGCCCTGGGCGTACGCGGTGGCGCCGTCGGCGAGCGCCCCCTTCGTCACGAGCGTGACGTCGTGGGCGGTGCTCGCGCGGATCGCGGCGGTCAGACCGGCGATGCCGGACCCGACGACGACGACGTGCACGGCCGGTCCCCCGCCCGTCAGACCCGCGGCTTCGCCGCGAGCATCCGCTCGAGCGCCACCCGGGCGTCGGCCTGCACGTCGGCGGGGACGACGATCTCGTTGAGGACCTCGCCGCGGACGAGTGCCTCGAGCACCCAGGCGAGGTAGCCCGGGTGGATCCGGTACATCGTCGAGCAGGGGCAGACGACCGGGTCGAGGCAGAAGATCGTGTGCTGCGGGTACTCGGCGGCGAGCCGGTTGACCATGTTGATCTCGGTGCCGATCGCGAACGTGGTCGGCTCGGTGGCCGCGGCGACGGTCTTCCGGATGAGGTCGGTGCTGCCGGCGTGGTCCGCGGCGTCGACGACCGCCATCGGGCACTCCGGGTGCACGATGACCTGCACGCCGGGGTGCTCGCGGCGGGCCTGGTCGATCTGGTCGACCGTGAACCGGCGGTGCACCGAGCAGAAGCCGTGCCAGAGGATGACCTCGGCCTCGAGCAGGTCCCGCGCGGTGTTGCCGCCGCCCGGCAGCCGCGGGTTCCACATCGGCATGCGGTCGGTGCTGATGCCCATGGCCTTGGCGGTGTTGCGGCCGAGGTGCTGGTCGGGGAAGAACAGGACGCGCTGCCCGCGCTCGAAGGCCCACTCGAGCACCGTCGCGGCGTTCGACGAGGTGCACACGATGCCGCCGTTGCGCCCGCAGAAGGCCTTGAGGTCGGCGGCGGAGTTCATGTAGGTGACCGGGATCACCGGCACGCGGCCGTCGGCGTCGGGCTCGGTGCCGTAGACCGCGGTGAGCTCGGCCCACGCGGCCTCGACGCTGTCGATGTCGGCCATGTCGGCCATCGAGCACCCGGCGGCGAGGTTCGGCAGGATGACCCGCTGGTCGTCCCGCGCCAGGATGTCGGCGGTCTCGGCCATGAAGTGCAC
Organism: Curtobacterium sp. MMLR14_006; assembly: GCF_001864985.1. Lineage (NCBI taxonomy): Bacteria > Bacillati > Actinomycetota > Actinomycetes > Micrococcales > Microbacteriaceae > Curtobacterium > Curtobacterium sp. MMLR14_006. The sequence goes on along the minus strand of NZ_MJGU01000023.1, from coordinate 289,676 downwards.
GCCGCAGAACACGATGGCCTCGGCGTCGGGCTTCGTCAGCGCCGCGTTCGCGAGCTGGAACGAGTCGCCGAGGAAGTCCGCGTGCCGGACGACCTCGTCGCGCTGGTAGAAGTGCCCGAGGACGACGACCCGTTCGCCGAGCGTGGCCTTCGCCCGCTCGATGCGCTCGTGCAGCTCGTCGGTCGGAGCCGTCTTGTACTCGTCGGGCAGGACACCCTGGCGCGGGGCGCTCGTGGGGATGACGTCGGACATCGACGAGCCCGGGCCGTACCCGGCTCGGGCGTCGAAGTCCCAGGTCGGCAGGGCGAGGTCGGGCGTGCAGGTGCTGCCGCCGGCCTGGCCGTTGGAGATGCGTTCGATGGTCGTGGCGATGGACACGGGAGGGTCTCCTATCGGTTCCGCTGCTGGTGCTGATCGGCCCCGGTCTGCAGCGGGCCGTTGTCCGCGTAGGCCAGGTCGGGGTTCGAGCGGTACAGCCGGGCCGGACGGTGCCGGTCCCCGCTCGTGGTCTCGTCGGTCGGCAGGACCGCGTCGGTCTTCTCCACCTGTCGACGGAAGTTCGCGGGGTCGAGCGCTCGGCCGAGCACCGCCTCGTACACGCCGCGGAGCTCGGCGAGGGTGAACCGGTCGCCGAGGAACGCCTGGGCGATCCGCGAGTAGGACATCTTGTTGCGGAGCCGCCACAGGGCGTACTCGACGATGCGGTCGTGGTCGAACGCGAGCGGCGGGTGCTCGTCGGCCAGGAACCACCGGACGTTCCAGTCGTCGGGCACCGAGTTCGCCTCGTCCGGGTGCACGAGGGCCCAGTACACGATCGACACGACCCGCGACGGGGAGCGGTCGACGTCGCCGAACGCGTAGAGCTGCTCGAGGTAGCGGGGCTGCACGTTCGTCGTCTCGCGGAGGCGGGCGGCAGCGGAGTCCTCGAGCCCCTCGTCCGGCTGCACCCACCCGCCGGGCAGTGCCCACGACCCCTCGTACGGCTCGGCCACCCGGCGCACGAGCGGCATCCACAGTGCCGGAGCGCCGGTGTCCGGGTGCGGCCGCAGCGCGACGATCACGGTCGAGACCGCGACGCGGATGCCTGCCTTCTCCATCGAACACCTTATGGTCGTTTTGACCCGAACTGTTCGGGTAGGTGTGACACTATCACTCGCCGTCACGAACCGGAAACACATCGTCACCGGGACGAAAACTCCGGGGGTCCGCGCGCGCCTACGGTGAGCGACATGGCAACGGTGACGAGGATGCACGCGGTCGTGTCGGGGACGGTCCAGGGGGTCGGCTTCCGGTGGTGGACCGCACGGAAGGCGGACGCGCTCGAGCTCGTCGGCTACGCACGGAACCTGTGGGACGGCACCGTCGAGGTCGAGGCCGAGGGGCCGTCGCCCGCCGTCGAGGCGCTCATGGGCTGGTTGCGGACCGGACCGCCGTCGGCGACGGTGACCGCCGTCGAACTCCGGCCGGTCGTGCCGCACGGCGACGCCGACGGGTTCGCGATCCTGCACTGAGCGGGCCGAATCGGCACTGAGCGGACCGGGTCGGGCCGAGTCGGCACGGAAGCGGAATAATCGAATCCACTCAGGCGGTTGCCCTGTCTGCGCGGTCCGCGCCCCTCGTTCCCACCCCTCGCGATCCACCAGGAGCCCCCGCATGACCCAGGCCGTCGATTCCGCCCCGCGCACGGGGAGCGTCTCGCCGCCGTCCGCTGCCGAGACCCGTCTGGTGATCGGGCTGCTGCTCGTCTCCGCGTTCGTGGTCATCCTCAACGAGACGATCATGGGCGTGGCGCTGCCGCGGCTCATGGACGACCTGCAGATCAGCGCGGCGACGGGCCAGTGGCTCACCACCGGCTTCCTGCTCACCATGGCGGTCGTCATCCCGATCACCGGGTTCCTGCTGCAGCGCTTCGACACCCGCCCGGTCTTCCTCGCGGCGATGGGGCTGTTCTCCGCCGGCACCCTGATCGCGCTGCTGGCCCCGGGCTTCTCCGTGCTGCTCGTCGGGCGCATCGTGCAGGCGAGCGGGACGGCGATCATGATGCCGCTGCTCATGACGACGGTGCTGACGCTCGTCGACCCGGCGCGTCGCGGCCGCATCATGGGCAACATCTCGATCGTCATCTCGGTGGCCCCGGCCATCGGCCCGACGATCTCCGGCCTCATCCTCAACGCGTTCTCGTGGCGCTGGCTGTTCGGCTTCGTGCTCCCCATCGCGCTCGCGGCCCTCGTGCTCGGTGCGTTCAAGGTGCAGAACGTCTCGACGCCGCGCAAGGCCCCGCTTGACGTCGTGTCCGTCGTGCTGTCGGCGTTCGCCTTCGGCGGCATCGTCTACGGCCTGTCGAGCATCGGCGAGTCGGGTTCGACCGGCCTCGCCGTGCCGATCGGCGCGCTCGTCGTCGGCGTGGCGGCCCTCGTGGTGTTCGTCGTCCGGCAGACCCGCCTGCAGCGCACGGACAGCGCCCTGCTCGACCTGCGCACGTTCCGCACCCGCGGCTTCACGGTGCCGATCGTCGCGATGGCGCTGAGCTTCATGGCCATGTTCGGCACGCTCATCCTGCTGCCGATCTACCTCGAACGCGTCCTCGGTCTCGAGGTCCTCAACGTCGGCCTCCTGCTGCTCCCCGGCGGGCTGCTCATGGGCCTGCTCTCCCCCGTCGTCGGTCGCGTCTACGACCGGTACGGCCCGCGCGTCATGCTCGTCCCGGGTTCGGTCATCGTCAGCGCGGTGCTCTGGGCACTCGCGACGGTCGGCACCGACACGAGCGTCTGGTTCGTCCTCGGCGCCCACGTCGTGCTGAGCATCGGCCTGGCCCTGACCTTCACGCCGCTGTTCACCGCGGCGCTCGGCGGCCTGCCGCCGAAGCTGTACTCCCACGGCAGCGCCGTGCTCGGCACCGCCCAGCAGCTCGCCGGCGCGGCCGGGACCGCACTGTTCGTCACGCTGCTCACGATCGGTGCCGCCACGGCGGCGACGGGCGCCGGGGCCGACGCCGTGGCCAGCGCGACCGCCTCGGGCGTGCGGACGGCGTTCCTGGTCGGCGCGTTCATCTCGCTCGCCGGCATCGTGGCGTCGCTGTTCGTCCGGCGTCCGGAGGTCCCCGAGGGCGCACCGACGCCCCCGCCCGCGCACTGACGCCCACTGCCCCGCGTGGCATGGTGGGCCCCATGCGGTCGACGTCGAGCGAACTGAACTGGTCCGGCACGGTCACCTACGGGGCCGAACGAGTGCTGCGACCGCGCTCCGTCGACGAGGCCGCCGAGATCGTCGCCGCGAACCGCCGCGTGCACGGCCTCGGCACGCGGCACTCGTTCAACGACGTCGCGGACGCCCCCGGCGTGCTGCTCGACCTGACCGGGATCCCGACGGACCTCGTCGTCGACCCGGACGCACGGACCGCCACCGTCGGCGCCGGCACCCGGTACGGCACGGTCGCTCCGGACCTCGACCGCACCGGGTTCGCCCTGCACAACATGGGCTCACTGCCGCACATCTCGATCGGCGGCGCCACGGCCACCGGCACCCACGGGTCCGGGACGGCCCTCGGATCGCTGACGACGGCCGTCCGTGCGCTCGAGCTGCTCGGTCCGGACGGCACCCCGCGCACCGTCAGCCGCGGCGACCCCGGGTTCGACGGCGCGGTCCTGCACCTCGGGTTGACCGGCATCGTCACCCGGGTGACGCTCGACGTCGAACCGTCCTGGCGGATGCGACAGGACACCTACGGCCCGCTCCCCTGGCGGACCTTCCTGGACCACGTCGCCGAGGTCCACGCGGCCGGTACCTCGGTCTGCGCGTACACGGTGTTCGGCGACGAGGTGCGCGAGGTCCTGGTGAAGACCCGGGTGCCGGCGGACGCCGACGACGTCACGGTCCCCGACGAGCTGTTCGGCGCCCCGCGGCTGCCCGGCTCCCCCGGCGACGGCCACCACACCGCCCGCGACGGGTCCGTCGGACCGTGGTGGGACCGCCTGCCGCACTTCCCGATCGAGTCGGTGCCGAGCCACGGCTCCGAGGTGCAGAGCGAGCACTTCGTCCCGCTCCGGCACGCCGCCGCCGCGCTCGACGCACTCCGCGGGCTCGCCAACCGGATCCAGCCGCACCTGCACGTCTGCGAACTGCGGACGACGGCCGCCGACGACCTGTGGCTCAGCCCGACCCAGGGCGAGGACGTCCTGTGCATCGCGTTCACCTGGCAGAAGCACCCGGACGAGGTCGCGGCGCTGCTGCCCGACCTCGAGGCGCGGCTCGCGCCGTTCGACGGCCGGCCGCACTGGGGCAAGATGAGCTCGCTCGACCGCGACGCGGTCGCCGCGCTGTACCCACGACTGCCGGACTTCCGCGAACTCGTCGCGCGCGCCGACCCGGATCGGACGTTCGCATCCGCGTTCGGCGAGCGGGTGCTCGGGACCTGAACCGGGCCTCCCGGCCGCGCAGGCTGCTGGCCTGCGGAACGCAGGTTCCGCGTCGGCGCCGTCCAGGAGGCCCGGTGCCGGTCCGCCAGGCCGGTCACCGCAGGCGGGTGACCACCTTCGCGTCCCCGTCCCAGTGGCGGAGACCGCCCACCGTGAGCACCTCGGGCAGGGGTGCGTCGGCCGTGAGGACCCGGAGCGCCGCGGGCAGGTCGACGTCGCGGATGCGACGGGCGAGGGTGACGTGCGGCGCCCAGCGGCCCGGCAGCGACGAGTCGGTCGATCCCGGAGCGGCGGCGTCGACCGCGCGGTGGAAGCGTGCGAGCGGCCCGTCGACGACCACACCGAGCCCGAGCACGTGCCGCCCGGGCCCGGCGGGGAAGAGCAGGACGCCGGCCACGCGCAGGTCCCCGGGCACCGGGGCGTCGAGGTCCGTCGGGACGGGCAGCGCCTCGCCCGCCACGAGGGTGACGTGCGGGTCGTTCGTGCCCGAGTGGCCGAGGCTCGGCAGCTCCGCGGCGACCAGGGTCTGCCAGAGCGCCCGGACCGCTGCGTCCGAGGGACCGTCGAGGACGAGTTCGATGCTGCGCACCCGACCGAGTCTGCTCGGGTCGGCTGCGTGTAACACGGCGGAACGCAAGTCGCACCGCGCCCGTGGTCCGGCCACACTCGACTGCACGCCGCGGACCACCGCGGTGTCCCCGCAGCATCCCCCCACGAGGAGCACCAGCATGTCCGCAGCACCCGTCCTGCCCGAGAAGCCGAAGGGCAAGCGCCCGATCGGCTGGATCGTCGCCGCAGCGGTCGTCGTCCTCGCGATCGTCGTCGCCGTCGTGGTCGCCGCCGTCCGTTCCGGGGGCGACGAGGGTGGCGCTGCTGCCGGCGACGCCGCCCCGAAGACCGTCACGATCGGTGTCGCGGACAAGTCGCTGTCCTACTGGAGCACGTACACGAAGCTCGCGAAGGAGAAGCTCAACGTCACCGTCAAGCTGACGAACTTCGCGGACTACTCGCTGCCGAACCCCGCGCTGAAGGACGGCCAGGTCGACCTCAACCAGTTCCAGCACATCCAGTACCTGGCGGACTACAACGTCACCTCGGACGACGACCTGCAGCCGATCGGCTCGACCGCCGTCTACCCGCTGCCGCTGTACTCGACGAAGTACGACGAGCCCTCGGACCTGCCCGCGAACGCGAAGGTCGCCATCCCGAACGACTCGATCAACCAGGCCCGCGCGCTGCTCATCCTGCAGGCAGCGGACCTCGTCACGCTGAAGGACGGCGGCTCGGCGTTCTCGACCACCTCGGACATCGAGACGAAGAAGGTCGACATCCAGCCGCTCGAGGCCTCGCAGACCGCGAACGCGCTGCAGCAGGGCTCCGTCGCCGCCGCCGTCGTGAACAACAACTTCGCGACCGCAGCAGGCCTGCCGATCTCGGACGCGATCTACCAGGACGACCCCTCGAGCGCGAGCGCCGCCCCGTACGTGAACGTCTTCGCCGCCCGCGACGAGGACAAGGACAACAAGACCTACCTCGACCTGGCGAAGCTGTTCCAGGACGACGCCGTGCAGGAGGCCTTCGCGAAGGACCTGCCCGAGGCCGTCTCCCGCGACGAGAGCGCTTCGGAGCTGCAGGCCGAGCTCGCGAAGGTCGAGCAGGACGCGAAGGCGGCCAAGCAGTAGTGCCGGTCCTCGTCGAACTCCGCGGCGTCTCGAAGCACTACCGCCGCGCCGACACCGGCGAGACCGTGGTGGCCGTCGAGGACGTCTCCCTGGACGTGCACCAGGGAGAGGTCCTCGGCGTCATCGGGTACTCCGGCGCCGGCAAGTCCACCCTCGTCCGGCTGGTGAACGCCCTCGAGCTCCCCAGCTCCGGGACGGTCACCGTGGCGGGCAGGGAACTCACCGCCATCCCCGAGCGGGACCGCCGTCTGGCACGTCGCAACATCGGGATGATCTTCCAGCAGTTCAACCTGTTCCGGTCCCGCACCATCGCCGGCAACGTCGCGTACCCGCTCAAGGTCGCCGGTGTCCCGAAGGCCGAGCGCGACCGACGCGTCGCCGAACTGCTCGACTTCGTCGGGCTCCTCGACCGCGCCCACGCTTACCCGGAGCAGCTCTCCGGCGGGCAGAAGCAGCGCGTCGGCATCGCCCGGGCACTCGCGGCCTCGCCGGACCTGCTGCTCGCCGACGAGGCGACGAGCGCCCTCGACCCGGACACCACCTCCGAGGTGCTCGGGCTGCTCCGCCGCGTGAACCAGGAGCTCGGCGTCACCATCATCGTCATCACCCACGAGATGGACGCCGTCCGGCAGATCGCCGACCGGGTCGTCGTGATGGAACGGGGACGCGTCGTCGAGGTCGGGGACGTCTACGACGTCTTCTCATCGCCGCAGACGCCGGCGGCGCAGCGGTTCGTCCGCACCGCGCTGCACGACCGGCCCTCCACCGACACGCTCACCCGCCTGCGCGAACGCCACCCGGGCCGCCTGGTGACGGTGCAGATCACCGACGAGGCCGGGTTGCAGAACCGCATCGACCGCGTCTTCCGGTCCGCCGGGGTCAGCGCCGAGCTCGTCTACGGCGGGGTCGGCGAGATCCGCGAGCGCCGGATCGGTTCGCTCACGTACGAGCTGACGGCCGACGAGCCGGCGGCCGTCGACCGGGCCGTCGCCGCCCTGCGCGCCGACGGGGTCACGACCGACGAGGAGGCAGCCGCGTGAACAACTCGTTCCAGAGCGTGATCGACACGTTCGACGTCTTCCTGGCGGCGACGCGCGACACCATCGTGATGTCGCTCGTGTCGCTCGTCATCGCCGGCGTCATCGGCCTCGCCCTCGGGCTGCTGCTCTACGCGACCCGGCCGGGCAACCTGCTCGGCAACCGCACCGCGTACACCGTCATCAACGTCGTCGTGAACCTGGTCCGGCCGATCCCGTTCGTGATCTTCCTCGCCGCGATCGCCCCGCTGTCGCGCGTCGTGGTGCAGACCACGATCGGCGTGCCCGCGGTGACGTTCGCGATCTCGCTGGCCGCGGCCTTCGCGGTGTCCCGAATCGTCGAGCAGAACCTGCTCGCGGTGGACCCCGGCGTCGTCGAGGCGGCTCGGGCATCGGGCGCGCACCCGGTGTCGATCCTGTTGACGGTGCTCATCCCCGAGGGCCTCGGCCCGCTCATCCTCGGCTACACGTTCATCTACATCGGCATCGTCGACATGACGGCGCAGGGTGCGTTGGTCGGCGGCGGCGGGCTCGGCGAGTACGCGATCACCTACGGCTCGCAGCGCTACGACTGGTGGATCGTCTACGTCTCGGTCGCGGCGATCGTCGTCATCGTGCAGCTCGGCCAGTTCGTCGGCAACCGTCTGGCCCGCGCGACCTTGCGGCGCTGACGCGGGCGCGCGGGTTCTGCGGGCGACCGCCTGGAGGCCCGGTGCCGGTCCACGGGACCGACACCGGGCCTCCGGCGCGTCGCCGCCTCGACGGACGCGCCCAGAGTCGTCCGCCGAGCGGTCACGACTCCCCGCTCAGCTCCGCCGAGGTCGCACCAACCGTTGCCCGACGGCCGCGCGACCGACGGTTCCCGACCACTCAACGCCGCGCACGCGGCACGTCGTGCGACCTCGGTGCCGACCAGCCAGCGGCCGACGACCCAGGTCAGGCGGCCGGGGACTCGATCGTGGCGACGGTGCCGGTCTCGCCGGGGTGCTCGTAGTGCGCGCGGACCAGGATCGGACGGTGGTCCGAGATGCCGGCGGGCAGGGTCTCGACCCCTGCGATGTGCAGGCCGACGCTCGTCGCGAAGTCGAAGTGGCCGGTGAACTTGCGGTAGCGCAGGTAGGTCGGCTGGTCGGAGAGGGACAGCGCGAAGCCGTGCTGCTCGATCTTGCGGCGCAGGTTCGTCTGGAACCACGGGTAGTTGAAGTCGCCGACCATGACCGCGGGGACGTCCTTCGCCAGCTCGCGGAGGAACTGGTGCGCCGCCTCGATCTGCTTGCGGCGCAGGGAGTTCGTCGCGGTCAGCGGTGAGGCGTGGAACGACGCGACGACGACCTCGGCGTCGGCCTCGGTGTCGCGCAGGTGCATCGCGATGAGCCGCTCGTGCGCAGGGGCGAGCACGCGGTCGTGCAGGGACTTCTGCAGCGAGTGGATGCTGAAGTCCTGCACCTCGAAGCGGTCGTCGCGCTTGTAGATGGCCAGGCCGAGGCGGTTCGTCCGGGTGGACGCAGCGAGGGACAGGCCGCCGATCGACGGGGCCAGGTCGTTGCTGTCGCACTCCTGGACGCAGAGGACGTCGGCCTCGGAGGACTCGGCCAACGCGGCGAGCTCGCTGTTCGCGGTGTGTTCGCGCAGGTTGTAGCTGACGACGCGGAGGGACGTCGGCTGCACGGGCTCGTCGGTTGCCGTCGTGCTCTGCTGATCTGGCGCGGCCATGCTGCCTTCCTGTCCGGGTGGTCCGGTCACCCTGCCGCGGCAACCGTACTCGGGGTCCACAAACAGTTGCTGAGACTGTAACGCCTGTCGGCGTCCCTCGGAGCGCCCGCGTCGGAAACGGACACCGGCCGGTTCAGGCCCGGACGCGGCGTGCCGGGCGGACGGTCTCCCCCGCTGTACGACTCATCAGGACCCCCTCGACGCACGCGACGGCGAGGAGCACGGCGATCACCCAGAAGGCGACGGCGTAGGGGCCGTCACCGCCGAGTCCGCCGGCGGCCCGGATGACGACGGCGGCGACCGCGACGCCGAAGCCGGCGGCGGTCTGCTGCAGCGTCGAGGACAGCGTGTTGGCGGGGGTCATGTCGGCCTGCTCGACGTCGGCGAAGGCGATGGTGTTGTACGCGGTGAACCCGACCGAGCGTGCGGCGCCGCTCACCACGAGCAGCACGGCGAGCAGCCAGAACGGGGTGTCCTCGGTCATGAACGCCATCGCGACGACGGTGAGGGCCGCGACGGCCGACGACACGATGATCACCGGCCGGTAGCCGAACCAGCGCAGGAACGGGGTGGTCATCGGCTTGACGCCGAGGTTGCCGACGAAGACCCAGAGCACCGCCGAACCGGCGAGCACGGCGCTCCACCCCCAGGCGTCCTGGAACAGCAGGGGCAGCACGAACGGCACCGCCGAGACGGCCAGGCGGAACAGGCTGCCGCCGGCGTGCGACACCCGGAAGGTCTCGAGCCGGAAGGCGTCGAGCCCCATGATCGGGTGCGGCGCCCGACGGAAGTGGCGGATCGCGAACCAGGTGCACACGGCGCCGACGATCCCGGACACCACGACGGCGGCGACCGGGATCGTGTCGAGGGCGAGCAGCGACGCCATCACCACGAGCGAGCCGAGCCCGAAGCAGGCGAGCAGGGACCCGAACCAGTCGAACGGCACCCGCTGCGCCGCGCGCTCCTGTGGCACGAGCACGAGCGCCGCGACGAACGCGACGACGCCGAGCGGGATGTTGACGAGGAAGATCCAGTGCCACGACAGGGTGTCGACGAGCACGCCGCCGACGAACGGGGCGATGATCGGCGCGGCGAGGGCCGGCCAGGTGAGGATCGCGATCGCCGTGACGAGCTGCTCGCGTCCGGCGCTGCGGAGCACCACGAGCCGACCGACGGGCACCATGAGCGCCCCGCCGAGCCCCTGCAGGATCCGCCACAGGGTCAGGTCGACGAGTCCGGTCGACATCGCGCACAGTGCCGAGGCCACGGTGAACAGGGCGATCGCGCCGGCGAACACCGTGCGGGACCCGACGCGGTCGGTCAGCCAACCGGAGACGGGGATGAACACCGCGAGCGTGACGAGGTACGCGGTGATCGCGACGCCGACCGCCGCGGAGTCGACCCCGAGGTCGCGTCCCATCGCCGGGGCGGCGGTCGCGAGGATCGTGCCGTCGAGGAGCTCCATGAAGAAGGTCCCCGCGACGAGCACGGCGACCGCCGTGCTGCCGGCCCGTCGCCGGCTGGGCGTCGATGTCGTCGTCGTCATGTCACAGGCGATCGTATGCCCGCCCCGGAGCACCCCGGCCGCCCTGCGTTCTGCGTTGCAGAATGGTCGGGGTGCGGGCGTTGTCGGCGGCACGGGGACCCGGCGAGGCTGGCACGACCAGCACCCGCTGGCACGCCGCACCAGCACGACCAGCACCCGCACCAGCACGAGGAGGCCCGATGACGAAGCACGTGCTCGACGACGTCCTGCTGCCCGCGATGACGCTCCGCGAGTCGGCGCTCGCCGCGAACGCCGCCGTGATGCAGGCGTACGTCGACCGCCACCGCCTGCTCTTCGCCCCGCACATGAAGACGCACATGGCCCCGGCCCTCGCCCGACGGCAGATCGACCTCGGCGCGTGGGGCGTCACCGTCGCCTCCGTGCAGCAGGCGCTCGTCGCGTGGCGCCACGGCATCCACCGGGTGTTCATCGCGAACGAGGTCCTCGACCCGGCCGGCCTCGCCTGGATCGCCGGCCGGCGCGCCGAGGACCCGGAGGCCGACGTGCTCTTCCAGGTCGACTCCGCGGCCGGGGTCGCAGCGGCGGCCGAGCACGGCGCGCTCCCCGTGCTCGTCGAGATCGGGTTCCCCGGGGGCCGCACGGGCGTGCGCTCCCCCGAGGCCGGTGTCGCCCTGGCCCGCACCGCACGTGACGCGGGCCTCGACGTCCGCGGCGTCACCGGCTACGAGGGCGGCCTGCCCGGTCCCGACGAGGCGCGCGAGTACGTCCGCGGCGTGCTCGGCGCGACCGAGGCGGTCCGCTCGCTCGTCACGGCTCCCCGCACCCTGCTCGGCATGGGCGGCAGCGCCTGGTTCGACGCCGTCGTCGACGCGGTCGCCGACCGCCCCGACGACGTCGACGTGCTGCTGCGGTCCGGCGCCTCGCTCACCCACGACGACGGCTTCTACGCCGAGCGCACGCCCTTCGGGCGGCACCCGGAGGAAGGCCGGCTCGAGTCCGCGATCCGGGTCTGGGGCCGGGTCACCTCGACCCCCGAGGCCGGCCTGGCCATCGTGGCCGTCGGCAAGCGGGACATCAGCTTCGACGAGGGGCTGCCGGTCGTGCGCGAGCTCCGGCCGGGAGGCACGGCGCACGCCCGCCCCGTCGCCCCCGCCCCCGGGTCGGTCACCGTCGCCCGCCTCGACGACCAGCACTGCTACCTGCGGCTGACGGACGCGGCGCCGGCGATCACGCCGGGTGACGTGGTCGTCCTCGGCATCTCCCACCCCTGCACGGTGTTCGACAAGTGGCGACGGGTGCTCGTCCTCGCCGACGACGACACGGTGACGGACACCATCGAGACGGAGTTCCGGTGACGACGCCGCCCGACGTCCCCGTGCGCAACGCCGCACTGTCGCTCCGGCGCGGGCTGCGCCTGCTGGACTGCATCGCCGACCGCACCCGGAACGGCGAGGTCTCGGTCAGCCTCGGCGCCCTCGCGGACGAACTCGGCACCTCGAAGTCGACCGTGCTCCGCCTGACCGCACCGATGGTCGAGACCGACCTGCTCCGACGCACCGCCGACACCGGGTTCACGCTCGGGCTCGGCGCGCTGCTACTCGGCCAGAGCTACCTCGAGGGCATCGACCTCCGGGCGGCCGCCGCGCCGTTCCTCCGCCGCACCGCGGAACAGACGGGCCTGACGTGCCACCTGGTCGTCCCGGACGGCACCGACATCGTGTACGTCGACAAGGTCGAGACCCGCGGCACCGTGCGGATGGGGTCGCGGATCGGCAACCGCCTGCCGATGCGCAACACCGCCTCCGGCAAGGCGATCGTGGCCTTCGGCGAGCCGGACCTGCTCGCCCGGGTGCTCGCCGAACCCGCTCGGGCGATGACCGACCACACGATCACCGACGACGAGCGCTGGCGGCACGAGGTCGAGCGGACCCACGGCCGCGGCTACGGCGTCGACGACCGCGAGAACGAACCGGACATCCGGTGCGTCGCGGCGCCCGTCCTCGACCACGCGAACCAGGTGGTCGGCGCGATGAGCATCTCGGGGCTGGCGTCCCGCTTCCCCGCCGCCGCGGTGCGCGAGCTCGGGGCGGGCGTGGTGCGCACGGCGCACGAGATCTCCGTCGCCCTCGGTTCGTCCTCGGCGCAGCTCGCCCTGACGAGGTCCGCACGGTGACCGGCCGCGTCGTCACCGTCGGCGAGACCATGCTGCTGTTGAGCGGGCAGGCCGTCGGCGCCGTGCCCGACCTCGACGCGATGCGGATCGACACGGGCGGTGCCGAGAGCAACGTCGCGATCGGGCTCGTCCGCGCCGGCGTCCCGACGACCTGGGTCGGCCGCGTCGGCACCGACCCCGCGGGCGACCGCGTCCTCGCCGACGTGCGCGGCGCCGGGGTCGACGTCGTCGCCGTCCCGGACCCGGAGCACTCGACCGGGCTCATGATGAAGGAACGGCTCACCGACGGTCGGACGCGGGTGACGTACCACCGCCGTGGCTCGGCGGGCTCGGCACTCGTCCCGACGGACGTGCCCGCGAGCATCGTCGAGCAGGCTGCGCTCGTGCACCTGACCGGCATCACGGTGGCCCTGTCGGACACGGCGCGGGCGACCGTCGACGCGGTGCTCGACCGCGCCGCTGCCGCCGGCGTCCCGGTGTCGTTCGACGTCAACCACCGCCCGAAGCTCATCGACCCGGAACGGGCCCGTGCCAGCTACCGACACGTCGTCGCCCGCTCGGCCGTGGTGTTCGCCGGCGACGACGAGGCCCGGCTGGTCCTCGGCCGCGACGAGCGCCCGGACGACGAAGAAGCCCTCGCGCACGACCTCGCCGCACTCGCCGACGGCACGGCCGTCGTGAAGCTCGGCTCCCGCGGCGCGGTCGCCTCGGTCGACGGCGTCCTGCACCGGCGGGCCGCGACACCCGTCCGCGTCGTCGACCCCGTCGGCGCCGGCGACGCGTTCGTGGCCGGCTGGCTCGCCGCGGTGCTCACCGGCACGGACGCCACCACCGCGCTCGACCGTGCGGCCGACGCCGGTGCGCTCGCCTGCAGCGTGGCGAGCGACTGGGGCCGACCGGACCCCGACGCCCTGGTCTCCGTCGAGGACGCCCCCGACACCGACCACACCGTGCACGACCGGGTGGACCGCTGATGGTCCCGCCCACGAACCGAGAGGCCCCCGTGACCGACACGACGCCCGCCGCAGCACCGCCCCGCCACCGCCACGAGGCCGGCCCCGCGATCGCGATCCTCCGCGGCGGGACGGGCGAGCACCTGGAGGACGTCATCGGCGTGCTCGTCGAGTCCGGGGTCCGCGCGATCGAGATCACCACGAACACCCCGCGCTGGCGCGAGGGCATCGCCTGGGCCACCGAGCAGTACGGCCGGTCGGCGGCGATCGGGGTCGGGACCGTCCTCGAGCCACGACAGCTCGACGAGGCAGCAGCGGCCGGGGCGTCCTTCGCGGTCAGCCCGCACACCGACCCCGCGATCGGGCACCGGGCCCACGAACGCGGTCTCGGCTGGTACCCCGGTGCCGCCACGCCGACCGAGATCGTCACGGCCTGGCAGCACGGCGCCCGCGCGGTGAAGGTGTTCCCGGCTGCGCAGCTCGGCGGGCCGGGGTTCCTCAAGCAGGTGCTCGCCCCGCTCGACTTCGTCGACGTCATCCCCACCGGCGGCATCGGGGTGGACGACGCCGCCGACTACCTGGCAGCGGGGGCCGTGGCGGTCGGTCTCGGCTCACCGCTCGTCGGCGACGCCCTGCGCGACGGCGACCTCGACGCCCTCCGCGCCCGGGCCGGACGACTCGTCGCGGCGCTGCGCCGATGACGGCGACCGCGGCACCGGTGCACCTGGCCGGCGGCTCCGTCGTCGGCGACGACGGCGCGTTCCGTCGGGCGGACGTCCTCGTCGTCGACGGTGCGGTCGCCGCCGTCGGCACACGGCTGGACGTCCCCGAGCACGCCGAGGTCGTCGACTGCACGGGCCGCGTGGTCATGCCGGGCTTCATCGACGCCCACTCGCACGCGGGGTCGCTCGTGTTCGACGACGGGGTCCAGCTCGCGCTCCTCCGCCAGGGCGTGACGACGATCATCACCGGCCAGGACGGCGTCGGACCGGCACCGGGCGACGGGTCGTACGCCGCCCGGTACTTCGCGGCGATCGACGGGCCGCACCCGACGTACCGCGGCGACGGCGTGGCCGGGCTGCTGGCCACCTACGACGGCACCACCGCGCTGAACGTGGCGACCCTCGTCCCCGCGGGCACCGTGCGGCACGAGGTGATGGGCGACCAGCAGGGACCGGCCGACCGCAGACAGCTCGACGCGATGCGCGCCCTCGTGCGACAGGGCACGGCCGACGGCGCCGTCGGTCTCGCCACCGGTCTCGACTACGTGCCCGGGCTCTTCGCCGGCACCGACGAGATCGCCGAGCTCGCCGCCGAGGCGGCACCGGCCGGGGTCCCCTACGTCACCCACATGCGCGGCGGGTACGAGACGAACGCGGCAGCGGGCATCGACGAAATCGTCGCCATCGCCGGCACGGCGGGCGGCAGTGCTCACATCTCGCACCTGCACGCGCCGGTGGAGCTCGCGCTCGCCGAACTCGACCGCGCCGCCGACCGGGGCGTCGCGCTGTCCTTCGACGCCTACCCGTACTCACGCGGCTGCACGATCCTGTCGATGCTGCTCCTGCCCGCCGAACTCGCCCGCCCCGGCACCGACGACCTGGCCCGGGCGCTCGACACCGCCGGGGGTCGCGAGCAGATCCGGGCCGCGGTGCTCGACCGGGTGCTCGGTCGAGCGGACCTCGGCACCGGGTGGGCGGACCAGATCACGCTCTCCCACGTGCCGGCCGCCGAGTTCCACGTGCTGCAGGGACGGACCCTCGCCGAGGCCGCCGACGCCACCGGGACCGACCCGGTCGACCTCGCGCTCGACGTCCTGGTCGACTCCGACCTGCAGGTCACGGTCGTCATGCGCGTGCCGCGTCCCCGCACCCCCGCGCAGCTCGCGGGACTCTTCCGCCACGACGGCCACACCGGCGGGTCGGACGGCATCTTCGTCGGCACGCACCCGCACCCGCGGGCGTACGGCACGTTCGCGCGCTACCTCGGCGAGTACGCCCGCGCCGGCCTGCTGTCCTGGGCCGCGGCGCAGCAACACCTTTCCACCCGGTCGGTGGAGCGATTCGGGCTCGGTCGCCGGGGCGTCGTCGCACCGGGGTGGACGGCCGACCTCGTCGTCGTCGACCCCGAGCGCGTCGCGGCACGGTCGACCTACGCCGAGCCGATGCGCCTGGCCGAGGGCATCGACGACGTCCTGGTGGCGGGCGTCCCGGTCCTGCGCGACGGCACCCTGACACACGCGACGCCCGGAGCCGGTCTCCGCCGGACGAGCACCTGACGACCCGCGCCCCCGTACGGTCGTCGCGTCCCGACTTCTCGGGGCACGACGTCCGCACGGGGGCGCGCTCGTGCGGGCTCCCGCGGGTAAGCGTTCCGAGCGGACGCGCCGGGTGCGGATCTACTCAGCCGAGGGCAGCACCGCGACGACGTCGATCTCGACCAGGATGTTCGCCAGGTGCGACTGCACGGTGGTCCGGACGGGGTAGGGCTGCGAGAAGTGCTTGGCGTACTCCTCGTTGAAGGCCGGGAAGTCGCGGTCGGAGTGCTCGAGGTGCACGGTCGCTTTCACGACGTCGTCGAGGGTGGCACCGTGCTCCGCCAGCACCGCGGCCACGTTCGCGAGCACCTGCGCGGTCTGGCCGGCGACGTCGTCCGCGATCGCGCCGGTCGACGGGTCCTGCGGGCCGAAGCCGGCGGTGTAGATGAAGCCGTTGGCGACGATGCCCTGGCTGTAGGGGCCGGCGGGCTTCGGGGCGTTGTCGGTCACGATGGCGGTCTTCGGCACGGTGGCTCCTCGTCAGTCGGTGGATGAGGACTCCAGGCTAGGCGGGCCGCTCGCTCCGGAGCCGACCACGGGACGGACGCGTTCCGACATGCAGAACGCTGGACGGGCCTCCCGTCCGACGCCCGCACACCCGCGCGTTCCGTGAGGACCACGCGGGTCGACCGGCTAGCCTGTCCCGGTGCCGACCCCGATGCCCGCCCGCCGAGGAGCCCGCGCGTGAGCCGCCTGGACGGCGACGCCGTCGCCGTCGCGCCCGGACGGCGTCGAGTGCTCGACACCGTGGCGTCGTTGCCGGCGTGGGCCGCGGTCCTGCTCGTGTGGACCGGCGGTCGTCTGCTCTCGACGCTCTGGTTGGCGCTCGCGTACCCACTGATCGGTCGCGCGCTGCCGGAGAACGCGATCTGGGGCAACGGCCACGGGTTCGGGGCGTTCCTCTCGGCGTGGGACGGGCAGTACTACGAGCAGATCTCGCTGCACGGCTACCCCGCCGTGCTGCCGGTCGACGCCGCCGGGAACGTCGCACAGAACGCCTGGGCGTTCCTGCCGGCGTTCCCGTTCACGATCCGGATGCTGACGGCCTCGACCGGGGTGCCGTTCACCATCGGTGCGCCGCTCGTCGCGCTGGTCGCCGGGCTGGTCGCCGCGTTCCTGCTGCACCGGTTGGTCCGCGACCGGGCCGGTCACGCCGCCGCCATGTGGGCCGTCTTCTTCTTCACCTGCGGGCCGCTGTCGTTCCTGCTGCAGGTGGGCTACGCGGAGAGCATGTTCCTCGCGCTGTCGTTCGGGGCGCTGCTCGCCCTCGAACGCCGCCGGTACGGGTTGCTCACGCTGCTCGGGGTCGTCGCGGCCTTCACGCGGCCCGGGGCCCTCGCCATCCCGCTCGTCCTCGGGGTCGTGGCGCTGATCCGTTGGGTCCGTGCTCGGCGGTCGGACGGACGGCTCCTCGACACCTTCCCGCTGCGCGAGCAGGTCCGGGTGGTCGCCGCGGGCCTCGCGATGGGTGCTGCGGGGCTGGCCTGGCCGGTCATCGCGTCGCACGTGACCGGGATGCCGAACGCCTACCTCGAGACCGAGATGTCGTGGTGGGTGAACTTCATCGGACGCGTGGACTTCGTGCCGATGACGCCGTGGTTCCTCATCGCGTCGCGGTGGCTCGGCGTCGGGGGCGTGCTCATCGTCCTGTTCCTGCTCGTCGGCTACCCGGTGTGGCTGCTCCGCCGGTCGACGCTGCGCCTCGGCCAGACGACCGTGCTGTACTCGGCGGCCTACGCGCTCTACGTGTTCGCGGTCTCGCTGCCGATGGCCTCGACGCCCCGCCTGCTCATGCCGCTGGCGCCGCTGTTCGGTTCACCGGAGCTGGTCGCACGGCCCTGGATGCGCCGGACCCTCGTCACCGCCGCGCTGGCCGGGCAGCCCGTGCTCGTCGCAGTGCTCTGGCTGCTCGGCCCGCCGTAGGCAGCGGTTGCACCGTCCGGGCAGGGGTGGCCCCGTGCGGACAGGGATGGCCCGTGCGGACGCGGGGGTGGCCCCGTGCGGACGCAGAACGACGAGATCGCTGTCGCACGACGTCGATCTCGTCGTCCTGCGTCTGGCCGGCCGGGCAGTGCTCCGCGGTCGGCGCTCCGCGGTCAGAGCTCGACGGTGCCGTGGTCGCCGGTGTCCGGCTGGCTCTGCTTGCCGATCGCGGCCTTGAACATCTGCACGAGGCTGCCGACCGGACCGGTGTCCTGCGTCCAGTACTCGACCGAGACGCCCTCGACGGTGAGGAGTCGGATCGACGGGTCCTGCCGCCCCTCGGGGAACCACGCCTCGGCGAACGGGGACCACAGCTCGTCGACGACCGAGTCGTCCTGTGTGACCGTGGCGGTGCCGGCGATCGACAGGTAGCCGCCCTGCGACTCGATGGCGACGTTGACGTGCGGGTTGCGGGCGATGTCCTCGACCTTCTCGCTGCCGTCCTGCACCAGGAACCGCAGCGTCCCGTGGAAGGTCTTGTCCTGCACGGCGAGCGGACGGGCGTGCAGGTGCCCGTCCTCGCTCACGGTGGTGAGCAGTGCGGTGTGGGCCCCGTGGACGATGTCCGAGATGGCGGCGCGCTGGTCGGTCTGCGTGTCGGTCATGATGCTCCTTTGCGTCGTGCGCCCCGCCGTGCCCGAGGGCTGACGGAGCCGAACCGTTGCGTCCAGTGTGCCCCTCCGAGGGCGGGTGTGTCTGGGGCGGGGGTGTGTGGCGGGGCGGTGGGCGGCGCGGGGGCGCTTTCGCGCGTGGGGAGTCGAATCGCGCGTAGGAGGCCCGGACGAACGACCTCCTACGCGCGGATCTGCTTCCCACACCACGCGCGATGAGACAGAACACCCGCGGGCACCACGCCGTGGCCGGAGCGCACGCCCGGGGACCACGGTCAGCCGCGCCCGGCCGGCGCGGGCGGTGGGCAGTTCCGCGCGTGGGAAGACGAACCGCGCGTAGGAGGCCTGAACGAACGACCTCCTACGCGCGAAAGCGCTTCCCACACCACACGCGATGGGACAGAACGACCGCGGGCACGACCTCGTGGCGGAGCGAACGCCCGGACACTACGGTCAGCCGTGCCCGGCCGGCGCCGTCGGCGGAAGTCCCGCGCGTAGGAAGACGAATCGCGCGTGGGAAGCCCGAACGAACGACCTCCTACGCGCGGATCTGCTTCCCACACCACACGCGATGGGACGGAACGCACCCCAGGCGACAGGCCGCAGAACCCGCACCGCCCCGAGGGTCAGGCCGGCTCGCGGATCGTGGTCTCGACGTCGACCACCTGCGGGATCCTCGGCATCGAGGCGAAGCCGAACGCGACGGGCGGGTTGAGCGGGGCGAGTGACCCGAGCGGCTCCCCCGCCCAGGTGCCGCGGACGCCGGTGACGTCGTGCGCCCCGGTCACGCCGTAGTACTCGCGACGGCCGTTGCCCGCCGAGCCGGCCGTACCGGACCCGGGGGCGACGAGCCGGGCGACGGGGTCGATCGCGGCGAGCCACCGGGGGTCGCGGGCGATGGGCTTCGGGACGATGCGGAGCAGACGCCCGAGCGGGGAGATCGCTCCGACGTCGATCGACGCCTCGAGGGCTCCGGCCGACAGTTCCAGCCCGCGGGCGGTGCGGCGGGTGCGGACGTCGACCACCGAGACGGTGTCGAAGCGGTAGGTGCCGGAGACGTAGGCGGCGACGATCTCGTCCGGGGCCAGGAGCACGCTGGTGCCGTCCGGCAGTTCGAGGAACACGTCGGTGAATGCGCCGAACGGCGACCGCTCCCACATCCCCACGACGATGCGCACGCCGGACGTCGTGCCGACGCCCATGATGCGTCCTCGGAACCGGCGTTCTGGTGCGGTGGAGCGTGGCGACATGCCCTGGACCGTACCCGCGGCGCCCGTGAGCGGCGTCGCGGACGCGCCCCGGGCCTCCCGGCCGTCCCGCGACGCTGGCTGCGCCCCGGAAGAAGCGCCAGACGTCAGGCGACCGGGACGGCCTCGGCCAGCAGCTCGCGCACCCGCGGGGCGACCCGCGTGCCGTAGAGCTCGATGGAGCGCATCATGTCGTCGTGCGGCAGGCGGCCCGTCGCGTAGCGCATGTCGAACCGGGAGACCCCGAGGATGCGCATGTTGCGGGCGATCTTGCGCGCCACGGTCTCCGGCGACCCGACGTACAGCGAGCCGCCGGCCGACAGGCCTGCGCGGTAGCCGGCGACGTCGAGGGGCGGCCAGCCGCGCTCCCGGCCGAGCTGGTCGGTGACGGCCTTGTGGTAGGGCCAGTAGCGCTCCGCGGCTTCCTCGTCGGTCTCGGCGATGAAGCCCGGCGAGTGCATCGCGATGGGCTGCTGCGGCAGCTCGAGCTGGGCGAGCGCCTGGCGGTAGAGCCGCGAGAACGGGGCGAACTGGGCGGGCTGCCCGCCGATGATCGCGAGGAACAGGGGCATGCCGTACGAGGCCGCGCGGATGACGGACTGGGGCGAGCCGCCGACGCCGATCCAGGTCGGGATCGGGCCGTGCTCGAGCTTCGGGAAGACGTCCTGCTCGACAAGCGGTGCGCGCTTGGTGCCGGACCAGGTGACCTTGTCGCCGCCGCGCAGGGCGGCCCAGAGCTGGACCTTCTCCTCGAACAGGACCTCGTAGTCGGACAGCTCGTAGCCGAAGAGCGGGAACGACTCGGTGAAGGAGCCGCGGCCGAGGATGACCTCGGCGCGTCCGTCCGAGATCGCGTCGACGGTGGCGAAGCGCTCGTAGACGCGGACCGGGTCGTCCGACGAGAGCACGGTGACGGCGCTGCCCATCCGGATGCGGGACGTCGACGCGGCGATCGCGGCGAGGACGACCTCGGGCGCGCTGACGATGAAGTCCGCGCGGTGGTGCTCGCCGACGCCGATGAAGTCGATGCCGATCTGGTCGGCGAGGACCGCCTGCTCGACGACGTCGCGGATGCTCTGCGCGTCGGACTTGACCGAGCCGTCGGGCAGTTCGGTGACGTCGCCGAAGGTGTCGAGGCCGAGCTGCACGGGGCCGACCCGGTCGGGTGCGGGCGGCGGGACGTCCGAGGGACGGTCGGTGCCGAATGCGTTGCTCATGCGAGCCTCCAGTTCGATGCGTTTGCATAAAACTACCACGAGGGCAGCACGAACCACCACGGGGGCAGCACGAACCACCACGAGGACGGCACGAGCCGCCAGCCGCCAGCCGCCCCGAGTACGGTCACGGGCATGCCGAGACTCCCCGACCAGACCGGACGCCGCATCGTCGTCACGGGCGCCAACAGCGGCACCGGCAAGGAGGCCGCACTGCGCCTCGCCGAGGCCGGCGCGAGCGTCGTGCTCGGCGTCCGCACCGTCGCGAAGGGCGAGACCGCCGCCGCCGAGATCCGTGCGGCGCACCCCACCGCCGACGTCGAGGTGCGCGAGCTCGACCTGGCCGACCTGGCGAGCGTGCGGACCTTCGCCGAGCGCATCGTCGGCGAGGACCGCCCCGTCGACGTGCTCGTCAACAACGCGGGCGTGATGGCTCCCCCGAAGCGGTTCGAGACGGTCGACGGCTTCGAGCTGCAGTTCGGCACGAACTTCCTCGGCCCGTTCGCGCTGACGAACCTGCTGCTGCCCTCGCTCCTGCGTGCCGAGGCACCCCGGGTCACGACGATGTCGAGCCTGGCCGCGATGGGTGGCCGCATCCGCTTCCGCGACCTGCAGTGGGAGCGCGGCTACAACGGCTGGCGCGCCTACGGGCAGTCGAAGCTCGCCGACCTGCTCCTCGCGCTGCACCTGCACCGCCTGACGGTCGAGGCCGACGTCCCGCTCGTGAGCACCGCCGCGCACCCCGGCATCACCCGCACGAACCTCATGACGGCCGGCCGGTCGCTCGGGCGCTCCGGTCCGGCACGCGCGAACCGGCCGATGCCCTTCGCGCAGGACGTCGAGCAGGGCACCGAGCCGCTGCTCTACGCCGCCGTCGGTCCGAACGCGGTGGGCGGCGCCTACTACGGCCCGTCGGGCGCGTTCGGCATGACCGGTCCGACCACGTCCGCGTCGATCCCGGGCTCGGCGCGCAGCGCCGACCTGGCGCGCTCGCTCTGGGCGGTCGCCGAGGACCTCACCGGGACGCGTCCGCCGCTTTGACCCGGGTGGGTGGCGGCGGTCGGCCGGGAGGCCCGTGCCCCGCCCGCCCCGCCGGTCGCCTCAGGCGCGGTGCAGCTCCACCGCCGTGTCCAGCCGGCCGGGTTCGACCAGTCGTGCGTGCTGCAGGACGGTCCGGTCCGGACCGATCGCCGCGGCGACGACCGAGAGCGTCGTCATGTGACCCTCGGCCTCGTGCACGTCGCGCAGGATCGCGTCCGGGTGGTCGACCGGCAGCGCTGCCGAGTCGGCGAGCACCCCGAACCAGCCGCTCCACCCGTCGCCGGGGTCGGTGTCGGTGTCGCTGTCGGCGCCGCCGCGTCCGAGCGCGCGGAGCTCGTCAGCGGGTCCGACCTCGGGTGGCCCCGTCGGGGCGTCGACGGCCCGGAAGGCCTCGAGCCAGCGGCCGATGCGCGGCGCCCCGGGGTCGTCGGCCTCGCCGTGGGTGACCATGTGCACGCCGGGACCGAGGTCGGTGGTGCGGACCGCGGTGCCGTCCCAGGTCAGGACCGTCGCACCCTCGGCCGTCGCCCGCACCAGGTTGAAGGCCCGGGTGGTCGGCAGCGTGCCGTCGTGCCCGGGGAGCAGACCGTCCGCGACGGCGTCGACCGGCACCACGCCCCGGGTCGTCCACGTCCCGTCGTCGCTCGGGACGGGTTCGGAGCGGTTGAGCACGACCGCGAGACCGGCCCGGTCCGAGGCCGCGAGCCACGCGCCACCGGCGGAACGGTCGCGGACACCGCGGACGTCCGGGTCGCGGTCGGGCCACCACGCGGCGGGCGGGTCCCACGGGCGCTCCGGTGACTCGTCGCGCAGGGCGAGCACGGTGACGGGCCACGGGGACCCGGGCTCGACGCGGACGACGACGGTGCACATGGCGACGATCCTCGCACGCGCCGGTAGCGTGATCGACGTGAACGCAGCAGCAGAGCGCGCCCTGACCGTCATCGTGGGGATCACCGGGGGGATCGCCGCCTACAAGGCCGTCGGCGTCGTCCGCGACCTCGTGAAGCGCGGCCACGAGGTGCACGTCGTCCCGACCGAGGGCGCCCTCCGCTTCGTCGGGCTGCCGACGCTCGAGGCCCTGAGCCGGAACCCCGTCACCACGAGCGTCTGGGACGACGTCGCCGAGGTCCGCCACGTGGCCCTCGGCCGTCGTGCGGACCTCGTCGTGGTGGCGCCCGCCACCGCCGACTCCCTGGCGCGGATGGCCGCCGGCCTGGCGAACGACCTGCTCGGCACGACCCTGCTCGCCACCGACGCCCCGGTCGTCGTCGCACCCGCGATGCACCCGCAGATGTGGGAGCACCCGGCGACCCGTGCGAACGTCGCCACGCTCCGCGCGCGCGGCGTCCACCTCGTCGGTCCCGTGGTGGGTGCGCTGACCGGCGACGACGCCGGCATCGGGCGGATGGCGGAGCCCGAGGACATCGTCACCGCCGCGCTCGCGGTGCTGGACGAGCCGACCACGCCGGGTCGGCGCACCGGCGACGACCGGCTCCCGACGTCCGGCGGTGCCCGCGGCGAGCAGGGCGACCTGGACGGCGTCCGCGTCGTCGTCAGTGCCGGCGGGACGCGCGAGCCCTTCGACCCGGTCCGCTTCGTCGGCAACCGCTCGAGCGGACGGCAGGGCCTGGCGATCGCGGCGGCGGCCGCGGCCCGCGGCGCAGAGGTCACGCTCGTGTCGGCGAACATCGAGGCGGGGCTCCTGCAGGGGCTCGACGCGACCGTCGTGCCGGTCGGGTCCGCGCTCGAACTCGCCGACGCCGTGCACACCGCCGCCGCCGAGGCCGACGTCGTGGTGATGACCGCGGCGGTGGCCGACTACCGACCGGCCGAGGTGCTCGAGGAGAAGCTCAAGAAGGACGCCCAGGGCGAGCGGATGTCGCTCGAGCTCGTGCGGAACCCCGACGTCCTCGCCGACCTCGTCGCCGCGCGGCGCGCCGGACAGGTCGTCGTCGGCTTCGCCGCCGAGACCGAACCGGACCGTGCCGCGCGCATCGAGCTCGGTCGCGCCAAGATCGCCCGCAAGCCAGCCGACCTGCTCGTCGTGAACCACGTCGGCTGGTCGGCCGGCTTCGAACGCGAGGAGAACGCGATCGAGGTGCTCGTGCCCGGCGGCGAGGTCGTCCGCGAGACCGCGGGCACGAAGGCCGAGGTCGCGACGGCGGTCCTGGACCTCGTCGCGACGGCGCTCGTCTGACCTCCGGGCGCTCCCGAGGCGCGACGGGCACGATGGGGACATGCGACGACGCGATCGGATCCGACGTGCCACCCGGACCGCCACCGTGCTCGCGGTGCTGCTCGGCGGCGCCGGGGCCACCCACTTCCTGCGGCCGCGCGGCTACGACCGGATCGTGCCGGACGCACTCCCGCCGCGCCTGACGACCGTGGCGTCCGGAGTCGCGGAGCTCGGCATCGCGGCGGGGCTCGCGTTCCCGGCCACCCGACGGGCGTCGGGGTGGGCGGCCGCGGCGCTGTTCGCCGCGGTGTTCCCCGCGAACGTCAAGATGGCGGCCGACGTGCTCGACCACCCCCGGTCGAGCCGGACGATGCGGATCGTCTCGGTGCTCCGTCTCCCCCTGCAGGCACCCCTCGTGCTCTGGGCCGTGCGCGTGGGCCGACACGCGCCGAAGCGGTGACCGACCGGGCGCGCGAGCGCGCCGCCGGGCCGCTGCTGCACCGCCCGGTCACCGTGCACGCCTGGCAGGACATCGTCTTCGCGCACTGGCGCGGCGACCCCGGGGCGCTCGCACGACTCGTCCCCCGCGGCACCCGGCCCGACGTCGTGGACGGCAGCGCCTGGGTGGGGCTCTCGGCCTACGTGTTCGACGAGACACGCGTGCCGCCGTTCCCGTCGGCGGGCCGGCTCGGCCGGATGACCGAGG
This sequence comes from Curtobacterium sp. MMLR14_006, assembly GCF_001864985.1. Taxonomy (NCBI): domain Bacteria; kingdom Bacillati; phylum Actinomycetota; class Actinomycetes; order Micrococcales; family Microbacteriaceae; genus Curtobacterium; species Curtobacterium sp. MMLR14_006. The sequence goes on along the minus strand of NZ_MJGU01000023.1, from coordinate 264,898 downwards.
TGACGCTCGAGGTGCTGACGGTCGACGACCAGGGACGGCACGGTGTGACCTACCGGACCGTCGACACGGCGAACGTCCCGGCGATCGTCGCCGCGCACGCGCTCCTCGGCGTGCCGTACACCTTCGCACGCGCCGGGTCGCGACGGCGCGGGGACACCGTCGCACACCGCTCCGTCCGGCACAGCGGTCGCGTCCGGTCCCCACTGCGGTGGGCACGCTCGCTGCGCCGGGACCGACCCACGGGGGTCCCCCGACACCGAGGGGCCGCCTCGGTGCGGGTGCAGGCCGGGGACGTCGTCGACACGCCCCTCGCCGCCGAGCTCACGACCCGCGCCGGCATCCACGCCCGCTACCTGACGCAGACCCTCTTCTGGCAACGCCAGCACGCGCCGCTCACCGTCCGGTCCGCACGGCTCGACCAGCTCGAGGGCGACCTGCCCGCGGCGGTCGGCCTGCCCGGGCTGTTCGACCGCGAACCGGACTCGCTGCTCGTGGTCGACGGCACGACCGTCCGGTACGGCTGGGGCGGGGTGGTCCGGTGACCGGGCGACGTGCGGACGACGACCCGTTCGACCTCGACCGCTTCGTCCGGGCGCAGGACGGGGTGCACGGGTCGGCGGTGGACGAGCTGCGGCGCGGTCGGAAGACCTCGCACTGGATGTGGTTCGTGTTCCCGCAGCTCGCGGGGCTCGGCCGGAGCGCGACCGCTCTGCGGTACGGGATCTCCGGGCCCGACGAGGCGCGGGCGTACCTCGCCCACCCCGTGCTCGGCGTCCGGCTGTGCGAGGCCGCCGGGGTCGCGGCCGCGGCACCCGCGCGGACCGTCGAGGAACTGCTCGGCGCGACCGACGCGCTGAAGCTCCGGTCGTCGGCCACGCTGTTCGCCCGGGTCGCCGACGAGCCGTCGCCGTTCCGAGCGGTGCTCGACCGCTGGTACGACGGCGACGAGGACCCGGCCACCCTCCGGCTGCTCGGGGACCGCTGACACCACCCCGCGGCACCGGAGTGCCGAGCGCAACACCGGTCGTATATCAGGTACGGTGATGCCGGACGGCGCAGTGCTGCGCCATCCGATCCCGAACCGACGCCCCCGGCGCCACGACCACGAAGGAACCCGCATGCCGGTCCCCAGCAGCGCCCCGACCGAACACCAGCTGCTCCGCGACACCGTCCGCCACAAGATCCACGACGCGATCATGGACGGCACGCTGGTCCCCGGCGAGCGGCTCAACGACGACGAGCTCATCGCCTGGCTCGGCGTCTCCCGCACGCCCATCCGCGAGGCCCTCAGCCAGCTCGCCCGCGCCGGCCTGATCGAGATGGCGCCGAACCGCTACACGCGTGTCACGACCCCGAAGCCCGACGAGGTCGTCGAGGCCATCCAGACCCTCGGCGTGCTGTTCGGCGGCGTCGTCCGCCTGGCCGTGCCGCGCCTGGGCGCCGGCGCGCGGAAGAAGATCCTCGCGCAGCTCGACAAGACCGTCGCCGACTTCCGGGCGCACGACGTCGGTGCCGTCAACCACGACGCCCTCGACGTGTTCGCGCTGTACGTCGCCGAGTGCGGCAACGCGAACCTGCAGCGGGTCTGCCGCGACACCATGGACGGCCTGGCCTTCCGCCTGCGGCTGCCGAACCTCGACGAGCTCGTCGACTGGGACCAGATGACCGAGGACTTCCTGCGCCTGCGAGCCGCCACCGAGTCCGGGGACAACGTCGCCGCCGAGATGGCGACCGAGGCGATCCACCTGCTCCCCGGCGAGAAGCGCTGAGTCTGCCTGTACCCTCGTACAGGAACCGCCCGTCCTGCCGTCGCAGGACGGGCAGCGGGCGCACCACGGGCCTCCCGGTCGACACGTCCGGACCGTCGCGCAGCCGCTCACAGAGTCCGGGTCCGGCCAGCCGGTAGCATCGGCCGGACCACCCGATCGCCCACCCGGAGCACCACATGAGTCCCCGATCGACGGACCGAACCGCAGTCGCCGCACGTCTGGCCCAGGCGGTCGGCAAGATCAACCGGCGAGCCCGGTCCGACTCGGCCTCGCTCGGCTACGGACTCGTGTCCGCCCTGGCGACGATCCAGAGCGACGGACCCCTGCGCCCCGGCGACCTGTCGCGGATCGAGGTGGTCACGAAGCCGACGATGACGCGCATCCTGACCGAGCTCGAACAGCGCGGGTTCATCGAGCGCGAGGCCGATCCCACGGACGGCCGCGCCTTCATGGTGACCGCGACCCCCGAGGGCATCGCGGCGGTCGAACGCGCACGCTCCGACCGCACCGGGATCGTCGCGGAGCTCATCGCGGAGCTCGACGAATCGGACGTCTCGGCCATCGCCGGAGCGCTCGACGCTCTCGAGCGGGTCGCGCAGGGCGACGGCGTCCAGGAACCTCACACGTCCTGACCGCTGATCGGCCGTTACCGAACCGTTACCGACGGGTGGACGGACGGTTCTGCCAGCGACCCTGGACGCGCTGTCCAGCCCGACGCGTCATGGTGTCGGCTCCGCCCACCGGCTGCCTCCCCCACGGCCGCCCGGGCGGACGGACGGGCCCCACACCACCGTCCGGTCCTCCCCGGCTGGCGGACCTCCCCACGACGACCGTGCCGAGCGCGGCGTCGACGTGTGCCCCCGCAGGGCGCGCGAGGAGTCCGCCGACGAGCCGCCCGACCACCGGAACCGATGTCAGGACACACCCCCGAACCCACCCCGACCACCGCCTCGACTCGACGCGAGGCGCTGAACACCCCCGCCCGACGGGCTCGCCGGGCACTCCGCCACCGTGCGACCCTCGTCGCCGGTGGTGCCGCGGTCCTCGCGATCGCCGGCGGCGCCCTCACCGTGGGCACACAGCCCGCGATCGGCGAGGCGCTCGGACTGCCGAGCGGCTCCGCCAGCGCCTCGGCCGCGGCGACGCCCCGACCCGCCCTGAGCGGCACCGCCCTCGACCGTGCGCAGGCCGCCGCGACGATCTCCACCGCGCGGACCGTCATGCGGACCGCGAACGACAAGACGGACACGAGCGCGCTCGCCCGCCGCGTCGACGCCCTGAGCGACTACCGGCAGCTGTCCGGCGCCGCGCTGACGACCCGGATCTCGTCGACCGTCGCCTCCACCGCCCACGTCGAGCAGGCGAGCGCGACGCAGGACCGACGGGACGTCGACGCGAAGGCCGCCGCGGCGGCGAAGGCCACCGCCCGTGCGCGTGCCGCCGCCGAGGCCGCCGAGCGGGCACGCGCCCTGGCCGCCGGCAACACGGTCGCGGGTGCGAAGGCGACCGCGACCTCGCTCGCGTCGTCCGGGTACGGCTGGGGCGCGGACCAGTTCCAGTGCCTCGACAACCTGTGGACCAAGGAGTCCGGCTGGGACTACCGGGCCGTCAACCCGAACGGCGGCGCGACCGGCATCCCGCAGGCGCTCCCCGGCTCGAAGATGGCGACGATCGCTCCGGACTGGCAGACGAACGCGACCACCCAGATCACCTGGGGGCTGCGCTACATCAGCGAGGCGTACGGCACGCCGTGCGCCGCGTGGGCGCACTCGCAGGCGAGCAACTTCTACTGAGCCGACCCCGGGGTGCGCGGTGACCGCGTGCCGGACCGACGCCGCGGCGCACCGCGCACCACGGGCCTCCCGGCCGCCAGCCCGCCGGGGTCACCCCACCCGCGCGACGCGCACGTCGACGCGGGACAGCGGCAGCCCGTGCTCGGCGGCCGCGTCGAGGACGACGTCGTGGACGTCGCACGCGACGTCGGGTGCCGGCCGGACGCCGTCGGTCCCGATGACGACCCGGAGGACGTCGCCGTCGACGACGACGCGGGCGGGCGCACTGCTCGTCGACAGCCCGCGGACGGCCTGGACGGCGCTCGCGACCGTGGGTCGGGCGCGGTAGAGCTCGGCGACGCCGGGGACACCGGTGATCGCGCGTTCGAGGGCGGCGAGGACGTCGTCGGTGGTGCTCATCGGGTCCCCTCCGTGTCGGTGGTGTCGGTGTCGTCGGTGGTGCCGGCCGCGGCGGCGGTCTCCGGCCCGGCCGCGGTGGGCGTTTCCGGCTCGGCCGCGGTGGGCGTCTCCGGCAGCAGGTCGCGGACCACGACGTCGACGCCCTCGACGACCAGGTCGGTCTGCTCGGACACGGCCCGGGCGACCGCGCCGCGGACGAGGTCGGCGGTCGACGGGATCGCCGCGCCGGGCACGATCGCGAGTTCGACGACGACCCGCACCGGCGACCCGAGCACCGTCACGTCGCCGTCCAGGTGGCAGCGGGCGATGAGCACACCGGGGACGCCGTCGCCGGTGCGACGGATGAGCGACCGGATCGCGCCCTCGGTCATCACCGGCTGCTCGGACGCCGACCGGGGGCGGAGCGGCACGTCGCGGCCGGAGCGGCTCTCGATCGAGATGTTCGCGAGCACGTTGCCGATCCACGACTCGTCGGCCGGGGCCTCGACGAGTGCCGCGGCCTCGAGCGAACCGTGCGACGCCTGCCGGACCCGCAGGATCGCCGCGAGGGCGTTCTGACAGGCCGCGGAGTCGTCGATGCTCGGGTCGGCCGGGCGCATGCCGGCGTCCAGGTAGTCGGCGAGCTCGTCGATCGTGTGACCGTCGAGGTCGTCGGGCTCGAGCGCGTCGAGCCGGGTTCCGTCGGGGGCGGTCATCGCCAGGCCTCCATGAGTCGGATCATGTTCTTCCTCGCTCGGGACAGGAGCCCGCGGACCGTCGAGGGCGGCAGGTCGAGTTCGGCGGCGATCTCCTCGTACCGGTACTCGAGCACCTCCTTCATGATCCAGCACCGTCGTTGTGCGTCGGGGAGCTCGGCGAGCGCGCGCTCCACCGCTTCTTCTCGGGACCGGGCCTCGGCGACGCGTTCCGGGGCGTCGTCGGAGGGTGCTGCCACCTCGAGTTCGGTGACGTCGTCGTGGTCGCGTCGGGCACGGATGCGGTCGAGGCACTTCCGGCTCAGGATCCGCATGAGCCACGACTTCACGCGGGCCTGCTCGACCAGCCCGTCCAGGCGGTCCCACGCGGTGATGAAGGTCTCCTGCACGACGTCGTCGAGTTCGTCCGTCGAGCCGAGGGTGCGACGGGCGTAGGCGCGGAGCAGTGGGGTGTAGCGACGGATGAGGACCTCGAAGGCCCGGACGTCGCCGTCGGACGAACGGCCGGCGAGGACCGCGTCGTCGAGCTCGTCGAGGGGCTGGTGGTGCACGACTTCCTTCTACTGGTGGTGGATGGGGTTCAGCTGGGCACGGCCGTGCGAGCGCGGTCGGCCGGACGCACCGGCGTGCGCGACCCGGAACGGACCGACCGGCCGGACCGTGAGCGCGTGCACCCGTGCCTGCGCCAGCAGGTGCGCGGGCGCCGCACGGCCGTGCGACGTCGTCCGGACGGTGTCGGGTTCGAGCATGGTGACTCCTGTGTCGGACCAGCGGGTCTGGATCCTCACCGGTGGGACGCACCGACGAGCCGTTTCGTCACACCCCGCTCGGCTTCCGTCGCAGCGGTCGGTGCGCGAGAGTGGAACCATGTCGCTCGTCACCGCCGTCTGCCGCGTCGACCGCCTGCTCCCGGACTCGGGGACGATCGGGGTCACCGCCATCGACAAGCGCCCGGTCACCGGGGGCGTGCGGGTCCGGCCCCTCGGCCTGTACGCGGACGTCCAGGCGGACCGGAAGCACCACGGCGGCGAGGACCAGGCCGTCTACGCCTACGCCGACGAGGACGCCGCGTACTTCGCCGATGCGCTCGACCGCGAGGTCGCGCCCGGGCTGTTCGGCGAGAACCTGCGCACGAGCGGGGTCGACGTGACGGGAGCCGTGACCGGCGAACGCTGGCGTGTCGGCGAGACCCTCGAGCTCGAGGTGACGATCCCCCGGATCCCGTGCGGCACGTTCGCGCGGCGGATGCGCGAGGACAAGTGGGTCCGGCGCTTCACGGACGAGGGGCGTCCGGGTGCCTACCTGCGGGTCGTGCGCTCCGGCACCGTCACCGCGGGCGACCCCGTGGTCGTGACCCACCGGCCCGCGCACGGCGTGACGATCGGCGAGATCTTCGCGGGGCTCACGCCGGAGCGCGCCCGCGCTGTGCTGGAGTCGGGCGAGCGGCTCGCGCCGAAGGTGGTCCGGGACGTCTCGAAGGCGCTGGGCCGGTCGGGCGCCCGGTCCGGCGCGCGGTCGGGGGCGACCGCTCCGTGAACCGGGCCGGTCGGGTGCGCGGCGACGCACCGGCCGACGCCGCTCAGTGAGCGCTGCCGTCGCGGCGGGCCGGGTCGAGCGGACGCTTCGCACGCGGCAGGCCGGCCACCACGAGGTCGTAGGCGTTCGCCACGAGGTCCTCGACCAGGGTCTCGTCGACGCCGTCCCCCGGAGCGATCGTGATCCAGTGCCGCTTGTTCATGTGCCACCCCGGCCAGATCTCGTCGTGGTCGCGGACCAGTGCGGCACCGTGCGGCGGCGCGCACTTGAGGTTCACGATCGGGACCCCGCGCAGGGCGGTGGCCATGAGGAACATCTTGTCGACGACCTTGAACACCAGGGCGCCCTCGCCGAAGGGCTCGGTCTCGCGCACCGCGGGCAACCCGGCCGCCGTGCGGATCGCGACCTCGTGCAGCTGCTCGCCGTCCATCTCCCCAGGATGCCGCACCGATCCCGCACGATCCCCGTTCGGGGGTAGGTCGTGAGGGACGGTCAGGTCGTAGGATCGCCTCGCCGCGCACCCGACGCGGCCGTCGCCCGCGACGACCACGAACCGTTCCAGGGGGAACCCGTGCGCATCATCCGAACCCTCGGCGTCGCCGCCGCCACCGCCGTCCTCGCGACCACCGTCGTCGTCGGGGGCGCCACCAGCGCGCAGGCCGCGCCGAAGAGCTACGCGAACTGCACCGCCGTGCACAAGGTGTACTCCGGTGGCATCGCGAAGAAGTCCGTCACGAAGAACAAGGTCGTCTCCGGCGGCAAGACCACCTACCGTGCGCTCAAGGGCACCGTGAAGAAGGACGACGCGCTCTACCGCGCGAACACGAAGCTCGACCGCGACAAGGACGGCATCGCCTGCGAGAAGAGCTGAGCCGGCGCGTGCCGACGTCCTAGAGCGTCGGCACGCCCTCGTGGCCGGAGCGCGGCCGAGCGGTGCCCGCGACACCGGTCACGACCGAGCCAGCGGGGACGTCCTTCGTGACGACCGTGCCGGCACCGACAACTGAGTCGGACCCGACCGTGATGCCGCCGATCAGCGAGCACCCCGCGCCGAGGACCACCCGGTCCCCCACCACCGGGTGCCGCCGGGCCCGCGGGCTGTCCCCGCCCCGGCCCCCGAGCGTGACCCCGTGGAACACGAGCACGTCCTCGCCGATCACCGCGGTCTCGCCGATCACGACACCCATGCCGTGGTCGATGAAGAAGCGGCGCCCGATCCGGGCCCCGGGGTGGATCTCGATGCCCGTCAGCGAGCGGGCGAGCTGGCCGAGCACCCGCGCGGCGAACCGCGAGCCGGGCAGGCCCTGCGCCGTCCAGAGCCGGTGCGTCAGCCGGTACACCCAGATCGCGTGCAGCCCGGAGTAGACGATCGCGTTCTCCAGGTCCCCCCGCGCGGCGGGGTCACCGCGGCGTGCCGCGGCCAGGTCCTCCCGGATGGTCCGCAGCACGCCTGGTCGACCAGGACGACTCACGCAGTGAGCCCCTCGAAGAGCACCGTCGACAGGTAGCGCTCGCCCGTGTCGCAGACGATGGCGACGATGCGCTTGCCGGCGTTCTCGGGCCGAGCCGCGATCTCGAGTGCGGCGTGCACGATCGCGCCGGACGAGATGCCGGACAAGATGCCCTCCTGCGTCGCGAGTGCCCGTGCCACCCGCAGGGCGTCGTCGAGCTCGACGTCGAAGACCTCGTCGATGACGCTGCGGTCGAGGACCTCCGGCACGAAGTTGGCGCCGATGCCCTGGATCTTGTGCGGGCCGGCCTTGCCCTCGGAGAGCAGGGGCGAGTCCTTCGGCTCCACGGCGACGATCTGCACGCCGGGAACGCGTTCCTTGAGGACCTGGCCGACACCGGTGATCGTGCCGCCGGTCCCGACACCCGCGACGAACACGTCGACGTGCTCCTCGGTGTCGCGCAGGATCTCCTCGGCGGTGGTCTTCCGGTGGATCGCGGCGTTCGCAGCGGTCTCGAACTGGTGGGCGAGGACCGCGCCGGGGGTGTCCGCGACGATCGCCTCGGCCCGGGCGACGGCGCCCTTCATGCCCTCGGGGCCGGGGGTCAGCACGATCTCGGCGCCGTAGGCGCGCATGACGGCACGACGCTCGACGCTCATCGTCTCCGGCATCGTGATGACGACCCGGTAGCCGCGGGCGGCGCCGACCAGGGCGAGCGCGATGCCGGTGTTGCCGGACGACCCCTCGACGATGGTCCCGCCGGGCTGCAGCGCCCCAGCGGCCTCGGCGGCGTCGACGATCGCGACGCCGAGGCGGTCCTTGACGCTCGCGCCGGGGTTGTAGAACTCGAGCTTCGCGAGGACCTCGGCACCGCCGGGCTTCGGCAGCCGGTTGAGGCGGACCAGCGGGGTGTTGCCGAACGCCTGCGAGATGTTGTCGTGGATGGTGCCGTTCATCTGGTCCGTCCTCTGCAGCTCAGGTCGCGCCGCCGTCTTCCCGGCGGCGCGGTGTCGCCCGATCCTAGCGACCGCAGCCCTGCTCGACCCGTTCGTGACGGGAGCCGCACGCCGGGCACGACCCGCGCCTCCGGGCCGTCGCCGTCCGGGCCGACGAGGCGAGGCGTGGCGTGGCGTGTGCAGCGCACGGACGGCGTCCGCGCGCCCCTCCGCGTCAGCGCACGGACGCCGTCCGTGCGAACCGCTCGTCCGTCGCCTCGAGGACACGCAGCACGTTGCCCCCGGCGAGCGCCCGCAGGTCCTGCTCGCCCCAGCCGCGCCGCTGCAGTTCCGCCGCGAGCACCGGGTAGCGGGACACGTCCCGCAGGTCCGGTGGGAGCACCGGCGTGCCGTCGTAGTCACCACCGAGGCCGACGTGCCGGACCCCGGCGACGTCGCGGGCGTGCTCGACGTGGTCGGCGACGTCGGACACGGTGACCAGGGGCGGCTCGCCGACCTGACCGGCTTCCTCCCAGTCCGCCCAGGCCCGCGGCACGAACTTCGGCACGAAGGTGATCATGACCACGCCGCCGTTGTCCGCCAGGCGGGCGAGCACGTCGTCGGGGACGTTGCGGGGGTGGTCGTCCACGTGGACCGTGGACGAGTGGCTGAAGACGACGGGCTGGGTCGCGACGTCGAGGGTGTCCCGCATCGTCGACGGGGCGGTGTGCGACAGGTCGACGAGCATGCCGAGGCGCTCCATCTCGGCCACGACCTGCCGGCCCCGGTCCGTGAGACCGCCGTGCGCCCGCGCGCCGGTCGCCGAGTCCGCCCAGGGGGTGTCGTCGTTGTGCGTCAGCGTCATGTACCGGACGCCGAGGCGTGCGAAGGCCCGCAGCACCGCCAGGTCGTCGCCGATGGAGTGTCCGCCCTCGGCGCCGAGCAGCGACGCGATGCGACCGGAGTCGATCGCGGCACGGACCTCGGCCGCGGTGCGGGCCAGGGCGAGCGTGTCCGGGTACCGCTCGACGATGCGGTGCGCGAGGTCGATCTGCTGCAGCGTCGTCCGGACGGGGTCGGCGTCGTCGGCGGGCACGAACACCGACCAGAACTGGCCGACGACCCCGCCGGCCCGGAGCTTCGGCAGGTCGGTGTGCAGGCTGTCCTGCTCCGAGTCGATGCCCTCCACGCCGGAGTCGTGCGTCTCGCGACGCTCCCAGGGCAGGTCGTTGTGGCCGTCGATGACCGGGAACGGGAGCGTGTCGAACGTCATGCCTGCGACGCTACCGCCCGTCGCTACGATCGTCGGGTGGCCTCCGCGAACACGCCGACGGACCGGACGGTCCGGTGACCGTTTCCTTCCGGCTCGAGACCGAGCTCGCCTGCTCCCCCGAGCGCGCCTTCGCGCTCTCGCTCGACATCGGCGCGCACGAGCGCTCGATGGCCGCGAGCGGCGAACGCGCCGTCGCCGGCACCACGTCCGGCACGATCGGCCTGGGCGAGACCGTCACCTGGCGGGCGCGCCACTTCGGGGTCGTCTGGCGGATGACGAGTCGGATCACCGCCCTGGAGGCACCGCACCGGTTCGTCGACGAACAGGTGCGTGGACCGTTCGCCCGGTTCCACCACGAGCACCGCTTCGAGCCGTCGGCCGGCGGCACGCGCATGGTCGACACGATCACGTTCCGCGCACCGCTCGGCCCGCTGGGTCGTCTGGCCGAGGTGCTCGCGCTGGCCCGGTACATGCCGCGGCTCATCGCCGACCGCAACGCGTCGCTCGCGGCCGAGCTCGACGCCGCGCGCTGACCCGGCGTCCACACCTGCCCGGAGCCGCCCGTACCCTTCGTGAGCAGGAAGGGTCGAGTGCCGGGTGGCGACCCGACCGTTCCTGCTCACGAAGCGCGCGGCCCGAACGACCGCTCCGAGCGACTCGGCTGAGCGACGCCGAGCGCTGCTCGTGGACGTACCGCACAGCACCTGGAACCTGCACAGCCATGTGCACGATGATGAGCACATGCACGAGACCATCCGCTACGTCGCGATCGGCGACAGCTTCTCGGAGGGCATCGGCGACGCCGGTCCCGCTCCGCTCCCCGGCTGGACCGGCCGACTCGCGAGCGCGATGGCGGCTGCGTCGGACGCCGACGTCTCCTACGCCAACCTCGCGGTGCGCGGACGGCTGCTCGCCGGGGTCCTCGACGGGCAGCTCGACGCAGCGCTCGACCTCGACCCGGCGCCGACGCTCATCACGTTCTGCGCCGGCGGGAACGACCTGCTCCGCCCCCGCTTCGACGTCGACGCCCTGATCGGCCGGGTCGAGTCCGGCGTCGACCGGGTCGAGGCGCGCGGCGCGCGGATGGCACTGCTCAGCCCGGCCGACCCGAGCGCGCGGCTGCCCCTCGGAACGCTCATCAACCGTCGCGGTGACGCCTGGGCCGGAGCGCTCGGCGAGCTGGCCCGCCGTCGCGGCCTGCCGTTCGTCGACGTCTCCCGCGACCCCCACCTGCGCCGCGCGGAGTTCTGGTCCGAGGACCGCCTGCACATGAACGCGACCGGGCACCAGCGCGTCGCCGACCTGGCGCTGCACGCCGTCCTGGACGGCCCCGCGGCGGCCGACCCCGCGTCCGTGCACGCCGGCCGCACCGGCTTCCGGGCCGAGGCCCGCTACTACCGCGAGTACGTCCTGCCGTGGGTCGGGCGGCGGGTCACCCGGCGCTCGTCCGGCGACGGCCGGTCGGCGACCTACCCGACGTGGACGCCGGTCGCGTAGACCCGCGTCGTCCCGCCGGTCAGGGCGTGGGCGAACTCGTCGCCGGTCGGTGCGAAGCCGCCCGCCTCGTACAGCCGCACCGCGCGGTCGTTGTCACCGAGCACGTGCAGCACCACGCGCGGGTGCCCCGCGGCGCGGGCGTCGTGCACGGCCTCGGCGAGCAGGGAGCGCCCGACCCCGCGGGCCTGCACGCCCGGGCGCACCGCGAGCAACGACAGGTAGGCGGCGTCCGACGGGTCCGTCGACCGACCGGTCCCCGGCGCCGTGACCAGGACGAAGCCGTCGATCGCGCCGTCAGCGCCGGGGACCACGAGCCAGGCGACGTGCTCCGCGGCGAACTTCTGCCGTGCGCGCTCCCGGACGGCCGGGTCCTCGGCGACGCCGTCACGCTCGGCGACTGCTGCCGCCCAGAGGTCGATGCAGGTGTCGGTCTCGTCCCCGGTCGCAGGACGCACGACCACGGACGACTCGATCACCCGGTCAGCCTACGGCGGTGCGGCTGCCGATCCTGAACGACGCCCCACGGTGCTCGTCGGGCAGCCGGTCCCCGCGGCCGTGCAGCTTCTGCCGGAGCGACCCCTGCTCGTACTCCTCCGGGTAGGCCCCGCGGGCCCGGAGCTCCGGGATGACGAACTCGATGACGTCCTCCCACGTCCCGGGCGTCACCGCGTAGGCGAGGTTGAACCCGTCGACGTCGGTCAGCTCCTGGATCTCCTGCAGCCGGTCGGCGATGGTCGCTCCCCCGCCGACCGCCACCGGTCCGAGCCCGCCGATCGCGGTGTGCCGGGCGAGGTCGCGGATCGTCCACGAGGACCCGTCCTCGCCGGTGGCCGCCGCGATGTTCGCCGCGGCCGACTGGATCGCGTTCGACTCGACGTCCCCGAGGGGCTCGTCGAGGTCCCACTGCGACAGGTCGACGCCCATCCACCCCGAGTTGAGCACCAGGGCGCCGAGCTCCGAGGCGTACGACAGGTAGTCCTCGTACTTCGCCTGGGCGAGCTCGTCGGTGGCGTCCGTGATCACGGTGAGCAGCGTGTAGACGCGGGCGGCGTACCGGTCGCGACCAGCTGCCTCCAGGGCGTCACGGACCTTCGTGACGGTCGACGCGAGCTGCTCGACGGTCGGTGCGCCCACGAAGACCGCCTCCGCGTTCTCCGCGGCGAAGCGGATGCCGCGCGGCGACGCGCCCGCCTGGTAGATGACGGGCGTGCGCTGCACCGACGGCTCGGACAGGTGGATCCCGGGGACGTCGAAGTGCGCGCCGTGGTGCTCGATCGGGTGCACCTTCGCGGGGTCGGTGAAGACGCCGGACTCGCGGTCCGCGACGACGGCGTCGTCCTCCCACGAACCCTCCCACAGCTTGTAGAGGACCTCGAGGTACTCGTCGGCGACGTCGTAGCGGTCGTCGTGCGACAGCTGGTCGGCCTGCCCCATGTTCCGCGCCGCGCTCGGCAGGTACCCGGTGACGACGTTCCAGCCGACGCGGCCCTTCGTCAGGTGGTCGAGCGTCGACATGCGTCGGGCGAACGGGTACGGGTGCTCGTAGGCGGTGCCGGCCGTGATCCCGAAGCCCAGGTGCTCGGTCACCGACGCCATCGCCGACACGAGCAGGACCGGGTCGTTCACCGGCACCTGCGACCCGGTGCGGAGCGCGGCCTCGTTCGACCCGCCGTACACGTCGTACGTCCCGAGCACGTCGGCGATGAAGATGCCGTCGAACGCGCCGCGCTCGAGCGTCTTCGCCAGGTCCGTCCAGTAGCTCAGGTCGCGGTAGTCCCGCGACCGGTCGCGCGGGTGCCGCCACAGTCCGGAGGACTGGTGCGCGACGCAGTTCATGTCGAACGCGTTGAAGCGGATCTGCCGGTGTTCGCTGCTGCTGCTCACGGGTCGAGACGCTACGTCCGCCACCTGCGACCGTCACGGATCGTGACGAAGCGTGACGATGGCGGGTGCACGGGTGCACGGCGACCGACGGACGGACGGGAGGCACGGTGCGGGTCCGCCACGGGCCTCCCGTCCGGTACCCGCTCGCGCCCGCCGTCCGGGCGGCACCCGTCGGGTGCCACCTCTGCCGACCCGGCCGGGCGGGCGCTGTGGGCGCGGCGAGCGCGGCGGGCGCCTCCGCCGGGCCGCCGCGCGGGTGCCTGCGCGTGGCCGCCGGCCCGGGTGTGCGCGGCGCACGAGCGGAGTGTTCCGGAACCGCGCGATCGCACGGCGCGAAGGCACTCCGATCATGGGACGGGAGATCGGCCCCGCGGCTCAGGCGCGGTCGTGCAGCGTGACGTGGTAGCCGTCGGGGTCGGCGAACGTGAAGGTCCGGCCGAAGGGACCGTCGATCGGCGCGGAGACGATGCGGTGACCGTCGGCGACGAGGGTGTCGTGGATCGCCTGCACGTCGGTCGCGTGCAACCAGATCGCCGCGCCGACGCCCGGCTGGGGGACGGCGTCGAGGTCGGTGCCGGGCACGAGGTCACGCAGGGCGAACGCGATCGGCGTCGTCTCGAAGACGACGGCGTGCGGCGGGCCGGCCTGCGAGCGGACGAGGCCGAGGTACTGCTCGTAGAACGCCTGCGACGCGGCGAGGTCGCGGGTCTGCAGCGAGATGAAGTCGGGGCCGGTGACGGGCATGGGGTGCTCCTTTGTTGATGTCAGTCTTCTGACACACAGAAGAGTATGTCAGACTACTGACATGAGTCAAGACGCCGACGGCATCGACCTCGAGACCTCGATCGGGTACCTCCTCAAGGAGGCCGCGAGCGCCCTCCGCGCGTCGATGGAGGCCGTGCTGCGGCCGCTCGGCATGACGATCACGCACTACTCGTGCCTCGAGCTGCTCGCGCAACGGCCCGGGCTGTCGAACTCCGAGCTGGCGCGCGGCACCTTCGTCACCCGGCAGTCCATGAACGTGCTGCTGCAGGCCCTCGAACGCGACGGCTCCGTCACGCGGGCGTCCGAGCCGTCGGTCGGCAAGGCGCTGCCCACCCAGCTGACGGCGAGCGGGCGGCGCAGCCTGGCGCAGGCGAGCGCAGCCGTCCGCGAGGTCGAGCAGCGGATGCTCCGGGGCCTCACCGAGGACCAGCGCGCCGACGCCCGCCGGGTGCTGCGGGCGATGGTCGGGTCGCTGCGCGGCGGCAGCGCACCGAGCGCGGCCGAGCCGGATCAGCCCTCGTAGCGCACGGCTGCGCGGTCCCGGGGCGCGTACCGCTCCGCGAAGTCGCGCTCGTTCGGGACCCACACGTCCCGCCACAGGGCCTCGTGCCGGCGGCCGAGTGCCCGGTCGCGGGCGAGACCCCGGCGGACCGCGGTGTCGAGGTCGACGTCGCACCAGACCGTCACGTCCAGGTGCGGGAGGACCTCGGGGTGGAACAGCCCGATGAGGTCGACGACGAGCACCTCGGCCCGCGGCAGCGGCTCCGCCGGAGCGAGCGCGCGCACCGACCAGTCGAAACGCCGGAACGTGCTCGCCCGTCCGGCTCGGTGCGGTGCGAGCACCGAGGACACCAGTCGCTGCCGGTCGACACCGTCCCAGTCGGTCGATCGTCGGTGGGACCGCTCCGGGTCGAGGAAGTCGTCGCCCCGGATCCGGACCGCCCCGGGGAGCACCTGCTCGAGCCGGCGGGCGAGCGTGGACTTGCCGGATCCGCAGTACCCGGAGACACCGACCACGAGCGGGTGCTGCGCCGACGCGACACGGGACCGCAGCAGGTCGGTGACGCCGTCGTGGTCCATCGGGCAAGCGTACGAGGTCGGCGACGCGGCCCCCGTCTCCGTAGGCTGGTCGGGTGGACGTCGTACTGCGCGCGAGCACCCCGGACGACCTCGAGTGGCTCGTCGAGCTCCGGGCCGTGGTGCTCCGCGACGACCTGACCCGGCTCGGGGTGTTCGACGAGACGCGCGTCCGGCAGCGCCTGCGCGACGCCTTCGAGCCGCGGCTGACCCGGATCGTCGTGGTCGACGGGCACGACGTGGGATCGGTCACCGTGCGGGTGGAGGGCGACACGCGGTGGCTCGAGCACTTCTACCTCGCGCCGGACGTCCAGGGCCGCGGGGTCGGGTCGTCGGTGCTCCGGGCGGTCCTCGACGAACCGCACGCCGGGCCGACCCGGCTCAACGTGCTGACCGGCAGCCCTGCCCGACGCCTGTACGAGCGGCACGGGTTCGCGCCCGACAGCGACGACGGCGTCGACGTCTTCATGACCCTGCGCGGTGCCGGTCGAGCAGCGTCCGGAGCACGCTGAGCTGCTCGTCGACGACGTCGGCCATGCGGCGCCCGCCCGGGCCCGTGAGCCAGGACTCGAGCGCCAGGTGGAACAGCATCACCGCCGTCTCGGCGATCACGGCCGCCTCGGTCGGGTCGACGCCCCGGTCGACGAACCCCTCGCGCACCGCGTCCGTCAGGTCGGCGCGCTTCCGGGCGTCACGTTCCCGCAGGGACGGCTCGGACAGCACCACCCGCCGCACCGCACCGACCTCGTCGTGCCGACCCTCGAACCGCTCGTCGGCGACCCGGCGCAGGCCGTGCACGACGATGTCGAGCGGGTCGAGCCCGGCCGGGGCCGCCTCGATGGCGTCGCGGGCGAGCACCGGGATCTCGTCGCCGGCGAAGACCACCTCGCGCTTGTCGGCGAAGTACCGGAAGAAGGTGCGTGTGGTCAGCCCGGCCCGCGCGGTGATCTGCGGCACCGTCGTGGCCTGGTAGCCCTGCTCGGTGAAGAGCTCGAACGCCGCCCGCTCGAGGCGCCCGCGGGCATCCGGAGTCCAACGCATGGGTCCACAGTAGTGATGACACGTCGTGTCGTGGTTGAATGGGCGATGACACGTCGTGTCATCACTCGCAGCGAGCAAGGGAACCGGACACCATGGCACCATCGGGCAACGCAGCACTCTGGACCTCGTCGAGCGGTCGGTTCACCGTCGGACCCGCACCGGTCCCCCAGCCCGGCCCCGGCGAACTCGTCGTCCGCGCCGAGGCGGTCGCCGTCAACCCGGTCGACGCCGTCAGCGGGCTCCTCCGCCACGTGGTGTACCCGAAGCTGCGGTACCGGACGGTGATCGGGTCGGACGTCGCGGGCACGGTCCTCGCCGTGGGGCCGGGCGTCGAGCGCTTCCAGGTGGGCGACCGGGTCCTCGGGTACGCGGCCGGGCAGGAGCAGCACCGGAACAGCGCCGCCGAAGGCGCGTTCCAGCACCAGGTCCTGCTGCTCGAACGACTGACGACCCCGGTGCCGCAGGACCTCGCGACCGAGCAGGCGGCGGTCCTCCCGCTCGCGGTGTCCACCGCAGCCGCGGGGCTGTTCGAGCCGGACCAGCTCGGCCTGCCGCTCCCGACGGCCGATCCGGTCGACCGCGGCCAGGTCGTCCTGGTCTGGGGAGCGTCGACGAGCGTCGGCGCCAACGCCGTCCAGCTCGCCCGGGCCGCCGGGAACGCGGTGATCGGCACCGCCTCGCCGCGGAACCACGCGTTCGTCCGGTCGCTCGGCGCCGAGGCCGTGTTCGACTACCGCGACGACGGCGCCGCCCGCCGCATCGTCGAGGCCCTCGCCGACCGGCAGCTCGCCGGCACCCTCGCCTTCGGCCAGGGATCGCTGACCCGCACGCTCCCGATCGTCCGGGCCGCTACCGGCTCCGGCCGACTCGCCTCGGCGTACCCGACGCCGGCGACGACGATCCGTGCACGGCTCGCCCGACGGCACGGGGTGCACGTCACCGCGATCTGGGGCGGCCGCCCGACCGAGTCCGAGGTCGGCCCCGCGATCTACCGCGACTTCCTGCCCGAGGCCCTGCGGAGCGGCGGCTACCAGGCGACCCCGACCGCCTCGGTCGTGGGGACGGGGCTGTCGGCGATCCCGGACGCCCTCGCCGAGCTCCGCGCCGGTGTCTCCGCTCGGAAGCTCGTCGTCACGCTCCCCTGACCCGGTACCGTCGACGAGGTGACCGATGACGACGACACCTTCACCGTGACGATGTCGGGCGGCGCCACGGCTCGTGGCGACCTGCCGGACCCGAGCGCGATGTCGGTGCACCTCGACCCGCGGCTCGTCGGCGACACCGTCCGCGGCAAGGAGATGTTCGCGGGGGCGGTCGAGCAGCAGCACGCGGCGATGTCCGCCTACGCGGCCGCACTCGACGCCGCTCACGGGGACGTGACCGCTCCGGCGGTGCAGGACGCGGCGACCGCGCTGCACGAGGCGTTGCGGTTCCTGCCGATCGCGCACACCGTGTACGCGGGCGTCGGCTTCCCCTCGGCGCGTTCGGACGGTGCGGCTCGGCGCACGGCGCCAGCGGCCCCGGCTCCGGCACGCGGCGAGCGCGGCCTCGGCGTGCACCCCGACGTGCTCACCGCGATCAGCGGGGACACCAGCCAACGCTGGGGGCTCGCCGGAGAAGAGGACCTCCCGCTCGCCGTCGAGATCGTGCTCGCGACCGACCCGGACCCGCAGGTCCGGTCCGCGTTCCTGTCAGGCTTGACCCGGTCGCGCAGCGTCGTCCTGCTCATGGAGGCGCGGGAGACCGATCCCGACGTCCTCTCGCAGCTCGCGGAACAGGGCTACGCGAGCCCGGAGCGGAAGTACCCGCTCCGGCTCGCGTACCTCGTGCACCGTGAGCTCGACGGCCTGTACGAGCTGCTCGGGTTCGACGACGCCACCGTGGCACGCGCGAAGGCCCGGTGGTTGCGAGCGCAGGAACACGACGAGCACGTCACGGTCGGCGACGCGCTCCGTGAGATCGGCGCGATCAGCTGAGCAGCTCGACCCCCATCTGCACCCGGCGTCCCAGCCGGTCGAGACCGAGGCGGGCCTCGACGTCCACGAGCGCCCGGTCGGCGTCCGTCGACGGCTCCTGTTCGACGAACCCGGCGGACGCGTAGAACGGCGCGTTCCACGGGACGTCGGCGAAGGTCCGCAGGGTCATCGTCCGGTACCCCTCCGCGCGGGCACGCTCCTTCGCCGCCTCGACGAGCGCCCGGCCGTGCCCGCGCCGACCGTGCGCGGGGAGCACCGAGAGCTGTTCCAGGTGTGCCCACCCGGCCGTCGTGAGCACGTGGGCGAAGCCGACGACTCGTCCGTCGACCTCGGCGACGAGGACGAACCCCGGCTGCGCGGCACGCTCGACGCCGGAGGGCGCCGGGTCCCAGCGCTCGGGGTGCAGCAGGTCGACGAGCGCGCTGTCCGCCTCGTCCTCGATCGCGGCGAGGCCCTCGAGGTCCTCGGGGACGGCGGCACGCACGCGATCGGTCACGGGGCAAGCGTACGAGCCCGACGTTCCTTCCCATGGCGCGTGACGTGGGAAGCAGATCCGCGCGTGGGAGGCCGGTTCGCCAGCCCTCCTACGCGCGGAACAGCTCCCCATGCGCGGAACGACCCCCGACGCGCGAAACAGCACCCGGCACCCGGCACCCGGCACCCGGCACGACAGCACGCGCGCGGCGGCGTCAGAGCGCGCGGGCGTACCAGCGGTCGGAGTACGGGTCCTCGGTGAAGGGCGCGACCTGCTCGAAGCCGAGTCGTTCGTAGAGCGCGCAGGCCTCGGCGAGCTCAGCCCGGGTGTCCAGGCGCAGCGTCGTGGTCCCGCGCGCCCGGCACAGCTCCTCGACGTGGCGCAGCAGCGCCGATCCGACGCCGCGGCCGCGGTGCTCCGGCAGGGTGAACACCTTCGTCAGCTCGCCGGTGTCGCCGAGGAAGCGCACCCCGGCGCAGGCCACCACCGCTCCCCCGTCGACGGCGACGACGAACACCCCGGTGTCGCCCTGCAGGTCGTCGGAGGGCTCGTCGAGCAGCGCCTGCTCCACTTCGGCCGGCGTCGCCTCCCGCCCGTACCACCGCGACGCGACCTCGGTCAGGTACGCCCGCACGATCGACCGGGCCCGGGCCGCGCCGGGGTGCTCCGTCTCGATGATCACCGCGGTCCCCGGTCCGGCACTCGACCCGGACGTTCCGCGGACCGGTCGGCCCCCGGCTGCGGACGGGAGGCACGGGTCGTGCCCGCACGTGACCTCTCGTCCGACACGTGGTCACGACCGCGAGCCACGTCCGGGTCAGCGGGACGCGGTCGCCTCGCGCGCGGCCGCCTCCGCAGCGACCCACGCGAGCATGCCGCACTTGACGCGCATGACGAACTTCGAGACGCCGTGGAAGGCGACGAGGTCCTCGAGGACGTCCTCGTCGGGCTCTCCGACGCCGCGGGAGCGCATCATCGTGCGGAACTCCTCGGTCAGTGCGAGGAACTCGGGCACGGTCCGGCCCACGGCCATGTCCGTCAGGACCGATGCCGAGGCCATCGAGATCGAGCAGCCGTCGCCCTGCCAGGCGAGCCCGGCGATGCGGTCCGTGCCGGGTTCGAGCCGCAGGCTGACCGTGATCTCGTCGCCGCACGTCGGGTTCCGCTCGAAGTGCGAGGCGTCCGCGTCGGCGAGTTCGCCGTCGCCGTGCCGGGCCTTCGCGTGGTCGAGGATGACCTGCTGGTACAGGGAGTCGAGGGTGCTCACGCGGTCGCTCCGAAGTAGTCGCGGACCTCGCCGACGGCGGCGAGGAACCGGTCGACGTCGTGCTCGGTCGTGTACACGTAGGTGCTCGCGCGGCTCGTCGCCGTCAGGCCGAGGCGACGGTGCAGGGGCTGCGCGCAGTGGTGCCCGGAGCGGACGGCGATGCCCTGGGCGTCGAGGTACTGCGACACGTCGTGGGCGTGCACCCCGTCGACGTCGAACGACACGAGCCCGGAGCGGGGGACGCCTGCGGGCGGCCCGACGACGTGGACGCCGGGGACTCCGGCGAGGCCGTCGAGCATCCGGCGGGCGAGGTGCTCCTCGTGGGCGCGTACCCGCTCCATGCCGATGCCCTGCAGGTAGCGGACGGCCTCGGCGAGCGCGACGGCCTGGGACACCGGCTGCGTGCCGGCCTCGAAGCGCTCGGGAGCCGGCATGAACTCCGTGTGCTCCATCGTCACGGTGGTGATCATCGAGCCGCCGGTGCGGAACGGCGGCAGCGCGTTGAGCAGTTCGCTGCGCCCCCAGAGCACGCCGATGCCGTTCGGGCCGAGCATCTTGTGCCCGGAGAACGCGGCGAAGTCGACGCCGAGCTGCTGCACGTCGAGGGGCCGGTGCGGCGCGGACTGGCACGCGTCGAGCACGACGAGGGCGCCGCGGGCGTGCGCGAGTCCGACGACCTGCTCGACGGGGGCGACCATCCCGGTGACGTTCGAGACGTGGGCGAACGCGACGACCCTCGTGCGGTCGGTGATCAGTGCGGCAGCGTCCTCGGCGGTCCAGGTGCCGTCGTCGGCGACCGGGATCCAGCGGAGCGTCGCACCGGTCAGGGCGGCGAGCTCCTGCCAGGGCACGAGGTTGGCGTGGTGCTCGGCCTCGGTCACGAGGACCTCGTCGCCGACGCCGAGACGGAAGCGTGCCGCGTCGACGCCGCCGCGCCCGAGGCTGGCGGCGGCCAGGCCGTGGGCGACGAGGTTGAGGGCGTCCGTGGCGTTCGCGGTCCAGACCACCTCGTTCGGACCGGCGGCGCCGATGAACCCGGCGACGGTGGCGCGGGCTTCCTCGTAGGCGTCGGTGCTGAGCGCCGCGAGCGTGTGCGCGCCGCGGTGGACGGCGGCGTTGTCGTGTTCGAGGAACCGGCGCTCCGCGTCGAGGACCTGGTGCGGGCGCTCGGCCGTCGCACCGGAGTCCAGGTACGCCAAGGGGTGCCCGTTCACGTCCTGCGCGAGGATCGGGAAGTCCTGCTTGATCGTCTCGACCTCGGCCTCGGTGAGCGGCTGGTTCGGCGCCACGACTGTCACGTCTCGTCCTCCTGGTGCTGCTGTCCGGAGCAACCCGTCCATGGTGGCCGTTGTTCCCGACCACGTCCAGTCGGCAGCACGACGGCCCCGGACCGTCGTGGTCCGGGGCCGTCGGGTCGGGCGTCGGTTACTCGTTGCCGATCTTCTCGTCGGCGGCGTCACGGGCGCCGTCGATCTTGTCGTCGTACTTGCCGCCCGTGGCCTTCTTGACGGCGTCGGCGACCCCGCCGAGGATCTTGTCGCTGACGTCCTCGGCCTTCTCGCTCTTCAGGGCGTCCTGGACCTTGCCGTCCTTCAGGAACTCCTGGGCCTTCTTGGTGATGTCGTCGAACCCCGCCATCGGTTGCTCCTCGCTTCGGTGCGGAGCCCGTCGCTCCGTCGTGCCGCCGATGCTAGGCCGGGGTACGGCACCGTGTTCCGGCACGTTCGGCGTCTTCACACCATCTGGGCGCTGCGCCGGCGGGCCAGCACGTGTGCGACGGCGACCGCGCCGGACACCGCGAGCAGTGCCGGCACCAGGACGTCAACGCCCTGCTGGGTGAACTCGACGACCAGCACGAGGGCGGTGAAGGGCGCCCGCATCGTGGTGGCGAGGAACGCCGCGGCGCCGACGAACGCGAACGCGGCGAGCCCCGGGCCGTCGGCCGGCCAGAGCAGCAGCCACGCCCCGCCCAGTCCGCCGCCGATCGCGGACCCGACGGCGATCGAGGGCGTCAGGGTGCCGCCGACCGCTCCCGCGCCGATGGTGGCCGCGGTCGTCACCGTCCGCAGGACCCCGAGCAGCAGGAGCAGCAGGATCGGCGAGATCCCGGCGAGCAGCTGGTCGTCGAGGGACGTGTTCATGGCGACGAGTCCGAGCGCTCGACCGTTGCCGAGGATCTCGGGGAACGGGACCGCGACGAGCCCGATCATCGCGAACACCACGGGGAGCACGACGAGCAGGCGCCAGCCCTTCGGCGCGATGCCCTGCAGCCGGTTGGTGAGCTTCACGAAGCCGACGCCCGCGAACCCGAGCACCGGTCCCACCACGACGGCCCACACGAGCAGCGACGGCGACAGGTGCATCGCGGGCACGTCGTAGAGCACCTCGTCCGGGATCACCAGACGGGCGGTGATCGCCGCGATCGCACTCGTCGCGAAGGCGGGCAGGGCGGTCGCCAGGCTGATCTCGCCGAGCAGCACCTCGACCGCGAAGAGCGCGCCGCCGAGGGGGACGTCGTAGACGGCGGCGAGACCGGCGGCCGCGCCGCAGGCGACGAGGATCCTCGTCTCCCGCGGGGTCAGTCCCGCGCGGCGGGTGACGACCTGCGCGAGCCACGCCCCGACCTCGCGCGGCGCGACCTCCTTGCCGATCGACGCGCCGAGCCCGACGGCCAGGATCTGGACGCCCGCGTTCGCCAGGGTCGCCAGGGCCGGCATCCGCCCGCCGTCGACGGCTGCGGTGACCGGCACGATCGTGCGGCCCCAGCGGCGGAGCGCCCACCAGGCGACGCCGGTCAGCACGCCCGCGGCGGTGAGCGCCAGGAACCGGTTCAGGCCGGAGGGGGCGTCGGCGGCCTCGAGGTGCCCGCCGAAGCCGGAGCCGAACGCCACGAACTGGATGAGCTGCAGGGCGAGCCAGACCGCGATCCCGGCGATGCCGCCCGAGACACCGACCAGGGCGGTGATGACCGCGAGCTTGATCGCCCAGACAGGGGTCGCGAGACCGGAGTGCGGCATGACGACGAGCCTAGCGATCCCCGCCGCCGACCCGAGCACGCGGCCGAGCCGACCACGCGGCCGACGCGGCCACCTCGTGGAGGCGTGCCGACCGGCGGGGCCGACCCGGGCCTCCCGTCCGGGCGCCGTCCGCCCGCCTTCAGACGGCCGTGACCCGGAACGGCACCACGCAGTCGGCCGGCATGAGCGGCGGCTGCAGGCCGACGCTCCCGAGCACGCGTCCGTCGAACACCCGCGGGCCGGACCACCAGTCGGGCCGGACCAGGCCGTGCCCGTCCCCGATGACGATCGGGTCGACGCGGTAGGAGGTGCCCGGGTCGAGGTCGCGGAAGGTGACCCGGCCGGTTCCGGAGACGTCAGACCGGCCGATGCTCGCCAGGAAGAACACCGCGCTCCGACGGTCGGCGGCGACCGTGCCGTAGACGAGCCGGGAGTCGTCGGTCTCGTCCGAGCGCACCAGGTCACCACCGTGCAGCAGACCGCGGAGCTCCCGGTACAGGGCGATCCACTCGGCGAGCGCGGTCGACTCCGCCGGGGTGGCCCGGGCGAGGTCCCACTCGATGCCGAGGTGCCCGACGAGGGCCGTCCCGGCGCGGAAGGCGAGGTCGTGGGAGCGACCGGTCGTGTGGTTCGTCCCGCTCGCGACGTGCGCGCCGAGCAGTTCCGGCGGCAGGAGCTGCTGCGTCCACCGGTGCATGTGCTGCCGTTCGAGCGGGTCGATGTCGTCCGACACCCACACCCGGTCGGTGTGCTCGAGGACCCCGAGGTCGACGCGGGCGCCGCCGGACGAGCACGACTCGATCTCGAGCGCGGGGAAGCGTTCCTTGAGCGTCGCCAAGAGCCGGTAGGTCGCCAGGGTCTGCTCGTGCACGGCGGCCCCGCCACCGGGGAAGCCGGCGTCGACGAGGTCGCGGTTGTGGTCCCACTTGACGTAGTCGACCGCGTACTCGCCGATGACCGCCGTCATCCGCTCGAGCACGTGGTCGAAGGCCGCCGGGATCGCGAGGTCGAGGACCTGCTGGTTCCGGGACCGCACCGGCATCCGGCCGTCCGCCTGCATGATCCACTCCGGGTGCGCCCGCGCGAGGTCGCTGTCCTCGTTCACCATCTCGGGCTCGAACCAGAGCCCGAACTCCATGCCGAGCGTACGGACCCGGTCGATGATCGGGCCGAGGCCGTCGGGCCAGACGTCCTCGTCGACGAACCAGTCGCCGAGGCCGGCGCGGTCGTCGCGTCGGCCGCGGAACCAGCCGTCGTCGAGCACGTACCGCTCGACGCCGAGGGCGGCGGCCCGCTCGGCGAGGTCGGTCAGGCGGGTGAGGTCGTGGTCGAAGTACACGGCCTCCCAGACGTTGATGGTCACCGGCCGCGGGGTGTGCGGGTGACCGGGACGGCTCCGGAGCCACCGGTGGAACCGCCGCGCCTGCTCGTCGAGGCCGTCGCCGTGGGCGAAGTACACCCACGGCCCCTCGTACGTCGCACCGGTGTCGAGCCGGACCTCGCCCGGCAGCAGGAGCTCACCGCCGCCGATGACCTGGCGGCCGGTCGCCAGGCGTTCCGCGTGGTGCCGGTGGTTGCCGCTCCAGCCCGTGTGCACGCCCCAGACCTCGCCGCGCGCGAAGCCGAAGCCGGGCTCGCCGACGCTGAGCACGGTGGCGGCATCGGCGCCGGTGCGGCCCTTCCGGCCCTCGCGCTGGTGCGTGCCGACGACGAGCGCGCGGCGCTGCGGGGTGCGTTCCTTGCCCCAGCGCCCGGCGAAGTCCAGGACCTCGCGCGCGCGGGACGGGATCGGCAGCGCGACGGTCAGGTCGTCGACCGTGTAGACACCGTCGGCGGTGTTCGTGACGGCGGCGCGGGCGCGCACCAGGCCGGAGCCGAGGACCTCGACCGTCAGGCGCACCGCGAGTCCGGCGGTGTCGTCGACGGCGTCCGCGGTCACCGACGTGTCGGTGACGTCGAGCGAGCGCATCGTGAACGCCGGCGCCCAGTCGTGGCCGTCGCGGTGGCCGGCGAGCCCGGGGCGACCGCTCCACCCGCGGTGCGGCTCCGGGAGCACGGCGACCCGCACGGGTTCGTCCATCTCGTTCGGGGAGACCGGCGCGACGTCGGCGTCCGCCAGGGCGGTGAGCGCCGCCGCGTCGAGGGGGCCGAGCGCCGCTCCCCAGTGCACGACGGCGGGGAGCGCCCGGTCGCGGCAGTCGAGCACGAGGGAGACGCCCCCGGCGGTCAGGTGGACGATGTCGTGCGGCATGCGGGCTCCAGTCGGCGTCGTTGCACGTCCGAGCCTTCCGGGTCGGAGCCGCGCGTCGCAACCCGACGCGCGGCTCAGAACCAGCGCTTGACCTTGAACACCACCCAGAGCGCCGCGGCGAAGAGCACCATCGCGACGATCGCCAGCGGGTACCCCCACGTCCATCCGAGCTCGGGCATGTGCGTGAAGTTCATGCCGTAGATCGCGGCGATGAGCGTCGGGGCGAACAGGATCGCCGCCCAGCCGGAGATCCGCTTCGTGTCGTCGTTCTGCTTCTGCGCGGCCAGCGTCGAGTCGACCGTCAGCGCGTTCTGCAGCAGCTGCCGGAACGTGTCGAGGCGCTCCACGATCCGGATGGCGTGGTCGAGCACGTCACGGAAGCGCCGCTGCATCTCGATCGGCAGGTGGTACTTCTCGGCGCCCCGGTGCAGGCTCTCGATGATGTGGATGAGCGGGCGCGCTGCCCGCTGGAAGTCGACGACCTCACCGAACAGCTCGTACACGCGACGGGACACCCCGGCCTCGCCGCTGAACAGCTGGTCCTCGATCTGGTTGATGTCCTCCTCGAGCCCGTCGATCACCGGCAGGTAGCCGTCGACGATGGAGTCCATCAACGCCCAGAGCTGCGCCTGCGGCCCCACCGTCACCAGCCCGGGCTTGCCGCTCATCCGCTGCAGGGCCCGCGGCACGGTCTGCCGGCCCCGCGGGTCGGCCTGCACGACCGCGAGGAAGAAGTCCTCGCCGACGAACGCGTGCACCTCGCCGAACGCCACTTCCTCCTGCTGGTCGTTGTAGAGCGCCGGCTTCAGCACGGCGAACAGCGTCGAGCCGTAGCGCTCGAGCTTCGGTCGCTGGTGCCCCTCGGCGGAGTCCTCGACCGCGAGCTCGTGCAGGTCGAGTGCGACCGCGACGTCGCCGAGCTCCTGGGCGTCGGGCTGGTGCAGGACGATGCAGGAGCTCGCGCCCTGCTCGGCCATCATCCGGAAGGTGTCGTCGAGCGAGGGACTCGCGATCGGGGCGATGCGGTCGATGTAGACGGTGTTCAGCTCGAGGCTCACGGGACCACCGTACGCAGGGTCGCGGCACGCCGGTGGCCGGGGGCCGGCCGGGAGGCCCGTGCCGCCCCCGCCAGTCGGCGTGCGTCGTGCCTGTGCGTGCGCTGCACGGCCGCCCTCCTCAGCCGCCTACGGTGCAGATGATCAGCATGCTGACGAAAGGGACTGTCATGAAGAGGATCTGGAAGCGCGTCGCGGTCGCCGTGAGCGCGGTCGTCGCCGTCATCGGCGCGTACGTCGGCTCTGGCGCTGCCGGGGGCACCCCCATCCAGGACGCCGCCGGCGGCGCACTGTCTGCGTCCTCGACGGCGATCGCCCCCGACGGCCCCGCGTTCTCGATCTGGAGCCTCGTCTACGCGGGGCTCATCGGCTACGCCGTGCTGCAGCTCTTCCGCACCGCGAACGACGACCGGCACGGGCGACTGGTGGTGCCGGCGATCCTGTCGCTGCTGCTCAACGCCGCCTGGATCCTGTCCGTGCAGTTCGGCTGGCTGTGGGCGAGCGAACCGATCATCGTCGCGCTGCTCGCGGTGCTGGTGTGGACGTTCTCGATCCTGCGCCGGACCCGCTCGACGGGCGTCGTCGAGGCGGTGCTGACCGACGGCACGTTCGGGCTCTACCTCGGGTGGGTCTGCGTCGCGACGGCGGCGAACACGGCCGCGGTGCTGACGGCCGCGGGCTTCCGCGGGTTCGGTCTCGGGCAGGACGTGTGGGGCGTCGCGATCGCCGCGGTGGCCGGTCTGGTCGGGGTCCTGCTCGCCCTCTGGGGTCGGGGGCGGCTGGCCCCCGCGGCCTCGCTCGCGTGGGGCCTGGCGTGGGTCGCGGTCGCCCGGTTCGACGGGCCGCTCGTCTCCGTGCCGACGGCCGTGACGGCCGTGGTCGCCGCGGTGGCCGTGGTCGTCGTGACCGTGGCGGTCCGGGCGCGCGCCGGGTGGTCCGGAGCGCGCGAGGGGCTGGCGACGACCTCGAGGTTCGGCCGGGCGGAGTCCGTCGCGGGCTGACGGGGCCGGGGGGTGTCGCGGGCTTGCGGGGCCGGGGCTGTGACACTGACGGGCGGGGCTGGGGTCTGTGGCGCTGATGGGCGGGGCTGGGGTCTGTGGCGCGCAAGCGACAGGTCTCGCCGCGCCGCCTTCGTCCACCCCGCGAGAGCGACACTTCACCGCGGATGTTCAGCGGGGATGTGTCGCTTTCGCGATCCGGCCCGACGTCAGCGCGCGGCTGCGACCAGCCCGTGGGCGGCGGCGACCGCGGCGTTCGTGACCTCGCCGGCGTGCACGTTCACGCCGAGGGCCAGTGCCGGGTCGGCCGCGGTGGCCTGCTCCCAACCCCGGTCGGCGATCGCCACGGCGTAGGGCAACGTGGCGTTCGTCAGCGAGATCGTGCTCGTGCGCGGGACGGCGCCGGGCATGTTCGCCACGCAGTAGTACACGGCGTCGTGCACGGCGAAGGTCGGGTCGTCGTGGGTGGTCGGGTGCGAGCCCTCGAAGCAGCCGCCCTGGTCGATGGCGATGTCGACGAGGACCGATCCCGGGCGCATGTCCGCGACCATCGCGTCGGTGACGAGCTTCGGCGCCGACGCCCCGGGGATGAGGACGGAGCCGATCACCAGGTCGGCGTCGCGCAGCGCCTCGGCGATCGCGTGGGCCGATGACCGGAGCGTGGTGACGCGGCCGTCGAACCGGGCGTCGAGGGCGCGGAGCCGCGGCAGGCTGATGTCGAACACGGTGACGTCCGCGCCCATGCCGAGTGCCATGGTCGCGGCGTGCTCCCCCGCGACGCCGCCGCCGATGACGACGACGCGGCCCTTCGGCGTGCCGGGGACACCACCGAGCAGCAGCCCGCGGCCGCCGTTCGTGCGCATGAGGTGGAACGCGCCGACCTGGGCCGAGAGCCGCCCGGCGACCTCGGACATCGGCGAGAGGAGCGGCAGCGAGCGGTCGGGCAGCTGCACGGTCTCGTAGGCGATCGCCGTGGCGCCGGACGCGACGAGCGCGTCGGTGAGGGGACGGTCGGCGGCCAGGTGCAGGTAGGTGAACAGGACCTGCCCCGGGCGGATGAGCGGGTACTCGGCAGCAACCGGCTCCTTCACCTTGAGGATCATCTCGGCCTGCGCCCAGACCTCGGCGGCGGTGTCGACGATCGACGCTCCCGCCACGCGGTACTCGTCGTCGGTGAACGCCGAGCCGGTGCCCGCTCCCGACTGCACGAGGACCTCGTGCCCGTGCAACGCCAGCTCGGCGACGCCCGCCGGGGTCGCCGCGACGCGGTACTCGTTGTTCTTGATCTCGGTGGGGACGCCGATGCGCATCGCTGACTCCTTCGTGGGTGGTGCGGTCGTCCCACCATTCAGCGCCGGATTCGTTGCAGCGACGTTACAGCCGAACATCCGGATGACTTCGGCGCCATTCGTGCGATCGGATTCGGCCGGATCGTCAGCGCGCGCGGAGCGACTCGCTCGGCAGCTCGCCGAATCGTGCGCGGTAGGTCGACGAGAACCGCCCGAGGTGCCCGAAGCCCCACGAGCGCGCGATGTCGGCCACCGAGGTCTCCTCGCGGTCGCCGTCGAGCAGGTCGGCGCGGGCGCCGTCGAGCCGCACGCCGCGCAGCAGCTCGCCCGGTGTCTGGTCCAGGTGCCGCCGGAGCGACTGCTGCAGGCCGCGCGGGCTGAGCCCCGCCGCGACCGCGATCTCGGGCGTGCCGATCGGCTCGCGTGCGTGGGCGTGCACGTACTCGAGGGCGCGACGCAGCCGACCGTGCTCCGGACCGGTGCCGGCCACGGAGGAGCGCCACCGGCTGCGCTGCGGGAACGCCTGCAGCGCCGCCGTGACGAACGCCTCGGCGATGGTGCGCTCGCCCGACGCGTCGAGGCGGTGGTCGACGTCGAGCCAGGTCGACGAGTGTGCCCGCACGACGGCCTGCCAGGTGGCGGCCCCCTGCGCCGTCGGGCGCTGCAGGGTGTCGAACGCGAAGTCGTCGTCGCCCGCGACGGACCGGACGAAGTCGCGGTCGAGGTGCACGAGGTTCAGGCCGATGTCGCGGTGGTGCAGGGAGTAGACCTCGGCGAAGGGCACGACGACCGGCACCCCCGGCTCGAAGACGTGCGTGTCGCTGCCCGAGGTGAGCCGTCCGGCACCGCTGCGCAGCCAGGCGACGACGAACTCGTCGTCGACGCGGCTCTCGGTGCGCAGGTCCGCCATGAAGCGCGACGAGCGCAGGGACAGGCGGCCGTCTCCCACGTCGGCGAAGTCCCAGTGGGACTGCGGACGGGTGCGCCGGACGATCGGAGCGCGGAAGTCGTAGTCGCTCCCGAAGAAGGCGAGGGCCTCGTCGAAGTCACTGCCGACGAGCCGCCGGAAGTACCGGCCGGGGTGTCGATCGATGGAAAGCACCATGCACCAGAACGTACGAGCAGCCACCGACATTCGACGTCCGCGGCCGCTCGACACCGTGCGTCACGGCTGCAGGATCGCCTGTCCGACGCTCTCGTCCAGGATGAGGTCCGTCACGAGCCCCGCTGCCAGGGCACCGCGCAGCGAGGCGGCCTTCCCGCGCCCGGCGACGACGCAGACCCGGCGCGGCGCCCGCTTGATCGTGTCGAGGTCCGGGCCGCCCGCGCGGGCGTTCACCCCGATGTCCCGCCACGAGCCGTCGGCGCGGTAGAAGACCGTCGAGACGTCGCCGACCACCTCGGCCGTCGACAGCTCGTCGCGGTCGGCCGGGTCGAGGTAGCCGCCGGAGTACACGTGCGACGGCACCGGGGCCTGCGGGGCGCCGACGCCGAACACGACGAGGTCCATCCGCTCGTGCAGGTCGAGCACGCGACGGATCGAGCGTTCCCGGAACAGCGCCTCCTTCGTGTCGGGGTCGTCGAAGAACGCCGGCACCGGGAACTGCTGCACGAACGCGCCGTACGCCTCGCCGAAGCGGCGGAGGATCTCGGACGCGTAGACGATGCCGGTGGTCCGGGTGTTCGCGGCGCCGTTGATCTGGACGATCGTCGAGCCGTGGGTCGTCTTCGGCACGAGGTAGCGGCTGACCGCGCTCACGGTCGAGCCCCACGAGATCCCGATGACCATGTTCGACTCGACGTACTGCGTCAGGATGCGCGCGGCCGACAGCGCGACCCGCTCGAGCCGGTCGACGTCGCTCGTGTGGTCCGGCACCGGGACGACGTGCGCGTGCACCCCGAACCGCGACCGGATCGAACGGCTGAGCGCGGCGGCCTGGTCGAGGGGCGAGCGGATCTGGATGTCCACGAGCCCGGTGTCCCTGGCGTACTTCAGCAGGCGCGACACCGACGACCGCGAGGTCCCGAGCTCGTCCGCGATCGCGTCCATCGTCAGGTCCTGCAGGTAGTAGAGGTGCGCGGCGCGCAGCGCCTGCTGCGTGCGCATGGGCTGAGCCGCATCGCTCATGGTGCTCCGATCTGTCGAACGCAACCATGCACGGACGTGCACGGCCTCTGCAACCCTGGTCGCGCCTCCCGGCTGCTCGATCCTGGTGCGCGACAGGTGTGCTGCACGTTCGTGCACGTGAGTTGCCCGCTCTCTCGCCGGAGCGCACGATCGTTGGTGACCCCACGAACAGACGAAGGAAGCGACGAACCATGTCGAAGACGACACAGCCCAGGAAGACGGTGACCGCCCTCACCGAGCGCCCGAACGCGCAGGTCCTCATCGTCGGTGGTGGCATCAACGGCATCGCCACCTTCCGCGACCTCGCGATGCAGGGCGTCGACGTCGCCCTGGTCGAGCGCGGCGACTACGCCGGCGGCGCCTCGGCAGCGTCGAGCCACATGATCCACGGCGGCATCCGCTACCTGGAGAACGGCGAGTTCCGCCTGGTGCGCGAGAGCGTGCAGGAGCGCAACGGCCTCATCCGCATCGCCCCGCACTACGTGAAGCCGCTGCAGACGACGATGCCGATCTTCTCGACGTTCTCCGGCATCATGAACGCCCCGCTGCGGATGCTGACGCACAAGCAGCGTTCCACCAAGGAGCGCGGCGCCATGCTCATCAAGATCGGCATGACGATCTACGACTCCTTCTCGCGTGACGGCGGCTCCGTCCCGAAGCACGTCTTCCGCACGAAGAAGGCCGCGCTCGAGGACATGCCGGCCCTCAACAAGGACCTGAAGTACACGGGCACCTACTACGACGCGAGCGTGCACGAGCCCGAGCGCCTGGCCCTCGACGTCCTCAAGGACGGCCTGTCCGCCGGCGCCGACCGCGCCCGCGCGGTCAACTACGTCGAGGCAGCCGGTACCCGCGACGGCGGCGTCCTGCTCCGCGACCGCGAGACCGGCGACGAGTTCGTCTTCACCGCCGACGTCGTGATCAACGCCTCCGGCCCGTGGACCGACCTGACGAACGAGGCCTTCGGCGGCGAGACGAAGTTCATGGGCGGCACGAAGGGCTCGCACATCGTCGTCCACAACGACGAGCTGCTCGAGGCCACCAAGGGCCGCGAGCTGTTCTTCGAGAACGACGACGGCCGCATCGTCCTCATCTACCCGCTCAAGGGCCGGGTGCTCATCGGCACGACCGACATCGACGCCGACCCGTCGAAGCCGGTCGTCACCACCGACGAGGAGATCGACTACTTCTTCGGGCTGGTGAAGCACGTGTTCCCGCAGATCGAGGTCACCCGCGACCACATCGTCTACAGCTACTCCGGCATCCGTCCGCTCCCCCGCCACGAGGACACCGCCCCCGGCTTCGTGTCCCGCGACTACCGGATCGTGGACACCCCCATCGCCGGGCTGCCCGGGTCGACCGTGCTGTCGCTCGTCGGCGGCAAGTGGACGACGTTCCGCGCCCTCGCGGCGCACCTGTCCACCGAGGCGACGACCAAGCTCGGCGTCACCCGCACGGTCGACACGACCGGCATGCCGATCGGCGGTGGCAAGGAGTTCCCGACCACCGATGCGCAGCGCGCCCTGTGGGTCACCGCGCACGGCCACGGGCTCGACGAGTCCCTGGTCGAGGGCCTGCTCGAGCGCTACGGCACCCGCGCGGCCGAGGTCGTGGACGTCCTGGTCGACGGCCCGGTCGACGCCCTCGAGTCGGACCCGTCGCTCACCCGCGCCGAGGTCGCGTACTTCGCCCGCCACGAGCAGGCCGTGCACCTGGTCGACGTCGTCCTGCGCCGCACGAACCTGGCGTTCGTCGGCGGCGTCACGATCGACCTGCTCGACGAGCTGGCCGACGTGCTCGCCGAGGCGCTCGGCTGGACGACCGAGGAGCGCGCGGACGAGGTCCAGCGCACCCTCGACGTCCTGCGCGAGTCGCACCGCGTGATCGTGCCGCTCACGTCGGCGTCGCAGCTCGCGTAGCGCTCGTCCCCCACGGACAGGAGGCCCGGTACCAGCTGGTACCGGGCCTCCTGTCCGTCCGCTGGTCGCGTTCGCGGGCCGCGGGCCGCTGGTCGCGTTCGCGGTCGGCTGGTCGCGTCAGGCGCGTTCGCCGGTCGGGTCCTGGGCCGTGCGGTCGATGAGCTGCTCGCCGCCGATCGGCTCGCCCTCCCAGTCCACCAGCCGCCAGCCGTCGTCCGACGACCCCTCGAGCTCGACGATGCCGGTGTTCTCGAGGTTCCGCTTCGTGCCGAAGTGGTCCGGGGTGTTCTGCGCCGCGGCGCTCGCCCACGTGCGGATCGCGGCGCCGTGGCTGACCGCGGCCGCCACCGCGACCCCGCTCGCCTCGATCTGCCGCACCGCGTCGTCGTAGCGCGCGAAGAACTCGTCGCCGCTCTCGCCGCCGGGCATCCGCGTGCTGCGGTCGCCGCCGGACCACCCGTGCACGGTCGAGATGTAGATCTGGACCGAGGTCGCGTCGCGCTTGCCCTGGGTGTCCCCCGCCGAGATCTCGCGGAGGCCCGGCAGCACCACCGGCTCGAGCCCGAGCGACGCCGCCAGGGGTGCCGCGGTGTGCTGTGTCCGGACCATCGACGAGACGAAGAGCCGCTCGATGCCGCGGTCGGCGAGCGCCGCGGGCAGGGCGTCGGCCTGCCGCTGGCCGAGTTCGGTCAGGCCGGGGCCGGGCACCTCGGCGTCGAGGATGCCGTGCACGTTCGCGGGGGTCTGGCCGTGGCGGATGAGCAGCAGTCGCATGGAGCCACCCTACGGACGGCCGCCGACGTCAGCCCTGGCGGGTGTTCCAGCGTGGGTCCTTCTTGTTGATGACGTAGACGCGGCCGCGGCGGCGCACCACCTGCGAGCCGGGGATCTTCTTGAGCGCCTTGAGCGAGTTGCGGACCTTCATGCGTGCCTCCTTGTTGAGAATGCTTTTCAGTTAGAGTAGCCGACATGTCTCCCGTCATCACCCTCGTCACGGCCCTCCACCAGGAGGACGCGGACCGCGTCGCTGCTCGGATCAGCTCCGGCCACCGGATGCACGTCGCGGAGCGCGCCCTCGCCGCCGCGCGTGCGATCGCCGATCGAACTGACCAGCTCGACCTGGTGTGCGGACCTTCGGCGGAGCACGGACTCGTCGTCACGCTGCACCCGGGGACCGACGCCCGCGCGGTCGGCATGCTGCTCGCGAACGCCGCCAGGGCCGAGACCGGCGACGATCGCGTCCTGCGGCACGTCGTGGGTGTGCTGCGGGCGGACGACCTCGCGCACCTGCTGTGGTCGGACGTCGACGACGCCTTCGTCGAGGCCGACCGGGTCGCCGCGCTCGTCGAGTACGCGACGGTCATCGCCCTCGACCGTGTCGAACCGTTGTCCGGGGTCCGGCGGCGGGCACTCGTGGCCCTGCTGCACCGGCTGGCACCCCAGGCCGTCATCGTCGCTCTGCCGACGATCCGGAGCGCCGCGGACCTGCCGGCGTCGAACGGCGGCGCGGCGCGCGTGCTCGCGACCGGGGCCGGTTGGATGCGGGCGCTGTCGAGCGGCGCGGACACCGGGCGGGAGGTCCGCGACGACCTCGTGTCGATGCGCTACCGCGAGCCGCTGCCGTTCCACCCCGGACGCCTGGCCGCCGTCATCGAGCAGGACCTGGCGGCGGGGGTGAACGGCCGGGTTCTGCGGTCGAAGGGCTTCTTCCGGCTGGCCTCGCGCCCGGACCACGTCGGCTCGTGGTCGAGCGTCGGCGCGATGCTCGCCCTCGACCCCACCGCGAACCCGTCGTGGGACGCGGACGCCCCCGTCGGGCAGGCACTGTGGTTCGTCGGTGAGCGACTCGACGTCCGGGCGATCGAGCGGGCCCTGGACGGTGCGCTCCTGACGCCGGACGAGCTGCTCGCCGGCCCGGACGTCTGGCGCGGCTGGGCGGACCCGTTCCCGGTCTGGCCCGCGGTCGACCCCGCATCCGAGCACCGGCACGACTGACGGCGGCGCCGCGCCCGGCAGCGGGAGCGCCTGCGGCGTGCGTGTTCGCGCTCCCTCCGACCGTCCACGACTCGATCGACGCGTGGGCAGTCGGAACATGCGCCCGCATCGGGTGCGCGTGCATCCTGCGACGGACCACGAGACGATCGACGCGTGGGTCGTCGCTCGATGCGCGTGCACCGACGCCGCCGACGCCGCCCGACGTCAGGCGAGTGCGTCGAGCACCGCCCGCGCCGTCGCGGCGTCGGTGACGAGCTCGTTGACGAGACCGCCGCGCACCGCGCCGAGGATGCTCGTGACCTTGGCGCTGCCGACGGCGACCCCGACGGCGTGCGGGACGGCGGCGAGGACCTCGCGAGAGGTCCGCACCATCCGGTCGCTGCCGGGGAACTCGATGGCGGCGCCGTCGGTGTCGTAGAAGTTGAGGCAGACGTCGCCCGCGGCACGGTCGAAGACGGCGTCGTCGACGGGCACGCCCCGCGCCGAGGAGTCCCGGGTCGGCGCCGGTGCCCCGATGCCGAGGATCGCGCCCTTCGCCCGTCCCCACAGCCCGACGACGTGCTGGAACGCCGGGTCCTCGTCGAGCGTCGCGCGCATCGCCGCGGACGGCAGGGCCTGCGCGAACAGGAACGCCGGGATCGCACCGGAGCGTTCGGCGGCGGCCCGGGTGATCTCGTTCGTCTGGAACCACGGCGTCGGGTCCGCCTGGCCACCCACCGTCGGCACGAGCTGGACGCCGGGCATCGGCGGCACGGCGGTGTGCGCGACGTCGTAGACGGTGCTGCCGGACGACATGAGGACGGCGTCGCCCGGCGCGAGGTTCATGCCCTCGACGGCGGCGGCGATCGGGCCGGCCAGGTCGACGCCGAGCGTCGCCGTGTGGGTGACCGCCGCCAGGTGCACGGCGCCGAGGCCGAGCACGACCTGCAGGCGTTCGGCGAGCGCCACGGTCTCGTCCTGGAACGGGTCGACGACCTCGATGCGGACGAGTCCGGCGCGGCGGGCCTCGCTCACCAGGCGTGACACGGTGGGGCGGGAGACCCCGAGCCGCGAGGCGATCTCGGCCTGGGTGGCGTCCTCGAGGTAGTACATCCGCGCCGCCTGGTAGACGGTGTCGAGCGGGAAGCGGGTCCGGGAACCCTCGGCGGCGGGGAGCTCGGCGGACATGGGGCGATCGTAGCGGGACGCCCTCGGCGCCCGGTGGGTCGGAGGACGCACTCCCCCCGGAACGCACAGCGGGCTGTCGGGGGTCGGACGTACGGTACCCACGTCTCGAACGCTCCACGAGGGGATCCCGATGAAGAAGTCAGCCTGGCTGCCAGCAGTCATCGCGCCGGTCGTCGTGGCCGGCGCCGTCGCCGTCGCCGCCCCGATGATCGCGAGCGCGGCACAGGAACCGATCGCCGGCACGCAGCCGAGCGCCGCGGACGTCATCGCGAGCATCGCGCACTCGTCCGACGCGGCCTACTCGGGCAAGCTCGCCCAGACGAGCGACCTCGGGCTCCCCGAGCTGCCGACCGGGTCGGGCGGGTCCTCGCTCGAGGGCGACGCCTCCGACGTGCTCGGGCTCCTCACCTCGTCGCACACCGCGCGGGTCTACGTGGACGGCGAGGACAAGCAGCGGTTCCAGCTGACGCAGCAGCTCGCCGAGCAGGACGTCGTCCGGAACGGGTCCGACGTCTGGACCTGGGACTCGGAGGACCGCACCGCCACCCACGTGACGCTGCCGAGCGGTTCCGCAGGAGACCACCTGCGGGACGGCACGGCGACCCCGGCGGACATCGCCCGGCAGGCCGTCGACGCCATCACGCCGACCACGACGGTGTCGAAGCCGACCCGCGTCAGCGTCGCCGGGCACGACGCCTGGCAGATCACGCTGACCCCGAAGTCGTCGGACACCCTCGTCGGTTCGGTGCAGCTGGCGGTCGACCAGCAGACCGGGCTGCCGCTGCGCGCCGCCGTCACGGCAGCGGGCCAGGACGACCCGGCCGTGCAGGTCGGCTTCACCAGCCTGTCCTACGGCGCACCCGCTGCGCGGCTGTTCGACTTCACGGCGCCCGCGAACGCGACGGTCACCGAGAAGGACCTCTCCGACGTCCGCCAGCACGCCCGCGACCACGCCCGGGGCGATCGGCCGGCCGGCCCGGCGGTCACCGGTACGGGCTGGGACACCATCGCGGAGCTCCCCGCCGGCACGGTCGACCAGTCGTCCCTCGGTGAGCAGGCCTCCGGGCTGCTCGACCAGCTGACGACGCCCGTCGACGGCGGTCGTGCGGTGCAGACGTCCCTCGTCTCGGTCTACCTGACCGACGACGGCCGGGTCCTCGCCGGTGCCGTCCCGGTGTCGTCGCTGGTCGCCGCCGCGAAGTGAGCACGACGGAACCACCCGGCGCGGGACCGACCACGCCATCGACGCCGTCCATCGGCACCGACACCGACCTCGCGATCCGCACCACGGACCTGCAGAAGGTGTTCCGGCGGCAGCGTGCCGTCGACGGCATCGACCTGGCGGTGCCGCGCGGCGCGGTGTTCGGGTTCCTCGGGCCGAACGGCTCCGGCAAGACGACGACGATCCGCATGCTGCTCGGGCTCTCGAGCGCGACCGGCGGCTCGATCGAGGTCCTCGGGCAACCGATGCCGTCGGCGCTGCACCGGGTGCTCCCCCGCGTCGGCGCACTCGTCGAGGGTCCGGCCGCCTACCCCTACCTGTCCGGTCGGGCGAACCTGCAGCGCTTCGACGCCGCCGACCCGACGTCGGACCCGCGCACCCGTCGGGAGCGCGTGGCGCGCGCCCTCGACCGCGTGGGGCTGTCGCACGCCGCCGACAAGAAGGCGCACGCGTACTCGCTCGGCATGAAGCAGCGCCTCGGCCTCGCGAACGCCCTGCTCGCGCCGCGTGACCTGCTCGTGCTCGACGAACCGACGAACGGCCTCGATCCGCAGGGGACACGCGAGGTCCGCAACCTCATCCGGTCCCTCGCCGACGACGGCACCACGGTGTTCGTGTCGAGCCACCTGCTCGCCGAGATCGAGCAGGTCTGCACGCACGCCGCGGTGATGCGCGCCGGCAAGCTCGTCGCGCAGGGCACCCTCGACGACCTCCGCTCCGCCGGTGCCCGCACCGTCACGGTCCGCACGCCGGACGTCGGGCAGGCCGCCACCGTCCTGACCGCGCTCGGCCTGGCGCCGCGGCACGAGGGCGGCGCGGACGTCCTCGTCGCGGACCTGCCGCAGGAGGTACCCCCGGAGACGATCACGGCCGAGCTCGTCCGTGCGGACGTCCGCGTCCGCGGGCTGAGCGTCGGCGGGGGCACCCTCGAGGACCTGTTCGTGGCGCTCACCGGAGAGGGGTTCGATGTCGCAGCCTGACGCCGTCGTCCGTCGACAGCGGACCTTCGCACTGCTCGGCTCGGAGCTCGCGCTGGTGTTCCGTCGTCGTCGCACCTGGGCGATGCTCGGGGCCCTGGCGCTCGTGCCGATCCTCATCGCCGTCGCAGTGCGGGTCGCGACGTCCGGTGACGACGGCGGCCCGGCGTTCCTCGGCGACATCACGAACAACGGCCTGTTCGTCGCGTTCACCGCGCTGACGGTCTCGATCCCCCTGTTCCTGCCGCTGACCGTGGGGGTCGTCGCCGGCGACACGGTCGCGGGCGAGGCCAGCCACGGCACGATCCGGTACTTGCTCGTGGCCCCGACCGGCCGGTTGCGCTTCGTCCTGGTGAAGTACGTCGGCGCGGTCGCGTTCTGCCTCGCCGCGACGCTGCTCGTGGTGCTCGTCGGCGCGGCCATCGGTGCCGTGCTGTTCCCGATCGGGCCCGTGACGCTGCTGTCCGGCACGCAGGTCGGCGGGTGGTCCTACGCGGGCCGCGCCCTGCTCCTCGCGCTGTACGTGACGCTGTCGATGCTCGGCCTGTCCGCGATCGGGCTGTTCGCGTCCACCCTGACGAACGTGCCGGTCGGCGCGATGGCGGCGACGGTCGTGCTCGCCGGGGCGTCGCAGGTGCTCGACCAGCTGCCGCAGCTCGAGTGGCTGCACCCGTTCCTGTTCTCGCACCAGTGGCTCGGGTTCGGCGACCTGCTCCGCGACCCGATCTCGTTCGACTCGTTCGGGTCGAACGCGGTGCTGCAACTCGGCTACGTCGTCGTCTTCGGTGCCCTGGCGTACAGCCGGTTCGCCACGAAGGACGTCCTGGCCTGAGCACGTCGATCCGGCCGGTCAGCCGGGCACCCGGCCGCCGGCCGGGCACGTCCCCTCCTGCGGCCGGCTGGTGGCCGGCCGGCGGCCCGCCGGTCAGTCGGCGGGGGTGATCGACCCGCCGGCCATGCTCGGCTCGGTGCCCTGCGGGTCCTCGGTGGTGCGCGCCTCGGCGTACCGGTCGCGCAGGTCGCGGGCCTTCTCTGAGCGGTACCAGTCGAGTCGCGCACCCGTCTCGACGGTCTGCATGCCGATCACGACCTTGCCGCGCGACTTCATCTCGGCCAGGTCCTCGTACGCCTCGACGATGTACTCGAAGGGGTAGAACCCCGAGATGAGGACCTGCACCCGGCGGTCCTGCACGGCCTTCGCGAGCAGGGTGAGGAGTTCGCGGGTCTCCTCGTCCTCGGCGGGGGCGCGCAGGAACCGCACCTCGATGTCCCGCCGCTCCTCGGACGACACGAACCGCTCGTCGCTGACACCGAGTCGCTCCGCCAGCAGTTCGGCGTTGCTCTCGCCGTGGTTGTCGATGAAGGCGGTGATCGGGCGGCCGTCCGCGATGTCGCGGATCCGGTCCTCCTCGCCCTCGCCGTAGGCGACGGGCAGCGTGCCGATCTGCCGCAGGTAGTCGTGGTTGCGGGGGCTGCCGAGCGCGATGACGGTCGCACCGGAGTCGTGCGCGAGCTGGCACTCGATGTGCCCGACGCCGCCGGCGGCCGCGGTGATCACCACGGTGTCGTCCGGGCCGAGGCGGAGCGACCGCACCACGGAGACGGCCGTGCAGCCGGCCAGGTACAGGCCGCCGGCGACCTCCCACCCGACGTGTTCCGGCTTCTTGATGACCGCACCGCGCGGCACCGCGATCCAGGTCGCGTGGGCACCGCCCGTGGGTGCGTGGCCCATGACCTCGTCACCGACGCGCAGGTCCTTCACGCCGTCGCCGCGTGCGCGGACGATGCCGGCGAAGTCGACGCCCTGGTGCGCGGGGAACTCGAGGTCCACGTGGTCGCGGAGCTTGCCCTCGCGCAGGAACCGCTCGATGTGGTTGAGGCCGGCCGCGACGATCTCGACGACGATCTCACCGGGTCCGGCCGTCGGCTTCTCCTGCGGGACGAGCTCGACGACGTCGAAGTCACCGTACCGGTCGAACTGGACTGCACTGCCGTGTCGCATGGCTGCTCCTTCGCTGCGTGGTGGCTCCGGCCTACTCGGTGTTCCCGCGTGCAGCCCGAACAGGCGGGGTACCGGCGTGCGGACGCGACCAGGCGACGGACGGGAGGCCCGTGGCGGATCCGCCACGGGCCTCCCGTCCGTCCCGACGCGCGTCCACCGCGCGCGTCGTCAGTGCCTGCCGGCCTGCGCGATGACCGACGCCACCGCGTCGGCGTCGAGGTGGAAGGCGATCGGATCGGCGTCGGGGTCGGGGACGCGGAACGGCGTCGACCAGATCGAGCCGTCCTCGGCGACGTCGACGACGAGCGCCCCGCTGCCGACGTGCGCCGACTCCTCGTCGTACGCGCCGGTCACGTCGGTGTCGTTCGCGACGCCCGGGGCGACGAGGACCGGGACGCCCGCCAGCGACCCGGCGAAGTGGTGGTGGTAGTGGCCGCCGAGCACGACGTGGACGTCGGAGCCGCCGATCGCCCCGGCCAGGTCGCCGGGGTTCTGCAGGCGGAGGGCGTCGTGCAGTGCGGTCGGCGCGGGCAACGGCGGGTGGTGCAGGACGACGACGCTGCCGTGCGGCGCGTCGTCGCCGGCGAGCGCGGTGCGGAGCTTGTCGAGCGCGGCCTCGGACACCTCGCCGTACCCGGCTCCCGGCACGCTCGTGTCCACGGTGACGATGCGCCGGCCGGCGACGATCGACTGCCCGGCGACCGGGACCGTCGGCGGGTGGTACTCCATCGTGTGTGCGAGCCGGACGCCGCCCTCGCCGAGCACGTGTCCGTTCACGAGCACCTGGCGGAAGCCCTCGCGCAGGTCGTGGTTGCCGGGCACGGCGACGAGGGCCGCTCCGTGCCGTTCGGCCCACCCGCCGACGCGGTCGAGCACGGCGGCGTACGACGCGCGGCTGCCGTCCTCGGAGACGTCCCCGGAGACCACGACGAGCCCGACCCCGGGGACGCCGTCGGCGTGGGCGAGCACGCGGTCGAGCGCGGCGGCGGTGTCGACGGACCCCTGGTGCAGGGCGCCGTCGCCCGTCAGGTGGGTGTCGGACAGGTGGAGGATGCGGAGGGTTCCCGGTGCCGGCGGCTGCATGCCCGCCACGGTACCTGCGCCGGTGGTCCGGCGGCTGGCGGGCGGGTTAGCGTTGCCTGGTGACCGACGCGCTCATCGACCTCCGCTCCGACACCGTCACCCGTCCGACCGCGGCGATGCGCGCCGCGATGCTCGACGCCGAGGTCGGCGACGACGTCTTCGGCGAGGACCCGGAGACCACGGCGCTCGAGCACGAGGTCGCCGCACTGCTCGGGCACGAGGCCGGCCTGTTCACCCCGACGGGCTCGATGGCGAACCAGCTCGGGCTGCGGTTGCTCGTCGCCCCGGGAGCGGAGCTCGTCGCCGACCAACAGGCGCACGTGGTGCGGGCCGAGCTCGGTGCCGCCGCGGTGTTTTCCGGCATCACGACCAGGACGTGGCCGTCGGACCGCGGTCGGCTCGTCGCCGACGCCGTGCGCGAGCTGGCCGAACCGAACGCCGGCGCCTACTCGGTGTCGACCACCGCGATCGCGATCGAGAACACCCACAACTTCGGCGGCGGGACCGTGCAGCCGCAGGACGAGGTCCGCGCGGTGCAGGCGTACGCCCGGGCGCACGACGTCGCCGTACACCTGGACGGCGCCCGGCTGTGGAACGCGCACGTCGCGTCGGGCACGCCCCTGCACGAGCTCGCGGACGGCTTCGACACCGTCTCGGTCTGCCTGTCGAAGGGACTCGGCGCCCCGGTCGGGTCGGTGCTCGTCGGCTCGGCGGAGCGCATCGCCGCGGCGCGGATCTGGCGGAAGCGGTACGGCGGGGGCATGCGGCAGACGGGCTTCCTCGCCGCGGCCGGCCGGTACGCCCTGGCCCACCACGTCGACCGGCTCGCCGAGGACCACGCGAACGCCCGGCTGCTGGCCGAGGCCCTCGACGTCGACCCGTCCCACGTCGACACGAACATCGTCTTCGCCGAGGTCGCCGACCCGGCGGCCTTCGTCGAGGCCGCGGCCGCCGACGGGGTGCGGCTCATGCAGCTCGGGCCGCGCCGGGTCCGGCTCGTGACGCACCTCGACGTCAGCCAGGAGGACGCCGTGCGGGCGGCGGAGGTGCTGCGGACGCTCCCCCGCTGACACGGGCTCGGGGACTGTCCGCGACCTCGGCCCGCCCTGTGCGCGGGAACCGTCGGCTCATTCGGCGGTGGGTGGACGAGGACGACCAGGAGCGAGCGTGCCCGCTGCCGCTGGCGGCGTTGCGTGGGCCACCGGCGTCCGCCGAGTGCCGCGGCGACCGGGCACCGCATCGGCGCCGGCGCCGGGCCTCGCGCCGGGCACCGCGCCGCACACCACGCCCGAGGTCCGCGCCGCGCACCGCACCGCGCCAGGCACCGCGACCGGGCACCGCGCCGCACCGCGCCGCACCGCACCGCGCCGCACCTCGTGCCCGGGTCCGCGCCGGGCACCGCGACCGGGGTCCGGAGCCCGCGCCGGGGCCCGGGGCACGGAGCACGTAGCACGGGCCAGGACCCGTCCTCTCTCCTGATCGCTGACGGTCCTGGTTCGTGCAGTCCGGGGATCGCGAACCACGACCGTCACGGCGCGCGACGGCTACTCCGCCCCCAGCCGACGGCCGTGGCACGCGCGGCCCGGCAGTGCGGCGACGCGGCGACCTGACGATCACGGCGGCTCGACGATCCGGCGATCCGGCGATCCGGCGTTCCGGCGACCCGACGGCCCCGACGACCCGACGGCCGCGGGAACCGGCGGCTCGACGGCCTCGGCGCGGCGGGGCGGGGCGGTGAACAGGAGGCGAAGGAACCGCCGGGGGTGCAGATTACGGTCATTACCCCCGAACGGGGGGCAGCATCGTGCATGATGTCCCGGGCGCCCCACGATGGGCCCCGTCCATGCCAGAGCCCCACCTCACCGAGGAGCCCGACATCGCAACCCGAACCCTGCGCCGTCCCCGGCGCACCAGTGACCACCTGACCACGACCGACCGGAGCACGCGGTGAACCGCCGCGCCCTGATCGCCGCCGCCACGACCGGTGCGCTCGTGATCGGTGTCCCGACCGCCGCTTCCGCCACCACCTGGTGGGGCTGGGGTGGGCACCACCACCACGCCCCGCCGACGGCGCCGCCCACGCCGGGACCCACCGGCGAGGACACTCCGACCCCGGCACCCTCGGAGACGTCTGCCCCGGAACCGTCTGACACGACGGACCCGCAGCCCACGGAGACGCCGGACCCGGCTCCCGCCCCCACCGACGAACCGACCGCGAGCCCCACGCCCGAGCCTGCCACCGCCCCGGTCGACGAGGCCGCCACGGCAGCGTCCCCGCCGGACTCGTCGTTCGTCGAGCAGTTCTCGGCGGGTGCCGCGCTCGGCCAGGTCGCGTCGGCGTACGCGCAGTCGTGGCAGCCGTACCCGGACGGCACCTCGGGCATCTACGCGCCGAGTCGCACGGTCACGGCGCACGACGGCGTCCTCGACGTCGCGCTCGGCACCGGCGCGGGTGCTGCGGGCACCTTCGGCACGAAGGCCGGCGCCTGGGACCACGTCGGCGGCTCGTTCTCCGTGCGTGCACGGGCGACCGGCGGCGACGGCAACGGGGCGGCCTTCATGCTCTGGCCGACGTCGAACCGGTGGGCCGACGGCGAGATCGACTTCCCCGAGGGCAACTTCGAGG
This sequence comes from Curtobacterium sp. MMLR14_006, assembly GCF_001864985.1. NCBI lineage: Bacteria > Bacillati > Actinomycetota > Actinomycetes > Micrococcales > Microbacteriaceae > Curtobacterium > Curtobacterium sp. MMLR14_006. Next base: position 221,336 of record NZ_MJGU01000023.1, on the reverse strand, counting down.
CGAGCCCGTCCGCGTTCCAGCACTCGATGACCCCGGGCCGCGAAGCCGAGCGGGTCCAGGTGCCGAGCGGCGTCTCGTGGCGCGACTGGCACACCTACACGGTGGACTGGGACCCGGGTCGGTCGGTCACATACAGCGTCGACGGACAGGTGCTCCACACCGTGACGAAGGACGTCCCGACGACGCCGCACCGATTCATGTTCCAGGTCGGCAACTGGGGCGCGTCCGGACACCTGCTCATCGACTGGGTGTCCACCACCGAGTGAGCGGTGCGGGCCCGAGGGGGCCTGCGCGATCGCGCCCCGCTGCGGTCGTCGCGCCCGAGCTCACCGGGGCGCGACGACCGTGACGGGGCGGCCATCCGGTCCGGGGTCCGTGTCGTCAGGCCGGATCCCGGACCGGGGCGACGCTCGACGACCCGGGCAGGGCGGGGAGCAGTTCAAGGGCGGGGAGCAGTCCGTCGATCGAGCGCACCGACCGTCGGGCGTCCCGGTACCCCCAGGCGGACAGCACGACGAAGACCACGAGGAACCCCCACCACAGCGGCGTGATCGTGAACGCGGCCCAGACCGAGAACCCGACGCCGAGCACTGCCATCACCGGGACGATCACCAGCGTGGAGCGGTACCGGCTCCGCAGCAGCTCGAGTTCGGGGCGCCACACGGTCGTGTCGACCCGCTCGTCCTCGGGCAGGACGCCCGTCCGGACCGCGCGCTGCACCGCGACCGAGGCCTGCGCGCCACCGAGACGCCGACGGCGGTTGCGGATGACGAACCCGAAGCACACCGTCGCGACGCCCGCGTAGACGAACGCGCCGACCGCCCGCTGGAGCGGCGCGAAGTCGCCGCCCTCGACGAGCACCCCGAGGGCGAACCACGCCGCGAAGAGCAGCGCGAAGATCAGCGGCAGCAGTGCTGGCAGCGGCAGTGCACGCATGCGGTCCATCGTTGTTCCCCAGACGTTCGAATGACCCGTTCCTGGTCCACCGTGGCGGACCCGGCCGGGAGAGCGCTGAGCGCGCCGCCTAGGCTGGACCGGTGACGATCGACCGGCCGGAGACAGCAGTCGCAGCACGGGCCGCGCTCGCCGGCGTCGTCGAATCGGACCGCCCCGCCGCGGGCAGGTCGGTCGACAGGCGGTCCCCGACCGGCCCACGACGAGCTGCCGTCCTGATGCTCTTCGGCGTGCTCGACGACGTCCCGAGCACCCGCACGCCGGGCGACCACCCCACCGGTGCCCCGGCGGTCGGCCGCGACCTCGACGTCCTGCTCCTGGCCCGTGCGGCGACCCTCCGCTCGCACCCCGGCGAGGTCGCCTTCCCGGGCGGCCGCATCGACCCCGGGGACCGCGACGCCACCGCCGCTGCCCTGCGCGAGGCCCGTGAGGAGACCGGCATCGACACCGCCGGCGTCGAGGTGCTCGGGACGCTGCCCGCGGTGCCGCTGGAGCACTCGAACCACCTGGTCCGTCCGGTGCTGGGCTGGTGGCGGGAGCCGTCACCGATCCGGGTGGTCGACGAACGCGAGTCGGCCGCGGTGTTCCGGGTGCCCGTGGCGGACCTGCTCGACCCGGCCCGACGCGGCGTCACCGTCCTGCGGGACGGCGGGCGGGAGTGGCGCGGCCCCGCGTTCACCGTGGAGTCGGCGCACGGACCGCACCTGGTGTGGGGGTTCACCGCCGGACTGCTCGACGCGCTGTTCGACCGGCTCGGCTGGACCGAGCCGTGGGACGCCGACCGCGTCGTCCCACTGCCGCCGACCGTCTGACCGGCGCCGAGCCGAGCCGAGCCGAGCCGAGAGCACTCAGCCCACCGCCGCGACCGGCGCAGAGAGCTGTCCGCCGACCACCTGACCGGCGCCGAGAGCGCCCCGCGGACCGCCCGACCGGCGCCGAGCGCGCCCCACCGACCACCCCGACCCGAGCCCAGAGCGCCCCGCGCGCCGCCCGACCGGAGCTGGGAGACTCCCGCGTTCCTCCGGCCGGACCCGGCGGGACCGGAGAAGAGTGCAGGGACCGGCACGACCACCACAACGAAGGAAGCACCGCGATGACCGACGTCCTGCCCACGACGGGAACGGCAGCCACCGACGAGACCTGGTGGCGCCAGGCGAGCGTCTACCAGATCTACCCGCGCTCGTTCGCCGACGCGAACGGCGACGGCATCGGCGACCTGCCCGGCATCACCGAGCGCGTGCCCTACCTGGCCTCGCTCGGCATCGAGGCCGTCTGGCTCAGCCCGTTCTACCCGTCCGCCCTCGCCGACGGCGGCTACGACGTCGACGACTACCGTGACGTCGACCCGCGGCTCGGCACCCTCGACGACTTCGACCGCCTGGTCGAGGCCCTGCACGGCGCCGGCATCCGGGTCATCGTCGACGTGGTCCCGAACCACACGAGCGACCGCCACGTGTGGTTCCGCGAGGCCCTGGCGTCGGAGAAGGGCTCGGCGGCCCGCGACCGCTACGTCTTCCGCGACGGCACCGGCCCGGACGGCCAGGAGCCGCCGGCCGACTGGGTGTCGATCTTCGGCGGCCCGGCCTGGTCCCCCGTCGGCGACGGCCAGTGGTACCTGCACAACTTCGCGAAGGAGCAGCCCGACCTGAACTGGGCGAACCGCGAGGTCCGCGACGACTTCCTGCACACGCTGCGCTTCTGGTCCGACCGCGGGGTCGACGGCTTCCGGATCGACGTCGCCCACGGGCTGGCGAAGGACCTGCCCGAGGGCGAGCTGCCGACGTGGGACGAGGTCCTCGCGGCGCCGAAGGACGGCTCGCACATCCTCTGGGACCGCGACGACGTGCACGAGATCTACGCCGAGTGGCGGAAGGTGTTCGACGAGTACACGCCGGCCCGCACCGCGGTCGCCGAGGCCTGGGTCGCGGCCGACCGCCGCGCGCGCTACGCGAGCGCCGACGGGCTCGGCCAGGCGTTCAACTTCGACCTGCTCGAGGCCGACTTCGACGCCGGCACGTTCAAGGAGATCATCGAGTTCAACCTCGGGCTCGCCGAGCAGTCGGGGTCGTCGACCACGTGGGTGTTCTCGAACCACGACGTCGTCCGCCACCCGACCCGCTACGCGCTGCCGCCGCGGAACGGCTCACCCGACAAGCAGGGCAGTGCCTGGCTGCTCGCCGGCGGCTCCCGCGACGACCTCGACCGTGCCCTCGGACTCCGCCGCGCGCAGGCGGCGACGCTCCTCGAGCTCGCCCTGCCCGGCTCCGCGTACCTGTACCAGGGCGAGGAGCTCGGCCTGCACGAGGTCGGCGACATCCCGGACGCCGACCGCCAGGACCCTGCGTTCTTCCGGAACCCCGGTGTCGACGTCGGCCGCGACGGCTGCCGTGTCCCGATCCCGTGGACCCGCTCCGGCCCGTCGTACGGCTTCGGTCCGGGCGGCTCGCACCTGCCGCAGCCGGCCTGGTTCGCCGAGTCGAGCGTCGAGGCCGAGGACGCCGACCCGGACTCGACGCTCAACCTGTACCGGAAGGCCCTCGCCCTGCGCGGGCAGCTGCAGTCCGAGGAGCGGCTCGAGTGGCTCGAGACCGGTCGCGACGACGTGCTCGCCTTCCGCCGTCCGAACGGCTGGACGAGCGTGACGGTGTTCGGCGACGAGCCCTTCGCCCTGCCGTCGGGCGAGCTGCTGCTCGCCTCGGCTCCGGTGGCCGACGGCACGCTGGCCGGCGTCGGGACCGCCTGGTTGCGTTCCTGACCGGGCACGCGTCACGCACGCGACCGGGTGACGGACGGGAGGCCCGTGGCGGCGCCGCCACGGGCCTCCCGTCCGTCCGTCGTCACCGTCCCGATCCGTCAGCCGGTCCCGGTAGGGTCGCGGCATGAGCGGGGCGAGCATCGACGTGCGGGACTTCGTGATGCGGTTCGGCGACCGCACCGTCGTCGACCGCCTGTCGTTCGACATCGCCCCCGGCGAGACGTTCGGGCTGCTCGGCAGCAACGGCTCCGGCAAGACCACCACGATCCGGGCCCTGCTCGGCATCACCGTCCCGACCGAGGGCACCCTGACGATCGACGGCGAACCGTACCGACCCGCGACCGGCGGGATCGGCTACCTGCCCGAGGAGCGCGGGCTGTACCGCAAGGAGTCCGTCATCGACGTGATGTCGTACTTCGGTCGACTGCGGGGGCTGCGCGGCACGGACGCCACGGCCTGGAGCATGGACTACCTGGCCCGCGTCGGCCTGGCGGACCGCGCGAAGGCGCGCGTCGACAAGCTCTCCGGCGGCCAGCAGCAGAAGGTGCAGCTCGGCATCACGATCATGGACCGGCCGCGTCTGCTCATCCTCGACGAGCCGACGAAGGGCCTCGACCCCGTCAACCGACGGCTGCTCCTCGACCTGGTCGCCGAGCGCAAGGCCGACGGCGCCACCGTGATCCTCGTCACGCACCACATGGACGAGGTCGAACGGCTCTGCGACCGCATCCTGCTGCTCAAGGACGGCACCGCCGCCGCGTACGGCACGATCCCGGACGTGCAGGACGCCTTCGGCGGCGCCGTCGCGCGCGTCGGGGTCGACGGCACGGTCCCGCCGTCCGACCTGTACCGGCTCGCGCGGCACGAGGGGCACGTCGCCTACCTGGTGCCGACCCGGGCGGCGGCCGCCGACGGCGCGGACATCCTGGCGTCGCTCGTCGCCGCCGGCGTGCACGTCACCGCGTTCGCGATGCGCCGGATCCCCCTCGACGAGATCTTCGTGCAGGTGTACGGCCACGACGCGCTGACCGCCGAGGCCGCCGGTGCGGGGGCCCGCGCGTGAGCCGTCTCGGCACCGTCGTCCGGTTCGAGTTCGTGCGGGCGGTCAAGAAGCCCGCGTTCTGGATCGGCACGCTCGCGCTGCCGGTCGTCATCGTCGTCGTCTCCCTGCTCGTCGGCATCGGCCAGGCCGCGGGGACGTCCTCGGTGGTGAGCGGGACGTCCGCCACGAAGACCCCGTTCCACTACGTCGACCACTCCGGACTGGTGTCGGAACGGATCGCCGCGCGGTGGGGCGGCTCCCCCTCGGACGACGTCGGCGCCGACCGCGACCGGGTGCGCGACGGCACGCTCGACCTGCTCATCGAGTACCCCGCGTCGCCGTCGTCGCAGCCGGTGCGCATCGACGGCGCCGACCGCGGGCTCTTCGTGAACGGCGGCTACTCGACCCTGGCCGAGCGCGTGCTCGAGCAGAGCGTCGCGACCGCCGTCGACGACCCCGAGACGGTCGACCTGCTCCGGAACCCGCCGGACACCGACCTGACGACGTACGCCGACGGCGCCGTGGCTCCCGGCTGGCTGTCGATCGTGCCGCCGCTGCTCTACGTCGCGGCGTTCTTCGGGCTCGTGATCCTGCTCGCCTCGCGCATGGTGACGGTCGTGGTCGAGGAGAAGGAGAACCGCATCTCCGAGATGATCCTCACCACCGTGACCGCCGGCGACCTCATCCGCGGCAAGCTCATCGCGATGCTGCTCGTCGGCTTCGTGCAGGTCGCGGTGTTCGTCGTGCCCGGCCTCGTCGGGACGGCCGCCCTGCTGCCGCTCGTCGCGTCGCGGCTCGGCGGCGTGGTCGTCGACCCGTGGCGGATGCTCGTCGGGGCGCTGCTGCTCGTCGGCGGCGTGCTGCTCGCGTCCGGGCTGTTCGTCGCCGTCGGCGCCGCCGTCCCGTCCATCAAGGACGCCTCGGCGCTGCAGTCGGCGGCGATCTTCGCGCTCATCATCCCGATCTACGCGGCCTTCTTCGTGATGACCACACCGTCGTCACCGGTCGCGACGTTCTTCACGTACTTCCCGACGTTCACCCCCGTCACCGCGATGGTGCGGAACGCCGTCGGTTCGCTGACGGTGGTCGAGTCGATCGTCTGCGTCGCCGAGGTCTTCGTCGTGGCGGGGCTGTTCCTGTGGTTCGCGCAGTACCTGTTCCGGCACTCGGTCGCCCAGTACGGCTCGAAGGTGACCGTTCGGCAGGTCCTGTCCTGGCGGCGGGTCAGACGCCCGCGGTGATCGCCTCGATCTCCCACGAGTGCACCTCACGCTGCCGCCAGCCCTGCCGCAGGGTGTGGACCGCCCGGTCGAACTCGACGAGGACGTCCACGTAGGGGCGGACGAGCATCTGGATCTGCATCCCCTCGTAGACGGCGAGCAGCTGCGTCGCCGCCTGGTGCGCCGGGATCGCCGACTCCTCCGTCCCGCGGTCGAAGTCACCCTGCAGGCCGCAGGCGAGCTCCTCGACGTACTCCTCGAAGCGCTTCCGGAACAGGTCCGCAAACCGGGACTCCGAGCTCGCGATGGTGACGACCCCGGCGAGCAGGCGCACGAGGCCCGGGTCGGCGACGTCCTCGGCCAGGGTCATCCGCACGTGGTCGATGGTGCACGCGGGCGGTGCCTGCCGTCGGGTCCCCCGCAGCTGCGTCCACCGGTCGTAGGTGACGAGCAGCAGGGCGTCCCACGCGGGGAACAGCCGCTCGACGGTCTCGAGCGGGACGCACGACACCTCGGCGACCACGGCGGCGTCGACCTCGTTGAACGAGTGCAGACGGTAGGCGCGGATCGCGCCGCGGACGGTGCGCTCCGCGAGGGACTGGTCGTCCTCTGCGCGCGCGTCGTGCAGGGTCACCATCTGCTCATTCCACCGCATCGGCGGGCCGTTGTCGTGACCCCGACCGGGGGGCGTGCCCCGGCGCTGCCCCCGGACGCGCTCAGCCGACGGTGACGGGGGCGGCCGAGGGCCTGGTGCGCTGGCGCATCCAGACGAAGAAGCCGGTCAGGGTGAACACCCCGTAGAAGACGTACATCAGGCCGGAGGCGTAGTACCCCGCCGAGAACAACAGGGGCACGCCCACCAGGTCGACGGCGACCCAGATGAGCCAGAACTCGACCCAGCCCTTCGCCATGCCGTAGGTGGCGAGCAGCGACCCGACGAAGATCCAGGCGTCGCTCCACACCGGCTCGTACGACCCGAGCGCCCGGAACACGGGGGTGAGCAGGGCGGTGCCGCCGACCATGCCGACGACGAGCAGCGCCCGCGTGCGCCACGACGCCCAGTGCGGGTCGATCGAGGTCGTCGCCTGCTCCGGTCGGTGCGTCCAGCGGTACCAGCCGTAGACGCTCACGATGATGAACATGACCTGGCGGCCGGCCTGACCGAGCAGGTTGACCGGGTTCGGGGTGTCGAACAGGGCACCCATGAAGACGGTGAAGAGCAGTGCGTTGCCCACCAGTCCGACCGGCCACGCCCACACCTTGCGGCGCATGCCGCCGAGGGCGCTGAGCAGGCCGAAGACGTTGCCGATCACCTCGCGCCAGAGCACCGTCTGGTCACCGATGACGATCTGCGCGTCGAACAGCCAACGCACGATGCCCATGGGCCCTCCTCGGATTCGACCGGTCCAACGGTACGGGGGTGCCCGGCATTCCGGCCGCCGTGCGGCGCCGCGTGACGGTGTGCGGACTACGCTCGTGCACCGTGACGGACGGGGTACGGCGGACGCGGGAGCTGCTCGACGCAGCCGCCGCACGGCTGCAGGTCGCGCGGGTGCCGGACGAGGCGCTCGGCGAGTACGTGCGCCCGAAGGCGGTGCTCGGCATCCGTCGCGAGCCCGTGATGCGTCCGCTCGGCCGGGTCTGGCGCGTCGGGGCCCTGCTGCTCGGCTCGTCGTCGGAGACCGCGGGCCGCGTCTGGGCGACCGGCCGGATCACCCGCGTGACCGACCCCGGCAGGTCGCAGTTCGTGTCGGTGTCCGCCGAGGTCCGCCGCGCGTACCGGGCGGCGGCGGCGAAGGGCCACTTCCGCGACGGGGACACCGTCAACCACGACGCCGTGCCGCTCCCCCTGGACGACTCGCTGCGCGGCTCCGAAGGGGTGCTCTTCGTCGACGGCGACGCGCCGCTCGTCCGCTGGTCCCCCACGGCCGGCGCCGCGGTGCCGCTCGAGGACTACCTGGCCGACCGGGTCGGGCTGCTCGTCGATCCGCCCCGGGGCGCGACGGACTGACGGGCCGTGCGCCGCCCGCACGGTGGTGCTGGCAGGATCACACCATGCGCGGAACGACTGTCCTCCTCGTCATCGACCTGCAGGTCGGGGTCCTGCCCGGCTGCACCGACGCCGACGGGGTCGTCGCCCGGACCGCTGCCCTCGTCGACCGGGCCAGGGCCGAGGGCGTGCCGGTCGTCTGGGTGCAGGACCACGACGACTTCGTCGAGGGCAGCCCGGAGTGGGAGCTGCAGCCGCCGCTCCGTCGCGCCGCGGACGAACCCCTGGTGCGCAAGACCTACCGCGACGCCTTCGCCGCCACCGACCTCGCCGCGGTCCTCGACGGTCTCGGCACCCGGCACCTCGTGGTCGCCGGCGCGCAGAGCGACCACTGCATCCGCACCACGACGCAGGCCGCGGCGGCACGAGGGTTCGACGTCACGCTGGTGTCGGACGCGCACACGACCACCGACTCCGAACACGACGGGGTGGCGATCACCGGAGCACAGGTCATCGCCCACACGAACATGTACTTCAGCGGGCTGCGCTACCCCGGCCGGCGCTTCGCGGCCGTGCCCCACGACCGTGTGGACCTCGTTCCGGAGGATCGCTGAAGCCCTCCGGCAGCGTCACACTCCGTTGAACAGCGACCACCGCCCGGTCGATCCGGCAGGATCGGGCACACCGGGTGACGTCACGCCCGGAACGACCACCGGGGGAACACATGACCGACCACCGTCCCGACCGACCGGCTCGGCAGCACTCCACCGACTTCCTGCCGGGAGTGAGCGGGAACCCGGTCGCGCCCTTCCAGCGCGACCACCAGCCGGGGAGGGGACCGATCCGGCACGACTGGGTCCTCCTCGTCCCCGTCGCAGCGATCGTCGTCGGCGGGATCGTGGCGTTCTCCGTGTGGGGGTGAGGTCTCCACGCGGCTCGAGGGCGAACCAAGGGTCCGGAAACGCGCAAGATCGCTGCGCGCTTCTCGGGGCACCGTGGCCGACGACGTCCGGCGCACGTACGGTGATCCCGTCTCGGGGAGCCCAGCCGGACGCCGGCGACGGCGGGCCGGCACCACACGCCAGAGATGAGCTCGAGGCGGGGTACCCGAAGATCGGGAAGTCCATGCGCAGGTTCTCACGTTCGGTCGCTCTGCTCGCGGCCGCCGTCGCGGTGGTCGTCACCGCGGTCGCCGGCTCGTCGTCCGCGAACGCCGCGGCGGTGACCCTCCCCCCGGTGAACGGCCAGTTCGACTACCAGATCGGCGGGGCGTACACGCCGTCGTCGACGGTGTCGATCGTCGACCGGGACCGCTCCGCGGCACCCGTGGCGGGCAGGTACAACATCTGTTACGTCAATGCGTTCCAGACGCAGCCGGACGAGCTGTCGTTCTGGCACACGGAGCACCCCGACCTCATCCTGAAGAACAGCAACGGCTCCGAGGTCATCGACCCGGACTGGCCCGACGAGCGCATCCTCGACATCTCGACCGCGGCGAAGCGCAGCAGCATCGCGTCGATCGTCGGAGGCTGGATCGACGCGTGCGGCACGAGCGGCTTCCAGGCTGTGGAGCCGGACAACCTCGACTCCTGGACGCGAGATGGTGTCGGGAACAAGCTGACGAAGGCGAACGCCATCGCCTACGGCACCCTCCTCGCGACCCGGGCCCACGCCGCAGGACTCGCGATCGCCCAGAAGAACACCACCGATCTCGGTTCCGCGGGCAAGGACACGGCGAAGTTCGACTTCGCCATCGCCGAAGAGTGCCAGGTGAACACCGAGTGCGCCGACTACACGAGCGTGTACGGCAACAACGTCATCGAGATCGAGTACACGGACAACGGCAAGACCGCCTACGGGACGGCATGTGCTGCCCAGGGCAGGAACATCTCCGTCATCCTCCGCGACCGCGACGTCGTCCCGAAGGGCAACAGCCGGTACCACTACGAGTCCTGCTGACCCGACGGCCGGGAGCGATCGAGCACACCCACCGGACGGGAGGCGCGGGTCGGGCCCGGCCCGCGCCTCCCGTCCGGCAGCCGGTCCCCACACGGCCGCGCGACGGTCGCGGGCGACCTGTGGCGACCGGACCGGCGGCAGCGATGCACCCCGTCCGACCGCGGTGGGGTCAGGCGAGCACGGCGGTCGCCTCGACCTCGACGAGCACGTCCGGCTCGAACAGGTAGTCGACGCCGATGAGCGACGCCGGCGGCATCGGCGTCGGCAGACCGAGCTCCTCGGCGACAGCGTCCACGCCGTGCATGAAGGCACCGATCTGCTCGGGGGCCCAGCCGGTGACGAAGAAGGTGAGCCGGACGACGTCGGAGAACCCCGCCCCGGCGCTCGCGAGACCGACGTGCGTGTTCCGGAGGGCCTGCGCCACCTGTCCGGCGAGGTCGCCGGGCGCGACCGGTGCGCCGTCGGCGGTCCGGGCGATCTGGCCGGACACGTGGACGTGGCGCGTGCCGGTGGCGACGGCCACGTGGTGGTAGGGCACGGGCTGCATGAGGCCCGCGGGTGAGCTGAGTTCGACGTGCACGGTGGTGCTCCTTCTGTTCGGTATCCAATGGGTACCTGGTGTCCGGCGGTCACTTCAACGAGACTGGGTTTCGTGACGGACACCGCCCACGACACTGCTTCCCGCTTCGCGATCAGCGCTCCCCACCGCGAACTCCTCGACCAGGTGCTCGACAAGTGGTCGCTCGAGGTGCTGAACGAACTGTGCGAGCGCCCCGCACGCTTCAGCGAACTCCGACGCCGCATCCCCGCCGTCACGCAGAAGTCGCTCACCGCGACGCTCCGCCGCCTCGAGCGGAACGGCATCGTCGAACGGGTCGTGCTGGCGACCCGGCCGGTCGCGATCGAGTACCGCATCACGCCGCTCGGCAAGACCCTGCGGCCACCGGTCGAGTTGATCCTGGCGTGGGCGTCCCGACACATGCCGGCGATCGAGGACGCACGACGCACGTTCGACGACGGGCTCGACGCGTGACCGGGTTCGTCCGGTACCAGAGCGCGGTGCCGAACCGGCACGGGCGGCACCCCGGGGTGTTCGCCCTGGCCAACGGCCTGCGCCACGACGGGATGCTGGAGGACGCCGACCGCGACTGGCTCGCGCGCGCGAACGCGCGGGCCGAGGAGCACTACGCGGACCCGACCACCGTCGCACCCGACTGCTACGACCCGGTGCTGCACCCCGGAGCGCGGTCCTGGTTCCGGGACGGTGCCGCGTCCTGCCTGCAGCTGTGCGAGCCGTACCTCGCGCTCCTCGACCGGTACGGCGTCGCATGGGTCGAGCTCCGGACGCGGACACCGGGACACGTCGTCCACGAGGACCCCGTCCAGGTGGTCGCCACGCCCTTCACCCACCCGGCCGACTGGCCGTTCCGGACCCGGCCGTGACCGCGCACGTCGTCGGTGGGCTGGGCTGGGTGATCCGGGCGGACGACCTGCGCCCGGAGATCACGGACCTCCGTGCCTTCCGTCTCGGTCTGACCGGCGACCCGCTGGCGGAGCCGCTCGAGCTCCTGTGGAGCGGTGGTGCGGCGGCGGCGCTCGACCTGCTCGACGGGCACGCGCCGTCGCGCCGGGTGCGCGCGCTGCGGGCCGACTGCCTCCGCGACCTCGGCGAGACGGATGCCGCGGTCGCCGAGTACGACGCCCTGGTGTCCGAGTGCGTCGGCACCGGGCACGAGGCCGTCATGCGCCAGCACCGCGGGAAGGCCCTGCTCGCCGCCGGCCGGGCGGACCGCGCCGTCGATGACTTCCGCAGGGCGGTCGAGCTGCGGCTGGACGGCGATCCGGATCTGCTCGCGTCGGCACGCCTGGCGCTCGCGGTCGCGCTCAGCCGCGAGCGGACCCCCGACTGACGCGACGCGCTCCGCGGTGCGCCGCGACCACCAGGGCGACGACCGGGCCGACCGGGCGGCCCGTACGGTGGTCGGATGCGCTCGCTCGTCCGACTCGATGACTGGTCCGCCTCCGACGTCGACGAGGTGTTCGCGCTCGCGGACGCCTACCGCGCAGGTCGCGGGCCGGTGACGGACGGGTGCGCGGTGCTGTTCTTCCCCGCCACGAGCCTGCGGACCCGGGTGTCGTTCGAGCGCGGGGCGACCCTGCTCGGGCTGCAGCCGATCCTGTTCCCGGAACAGACGCTCGACAAGCCGGAGGACCTGTCGGACGTCGCCGCGTACCTGTCGTCCTGGGCCGACCTCGTCGTGGTGCGGCACCGCGACGTCCGCGTCGCCGAGGCGCTGGCGGCGGCCGGGGTCCTGCCGGTCGTGAACGCGATGACCGACGTCGACCACCCCTGCGAGGTGCTGTCCGACCTCTTCGCGCTGCGTGCCGAGGGCGTCGATCCGCGGTCCCTGCGGTTCCTGTTCGTCGGCGCCGACGGCAACATCGGCCGGGCCTGGCGCGAGGCGGCGCAGGTCCTCGGCCTCGACCTGGTGCAGAGCTGCCCCGCGGCGCTCGCGATGGCGGGCGTCCGTCTCGACGAGGACCTCGACAACGCGATCCGCTCCGCCGACGTGGTGCTGACGGACGGTCCGGGGGCGCACGGCGACCAGCTGGCGCCCTACCGTGTCACCGCCGAGCTGTTGGACCACGCGCCGGAAGGCGTGCGGTTCGCTCCGTGCCCGCCGTTCATCCGCGGGCGTGAGGCGACCGCCGACGCGCTCGAGCACCGCGCCTTCGTCGGGCACGGCTTCAAGGCGGCGCTGCTGCCCGTGCAGCAGGCCGTGATGGCGTACTGCCTCGACCTCGCGGTGTGACCGTGCGCCGATCGTGCCGAGACCGCGTGACGCGTGCTCGGAGTGATCACGGGCGTGCCCAGATCTCCCGGTGAAATCGGGGTACAAGTCGGTCCGCACAAGGGCGGACAGAAATCACCCCTGTTCTGGGTGCATGCAAGCGCATGATTCGCGGTGCCCGCGCTCGTGGGCGGGCGTACGGTCGTCTTCAAGCGCGATCCGGGCCCGTTCCGTGTCATCGAACCGGGGCCCGCGGATCCGCACCGGCACCGGTCAGCCGGCGGTCCCCCTGGACCGGAGACACCGTCACCGCAGCACGCCGACCCGAACCACAGTGCTGCCCGGAAGCGCAGTGCGCTGCGCAGGAACGGAACCCTCGTGCACAAGATCGTCACCGGCGCCATCGCCGGTACAACCGGCATCGCCCTGCTCCTCGGCGGCGCCGGCACCTTCGCCCTCTGGAACGCGGAGGCGTCCACCCAGGCCGGCACCGTGGCCTCCGGCACGCTGTCCTTGCACGCGGTCGACGACGGTCGGTGGACCGACGTCACGAACGGGCGCTCCGCGGTCATCCGACCGGCGGACGTGCGCATGGTGCCGGGCAACACCTACCGGTTCCGGCAGACGCTCCAGGTCGAGGCGACCGGCGACGACATGTCCGCGGCCCTGACCTACCAGCCGCAGAGCATCACCGGCGACCCTGCCCTGGTCGACGCGACCGAGCGGACGCTGTCGGTCACCTCTGACAGCGGTGCCGTGACGCAGTCCGACCCGGGCTCGAACACCTTCGACGTCGCGCCGTCGGACGCCACGACGACCGTCGAGGTCCTCTTCACCATCGCCCTGCCGGAGTCCGCCGAGACCGGCCAGGACGGCACCGTCGACGTCAGCGGTCTGACCTTCACGCTGCAGCAGCGCACGATCGGCTCCTGACGTCCGCGGCGGCCGGCACGTCCGGCGCCGGCCGCACCCACCCCATCGTCGACCGTCACACCACACGGAGGCCACGAGCATGACCGGCAGGGCCCGTCCGACCGGGCGGCACCGCGCGCCCCGGCGTCACCGCTGGGTCTGGACGACGGCGGCCGCCCTGACCGCCGGGGTGCTCGTCGCCCTGCTCGGGTCCGGCGGGACGTACGCGCTGTGGAACGCCTCGGCGACCACGCAGGGCGCGACCATCCGGTCGGGCACGGCCGCGCTGTCGGTCAGTGCGCTCTCGACCACGCGGACACCCGCCCTCGGCCCGGGCACCAGCACGACCGGCACGTTCACCGTCCGGAACTCCGGCACGGTCCCGCTGTCCATCCGGGTCGTGACGTCGTCGACCGAGGTCACCTGGGGCAACGCCACCGACGCGCAGGTCCTCGGCTCCCAGACGCTGCACCTGTCGAGCGTCGGTTCCGCGTCGTCGTGCCGACCGGGACTCGGCGGTGCCCGCGGACCGCTCGCCTCGTTCGACACCGGCAGCGGGTACTACACACTCCCCGTCGGCGCCACCGGGACCGCCTGCATCGAGGTCGCCCTGTCGACGGACGCCCCGCAGTCGGTGTCCGGTGCCGTCACCGACTTCACCCTGACCGTCAGCGGCACGCAGGTGGCACCGTGAGCGGCCGGCTGCGCCTGCTGCTCGCCGTCCTGATCTGCTCGGTCCTCCTCGCGAGCGGGTCCGGCACGGCCTGGGCGCTCTGGTCGACCAGCCGCGACACGGGGTCGAGCACGACGATGGGCAAGCCGGCGACCTCGCTCGCCACGAGCGGCGCGACGTCCTCGACGTTCTCCTCCCTGGCCCCCTCGGTGACCAAGGCCGTCACGCTGCGGAACCCCGGGAACATCGCGGGCACGACGACGACCACCGTGTCGTCCCCGAGCGGCACGCCCGAACCGCTCGCGTCCTGGATCGACGTGGTCGCGTGGCGCGTGCCGTCGGTCGGCGCCTGCACCGACGACGCCCCGGTCGGTTCCGGCTCGGTCTCGGGCACGTGGGCCGCGTTGCCGAGCCTGACGACACCGCTCGCGGTCGGCGGGAGCGCGGTCTGGTGCACGCGGAGCACCCCGAAGGCCGGGACGCCGGCCGAGTCGAGCGCGAACATCGTCGTCAGCGCGGTGAGCACGACGGGGACGTGGCGGTCCGACGCGTCCCGGAGCGGGTTCTACCTGAACACCGCACCCGCGATCACCTGCACGGAGCGCGACGGCACCGCCGTCGACATCACGTGGCCCACGTCGACGCGACCGGACACGACCCCGTACGGCGCGTTCGTCGGGGGCACGGCGGTCGGGTCGCCGACGGGCACAGGCCCGGGGCAGCTCACCGTCCGCGCCGACGAACTGCCCGCCGACGGCACGCAGACCGTGGTCGTGCAGGTCCTCGACGACGCCGGGCGTCCGACCACGACCGTCGCCGGCGAGGGCCCGGTCACACGCTCCGCGGACCCCGACGGGACGACCATCCGGTGCGGCGCGTGACCGCCCGCGGTGCCGACGTCCGCCGCAGCGCGTGGTGGCCCGTCGCACGCGCCGTCGCCGGCGGTCTCGGTGTCGGCCTGCTCCTGCTGCTCGCCGGACTCGCCGCGGTGCTCGTCGTCGTGCCGAAGGCGACCGGGTCCGTGCCGCTGACCGTCCTCACCGAGTCCATGGAACCGACCCTGCCACCCGGGACGCTCCTGGTGGTCCGGCCGACCCCGCCGGACGACATCGCCGTGGGCGACGTCGTCACCTACCAGGCGGTCTCCGGCGAACAGGTGCTCGTCAGCCACCGGGTGGTCGCCGTCGCGCGGTCCTCCGACGGCGCGTCCACGTTCACGACGAAGGGCGACGCCAACGCCGAGGCGGACGCTCCGGTGTCCTCCGCCCAGGTGCGCGGCGTCGTCTGGTACAGCGTCCCGGTGGTCGGGTACGTGAACCAGGCCGTGAACGGCGCGCGCGGCTGGCTCGTGCCGACCGTCGCCGTGGCGCTCATCGCCTGGGGCGCGGTCCTGGTGACGAGGGGCGTCACGGCCGCGGTCCGGCGCTCGTCCGGGCAGCGCGGGCACGGACGACGGCGCATCAGTACAGACAGCACCGGCAGCACCGGCAGCACCGACCGGCGGCGTCACGTCGGGACCGCCCGCCGTGCCGGCCCCACGCGCCGCCTGCACGGTGCCGCACTCCCCCGGCACCAGCGCGGTCGGGGCACCCGACGGGCCGCGCCGAGCGGACGTCGCTGACGACTGGCCGCCCCGAGCGACACAGTGAGCCGACGTCACGTACGGTGCAGGCATGCGTCCCGCCGTCGTGACCGTCCTGTGCCTGGTGCAGTTCGTGGACGTCCTCGGCGTCACCAGCGTGGTGACGGCCGTGCCCGCGATCCTCGAGGGGGTCGGCGCGGACGCCGGGGCAGCCGGTCCGGTCGCCACGACGTACGCGATGTTCTTCGGCGCGGTGCTCGTCCTCGGTGCCCGCCTCGGCGACCGGTACGGACACCGTCGGGTGCTGCTCGTCGGCATCGCGGCCTTCGGCGCCGTGTCCGTGGTGGGCGGGACGGCGGACACCCTGCCGCAGGTGTTGGTCGCCCGGGCGGTGCAGGGAGCCGCCGCCGCGGTCTCGGCCCCGTCGGCCCTGCGGCTGCTCCTGCACGCGACCCCGGCACCGTCGGCACGGTCGCGCGCCCTCGCCGCGTGGAGCGCGGTCGGGGCGGCGGCGGGCGCCACCGGGTTCCTGGTCGGCGGGGTCCTCACCTCGGCGCTCGGCTGGCCCGCGGTGTTCTGGGTCAACGCGCCCGTCGCCGCGGCACTCGCCGCCGGGGTGCTCCTGGTGGTGCACGACGAACCCGGCGATCGCGACCGCGCTCCGCTCGACGTGCTCGGCGCGGTGCTGCTGGTCGCCGCGGTCATGCCCGTGGTCGCCGGTACGGCGCTGCTCGAACGGTCGACCAGCCGTGCGGCCGGTGCCGGGCTGCTCCTGGTCGGTGTGCTGGTCGCGGCGGCGCTGGTGTGGCGACTCCGCACCGCGCGGTCGCCGTTGGTGCCCCGAGCAGCATTCGCCGCCCGTCCGCTCCGTCGCGGTACCGCCCAGTCGTTCGTGAACACCGCGACCACCAGTTCGTCGTCCGTCGTCGCGACCCTGGTGCTGCAGGACCGGCTCGGCATCCCGGCGCTGCTCTCCGGACTGACGCTCATGGCCTTCAGCCTGGCGGTGGTGCTCGGGTCGACGGTCACGGGGCGCCTGGCGGACCGCCTCGGTCCGGACCGGCTCGGAGCCGTCGGGCTGCTGGTCGTCGGCACCGGCAACGTCGTCCTCGTGGTCGCCGGCGGGTCCTGGCTCGGCATCGGGTGCGGGGTCGCCGTCCTGGGCCTCGGGCTCGCCGCGGCCTCGGTCAGCGCGACCGGGCTCGGCACCTCGGTCGGTGGCACCCTGGCGGGCAGCGCCGCAGGCATCGTCAACACCGGCGCCCAGCTCGGGACGGCCGTGGGGACGTCGGCGGTCGTCCTCGTCACGACCGCCGCGAGCCCGGCCGCCGGCTGGGGCACCGCGGCCGTCCTCGCCCTGGCCGCGGCGGTGTGGTGCGCCGTCCGGCGACCAGTCGGTCGCGGGGCCTGACGGCGGACGCCGCGCGGTCCCGGTCCCGGTCATGGTCCCGTTTCCGGTCGCCGACCGGTACCGGCAGGACGACCGCGGCAGGTGACCTGGTCGCACCGCGACGACGGACGGGAGGCGCGGGGCGGCGCCGCCCCGGGCCTCCCGTCCGTCGATCGGTCGGGTGCAGGCGCGACCGTCAGCGGTCGTCGGTAGCGTCCTGACATGCCCGAAGCGCGCCGCCGCCTGGTCCTGCCCGGCCAGTACGGTCCCCTGTTCGACGACGGCGGCCCCGCGCTCGTCGTCGAGGCCCGGGAGTTCTTCGCGGCCCGGCCCGTCCACCGTGCGAAGGCACACCTGTGGTTGAGCGCGCTGCGGCACCGTGTCCGGGAGCTCGGCGACCGAGCCGAGCACGTGCAGGTCGACACCCTGCGCCAGGCACTGGCCGGGCGGAGCGGCCTGCAGGCGGTCGACCCGCCCTCGCGCACGATGCGCGCCGAGGTGCGGCACTGGGGGCACGACACCGAGATCCTGCCGAGCCGCGGCTTCGTCACCGACGAGGCCGAGTTCGCCGAGTGGGCGGCGCAGGGCACAGGGCGCTTCCGGATGGAGGCCCACTACGAGCGGGTCCGCCGCCGCGAGGGCTGGCTCATGGACGGCGACCGGCCGGTCGGCGGGCGCTTCAGCCTGGACGACGAGAACCGCGAGCCGCCGCCGCGGGGCGCGACGACCCTCGGGCTGCCCGACCCGTGGTGGCCGGACGAGGACGACGTCGACGAGCAGGTCCGGCACGACCTGGACCGGTGGGAGCGGGACGGCCTCGTCCGGTTCGTCGGCCGCGACGACCGACGCCGGTTCGCGGTCACCGCGGACGAGGCCCGGCTCGCGCCCGAGGACTTCGTCGCGGTGCGGCTCGGCGACTTCGGTCCGTTCGAGGACGCCACCCTGACGAACGGCTGGACGATGGCGCACTCGCTGCTCAGCGTGCCGATGAACCTCGGCGTGCTCGACCCGGTCGAGGTGGTCGGTGCGGCGCTCGAGGCACACCGCACCGGGGCAGCGCCGCTCGCGAGCGTCGAGGGGTTCGTGCGGCAGGTCGCCGGTTGGCGCGACTACGTCTGGCACCTCTACTGGTGGTTCGGCGACGAGTACGGCGCCTCGGAGAACGCCCTCGGCGCACACGAGCCGCTGCCCGACTGGTGGCAGGAGCTCGACGCCTCCGCGATCGACGCAGCCTGCCTCGGCACCGCCGTGCAGGGCCTGCACGACCACGGCTGGCTGCACCACATCCAGCGCCTCATGGTGCTCGGCAACTGGGCGCTGCAGCGTGGCTACGACCCGGTGCACCTGACGGAGTGGTTCACCGACGTCTTCGTCGACGGCACCGACTGGGTGATGCCGGCGAACATCATCGGCATGTCCCAGCACGCCGACGGCGGCATGGTGGCGACGAAGCCGTACGCGTCGGGCGGCCGCTACATCGACCGCATGTCCGACCACTGCGGCGGGTGCCGCTTCGACCCGACCGTGCGGGTCGGCGCGGACGCCTGTCCGTTCACCGCCGGGTACTGGGCGTTCCTGGCGCGCGCCGAGGACGCCCTGCGGGACAACCCCCGGATGGTCCGGCCGCTGCAGCAGATGCGCCGGCTGCCGGACCTCGACGCGGTGGTCGCCCAGGAGGCCCGGCGTACCCGGCCCTGACGGCTCGCGCCCGCGACGGGGCCGGGTCCCCCTGCCCGGGGCGCGTCCCGAGGCGTGTCCCGGGCTGCATCCCGGGCTGCGTCGCGACTGCCACCGGTGCGCGGACGGGCACGGAACGTGTCCCGACTGCCGCCGGCGCGCGGACGGGCACGGAACGCGTCCCGACTGCTGCCGGTGCGCTGACAGGGACGGAACGTGTCCCGACTGCTGCCGGTGCGCTGACGGCCGCGGGTCGTGCCGGTCAGAGCTGGCGGCGCCGGTAGAGCCGCACCGCGAGGGCCGCCGAGGCGGCGAGCAGCACCACGCCGACCCCGAGCACGATGGCGGCGACCGCCCCGGACGGGGCCGCGAAGTCCGCCGGGCTGCCGGAGGACCCGATCAGACCGGTCTGCCCGACCAGGAAGGCGCCGACGGCGATCACCGCGATCGGGATGTAGACCATCGGCCGTCCCCGGGTGTAGCCGAGGGCGAAGAACCACGGCAGCTGCACGGCGACGGCGACGAAGACGGCGCCAGCGCCGACGAGCAGCATGGTCGCGAGGAACGGCCAGGCCACGTCCTGCTGTCGGACGGCGGCGACGGCCAGGGTCGCTGCGACCCCGACGCCGAGGGCGACGACGGCGAAGACGACCATCGAGACGTACCGCCCGAGCACGACCGCCGTGCGGCCGACGGGGGCGATGCCGTAGAGGGTGTCGAGCCGACCGCGCTCGTCGCCCTGGAACGGGATGGACGCCGAGACGGCGGCGATCGCGGCTCCCATGACGATGCCCGTGCCGGGGACCGGGAAGACCACCGAGAAGACGATGATGAACCCGAGCGGCAGGAGCACGCGGAGCGGCTGCGTGCGGGCGATCGTGGTGAGGTCGAAACGGGTGAAGCGGGCCAGTGCGGTGCTCATGCTGCGAGCTCCTTCCGGGTCGGTTCGCGGTGCTCGGCGAAGTGGACGACGACGTCGTCGGTGGTCGCGCGGTCGATGACGACCTCGGGTCCGAACGCGACCGTGTCGTCGACCCGGATGAGCCCCTCCCACCGGCCGCTCGGCTCGTTCCGGAGCCCGATGGTCGCGGGGCGGGCCGCCTCCGGGAAGGCGCCGGCGCCGCGGACCACGGCGAAGCGCTCGTGCAGGTCGTCGAGCGCGCCGGAGTAGGCGACCTCGCCGTGGTCGAGCACGACGACGTGGTCGGCGAGGTCGTCGAGCTCCGCCGTGATGTGGGTGGAGAAGAGCACCGTGTGCCCGGGGTCGAGCACGAACTCGCGGACGGTGTCGGCGAGGTGCCGACGGGCCACGGGGTCGAGTCCGCTCGATGGCTCGTCGAGCACGAGCAGGTCCGGGCGGTGCGCGAGCGCCATCGCGAGCGAGAGCTTGACGGTCTGACCGCGGGAGAGCCCGCCGACGCGGTTGCCGACGGGGACGTCGTACCGGTCGAGCAGGTCGCGGAACAGGCGCTCGTCCCACCGGCGGTACAGGAGCCCGACGCGCTTGCCGACGGATCCGACCCGCCACTCCGGCGCTGCGGTCACCTGGTCGAGCACGACGCCGATGCGGTCCCGGACGGCGGCGTCGAGCGGGTCGGCGTCGCCGAACAGGGTGATCGTCCCCGCGTCGACGCCGACGAGTCCGAGCACGGACTTGACCAGGGTCGTCTTGCCGGCGCCGTTCTGGCCGACGAGGCCGGTGACGAAGCCCGTCGGGACGGTGACGTCGACGTCGCGCAGTGCGAACGTCCCCTGCTGCTTGCGGACGCCCCGGATGCTGATGGCGTCGTCGTTCAGTGCTGCTTCCATGCGTCTTCGACCTTCCGTCGGATGTCGTCGATGGTGAGGCGGGCCGCCCGGGCCGCGGACACGAGTTCCGCGGTGGCGGTGTCGAGTCGTGCCGCCAGGGCGCTGTCGGCCTGGTCGGCGTCGACCGCGCGGACGACGAAGCCGCGTCCGTGTTCGTTGCGGACGAGCCCTTCGGCCACGAGGTCGTTGTAGGCGCGGGTCACGGTGATGACGCTGACCCGCAGTTCCAGGGCGAGCTGGCGGAGCGACGGGAGCAGCGCCCCCTCGGTGAGCTCCCCCGCGTGCACGGCGTTGCGGACCTGGGTCTTGATCTGTTCGTACATCGGCACCGAACTGGTGCTCGACAGGATGATCCGCACGTTCCTCCCTGACAACTGTGTATGTACACCATTACAGTACGACCAGCCCTCGACGCCGTCAACCCCGGTAGGGTCGGGTCGTGGCCAGCAACGACGCATTCGACGACCGCTACGACCTGCGCGAGTTCGCGCCGAGCACCGACGACCAGGGGGCGCCGACCGCCGAGACGGAAGCGTGGATGCGCGCCGTCGGGCTCGGCTTCCACGAAGCGCACCCCGACGCCGAGGGCGCGGCGCGCATGGCAGCGGACTTCATCGCCGACGGGGAGACCTTCCTCGGCGTGTACGTGCGCGAACCCTTCCCCGGTTCCGTCGACGAGACCTGGCCGGCCGGCACCTTCACGTGGTTCCCCAAGGCCCTGAGCTGGGGCGACGGCTCGTCGGTCGAGACGCAGGCGATCTCCGCCGTGACCGTCCGCCCGACCGAGCGACGCCGCGGCATCCTGCGCCGGATGATGACGCACGCACTCGAGCGCGGCATCGCCGAGGGCTACGCGGTGGCGTCCCTCACCGCGTCCGAGGGCACCATCTACCGCCGCTTCGGCTTCGGCAGTGCGATCCGCGAGCGCACCGTGCACGTCCGCCGCGAGCGCGCCCTGCCCCTGCTCGTCCCCGCGACCGGCTCCGTCGCCGTCGTCACGCCCGAGTGGCTCGCCGACGGCCCCGGCCGCGAGCTGTTCGACCGCTTCCACGCGCGCACGCCGGGCTCGATGGTCCGCAACCGCAGCACCTGGCCGATCGTGTTCGGGCTGCGCGGGCAGGACGGCAAGCCGGTGCACGACGTGCGGGCCGCGGTGCACCGGGCCGAGGGCTCCGAAGAGCTCGACGGCTACGTCACCTGGCGCGTGAAGGAGGAACGCGGCGCCGACACCACGGTCGAGGTCGTCGACCTCGTGTACACGGACGACCGGGCGTACACCGCGCTGTGGGAGTTCCTGCTCTCCGTCGACCTGAACGACGTCGTCAAGTACAACCGGTCGCGCCTCGACGACCCGATCGTCGCCGCGCTCGGGGACAACCGCGCGTACGACGTCGACCACGAGGAGGACCACGTCTGGCTCCGCGTGCTCGACGTGGCGGCGGTGCTCGGGTCGCGGCCGTTCGCCGTCGACGGCTCGCTCACCCTCGGGGTCAGCGACGCGCTCGGCTTCACCACCGGCACGTACCGCCTCGACGTGACGTCGGGCACGGGATCCGTCACGCGCCTGGCCGACGACGTCGACGCGGCCGCGTCCGACGTCCGGCTCGACGTCGCCGAGCTCGGCGCGCTGCTCATCGGGTCGGTCTCCCCCGTCACGCTCGCGGCTGCCGGTCTCGTGCAGGCCGCCGACCCCGCGGCGGTCCAGTTGCTCCGCGCGATGCTCACCCCGCCGCGCACGCCGCACGGGATCACGTACTTCTGATGGACGCCGCCGGGTCGCTCGCCCGGGCCCGGCAGGCCGTCGCGGTCCTGGCGAGCCCGACGCTGCGCGCCGCGGTGGTCGGGGGCGCGGAACTCGACGACCGGACCCGCGCCGCGATCGCCGCCTTCGACTGGTTGGGCGAGGACGGCCCGGACAGTGCCGCGCTCGGCCGGACGGCGCAGGAGCTGCGCGACCTGCAGGGGCCCGCCGCGCTGCTCGAATTCGACCGGATCGGCCGGATGCCGCTGCGGGCCGACGAGCGGCACCCGCTGTCGATCCGGATCGTCGAGCTCGTGTTCGCCCGGCTCGGACCCGCACGCGCCGTGCCGGAGCCGGTGCTCAACGCAGCGATCGCGATGGTCGCCGAGGACGTCGCACTCGTCCGCCGTGACGCCGTCGACCTCGGTGTGCTCGAGCGGACAGCCGACGGTGCGTCCTACCGGCTCGTGCCGACCGAGTCTCGCGCGGTCGCTGATGCAGGCACGAAGCGCACCCCGACACAGAAGGCGCCACGGGATGAGTGACCGGCCACCCACTTCGAGAAGCCGTGACGCGGTCCCTTGAGGACACAACTGCCGTCTCGATAGGCGATCGGGTACCGGACGCAATCGTCGATCAGCCGTCAGAGACGGCAGTCTCGCCGAGGATCAGCTGTGCCAGATCCTGCGGTCGACTCCACATCGGCCAGTGCCCCGTCGGCAGGTCGACAACCTCAACTCGTTCGAGTTCCGCGATCGGCGCGAACATCGGGTGCCCGCTCTGGGCAAGTTCGAGGACCTGCGCGCTCGGGAACGAGCAGCAGATCAACGTGGTCAGCACGCGGGCGCGTCCAGGGTCGTGCAGCACGACCGGGTCGCGAAGGACAGAGGCGGGCTGCGACACGGCCCGCTCGCGGAACTGCTGAAGATCAGTGTCGCTGAGACCCTCCACGCTGGCTTGACCGGCGAGTTGGTCGAACGGCGGCAGGGGCAGCTCCACGATCTCCTCGGGAAGGTCGGGTGCGAACGCCATCCCTGAGGCCAGCGGTCCCGAGTCGACCCAGATGACGCGGCGGACGAGGTCCGGGTGACGATCGAGGAAGACGGTCACCGGAGCGTTCGCGCCGCTGTGGGCGACGATCACCGCCGGCTCCTCTTGGGAGCATCCGAGACGCTCGCTGAGCTGCTCGATGGCGTCGACCTGGTCGGCGAGGGTCCTCGACCTACGGTCACGGTCTCGGGGATCGAGCCCCGGCAAGGTCATCGGTACTACCTGCCACTGCGCAGCGTTCAACGCATCGACAACAGCGTCCCACGCCCACGCGCCGAGCCAGTGACCGGCGATGAGGATGATCGGAGTCTTGCGAGGAGGAGTCGTTGTCATGTGACCAGCGTGGGTGCGGGCATGGACAGCTGTGTGTCACCATTTCCGTCATGATCCTGCGACTCTCTCGATGAAGCGGGCCGAGCGCCTGCACGCGATGTCGGAGATGTTGCGACGCAGGGGCGCTCGCGGGTGCACCGCCGATCGGCTTGCCCGCGAGTTCGAGGTGTCAGCTCGGACGGTCAAACGTGATCTTGCTGCGCTGGCGAACAGCGGCGCGGCCGTCTGGTCCCGACCCGGCCCCGGCGGCGGGTACGGACTCATTGCGGGGCCGACCCTCCCGCCGGTGACGTTGTCGTCATCACAGGCGACAGCACTGCTGGCAGCCGTTGCCGCTGCGCCCGACGCGCCGTACGCGGATCAAGCCGCGGCCGGTGTGCAGAAGATCCTCGACGTCCTCGATCCGGTCGCACGCGACCGGGCGGTCCAGCTTGCGGACCGCGTATGGGTGAACGCCGCGCGGGGTCCAACGCGTGCGGTGCTGTCCGCGCTCGAGGAAGGCATGACAACTCAGCGGGTACTCCGGGTGCGGTATCACTCCGCCGCCGGCGATCGGACAGTCCGAGACATCGAACCCATCCTGTTCGCGTCCACCGATGGACGCTGGTATCTCGTTGCCTGGTGCCAGCTCCGGGAGGCGATCCGTTGGTTCGCAGTCACCCGTGTGGAACGTGCAAGCGTCACAGGTCAGCCCTGCACCGGGCACACACTCGAAGAGGTCGGTGTGCCGCCAGAGCATGCGCGACCCGCGCACGGTCGGGCGTGAGGAGCACGCGGAGGGGAACTGCCCTGCTGTCGACAGAGCGAGCCTTTCCCGTGCCCGGCAGCCGAACCGCTATCGATCACCGTCGTTGGTGGGATCTGCGGGGTCGGTTTCCGCGAGCGGTGTGGCGGTGAAGCGTGACAAGAGCGTCGCGAGTTTCGCGCGATCGGCCTCGGACCAGGTACTCGTGTGCTCGGTGATCACGGTCTCCAAGCGACGGCGCGCTTCGTCGATGGCTTCGAGGCCCCGCGGTGTGAGGGTGAGAAGGGCTTGGCGCCGGTCGCGCGGGCTGGGCTGCTGAGCGACGAGGCCGGCGTGGATCAGTTCTGAGGCCCGTCGGCTCACAACGGAGCGGTCGAGGCCGAGGTCTGGAGCCAGGGACGCTGCCGAGAGTGGCTCGCCGGATCGAGCGAGCAAGCTCAGGATCGGGTAGTTCCCCTCGGTGAGCCCTGGAGCCACGCCGAGCGTGACGCTTCCGTAGAGCCCGCTGCGGAACCCGCGGGTGAGGATCACGCCGAGGGCGTTCGCGATCGTTGCTGCTGGATCCATGCCTCGAGCATACGCGTGCAAGTCGCACGTATCTCTGCTACCGTTTCTGTGCAAGTTGCACAGAATGGAGATGCACCATGGCCGACATCGCGGCAGCGCTGACAGCGCTCCTCAATGACCGAGACAGTTCTGTCGATGACACGATCGGGCGGTACTTCGCCGACGACTACCGGCAGATGACCGACGGCGTGTGGAGCGATCGTGCGCAGTTCGAGGACCACATCACCCACTTGCGGGGAATCGTGGCGCACGCCGAGGTGCGAGTCCTCGACGAGCTCGTCCAGGGCACGACCTACGCGGACCGACATGAAGTTCACGCCACGAAGGTGGACGGGACGCTCGTCGTGCAGGAGGTCTACCTCTTCGCCACCCTCGCAGACGATGGACGGTTCTCGGAGGTGCATGAGGTGACTCATCTGCTTCGCGGAAGCGAAGCCGACCGGAGCATGGGAACGGCCTCGTAGGTCCGGCCGCCCAACTCAGTGACGGACGGCCGAGCCGCCATCGAGATCGGCCGTTCGTCCTCTCGCTGGGTCATCGGCTATCGGGACGCCACGGTCTGCGGCGTCAGGCGCGGTCTCCACGCGAGTTGGGCGTGCTGATCACGAGGAATCGGACGTCTTCGGAACCAGGGTTCGTGAACTGGTGCCCGACACCAGGGACGATCTCGATGCCTGAGCCAGCGTCGAGGCTCACGTCGCCGTGATCGGTCCTCATCACCGCGGTACCGTGCAGCACGTAGAAGAACTGACGAGCGTGGATGTGGGCATGCCACTCCTCCTGCCCACCCGGCGGGACGCGCTCCTCGATGACGGAGAGGTCATGCCCGTCGAGAAGCCGCCAACCGTCACTCACCTCGCCCCAGGTGTAGTGCGGAGCATTGCTGGCGTTCACGGGGTGCTGCATCGCTGCATGCTATCCGCGTGGAAGGACTCAGCCGTCCCGCTGAACAGCGCGGCACCGACCATCGGAGCGAAGTGAGCTTCCCCGGATCGTCAGCGGGTCGGCGGCAGGGCGTGGGTGACGAGCCTGGACACTTCCTCGGCCGCTCGGCTCGCAGCCCCTGGGCCGGCAGCACCGGTGACGACGAGCGCGAGTACGACGGGGGCCGCGTCACCCGAGGCGCGGTAGGGCACTTCGAGAGTGCTGACCTCGACGAGGGTGCCGGCTTGACTCCTGTCGCTGACCCCGGCTACTTCCCACGGTGCATCGGTGCCGGCTGCGGTGGCAGGGGATCCAGCATTGTTGAGCAGGATGTTCCGCAGCGTGCTGCGACGCTCAGGAGCAAGCGTCTCGCCGTAGACGGCGTCGTCGAGCAGGGTCGCGAAGTTCCGCGCTGACGGTCCGGCAGACGAGGGACCAAGGAGCGCGTCAGCGCGACGACGGAAGGCATCGTCGTCGCCGAGCCAGGCCACGAGCGTCTGCTGAGCTTCGGGCGCGTTGGTCTGCAGCGCAGCGGCGACGGCGTTCAGGAGTGTCGCGGAGGCTCCCGTTTCGGCCGTGGCCTCGGAGGCGTCAGGAGACGCTGCGAGTTGATCGTCGGAAGCATCGGCGAGCACGAGCACGCTCGCGGTGAGAGCGCGCATGTCGAGCGGTACGGTCTCGGTGGCACGGAAGCCCAGGTGGTGGTCGTTACCGGTGTCGATGGCGTCGACCCGTACGCGGAGGTCGTGCTTCCGCTCGTAGGCGGCCAGACGCTCGGAGAACTGTGCGGCCGTGATCGCCTGCGGAGTCCGAGAGGCCGCCGGGCTCGTGTGGGGTGCGGCTGGTTCTGGGGATGCGGAACAGCCCGCGAGGGACACGCTCGTGGCGACCAGCACCGCCAAGGAGGCGATCGAACGGGCGGCGGGGCAGTGGAGCAGGCGGGGCACGGAACAACGATACGGTGACTCGAATGACTGTCTGCACGCGTGGGTCCCTGCATCGCGTGACCAGCCAGGTGCTCGCCGTCGCAGTGTCGGGCCTGATCGTGAGCGGTTGCGCCCAGGCGTCGACCACCGCCACGGTCACACCGAGCAAGACGGCAGAACCGAGTGCAGCTGCGACAAGTGACGAGGCACCGGTCCTCACGGCGCCATCGTCGAGCGCCCGACCCACGACGGCCGTGGAGAACGCGTTGGGTGCCTTGGAGCAGGCCGAGCAGGCAACCGTCAGCACCTGCGTGATGAGTGGCGCGACTGGTGCAGTTTCGACCTACAAGGGCGAAAGGGGCGTCCCAGCGGATGCGCTCCTCGCGGTGGTCCTTCCCGCGATCGCTACCCGGAACGACCCGAGTGCGACGATGCCGCCGGTCCCGCAGGATCGCTCTGATGTCGACGCACAGATCAGCCGCCTCGGTGGTGGAAGCAGCGTTGCCGCTGGTCTCGCCGCTCTGGACGACCGCGTGACGACGACGCGCACGACGACTGCCCGGCAGGCCTGCAGCGACATCAACACGGCGCTCCAAGGCGATCTCCTCGACGAGCGGACGAACAGCACGTACCGAGGAGCGCTCCTCACAGCAGCCAGCCGCGAGACCGCACGGTCCTTCCGTGCATCGGTACCGGATGGATGGACCACCGCGGGGACCGTTCTCGTGAACGGATCGACCGCAGGAGCAGTAGCGGTGCTCAGCGGCGTCCACTGGTCCACGGTCATCACGATCTTCGTCACTGGCGCAGCGGACCCGCTCGACGTGATCGCCCGCGCGACCCGGATCGCCCTCACCGCCTGATGCGGCGTCCCGCATCTCTGCTGCCGACACCGCTCCTCACTGCAGCACACGACACCCTCGCTTCCGAAGTGGCAGCACCCGGCGCCGCGCTTCGAACGGCTGGCGTGCGCGTGAGCACCACTCCGCCATACGCCGTCGACCTTGGTGTGCTCGAGCGGACCGCCGACGGTGCGTCCTACCGGCTCGTGCCGACCGGGTCTCGCGCAGTCGCTGATGCAGGCACGAGGCGCACCCCGACACAGAAGGCGCCACGGGATGAGTGACCGACGATCCACGCCGAGAAGCTGAGACGAGGCACCGTGAGGGCCGACGGCCGTCTCAAGCTGCGATCGCGCATCGGAGGCCGCGCCGGAGCGCCCGGGTGTTCGACCGACGCGGGTGTCCTGTGCCGCTCCCGCCCGTCACAGCAGCGCGGCCACCTGCGCCATGCGGACGGCGAAGAACACCGACGCCACGAGCCCGAGGATGATCGCGGCGAGTGAGACCCCGAAGCCGGTGATCCGCTGACCGGTGAGCTGGCCGGCACGGGCCAGGCCGATCGCGCCGAAGACGAGGCCGAGGATCCCGGGGATCGCGAACACGTTCACGATGAAGGCGAGGAGCGCGAGGACGAGGCCGGCGTAGCCGTACGGGTTGATCGCCCGGGTCGCGCGGTCCTTCGCGATCCGGGCCTTGCGCCCGGTGAGGACCGGTGCGGCCGCAGCGATCGGGACGGACCGGTACGCGGACGGTGCCGGCGGCCGCGGTGCCTGCTCCCACACGGGCGCGGGGGTCCAGGCCGCGGCGGGTGCGGTCACCACCGGGGTCGGCGGCGGGACCGGGACGACCGGCGCGGGCGCCTGGGCACCCCAACGGGTACCGTCCCACCACCGCGTGCGCTGCGGGTCCTGCGGGTCCGGGTACCACCCGGCGATCGGCAGCGTCACTGTGCTCCCCCTCCGTTGCCGTCGACGACACTACGGGGGCGACCGGTCCGCGCACACGCCCCCGTGGTGGTGCCACGACGCGCGGCCCCGGCCGTGGTCCGGACGACCGGGGCGGCTCGCTCAGCGGTCGAACAGGCCGCCGAGGAAGTCGTTGCCGAGGTCCGACGCCTGCTCGCCGAACCCGCCGAGGAGCTGCTCGCCCTCGCCGGCGACCCCCTCGAACGCGCCACCGAGGTCCGCGGCACCGAGGTCCGCGGCACCGAGGTCGCCGAGGCCGGACGCGATGCCGTCGAAGTCGACGCCGAGGTCCGCGGCCTGGGCGAGCACCGGCCCCGCTGCGGCGCTCAACACGGCACCGCCCGCGACGGCGGCCCCGAGGCCGCCGAGCGCCATCGCCCCGGCACCGACGGCCGCGCCGCCGACGAAGGCACCGCCGCGGCCGCCGCGGCCTCCCCCGGCCGATCCGCCGCCCAGGACACGGCGGACCAACCCCGGCCGGGCGACCTCGCCGCGGGTCATCGCCCGGGCCATGCCGCCGGCGGAGTCGTCACGCAGGTGCTCGTGCGGCGGGAGCTCGGAGTTCAGCCGGTCCCGGATCTGCTGCCGCTGCGCGGGGGTCAGCCGCGCGAAGGCGTCGTGGTGGACCTGCTCGAGCTGCTCCGGCGGGGCGGTGCGGAGCAGGTAGTCGTACTTGGCGATGGCGACGGCGTCAGGGTCGGCCGGTCCCCTCCGCGGCTGCGCGACCGGCCGCTGCCCGGACTGCTGCTGCTCGTACCGCTGCTGTCCGTACTGCTGCTGCCCGTGCTGCTGCTGCCCGAACGGGTCCGCCGGCCGCTGCGCCTGCCGGTCGCGCTCGTCGCCGGTCAGCCGGTCCGCGGCGCTCCGGACGACGTCGCGCCAGTCCGTCCCCCCACGCCCCGAGCCGGCGCCGGGTGCGCCGTGCCCGCCGTTCCCGCGCTTCTGCAGCTGCTTGTCGATGACCTTGCCGGCCATGCCGATGATGCGGTTGAGGTTCGCCATGCACCGACCTTTGCGTTCGCACATGTGAACGCTCAGCAACGCCCCGGTGGATCAGCCCGGCAAGCCATCCGAAGCGCCTGTGAGCAGCCCCGGCCGCCCGGGTTCAGGCCAGGACACGCGCCAGGTAGGCGTTGCGGAAGCGTCCCGTCGGGTCGAGGTCCCGCGCGACCGCCGCGAAGTCCGACAGGCGCGGGTAGGCCGCGTGCAGCCGTTCCGGGTCCATCGCGGCGACCTTGCCCCAGTGCGGCCGCGGGTCGAAGGGCGCGAGCACGTCCTCGATCCGCTCGACCGTAGCCGCCACCGCATCGGCGTCCCGGCGGAAGGTGAAGTGCAACCCGACCGACTGCCGGCCGGACGACGGCGCGAGCCAGGCCGTGTCGGGCGCGATGGTGCGGACCTCCGCCGCGATGAGGATCGGCTCGAACACCGACCGCAGCGGCCGGAGCGCCTGCAGCGCCGCGACCGCCGAGCCCGCGGGGACCAGGTACTCCGCCTGGATCTCCGCCCCCGTCGACGGTGTGAACGAGGACCGGAAGTGCGGCAGGCGCTCGGACCACGGGCCGGGCACGCCGCCCTGCTCGGTGACGCCGGCCGGGTCGTTCTCCCCCGGGTGCACCGGACCGTCGGCCGGGCGCGCACCGAGGGCGACGAGGTCGACCGTCGGCGCGGTCTCGCCCAGGCGGTGCTTCACCCAGATCTGCCGGGCGCCGCGGTCGTCGAACGAGGTGAACAGCGACACCGAGTAGCCGTCGGCGACGACGGCGTCGAAGTGCTCGAGCACCGCGTCCCACGGCAGGTCGAGCGAGACGGTCGTGGCGACGTGGAACGTCGGTTCGATCGCGAGCTCGACCGCGGTGACGACGCCGAGCGCGCCGAGCGCCACACGGTGCACGTCGAGGGCGTCGTCCGGGGTCGCGGCGTCCACCCGTGCGAGCGAGCCGTCGGCACGGACGACGTCGAGGCCGACCACCGCCTGTGCGAGGGACGGGTTCCGGGTGCCGGAGCCGTGCGTGCCCGTGGCGACGGCCCCGGCCGTGGAGATGTGCGGCAGGGAGGCGAGGTTCCCGAGTGCCCAGCCACGGGCCTCCAGACCGGCCGCCACCTGGCTGTGCGTCGAGCCGGCGGCCACGCGCACGACCCGGCGGTCGGTGTCGATCTCGAACAGCGGCGGCAGGTCGCCGAGCGTGACCTGGACGGCGTCGGTGTCGGCGATCGTGCTGAACGAGTGCCGCGACCCGAGCGCCGTCAGGCGCGGGGTCGTCGCGACGAGCTGCTGGAGCTCGTCGACCGTGCTCGGCCGGGCCAGCGCCGACGCCCGGTAGACGACGTTGCCGGCCCAGTTCGTGCGCGCCGCCACGGTCTAGAACCCCCGGTCGAGCCGGTGCCACGTCTGCTGCAGGCGCAGCTCGTCGCGGAACCCGCGGGCGGTGGTGTGCTCGTCGATGACCAGGAACTCGGTGCCGACCATGGTCGCCAGGTCCTCGACGACCTGCAGGCCGACGGCGGTCGTCATGACGGTGTGGTGGGCGGCGCCGGCGGTGAGCCAGGCCTCGGCGGCGACCGGGAACGAGGGGCGGGGCTCCCAGACGGCGCGGCCGACGGGCAGGTTCGGCAGGGCCGCGGTCGGCGGCACCACGTCGACGACGTTCGCGGTGAGGCGGAAGCCGTCGCGGGTGTCGGACAGTGCGACGACGACGGCTTCGCCCGCGTCGGCGGTGAAGACCAGGCGCACCGGGTCGTCCTTGCCGCCGATGCCGAGCGGGTGGATCTCGAGCGTCGGCGTCGTGGTGGTGAGCGTCGGCGACACCTCGAGCATGTGCGCACCGAGGATCTTCTCGGCGCCCGGGGTGAGGTCGTAGGTGTAGTCCTCCATCAGGCTCGCACCACCGGGCAGGCCGGCACCGGCGACGTTCATCGCGCGGACCAGCACCGCCGTCTTCCAGTCGCCCTCGGCGCCGAAGCCGTAGCCGTCGGCCATCAGGCGCTGCACGGCGAGGCCCGGCAGCTGCTTGAGCGTGCCGAGGTCCTCGAAGTTCGTGGTGAACGCAGCACTGCCGTTCTGCGCGAGCAGGGCACGGAGACCGAGCTCGATGGCGGCGCCGTCGCGGAGCGCTTGGCGCCGTGCACCACCGTCCCGCAGGTCGGCCACGACGTCGTACGACTGGTCGTAGGTCGCGACGAGCGCGTCCACTGCTGCTGTGTCCGCTTCCGCTTCCGCGACCGCCGCCGCGAGCTCGTTCACCGCCCAGGTGTTGACCTGCACGCCGAGCTCGATCTCGGCCTCGGTCTTGTCGCCCTCGGTGACGGCGACGTAGCGCATGTTGTCGCCGAAGCGCGTGAGCTTGAGCTCACGGACCGCGGCCGCACCGGCTGCGGCGCGCGTCCAGTTCTCCACCCGCGAGACGACGCGCGGGTCGGAGACGTGCCCGACGGCCGTGGCGTGCCGGACGCCGAGACGGGCGAGGGCGTAGCCGAACTCGCGGTCGCCGTGCGCGGCCTGGTTGAGGTTCATGAAGTCGAAGTCGATGTCCGCCCACGGCAGCGTGACGTTCGCCTGCGTGTGCAGGTGCAGCAGCGGCTTCGTGAGGGCCTGGAGCCCGCCGATCCACATCTTCGCCGGGCTGAACGTGTGCATCCAGGTCGTGACGCCGATGACCTTGTCGTCGGCGCTCGCCTCGATGAGCGCCCGGCGGATGCCGTCGGCGTCCTTGAGCACGGGCTTCCAGACCAGCTTCACCGGCAGGTGCCCGGCGAGCTCCGCGTGGACCGCCTTGCTCTGCTCCTCGACCTGCCGCAGGGTCTCCTCGCCGTAGAGCCCCTGGGATCCGGTGAGGAACCAGACCTCGTAGCCCGCCAACGTCTCGGCGGGGTCGACGACGTGCGTCGGGGTGTCCTGCGTCATCGCAGCGCTCCTTCGGGGTTCTGTCCGTAGACGTTCTGGTAGCGATCGAAGAGTCGATCGATGTTCTCCTGGTCGATGGGCACGACCTCGCCGCCCTGCTTCGCGATGTGCACCGTCCGCGCGACGTCCTCGCACATCACGGCGGCCTTCACGGCGTCCTTCGCGTCGCGACCGATCGTGAACACGCCGTGGTTCTGCATGAGTACCGCGCGGCTCCGGTGCCCGCTCAGCGTGTCGACGATGCCGCGGCCGATCGAGTCGTCGCCGATGATCGCGAACGGGCCGACCGGGATCGGGCCGCCGAACTCGTCCGCCATCGCGGTGATGACGCACGGGATCGCCTCGGCGCGGGCGGCCCAGGCGGTCGCGTACGTCGAGTGGGTGTGCACGACACCGCCGACCTCGGGCATGTTCCGGTACACGTGGGCGTGTGCTGCGGTGTCGCTGGACGGTCCGTGCGCGTTGCCCCAGCCCTCGGCCGGCACGCCGTCGAGGGTGCAGACGACCTGGTTCTCCGGGGTGAGGTCGTCGCTCGACACCCCGCTCGGCTTGATGACGAACAGGTCGGTGCCGGGCACGCGTTCGGACACGTTGCCGCCGGTCCAGATCACCAGGCCGTAGCGCACGAGTTCGCCGTGCAGGCGGGCGACGCGTTCGCGCGCCTCGGCGACGGCCCGCCGGGTGGTCGCGTCGGTCGTGTCGGTGTCGGTCATCGGGTCACTTCCTGCTCTGCCGGGAGGCGCGGGTCGGCGCCGTCGGTCGGGTCGGCCGGGCGCGTGGTCGCACTGGTGCGGGTCGCCGCCGCGGCGACGTCCTGCACGGGCAGCGCGGCCCGGTAGCGGCCCAGGTAGGTCTGGAAGCCGTCGACGTCGGCGGGGTCCGGCTCGGCGACGTGCACGGCGTCGCCGCCGAAGACCGTGCCGGACAGGTAGTCGGCGAGCTGCTGGTCGGTGTGCTCGAGGTAGGCCGCGAGGACGGCGATGCCCCACGCGCCGCCCTCGCCGGCGGTCTCCTCGAGGGCAACCGGCACGCGGAGCGCCGCGGCGAGCAACCGCTGCGGGGTGCCCGGCGTGCGGAAGAGCCCGCCGTGCGCGGTCATCCGGTCGACCCGGACGTGCTCGCCGTGCAGCACGTCCATCCCGATCGCCAGCGTCGCGAAGGCGCCGTGCACCTCGGAACGCACGAGGTTGCCGAGGGTGAACCGGGCGCCGGGGCTGCGCAGCAGCAGGGGGCGGCCGTCCTCGACGTGCGTGACGGGTTCGCCGGCCAGGTAGTTGAACGACAGCAGGCCGCCGGCGTCCGGGTCGGCGTGCTCCGCCTCGGCCAACAGGGTGGCGTAGACGGTGTCGAGGTCCGGCGGCGTGCTGCCGGACCGCTCGCCCGCGGCCTCGGCGAAGCGGCCGAACACCCGCGCCCACGCCGCGATCTCGCTCGCACCGTTGTTGCAGTGCACCATCGCGACGGCGTCGCCCGACGGCGTCGTGACGACGTCGAGCTCCTCGTGCGGCGTGCTGAGCGGCTGCTCGAGCACGACCATCGCGAAGATGCTCGTGCCGACGCTGACGTTGCCGGTCCGGGGTGCGACCGCGTTCGTCGCGACCATGCCGGTGCCGGCGTCGCCCTCCGGCGGGCAGAGCGGCACGCCGGCCTCGAGCGTCCCGGTCGGGTCGAGCCAGGCGGCGCCCTCGGGGGTGAGCGCACCCGCGTCCTCGCCGGCGACGAGGACCTCGGGCAGCAGCGCGCGCAGGTCGGGCACCCGGTCGCCGAGCAGCTCCTGCGTCGTGGCGAGCATCGCGGCGTCCCAGTCGCGGGCTCCGGGCTCCCCCGGGCCGCTGTCGACGGGGCCGCCCTCGATCGGGAACACGCCGGACGCGTCGCCGACCCCGAGCACGTTCCGCCCGGTCAGGCGGCGGTGCACGTACCCGGCGAGCGTCGTGACGCCGGCGATCGACGGCACGTGCGGCTCGTCGTCGAGGACCGCCTGGTACAGGTGCGCGATCGACCACCGGAGCGGGACGTTGAAGGACAGCGCCTCGCTCAGCCGCTCGGCAGCCGGGCCGGTCGAGGTGTTGCGCCAGGTGCGGAACGGCACGAGCAGGTCGCCGTCGCCGTCGAACGCCAGGTAGCCGTGCATCATTGCGCTCACCCCGACGGCGCGGAAGGTGGTCGGGCGGACGCCGTACTGCGCCTCGACGTCCGCGACGAGGGCGGCGTAGGCGGCGCGGAGACCGGTCTCGACGGCCTCGAGCGAGTAGGTCCAGCGGCCGTCGACGAACGCGTTCTCCCACTCGTGGGACCCGGCGGCGATCGGCACGAGGTCCTCGTCGACGAGGCACGCCTTGATACGGGTGGAGCCGAGCTCGATCCCCAACGTCGTCCGGCCGTGCTCGACCTGGTGTCGACGGTCGTCGCCCATGCGTTCCTCCCAGAACCTCGTCGTTCTCCGTGAGCGCTCACATCCTGGCACGTGAGCGCTCACCCGTGCAACGCCCGGCGCGCCGCGCGGGGCTGCCAGTTGCACTCGTCCGCCCGCCTCCCCCCAGCGGTCGGAACACCCCGCTCAGTTCCGCCGACCGGTCACGGATCGTCGTCCGGCGCATCCGCAGCCGACCGTTCCCGACCACTCGACGCCTGACCCACGGCAGGTCGTGACCGCTCGACGGATGAGCGTGACGACGTCGTGCGACCGCCGGGCGCCCGCACCCGCGCAGGTCCGACCACTCGACAGCCCACACCGCGCGATTCGGGACCACCCGACAGCCCACGGCCGGGCGAGTCCCGATCCGCCGTACCGCGACAGGCCCGACGACGGCGCGCGTGCCGGTCACGACAACCCGCTGCCTCGCCGTCGAGCGGTCACGACGGGTCGACTCAGTACGCGCCGAGCGACGAGTCGTGACCGCTCGGCCACGGGTGACGGGGTGTCGTGACCGGTCGGGAGGGACCGCCGGCACCGGCACCGGCAACGGACCGCCGCCCCCGCGCGCTACGCGCCGACGGTGCTCTCGCGGATGACGAGGGACGGGGTCACGGACGCCGACGAGGCCGTGCCGCCGTCGATCAGGGCGAGCAGGGCCTGGCCGGCGACGCGACCGAGTTCCTCGAGCCGCAGGTCCACGGTGGTCAGCGGCGGGCGCGACGCCAGGGCCATCACGTCCCAGTCGTCGAAGCCGGTGACCGCGACGTCGCCCGGCACGGACCGCCCGAGCTCCCGGAGCCGATCGCACACGCCCCGCGCGATCTGGTCGCTGCCGCACACGATCGCGTCGACGTCGGGCGACTGCCGTGCGAGCAGGTCCACGGCCTGTCGCCCCCAGCGCTCCGACCACTCGCCGAACAGCGGTTCGGCGACCAGGTGCGTCCCGAGCGCCGCCGACGCACCCTCGGCCCGGCGGACCGCGGACCGCGCGCGGGACGGCCCGGTGACGACGGCGACTCGTGACCGCCCGAGCGACAGCACGTGCGACGCCACCGCCGACGATCCGGCTGCGTCGTCGAGCGTGACCGAGACGTCGGCGGCGTCGGTCGACGGCGTGAACGCGTAGACGACGGGGATGGCCACGTCGATGGGCGGTCGGGCGTCGGCGGAGCGGCCGGTCACGATGATGCCGTCGACGCCGCGGGCCGCCAGGGAGCGCAGGTAGTGGGCCTCGCGCACGTGGTCGTCGCGGGTGTCGCAGAGCAGCACGGCCATCTGCCCGGCGGACAGGGCGTCCTCGGCACCGAGCAGCACCGGGATCGAGAACCGGCCGAACGAGTCCGTGGTGATCATGCCGACCGTGTAGGTCCGGCCGGAGGACAGCGCACGGGCCCGGGCGTCCCCGACGAAGCCGAGCGCATCGGCCGCGTCCCGCACCCGCTGCCGGGTGGACTCCCGCAGCTGCCCGGTGCCGTTCAGGGCCTTCGACGCGGTGCCGATCGAGACCCCGGCGAGCGCGGCGACGTCGGTGATCCGGACGGGCCGCACGGTGCGCTCCACGGTCACGGCAAACCCCTTTCCGGCGGTCGGGTGGTGCCCACGATCATACGGAACCGGCGGGGACGAGCCCTTGCGCGCCTCCTGCTGCGTGTCGTACCGTCGGCGACAGAAAGCGTTTTCCGGCACCGGCCCCGGCACCGGCGCCGCTCGTCACATCGCAAGGAGGCGACATGACCACCACGCTCGCGACCGACCGCCGTGCGCGCACCGCGACCCCGGTCCTCCCGACCGCCGACGCACGGGTCGTGCTCCGCCCGCTGCCCGCCGGCGACGCCCGGATCACCGGCGGCTTCTGGGCGCTCCGCCAGGAGCGCAACGGCCGCGACGCGGTGCGGAGCGGTCACCGACAGCTCGAGGCGGCCGGCAACTTCCGCAACCTGCGCATCGCCGCGGGGCTCGAGCAGGGCGAGGCCGTCGGCCCGGTGTTCATGGACTCCGACGTGACGAAGTGGCTCGAGGCCGTCGCGTGGGAGCACGGCCGCGCCCCCGCCGACGACCTGCTCGAACTGCAGCGCGAGGTCACCTCGCTGTACGCGCAGGCGCAGGCCGAGGACGGCTACGTCGACTCCGTGCAGCAGGTGCGGAGCGGCGGCGAGCGGTACACCGACCTCAAGTGGAGCCACGAGCTGTACTGCGCCGGGCACCTGTACCAGGCCGCCGTGGCGCAGCACCGCGCGACGGGCGACACCGCGTTGCTCGAGGTCGCGATCAAGAACGCCGACCACCTGGTGCGCACGTTCGGCGACGGCACCGCACCGGACGGCACGCCGAAGACGCGCGACGTCGACGGGCACCCCGTCGTCGAGATGGGCCTGGTCGAGCTGTACCGCGAGACCGGGACCCGCGACTACCTCGACCTGGCGCACTGGTTCGTCGACGCCCGCGGGCACGGCATCATCGAGCGCGCCGGCGGCGAGCCGACGTACTTCTCGGACCGGGTGCCGGTGCGGCAGGCCGCGACCGTCGAGGGCCACGCGGTCCGTGCCGTGTACCTGGCGGCGGGCGCGGTCGACGTCGCGGTGGAGACCGGTGACACCGAGCTCCTCGCCGCGAGCGAGCGCCAGTTCGCGGACATGACGGCGACGAAGGCGTTCATCACCGGCGGCCTCGGGGCGCGCTGGGACTGGGAGGCGTTCGGCGACCCGTACGAGCTGCCGACGGACCGCGGCTACGCGGAGACCTGCGCCGCGATCGGCGGGGTCCAGTGGGCCTGGCGGCTGCTGCTCGCCACCGGCAAGCCGGTGTACGCCGACGCGATCGAGCGCCTGCTGTACAACGCGTTCCTCGCCGGGGTGAGCCTGGCCGGCACCGAGTACTTCTACGTCAACCCGCTGCAGCAGCGGGACCACGCGCACCGGGACGAGAACCGCTCCCCCGCGCACGGGCGCCGCGGCTGGTTCGACTGCGCCTGCTGCCCGCCGAACATCATGCGCACCTTCGCGAGCCTCGACGGCTCACTGGCGACCGTGACCGACGGCGGCCTGCAGGTCCACCAGTACGCCACCGCCGACCTCGGCCCGGTGCGCGTCGAGACCGGCTACCCGCACGACGGCCGCGTCCGCGTGACGGTCACCGAGGACGGCCCGCTCGCCCTCGGCCTGCGGATCCCCGCCTGGTCCGACACCACGACCGTGTCGGGTCCGGACGGCCGGGACCACCCCGCCGCGGGCACGCTGCACGTGGTCGAGCGCACGTGGACCGCGGGCGACACCGTCGAGCTCGTCTTCGACACCACCCCGCACCGTTGGGTCGCCGACGCCCGCATCGACGCCGCCCGTGGGCAGGTCGCGATCGAGCGCGGCCCGCTCGTCTACGCCGTCGAGCAGGCGGACCAGCAGGGCTTCACCGTCGACGACCTGACGGTCGACGCGGACGCGCCGATCACCGAGGAGCACCGCGACGACCTGCTCGACGGCGTCGTCACGCTGCGCGTGCCGGGGTCCGCCCCGGCCGCACACGAGCAGTCCGCGTGGCCGTACCGACGGCTGGACCGACCGGGAGGCGCGGCGCACCCCACCGACACGACCGGCGTCGACGACGTGGCCGGCTCGGATGCGGATGCGGGTGCGACGGCGGTGACGGCGGTCGCCGTGCCGTACTACGCCTGGGCCAACCGGGGTGCGGCGCCGATGCGCGTCTGGCTGCCGCTGACACGCTGACGCGGGGAGCCGCCGCGCGGGTCCTGCGGCGCAGGGAGGGCACGGAGTTGCGACCCAGGTCGCAACGAGGTCCCGACCCGTGCCGCCTGTGCTGCGCCGCGGGACCGGCGAACGTGGAGTCATGACACCTCACCACGTCCCGACTCCCCCCACCGGGCGCGTCCCACGGGCCCGACGGATCGCCGCTGCCGTCGCACTCGGCACCTCGCTGGCCCTCGGCACCGGCGTCGCAGCCTCCGCGGCGGCCTCCACCCCGGGTGCGACCGCCGCCCCGGTCGCCGCGACCCCGGCCCCTCCGGTCCACCAGCCGGGAGGGCACACCCTGACCGAGGACGACGTCGACGCCTGGCTGGACGGAGCCGTCGGCGCAGCCCTCCCCGCCACCGGCATCCCCGGCGCGGCCGTGTCCGTCGTCGCGGACGGCCGCGTCCTCACCACTGCGGGGTACGGCATGGCGGACACCGGGACCGGTTCGACCCGCGCCGAGCGGGTGGACCCGGACCGCACCCTGTTCCGTGTCGGCTCGGTCTCGAAGACGGCCACCGCGACCGCGGTCATGCAACTCGTCGAGGACGGCGAGATCGACCTGGGCGCCGACGTGCAGCAGTACCTGGACTTCGACCTGGACACCCCGAAGGGCCCCGTCACGATGCGGAACCTGCTGACGCACACCGCCGGCTTCGAGGAGGTCATCGGTGGTCTGATCGGCACGCCCGGCAGCGAGGAGTCGCTCCGAGCGGCCGTCGTCGACGCCCCGCCGGCGCAGGTCTTCACGCCCGGCACGACACCCGCGTACTCGAACTACGGTGGAGCGCTCGCCGGGTACATCGCCCAGCGCGTGAGCGGCGAACCCTTCGAATCGCTGCTGCAGCGGCGCGTCTTCACACCCCTCGGCATGTCGTCCTCGTCGTTCGCGCAGCCGCTGCCCGAAGCCCTCGACGCACGCCTCGCGCGCGGGTACCTCGACGACTCTGGACCGGCGCGGCCGACCGAGGTCGTGCACGGTGCTCCTGCCGGGGCGATGTCGTCCACGGTCACCGACATGGCACGCTTCATGCTCGCGCAGCTCGGCGACGTGCCCACCGACCAGGCGCTCGTGCAGCCGGGAACCCTCGCGTCAATGCACCGTCCGGCGCTCGACAGCGACGACCTCGGCACGCTCGCAGCGGGTCAGCGGATGGACCTCGGGTTCTTCGACGAGTCCACCCCCGGCCTGCCGGCCTCCGGTCACGACGGTGACACGATCGTGTTCCACAGCGCCATGCGGCTCTTCCCCGACGAGCACGCGGGCATCTTCATCACCATGAACGGCAGCGGACGCACCGCCACCGACGCGATCGAGCTCCGGGACGCGGTCGTGCGCGGCTTCGCCGACCGGTACCTGCGGGGCGACGCGACGACGACCGACAGCGCAGGCGGGACATCCCGGATGAGCACCGCCTCCGCGCGGGCAGCGGCGGCGGACCTCGCCGGCACCTTCGTGACGTCGCGCTCCCCCGCCACGAACCCGGGCGCGCTCCTGGCCCTCGCCGGCCAGACCACCGTCACGGCCCGGGCGGACGGCACCGTCGCGGTGACGCCGAAGCCGCTGGGCACGACGACGGCCGTCTACGAGCCGATCGGCCCGCACCTGTGGCGTGAGGTCGGCGGTGACGCCCTGCTCGCGACCCGCACCGCCGGTGACGACGACGGCACCGTGACGACCATCGCGTGGGGCGGGGCGTTCACGATGCTGCGAGCCGCACCCTGGCAGGTCGCCTCGCTCGTCCTGCCGTCGTTGGTCGCCGCCTTCGCCGTGCTCCTGGTGTCGGTGGTCGGCTGGCCCGTCACGGCCCTCACCGCGATCGGTCGAGGCCGGAGCCGGAGCCGCGATCGGCTCCTCCTGCTGTCGCGGATCGGCCAGGTCTCGGCCCTGGTGGCCCTGTTCGGCTGGGCCTCGGTCGCCGTGCAGGCGTTGGCGTTCCAGGACGTCGGCACCGTCACGCTGCGGGTCCTGCAGGTGCTGCAGCTCGTCGGTGTGCTCGCGGTCGTGCCCGCTGCACTCGCTGCGTGGCGAGCGGTCCGCACGCACCGCGGCTGGGCGTCCGTCACCGGCAGGGTGCTCGTGGTGGCGGCCCTGGTGGTGGTCGCCGGGATCGCCGTCGCGTTCCACCTGCTCGCTCCGAGCGTGACGTACTGATGGCCGGGTCAGGGCACGCGCCGCGCTGCTCGGTCAGCGCCACCTGGCATGCTCGAACGGTGGCAGACCGTCAGAGCACCCCGGCGTCGACCGACTCCGGGTCCGCCGGGTCGTCCCGTACCGCGACCGCAGGGGTCCGCCGTGTCCTGGCCCGTGTCGGTGCGCGGACCGCTGACAACCGCGACGTCGCACTCGCGGTCGCGTCGGCCGTCGTCACCGTCGCGCTGCTCGGCCTCCTGCGGGCTGCCGACCTGTTGCTCGGGACCGCCCGCACCGGCACGGACACGCAGGTCGCCGCGGTGGTCGTCCTCGCGGTGGTGCAGTGCGCACCACTCGTGGTGCGTCGCCGACGGCCCGTGGCCACGCTGCTGACCGTCGCGGTCGTGCAGGCGGCCCTGCTCGCGGCCGTCCCGACCGGCGTCGCGCTGTGGGGCGTGGCCCCGGTCGTCGCCGCGGCCACCGTCGGCGCGGCGCGGCCGCCCGCGGCGGCGGTCCGAGCGATCGTCGCCGCCGTCGGCATCGCGGCGGTGGGCGCCGTCGTCGGTGCGACCGGTACGGTCACCGCGCTGCTCGGTGCAGCACCGCGGTCGGACCCCCTGACCCTCGTCCTCGGTGCGGTCGCCGTCGTCCTCACCGCCGTCGTCGTGAACGGCGCGAGCGCCGCGGTCGGCTCGTGGACCGCGCTGCGGCGTGCCCACGCGCGTGCTGCCGAGGAACGCGCAGCCGAGGCCGTCGAGCACCAGGTGACCCGC
This sequence comes from Curtobacterium sp. MMLR14_006, assembly GCF_001864985.1. Lineage (NCBI taxonomy): Bacteria > Bacillati > Actinomycetota > Actinomycetes > Micrococcales > Microbacteriaceae > Curtobacterium > Curtobacterium sp. MMLR14_006. The sequence goes on along the minus strand of NZ_MJGU01000023.1, from coordinate 179,515 downwards.
ACCCGGGCGGCCGTCGCCGCCGAGCGAACCCGCATGGCCCGCGAACTCCACGACGTCGCGGCGCACCACCTGACCGGGCTGGTGGTGCAGGCCGGGGCCGCCGAACGCCTGGTCGACGTCGATCCGGAGCGGGCGAAGGACTCGGTGCGCAGCATCCGGGAGCAGGGCCGCGAGACCCTGCAGGCGCTCCGTGCGATCGTCGGGATCCTGCGCGAGACCGGGGACGACGCCACCGGGACCGCCCCGGTCCCGGGACTCGCGGACGTCGGCGACCTCGTCGACGCGGCCCGCGCCTCCGGCCAGGTGGTCGTCGCGCGGATCGACGGGACGCTCCCCGACCTCGCTCCGCTCGCCGACGTCACGGCGTACCGCACCGTGCAGGAAGCCCTGGTGAACGCCCGCCGGCACACCGCCGGAGCACCCGCCCTGCTGGGCGTGTCCGCCGATGCCGACCGGGTCACGATCACCGTCGAGAACGACCTCGGCCCGTCGGAGGCTCCCGCGGGCCCACCCGGACACGGCCTGGTCGGCATGCGGGAGCGCGCGACGCTCGTCGGCGGCCGGCTGCGAGCGGGTCCGGTCGCGGGCGGCCGTTGGCGGGTCCGGCTCGACCTGGACACGAGGAGCACCACGTGATCCGCGTCGTCCTGGTCGACGACCAGTCCATCGTCCGCGCCGGGTTCCGCATCGTGCTCGAGACGGCCGGCGGCATCGAGGTGGTCGGCGAGGCCGCCGGTGGTCGCGAGGCCGTCGGGCTGGTCCGACGCGTCCGGCCGGACGTGGTCGTGATGGACGTCCGGATGCCGGGCGGCGACGGGATCGAGGCCACGCGGGCCATCGTCGGACCGGACGCCCCGGACGCACCGGACGCGCCGACGGCCGAACCGGACGCGCGCCGCGGGTCGCCGGCGTCCCCTGCGGTGCTCGTCGCCACGACGTTCGACCTCGACGAGTACGTGTTCGGCGCCCTCGAGGCGGGGGCGCAGGGCTTCGTGCTGAAGGACGTCGAACCGGACGAGTTCGTCGGCGCGGTCCGCGCGCTCGCAGCCGGCCGGTCGGCGATCGACGGCACCACCACGCGACGGGTCGTCGCCGAGTTCGTCCGACGTCGTCGGACCGCCTCGGTGCAGCCGCTGCCGGACGTGTTGACCGCGCGCGAGAACGAGATCGTCCGGCTGCTCGGCGAGGGCCTGTCGAACGACGAGATCGGTGCGCGCCTGGTCGTCGAGACGAGCACCGTGAAGTCGCACCTGACCCGGGTGATGACGAAGATCGGCACGCGTGACCGCCTGCAGACCGTGGTCTGGGCGTACCGGTCGGGTCTCCTGCCCTGACGCCGACCGTGCGGTTCAGGCGCTCCGGCGCACCACGAGCTCGGGCGCGAGCAGCGTCTCGTCGCGCGGCTCGCCCTCGATGAGGGACCGGACGCTCTCGAGCACCCGCTCGCCCATCGCCCGGAAGTCCTGCCGCACGGTGGTGAGCGGCGGCGTGAAGTGGGCCGCCTCGGGGATGTCGTCGAACCCGACGACGGCGATGTCGTCGGGCACGCGCAGCCCCTCGTCGGCGAAGGCGTGCAGCACGCCGAGCGCCATCTGGTCGTTGCCGGCGAACACCGCGTCGACGGTGTGGACGTCGATGTGCCGCGCGGCCTCGAAGCCGCTGGCGGGGGTCCAGTCGCCCTCGAGCACGACGGGCTCGAGACCGGCGTCCGCCATGATCCGCAGGTAGGACGCGCGGCGCACCTCGGACTCCTGGGACACGTGCGGTCCGGCGATGTGCACGATCCGCCGGTGTCCGCGGTCGAACAGGTGCTGCATGACGAGCGCGGTGCCCGCCGCCTGGTCGATGGCGACCGCGGCGACGCTCGGTGCCGACGGTGCACGGGCGGCGTCGCGCTGCACGGCGTTCGCGACGACGACGGGCACGGTGACCGGCACGGTGAGCGAGGCGAGTGCGTCGAGCACGCGGTTGTCCGCGGCGACGAGGACGATCGCGGCGACGTCCTGCGCGAGCAGCGTCGTGAGCGCGCCGGACAGGTCGACGGGGCGCGGGTCCTCGGGCAGGGTCGAGAGCAGCACGTGGTACCCGGCGGACCGGGCCGCCCGCTCGAAGCCGATGGCGGTGCTCGACGGCCCGTACAGGGCGTCGCCCGCGGTGATGATGCCGAGCGCGCGGCTGCGGCCCCCGGCGAGCGCCCGGGCCGCGGCGCGGGGACGGTAGCCGAGGGCGGCCACGGCGTCGGTGACCTGCGTCCGGAACTGCTCCCGCACGGTGGGGTCGCCGTTGATCACCCGGGACACCGTCTGGTGCGAGACGCCGGCGCGTTCGGCCACGTCGAAGATCGTCGGCGCCTTGCGGGCCTTGCCCCCACGGGCCGGAGTCGTCGTCACGTGCACACCGTACCGCTCGGTCCGCGCGACGCGGCAAGGTCGCGAAACGGTCACGATGAGTTGACACCCCGTTACGGAACCCACAAGATGTGAGCGCTCACACGAGCGCATCCCCCGGGGCACAGCAGCCCCGGCACCCTGAGCGCGTCGACGACGACGTGAGAGGAACAGAGGTACTTCGATGACGAAGCGCAGGATCATCGCGGGCGTCGCAGCCCTCGGCATCGCGATCGCACTCGCCGGCTGCTCCGCCGGAGGCCGTGCGGCCACCGACGGCGGCGGCAGCGGCACCGACAACAAGGGCGCCCTCGTCGGCGTCGCCATGCCGACCAAGGTCTCGGAACGCTGGATCAAGGACGGCGACGCCGTCAAGAGCGACCTCGAGAAGGCCGGCTACAAGGTCGACCTCGAGTACGGCGACAACAAGGTCCAGCAGCAGGCCCAGCAGGTCAGCAACATGATCACGAAGGGCGCGAAGGTCCTCATCATCGCGTCCATCGACGGCGGGGCCCTCTCCGACCAGCTCGACGCCGCCGCCAAGGCCGGCATCAAGGTGATCTCGTACGACCGCCTGCTGACGGGCAACAAGAACGTCGACTACTACGTGTCGTTCGACAACGAGAAGGTCGGCGTCGACCAGGCGACCAGCCTGCTCACCGGCCTCGGCGTCCTCGACGAGAAGGGCGAGAAGACCGGCGAGAAGGGCCCGTTCAACATCGAGGTCTTCGCCGGCTCGCTCGACGACAACAACGCGAGCTTCTTCTTCAACGGCGCCATGAAGACCCTCAAGCCGTACCTCGACGACGGCACGCTGAAGATCCAGTCGGGTCAGGACCAGCTCTCGCAGGCCGCCACGCAGCAGTGGGACCCGGCGACCGCCAAGGCCCGCATGCAGAACCTCGTCGCGAAGTCGTACTCGGGCGGCACCACGCTGGACGGCGTGCTCTCGCCGTACGACGGCATCTCGATCGGCATCATCTCGGCGCTGCAGGGTGCCGGCTACGGCACCAGCGACCGCCCGCTGCCGACCGTCACGGGCCAGGACGCCGAGGCGGCCTCGGTCAAGTCGATCATCGCCGGTCAGCAGTACTCGACCATCTACAAGGACACCCGCAAGCTCGCCAAGCAGTCGGTGACCATGGCCGAGGACCTGCTCACCGGCAAGGAGCCCGAGGTCAACGACACGAAGAGCTACGACAACAAGGTCAAGGTCGTCCCGACCTTCCTGTTCCAGCCGACGGTCGTCACGAAGGACAACTACAAGGAAGTCCTCGTCGACTCGGGCTACTACACCGAAGCCGACCTGAAGTAGTCGCAACCCACCTGTCGGACAGGAGGCACGGGTCGACCCCGCCCCGTGCCTCCCGTCCGCCCCATCCGCGCGCCACGGCGCGCACCACGGAAGGCGGTCGACGTGACGGACACGATCCTCGAGATGCGTGACATCACCAAGACGTTCCCCGGCGTGAAGGCCCTGCAGGGCGTCTCGATCGAGGTCGAGCGCGGCCAGGTCCACGCCATCTGCGGCGAGAACGGCGCCGGCAAGTCGACCCTCATGAAGGTGCTGTCGGGCGTGTACCCGCACGGCTCCTTCGAGGGGCAGATCCTGCTCGACGGCGCTCCGGTCTCGTTCGCGGACATCAACGACTCCGAGGCCTCGGGCGTCGTCATCATCCACCAGGAGCTCGCGCTGAGCCCGTTCCTGTCGATCGCCGAGAACATCTTCCTCGGCAACGAACGGTCGACGGGCGGGTTCATCGACTGGAACAAGACGAACCTGGCCGCCGCCGAGCTCCTGCAGCGCGTCGGCCTCAAGGACAACCCGGTCACGAAGATCGTGGACATCGGCGTCGGCAAGCAGCAGCTCGTCGAGATCGCCAAGGCGCTCTCGAAGGACGTGAAGCTCCTCATCCTCGACGAGCCGACCGCCGCGCTGAACGACGACGACTCCGCGCACCTGCTCGAGCTCATCCGCTCGCTGCAGGCCGAGGGCATGACGGCGATCATCATCAGCCACAAGCTCAACGAGATCAAGGCGATCGCGGACAAGGTCACGATCATCCGTGACGGCCAGACCATCGAGACGCTCGACATGCACGCCGACGACGTCTCCGAGGACCGGATCATCCGCGGCATGGTCGGCCGCGACCTGTCGAACCGGTACCCCGAGCACGACCCGCAGATCGGCGAGGAGCTCCTGCGGATCGAGGACTGGACGGTCCACCACCCGCTCGACGGGTCGCGCGAGATCATCCACCAGGTCAACCTGAACGTGCGCGCCGGTGAGATCGTCGGCATCGCCGGGCTCATGGGGGCCGGACGGACCGAACTCGCGATGAGCGTGTTCGGCAGGTCCTACGGTTCCGGCATCAGCGGGACGGTCTACAAGCGCGGCACCCCGATCAAGACGCACACGGTGTCGCAGGCGATCGACCACGGCATCGCGTACGTCACCGAGGACCGCAAGCGCTACGGCCTCAACCTGATCGACGACATCAAGCGGAACATCTCCGGGTCGGCGCTCGGCAAGCTCGCGAACTGGGGCTTCGTCAACGCGTCCGAGGAGACCACGGTCGCCGGACGGTTCCTGAAGAACCTCAACATCAAGGCACCGAACGTCGACGTCGTCACCGGGAAGCTCTCCGGCGGCAACCAGCAGAAGGTCGTCCTGTCGAAGTGGATGTACACCGACCCCGACGTGCTCATCCTCGACGAGCCGACCCGCGGCATCGACGTCGGTGCGAAGTACGAGATCTACACGATCATCAACAGCCTCGCGGACCAGGGCAAGGGGGTCATCGTGATCTCCTCGGAGCTCCCGGAGCTCCTCGGCATCTGCGACCGCATCTACACGCTCTCCGAGGGCACGATCACCGCTGACGTGCCCCGCTCCGAGGCCACCCCAGAGGTCCTCATGCAGTACATGACCCAGGAACGGGAGACCCCTGTCAATGAACGCGCTTAAGTCCGCCGCCGGCTACCTCACCGGGCAGCTCCGACAGATCGGCCTGTTCATCGCGCTGATCGTCATCGTCGTCTTCTTCCAGGTGACGACGAGCGGCATCACCCTGGCCCCGATCAACGTCTCGAACCTGATCGTCCAGAACAGCTACATCCTCATCCTCGCCATCGGCATGGTGATGGTGATCATCGCCGGGCACATCGACCTGTCGGTCGGGTCGGTCGTCGCCTTCACCGGTGCGATGGCCGGTGTGATGATCACGCAGTGGCACGTCCCGTGGCCGATCGCCGTCGTGCTCTGCCTGGTCGTCGGCGCGCTCGTCGGCGCCTGGCAGGGGTTCTGGATCGCCTACTTCGGGATCCCGGCGTTCATCGTCACCCTGGCCGGCATGCTCGCCTTCCGCGGTGCGGCGCAGATCGTGCTGCACAACCAGCAGATCTCCCCGTTCCCGGACGGCTTCCGTGCCCTCGGGTCCGGCTTCCTGCCGTCGTTCGGCACCACCGGGTACGAGCCGCTCACGATGATCCTCGGCTTCGCCGCCGCCGCCGTCATGGCGGTCACCGCGTTCCGCGGCCGAGCCACCCGCCGCAAGTACCAGCTCGAGAGCGAACCGTTCGCCTGGTTCATCGTGAAGCTCGCGTTCGGCGTCGCCCTCGTCATCTACGTGGCCCTGCTGCTGGCGAGCTACAACGGCACCCCGATCGTGCTCGTCATCCTCGGCGCACTCGTCGTGGTCTACTCGGTCATCATGCGGAGTGCGGTGTTCGGCCGGCACGTCTACGCCATCGGCGGCAACGCCCTGGCCGCGCAGCTGTCCGGCGTGAAGACCAAGCGCGTCACGTTCATGCTCTTCGTGAACATGGGTGTCATCTCGGCACTGGCCGGCGTGGTCTTCACCGGCCAGCTCAACCTGGCGGCACCCGGTGCGGGCAACGGCTTCGAGCTCGACGCCATCGCCGCGGTGTTCATCGGCGGCGCGGCGGTCACGGGTGGCATCGGCACCGTGCCGGGCGCCATCGTCGGTGGTCTCATCATCGGGCTGCTCAACAACGGCATGTCGATCCTCGGTGTCGGCACCGAGTACCAGTCGCTCATCAAGGGCCTGGTGCTGCTCGCCGCCGTCGCGTTCGACGTGTTCAACAAGCGCCGGGCCGCCGCTGCGCGCAAGTAGGGCGTGCGTCCGGGGTCACCCCCGCGAAAGCGACAGAGTGCTGCGGAACATCCGCGCACTTCTGTCGCTTTCGTGCGTCAGCGGGTGAGGACCGCCCACCCCCTGGCCGGGAGGCGCAGGGTCCCGTCACCGAGATCGGCACCGCCCGCCTCCACCTGCGTCGCGTCGGCCGCGGGAACCTCGACGGGGTCGTCCGACAGGTTCAGGGCGGTCACCACGGCCGCGTCCGCCGTGGCGGTCCGCAGGACCACGGCCGTGTTCGTCAGGTGCACGACGTCGGTGTGGGCCCGGTGCAGCCACGGGTTGCGGCGGCGCAGGGCGACGAGCGCCTCGTACGCGTGCGTCAGGTCGCCCGCTGCGGGTGGCGTGTCCGGGAACTCCGGGCGCACCGCGTCGTCGCCGCCCTCGCGTTCCTCCTTCACCCCGGTCCAGCCGTACTCGTCGCCCGCGTAGACGATCGGCGTGCCGGCGACGGTGAACAGCACCGCCGCCGCGTGGCCGGCGAACGGCTCCCCCACCGCGCTCGCGATGCGGGTGACGTCGTGGTTGCCGACGAAGGTCGTCGGGGCGAACGTCGCGAGCAGGGCGTCGTGCCGCTCGATCGCGTGCGCCAGCTCGTGGCCGTTGCGGTCCGCGATGCCGTGCCAGACGCCCTGCCACAGCTCGTACTGCGTCAGCGAGTCCATCGTCGACTCCCGGGCGATCGCCGCGGCGTCCCCGTGGATCACCTCGCCGCTGAACCACGCGTCCGGGAACCGCTCGCGCACCCGCGGCAGCACCCGTGCCCAGAAGGACGGCGGCACCGCGTAGGCCGCGTCGAGCCGCCAGCCGTCGATCCCCCGCTCGAGCCAGTGCGCCATGATCTGCACCACGAGGTCCTCGGTCGCCCGGCTGTCGTGGTCGAGCGCCACCAGGATGTCGTGTCCCTCGAACAGTCCGACCGGCACCGGCTGCCCCGGCGTCCACCCCGTCCAGTCGATCGCGAACAAGTCGGCCGTCTCGGCGTCGGGGCCGTGCTCCTCGAGCGCCCGGAACGCCGGGTGCTCGCGGCCGACGTGGTTGAAGACGCCGTCGAGCAGGACCCGGATCCCCCGCTCGTGCGCGGCGGCCGCCAGACGGTCGAGGTCGTCGTCGTCACCGAGGCGCGGGTCGATGCGGAAGTGGTCCACGGTGTCGTAGCCGTGCGTCGAACTCGCGAACACCGGTCCGAGCAGCAGGCCGTTCAGGCCGAGGTCCACGACGTGGTCGAGCCACGGCTCGATCCGACCGAGGCGGTGCTCGACCGGGCGGTCCTCGACGGCGGACCCGGGTCGGACGTCGGCGCCGACGAAGCCGAGCGGGTACACGTGCCACCACATGACGTGCTCGACCCAGGCGGGTTCGGGGTGACGGGTGGGTGCGGTGTCGGTGCTCACCGGTCCGATGCTGCCAGCCGGACCTGCGCCGGGTGCGCTCGTGCTGGGAACGGACAGGAGCAGCAGGACGAAGATGCAGGCATGGGACGCGCGATCAGGACGGAAGCGGACGCTGCGGCGAACGAGGCGGAGCACGCCGAGCGCACGTGCGCGTCGTGCGGTCGCACCATGCCCTCGTCGGCGGCGCCGGAAGCGCGGTACTGCTCCGCAGCGTGCCGGAAGCACGGAGTGAACGCCACCGACCGTGCCCTCGAACAGCGCATCGACGAACTGCTCGCCGCGCGCGCACGGACCTCGAGCATCTGCCCGTCCGAGGTCGCCCGGTCGCTCGACCCCGACGACTGGCGTCCGTTGATGGAACCCGCCCGCCGGGCCGCCCGTCGCATGGTGGCACGGGGCGAGGTCGAGATCACGCAGGGCGGTGCCGTGGTCGACCCGTCGACGGCGAAGGGCCCGATCCGCATCCGTCGCCCGCGCTGAGGGAACACGTGTCGTCCATCGTCGGTTGCATGCAGGGATGACTGCAACCGGATCGACCGAACCGACCCCTGTCCAGCCCCGAGCCCTCGTCGTGGGGGCGAGCGGCATCACCGGCTCCGCCCTGGTGAGCCACCTGCTCGACGACGGCTGGGAGGTCACGGCGCTGTCCCGCCGACCGATCGGCCGCGACGGCGTCCGGACCGTCGCCGCGGACCTCCGCGACCCCGAGAGCCTGTCCGCCGCACTGGCGGACGAGCAGCCCACCCACGTGTTCTTCACCGCGTGGCAGCGGCAGGAGACCGAGGCCGAGAACATCCGCGTCAACGGCGGGATGGTCCGCGACCTCCTGGCGGCGTTGACGCACGCACCGTTGGCGCACGTCGCGCTCGTCACCGGGCTGAAGCACTACCTCGGCCCGTTCGAGGCGTACGCAGCGGGCGAGATGCCCGACACGCCCTTCCACGAGGAGGAGCCGCGGCTCGACACCCCGAACTTCTACTACGCGCAGGAGGACGAGCTCTTCGCCGCCGCCGAGCGCCAGGGCTTCACCTGGTCCGTGCACCGCTCGCACACCGTCATCGGCCACGCCGTCGGCAACGCCATGAACATGGGCCTGACGATCGCCGTGCAGGCGACCCTGGCGAAGGAGCTCGGGCTCGACTTCGTGTTCCCGGGCAGCGAGGCGCAGTGGAACGGCCTGACCGACATGACCGACGCGGGCATCCTCGCCGAGCACATGGTGTGGGCGTCGACCTCGCCCGAGGGCGCCGACGAGCCGTTCAACATCGTGAACGGTGACGTCTTCCGCTGGCGCTGGATGTGGCCGCGCCTGGCGGCGCACCTCGGTGTCGACCCGGCGCGCGTCGTCGGGTACCAGGACGCACCCCGCCCGCTCGAGGTGCAGATGGCCCCGTACGAGGCCGAGTGGGCCGGCATCGCCGAGCGGCACGGCCTGGTCGAGTCGGACGTCACCCGGCTCGCGTCGTGGTGGCACACCGATGCCGACCTCGGTCGGGCGATGGAGGTCGTCACGGACATGGGCAAGAGCCGGGCTGCCGGCTTCACGGCGTTCCGTCGGACCGAGCAGGCCTTCGCGGACCTGTTCGCCCGGTACCGCGAGGACCGTCTCATCCCCTGATCAGCGGCGTGTCCTACACGCCGATGTACCCCGTGGTGGCGCCGCGGGGTACACGGACCTCGGGTTCCTCCGTGAGCGGAGGGTGAGCGCGTGGTTCAGTCGGGGACAGACGCGCCGGGGACCCTCGGCGGGACCCGGACGAAAGGAGCGATCATGTCGCTCGGAGACAAGGCCAAGGACCTCACGCAGAAGGTCGCCGGCAAGGCCGAAGAGGCCGTCGGCAAGCACACGGACGACGCGGAGCTCAAGCACCAGGGCCAGAAGGACCAGGTCATGGGCGAGGGGCGCCTCGACAAGGAGAAGGCGAAGGACGCCCTCGACGGCAAGTAGGTCGACCTGCAGGAACGGCCCCGACGCGACACACGCGCCGCGGCCGTTCCGCGTCGCGGGGACGCGCCGGGGTGTGCAGCGTCAGAACGCGTACCGGATGCGGCAGGACGGCAGGTGCTCGGCGACGAGCTCGCGGAAGCGCTCGACGAGCTGCCCCTTCATGCCGGACCGGTAGCGGACGTTCACCGCGCCGTTCTGCGACACCTTCTGCTCCTGCAGGTCTGGGCGCCACAGCAGGTCCTCTGCCTTCGGGTGCCAGCCGAGGTTGACCTCGTGCAGGGGCTGGTTGTGCGTCAGGAAGATCACCTCGGCCGCGAGCTGCGCCTTGGCCGCCGGGGACAGCACGTCGTCCACCTGGCGCAGCAGTTCGGCCCAGTCGGACTCCCACGTCGGCGTGAGGATGACCGGTGAGAAGTTGAGGTGGACCTCGTACCCGGCGTCGACGAAGTCGTTGACGGCGGTGATCCGTTCGGCGATCGGGCTGGTGCGGATGTCGGTGACCTTCGCCGTCTCGTGCGGCATGAGCGAGAACCGGATGCGCGTGCGCCCCATCGGGTCCCAGTCGAGCAGGTCGCGGTTGACGTACTTCGTCGCGAACGACGCCTTCGCCGTCGGGGTCATCCGGAACAGGTCGCAGAGGTCGCGCACGTTGTCGCTGATCATCGCGTCGACCGAGCAGTCGCTGTTCTCCCCGATGTCGTAGACCCAGGCCTCTGGATCGCACTGGTTCGGCTCGGTCTTCGGCCCCTGCTTCGCGACGTTCCGGGCGACGTGCTTCGTGATCTGGTCGATGTTCGCGAAGACGGTGACCGGGTTGCTGTACCCCTTGCGCCGCGGCACGTAGCAGTAGGCGCAGGCCATCGCGCAGCCGTTCGCGGTGGACGGGGCGATGAAGTCGGCTGAGCGCCCGTTCGGCCGGGTGACGAGCGACTTCTTCACCCCGAGCACGAGGGCCTCGGTCTTGATCCGCACCCAGCGCTGCACGTTGCGCTCGTCGCCGTGCACCTCGGGGATGTTCCAGTGCGACTCGACCGGCACCACCTCGGCGTCCGGCCACTGCCCGACGATCTCCTGCCCGCGCTGCAGGTCGAGGGCGGCGGGCTCGGCGTAGATGCGACGGATGTCGAGCATCGGGCGGACGCGTGCGTTGCTCATCGACACCTGTCTACCGGGGACCACCGACGGTGCAGACTCGGGGCATGACCGCCGAACCCGACGACCACTTCTTCGTCGTGGACGGCCGGCGCTGGCGCCGGACCGACCCGGCCCTGCCCGAGGAGCTCGCCGCCGCACTGCGTAGCCACCTCGGCCGCGGGCGGAACGCCGTGAAGACCGCGAAGCGTGCGGGCGACGACGAGGCCCTGGCGGCGGCCCGGCACCGGAACGGGCTCGCGAAGCACGGGCTCGGCGAGCGCGGCCCCGAGTGGTGGACCCGCCCCGAGGCCGACCGGATCGCGGACGCCGAGCGGGCGGTCGCCGAGCTCGACGCCCTCGACGGGATCTCGACGCCAGCGCCGCACCACACCGCGCCGCACCACACCGAGTGAACAGAAGACGTCGGGTGGGTGGGGCGCACTCGACGTCTTCTGCTCACTCGGCGCCCGGCACCGGCGCCACGCGGGGCCGCTACGCCTCGGTGTGGCCGAGGGCGGGCTCGGGCAGCAGGCACGCGGTGCGGGACGCCGCGGCGTGCAGCTCGAGCACGACGAGCTCGTTCCGGCCCTCTCGCAGGACCGGGCCGGGGATCGCCAGGGTCTGCTGCGGCCCGCGCGACCAGTACCGGCCGAGGCAGAACCCATTGACCCAGGCGACTCCCTTGCGGAAGCCGTCCAGCGACAGGTAGCGGTCGTCCACGCCGTCGAGGTCGAACGACCCGGCGGCGAACGTCGGGCCGGCGAGCACGTCGCCACCGGTCGGGGCGGTCTCCGCCAGTGCCGCGAGCGCGGCGGGTGCGATCGGGTCGAGGGCGAGCGGCGCAGCGGTCCAACGGGCGAGCGGGACGCCGTCGACGGCCACTCCCCCGACGAGGCCCTTCGGCTCGCCGATGCGCGGGCCGTAGTCGACGCGGCCCTGGTCCTCGACGAGCAGTTCGAGCGTGCCGGTGACCGCCGGCAGGACGATCGCGCGGTCGTGGTGCTCCCGCTCCAGCACGCCGACGACCGCACCGTCGACGGAGACGACCGCACGGTCGCGCACCTCGGTGCCGACGGTGAGCACGCCGCCGGTGGGCAGGTCCACCTCGGCGCGGTACACGACGAAGCCGCTCGCGGCACCGAGGGCGTCGAAGGTCGGCGGCTCGTCTTGCGCGGACCACGACGCGAGCGCGGGCAGCAGGGATCGCAGCGATGCGACGCGGTCCAGTCGGACGGCGAGGTCGGTAGCGGGGGCGACCCGGGCCTCCACACCGGTGCCGTCAGCCGCGCCGGCCGCGAGCCGGCCCGACCCGCCCGGCTGCATCGACGCCGGCAGCGGCGGCACCGGCGCGTAGCGCTCGATCACCGAGCGGAACGCGTGGAACTTCTCCGTCGGGCGACCGGCCTCGTCGAGCGGCGCGTCGTAGTCGTACGACGTCGCGATCGGACGGTAGACGCCCTTGTCGTTCGCGCCGTTCGTGAAGCCGAAGTTCGTGCCGCCGTGGAACATGTAGATGTTCACCGAGCCCCCGGCGGCGAGCAGGTCGTCGAGGTCCGACGCCGAGGCAGCCGCCGGCGTGGTGTGGTGGTGCTCGCCCCAGCTGTCGAACCAGCCGTCCCAGAACTCCGAGCACATGAGCGGGCCGGTCGGCTGCGCCTGGCGCAGGCGGGCGAGGCGTTCGGTGGAGCGCGACCCGAACGAGCCGGTCTTGTGCAGCGAGGGCAGGGAGCCGTCCTCGAGCATCGTGCCCATCGGCTGGTCGACGCTCGTGAAGGGGACGGTCAGACCGATGTCGCGGTGCATCTGCTCGAGTGCGCGCAGGTACGCGGGGTCGGACCCGTAGGCGCCGTACTCGTTCTCGACCTGCACGAGCACGATCGGCCCGCCGTGGTCGATCTGCCGCGGGACCAGCACGGGGGCCAGGTGCTGCAGGTACGTCTCGACCGCTGCGAGGAACCCGGGCTCGTTGCACCGGACGCCCACGGAGCCGTCCGCGAACAACCAGTACGGCAGGCCGCCGTTCGACCACTCGGCGCAGATGTAGGGCCCGGGGCGCACGATGGCGTGCATGCCCTCGGCGGCGACGAGGTCGAGGAAGCGGCCGAGGTCCAGCCCGCCGCTCAGGTCGAAGACGTCCGGCGACGGTGCGTGCGCGTTCCAGGCGACGTACGTCTCGATGGTGTTGAGGCCCATCAGCTTCGCCTTGCGGATGCGGTCGGCCCACAGGTCGGGGTGCACGCGGAAGTAGTGGATCGCGCCGGACAGGATCCGGTGCGGCTCGCCGTCGAGCAGGAAGTCGGTGTCGCCGATGGCGAAGCGCATGGTGTGACCTTCTCGTTGCCGGCCGGGGGCCGGGCGTGGAGCGGGGCCGTGCGGAGGTATCCGCACGGCCCCGCGGGGGTACCGGGGACTACTTGGTCGAGACCGTGAAGCCCTGGTCCTCGCCGTACTTCGCGAGGGCCTTCTGCCAGGCCTCGAGGCCGGCGTCGAGCGAGGTGCCGTTCTGGTACGCCTGGCCGACGGTGTCGGCGTAGACGCTGTTCGCGTACACCTGGTACGGCAGGTACGTGAAGTCGTTGTCCGAGGACTTCGACGCGTCGACGAGCACCTTGTTGATCTGCTGGCCGCCGAAGTACTCCGGCTTCTCGTCCAGGAACGCGGTCGAGTCGAGGTCGGCGGTGGTCGACGGGAAGCCGCCGGACTCCATGAAGACCTTCGTCGATTCCTTCGACGAGTTGAGCCACTTGAGGAAGCCCGCGGCGAGGGCCGGGTTCTTCGACTGCTTCATGACGACCTCGGCGCTGCCGCCGTTGTTCGCGGTCTGGGCGGTGCCGCCGTCGTAGGTCGGCATCGGGGCGACGCGCCAGTCGCCCGAGGCCTGGGCGACGCCGGACTCCAGGTTGCCGGGCATCCACGCGCCGGTGATCATCGTGGCGATCTCACCGTTGCCGAGCTGCTTGTACCAGTCGTCGGTCCAGCCGACCGTCTGCGAGAGCAGGCCCTGCTCGACGAGCTCGTTCCAGGTGCTCGTCCACTTCTTCGAGCCCTCGTCCTGCAGGTTGATCGTGACCTTGTCGCCGTCGGTGGTGAACGGGGTGCCGCCGGCCTGGGCGATCATGCTCGTGGTGAAGCCGGCGTCGCCGGAGTCCGCCGCGATGTAGGCGTTCGGGTCGGCCTCGTGGAGCTTCTTCGCCGCGGTGACGTACTCGTCCCACGTCTTCGGCACGGCGAGGTCGTACTCGTCGAAGACCTTCTTGTTGTAGAACAGCGCCATGGGGCCGGAGTCCTGCGGCAAGCCGTAGACCTTGTCGTCGACCGTGACCGAGCTCCAGGTGCTCTTGGCGAAGTCCTTCTCCAGCGAGTCGAACCCATAGGGCTCGAGGTCGAGCAGCGACTCGGACAGGGCGAACTGCGGCAGGGCGTAGTACTCGACCTGGGCGACGTCGGGGGCACCCGAGCCGGCCTTGATCGTGTTCTGCAGCTTCGTGTACTGGTCGGCGCCGGTGCCGGCGTTGACGAGCTTGACCTTCACCTTGGGGTACTGGTCCTCGAAGGCCGCGACCTGGGCCTTGGCGGACGGGGTCCACGACCAGTAGGTCAGGGTGCCACCGTCCTGCAGGGCCTTGTCGATGTCGTCGGCCGAGCCGCCGGAGCCGGAGCCGCCCGACGCGCACGCGGACAGGGCGATGGCGGCGGTGACGCCGATGGCGAGGGCGCTGAGCCCGCGCCGGAGACGCTTGTTCATGGGGTGCCTTTCACTTCTTCGTGGAGAGGGGGTGGAGCTGCTGTGTGCCGGGTCGGGAGGCGCGTGGCGGGGTCGCCCCGGGCCTCCCGTCCGACGGATCAGGCCTTGACGGAGCCGGCCGCGAGGCCGGACTGCCAGAAGCGCTGGAGGAAGAGGAACGCGACCACGATCGGGATGATCGTGAGGAGCGATCCCGTGACGACGAGGTTGTAGATCGGCTGCGCACCGGAGCCGGTGGCCTGCGCGTTCCACTGGTTCAGACCGACCGTCAGCGGGTACCACTTCGGGTCGCTCAGCATGATGAGCGGCAGGAAGTAGTTGTTCCAGGTGGCGACGACCGCGAACAGCAGGACGGTGACGACACCGGGCGCGAGAAGCCGGAGCGCGATGGTGAAGAAGATCCGGAACTCGCCGGCGCCGTCCATGCGGGCGGCCTCGAGCAGTTCGGCGGGGATCGCGTCGACCGCGTACGTCCAGATCAGGTACATGCCGAACGGGCTGATGAGCGAGGGCAGGATGATCGCCCACGGGGTGTTGGTCAGGCCGACCTGCGAGAACAGCAGGAACGTCGGGACCGCCAGGGCCGTGCCGGGGACCGCGATGGCACCGAGGACGACGGCGAAGACCGCGCGGCGACCGGGGAACTGGAACTTCGCCATGCCGTAGCCGGCGACGGTGGCGAGCAGGGTGGCCCCGCCGGCGCCGACCACGACGTACAGCAGCGTGTTGCCGAACCACTGCAGGAAGATGCCGTCGTTGTACGTCAGCGTGTCGACGATGTTCTGCCAGAGGTTGAAGTCCCCGCCGAACCAGAGGCCGAACGTCGAGAGCAGCGACGCCTGCGTCTTCGTGCTGTTGACGAGCAGGTAGAACAGCGGCGCGAACGAGTACACGACGAAGACGACCATGACCGCGGTCAGCAGGCCGGAACGCTTCGGCTTGCGTCCGTCGACGTGCAGCTCGGCCTTCCGCTCGGCCTTCCGGGAGGCGCGGGTCGAGCGGGTGCGCGGGTCGCGCTGCGTCGTGGTCGCCTCGGTGACCGTGGCCGGTCCGGCGGCGCCGGTCGCGGGGTGCTGGATGGTGCTCATCGGTTCTCCTGGCGGGTTCCGCGGACCTGGACGACGTAGGCGATCACGGCGGTGATCACGCCCATCACGATCGCGACCGTGGCGGAGTAGTTGAACTGCTGGCCGCTGAAGGACAGCGAGTAGGCGTACATGTTCGGGGTGAAGGCGCTGCCGATGACGTTCGGGGCGAGCGTCTTGAGCAGGTTCGGCTCGTTGAAGAGCTGGAAGCTGCCGATGATCGAGAAGATCGTGGCGATGACCATCGGGCCGCGGAGCGCGGGGAGCTTGATCGAGAACACCGTGCGCAGGGGGCCGGCGCCGTCGAGCTCGGCCGCTTCGTACAGCTCGCCGGGGACCGTGCGGAGGGCCGCGTAGAAGATCAGCATGTTGTAGCCGAGGAACTCCCACGTGACGACGTTGCCGATCGACGTCAGGACCCAGCTCGGGCTGAACGGCTGCAGCAGGTCGATGCCGAGCGCGTCGTTCGCGGCGCCGGTCAGACCGAACTGGTTGCCGTAGATGAAGCCCCAGATGAGGGCCGCGACGACACCGGGGACGGCGTAGGGCAGGAAGACCGCGATGCGGAAGAACGACGTGCCCCAGAGCCGTGCGCTGTCGAGCGCGAGGGCGGCGACGAGCGCGAGGCCGAGCATGATCGGCACCTGGACGACCAGGAAGATCGCGACCCGACCGAAGCCGGACCAGAACTTGGCGTCCTGGAAGAGCTGCACGTAGTTGGCGAACCAGACGAACTGGTTGCCGCCGATGAGCTGGTCGCGGAACAGGCTGAGCCAGAGCGCGTACCCGATCGGGACGATGAGCATGAGGACGAGGACGACGACGAAGGGGCCGACGAACAGCCAACCGGTGAACCGTCCCCGCGGCCTGGGGCGCCGGCGGGTGGGCCGGGGCGCTGCCGGCTGCGCTGCGGCTGCTCCGCCGGGGCGCGCTGCGAGCGTGCTCATGTGACTCCTTCGTCTGCTGCGTGCTGGTGGTCGACGTCACGTCGGGGTCGCGCGGACCGCGCGGGCACCCTCCGGATGTTGACGTCAACATCGACCGTCGCGACGATAGCATGGCAACGTCAACATGCGCTAGCGTCCGGGGAGACCACGCACCACCGCCCCGCTCCCGAAGGACTGCGACCGTGACCACCGAGACCCCTGCCGGCACCCGGCGCGCCCCCTCGATGGCCGCCGTCGCCGACGCCGCCGGGGTCTCCATGCAGACCGTGTCCCGCGTCGCCCGCGGCTTCGACAACGTCAGCCCGGACACCCGTGACCGCGTGCAGCGGGTGATGGACGACCTGGGCTACCGCCCGAACCGCGCTGCCAGGGCCCTGCGCTCCGGCCGGTTCCGCACGATCGGCGTGATCATGTTCACGCTCGCGTCCTTCGGCAACATGCGCACCCTCGAGGCCATCGCCGACGCCGCCGGCGCCGCGGACTTCACCATCACGCTGCTGCCGATGGCATCGCGCACGGAAGAGGGCGTCCGCTCCGCCTTCTCACGCCTGCACGAACAAGCCGTCGACGGCGTCGTGATCATCATCGAGTCGCACATCATCGACACCGCCGAGGTCGTCCTGCCCGACGGCGTGCCCATGGTGGTCGTCGACTCCACGGGCAGCACCGACCGCCCAGCGATCGACACCGACCAGGCCGACGGCGCCCGCCAGGCGACGCAGCACCTGCTCGACCTCGGCCACGAGACCGTCTGGCACGTCGCCGGACCGACCTCGTCCTACTCCGCCGCCCGACGACTCGCCGCGTGGCAGGACACGCTGTCGCGCGCCGGCCGGGTCGTCCCGCCGGTCTTCCACGGCGACTGGACGGCCGACCACGGGTACGTGGCCGGCCGCGAGATCGCCGCACGTCCGGAGATCACCGCCGTGTTCGCCGCGAACGACCAGACGGCGCTCGGCGTGCTCCGCGCCGCGCACGAGGTCGGTCGCCCCGTCCCCTCGTCGCTCAGCGTGGTGGGGTTCGACGACTCCCCCGAGTCCGACTCGTTCTGGCCGCCGCTCACCACGGTGCACCAGTCCTTCGACGAGGTCGGCCGCCGGGCCGTCGCCAACCTGCTCGGCCAGATCGACGGTGCGTCCGGGTCCGCCGCCCCCGACCTGGTGCCGGTGCGGTTGGTCGAGCGGTCGAGCACGGCGCCACCGCCGGCCTAGCCACGTCGGACGGGGCTGCCCGATGAGCGGCGCCGGTCGGGCGGCCCGTGCTGGTCCCTCGTGACGGCACAGCCGACGACGAGGGCCCCGGGTCCGCCGGCAGGTCAGGCGGCGTCGCCGGACCGGTCGAGGCGGGCGACGAGACGGCCCAGCGCCCAGTTGACCAGGAAGCCCAGCATCCCGATGCCGGGGATCGCGAGCACCACGACGGTCCACACCGTCTTCGCGAGCCGTGACCGGGTGCGGTCGCGCCAGAGCAGCACGAGCGTCGCCGCCTCGAGCAGCAGGAACACGAGGGACACGACGACGTGCCCTCCACTCAGCTGTGCGAACACGCTTCCCCCTTCGTCCTGCGCTCATCGTAGGGGGCGAGGACCCACGAGGTCGGCGGCCCCACGGCCGCGGTCCCCGTCGACGCACCGCACCCGCACGAGCAAGGGACGCCGAGCGCAGCGCGCCCGACGTCCCCTGTGCTCACTCGACGCCCGCCGCAGCGTGCGCCGAGGCGTCTCAGCCGATCGACACGGCGGTCCAGGAGACCGGCGGCAGCTCGATCGTCACGGTGTCGCCCTCGCGGCGGACGGTCTCGTTCGTGCGGAGACCGACGCGCGAGGTGTCCTGCAGGTCGTTCACGGCGTGGATGTCGTCGTCCCAGACGCCCTCCGCCCGCACGTCGCCCTGGACGCCGAGCCCGGCGAGGTCGATCGTGACGGTGGTCGACTCGGACGGGTGGCGGTTCACCAGGAACACCGCGGCGCCGTCCTCGGACAGGGTGGCGGCCGAGTCCACGACCGGGACCTCGCCGTACTTGCCGCCGTCGACGGTGTCACCGGAGGTCTTCACCTGCAGCGACGTGCCGTGGGCGAGCCGCGAGGTCAGCGAGAACGGGAAGAACGTCGTCTGGCGCCACGCCGGTCCGCCGGGCTCGGTCATGATCGGCCCGATGACGTTGACGAGCTGCGCGAGCGAGGCCGAGGCCACCCGGTCCGCGTGCCGGAGCAGCGAGATGAGCAGCCCGCCGACCACGACGGCGTCGGCGACGGTGTAGACGTCCTCGAGCAGGCGGGGGGCGACCGGCCACTCGTCGAGCGTGAAGGTCTTGGCCTTGGCCTCCCACTTCGTGATCGACCAGACGTTCCACTCGTCGAACGAGATGTCGATGCGCTTGTCGGACTTCTTCTGCGCCTGCACGTGGTCGGCCGCGGTGGTGACCGTCTTGATGAAGTGGTCCATGTTGACGCCGGAGGCCAGGAACGAGGGCACGTCGTCGCCCTCCTCGTAGTAGGCGTGCGCCGAGATGTAGTCCACGTCGTCGTAGGTGTGCTCGAGGACGGTGCGCTCCCACTCGCCGAACGTCGGCATCGACGCTCCGGAGGAACCGCAGGCGACGAGCTCGAGGTCGGGCTGGATCTGCCGCATGGCCTTGGCGGTCATGGCGGCGAGCTTGCCGTAGTCCTCGGCGTTCTTGTGGCCGAGCTGCCACGGGCCGTCCATCTCGTTGCCGAGGCACCACATCGAGATGCCGAAGGGCTCGGTCCGGCCGTTCGACCGGCGGTACTCGGACAGTGCCGTGCCGGCGTCGATGTTCGCGTACTCGAGGAGCTCGATCGCCTCCTGCGTGCCGCGGGTACCGAGGTTGACCGCGAGCATGAGCTCCGAGCCGACCAGGTCGAGCCAGTGCTGGAACTCGTGGAGACCGACCTCGTTCGTCTCGGTCGAGTGCCACGCGAGGTCGAGGCGCTTCGGCCGCTGCTCGACCGGGCCGACGCCGTCCTCCCACTTGTAGCCGGAGACGAAGTTGCCGCCGGGGTAGCGGATGGTCGAGACGCCGAGCTCCTTGACGAGCTCGACGACGTCCTTGCGGAAGCCCTGGTCGTCGGCGGTCTCGTGCGCGGGCTCGTGGATGCCGTCGTAGACGTGCCGGCCGAGGTGCTCGACGAAGCCGCCGAAGAGGCGACGTCGCACCGGCCCCACGGTGAACGCTGCGTCCAGGACGAGGTGTGTGCGGGGCATGGATCTCCTTTGATCGTGTGGCGGGTCGTGCCGGTGGTGCGTGGTGCGGCGAGCACGGGATTGCGAGACGGTGCGTCACGAAAGTGAGCGCTCACCTGTCGGAAACGCTACCGGGTCCGACGGCCCCGCGGAAGGGGTGGTGGTCATCGCCGCTGATGAGTAATGTGAGCGCTCACGGAGCAGCGTTGCTCCGCCGGGAGCGTCACCCCTCGCCCCCGGATCGGCCCGTCCCGCTGGAGTGATGCCATGCCGAACCCATCCGCAACCCCCGCGTCGCGCCTGTCGCGTCGCGGGTTCCTCGCCGCCGGAGCAGCAGCCGCCACCGTGCTGCCGCTCGCCGCCTGTTCGAGCCCCCTCGCCGCCGGTCTCGCCGGCAGCGCACTGAACCCGGAGACGCTCGTCTTCTGGAACCTGTTCGGCGGCGGCGACGGCGTCCGCATGCAGTCGATGGAGGACGGCTACGCCGAGCAGCACGGCGGGTCGAGCGCCCTGCAGGCCACCACGTTCGCGTGGGGCAACCCGTACTACTCGAAGCTGACACTGGCGACCGTCGGGAACAAGCCGCCGGACGTCGCGGTCGCCCACCTGACCCGGGCGAAGCCGCTCTGGGACGGCGACCTGCTCGACCCGATCACCTCGGACGACCTGGCGAGCGTCGGGCTGAGCGCGGCCGACTTCAACCAGAAGGCCTGGACGGCGCAGAAGACCGACGGCAAGAACATCGCGATCCCGCTCGACACGCACCCGTTCGTGCTCTTCTACAACGTCGACGTCTGCAAGAAGGCGGGCCTCATCGACGGCGACGGGAACCTCGTCGACCTGAACGGCATGGAGAACTTCGAGAAGGCCCTCGCCGCGGTCGCGAAGGTCACCGGCGGGACGGCGCTCAACGTCGCGAACGTCGTGCCCGAGACGGCCACCCCGTGGCGGTTCTTCTGGACGATGTACAACCAGATCGAGGGCGCGACCCCGTTCATCAGCGACGGCGGCGGGAAGCTCACCGTCAACGAGGACGCGTACAACGAGGTCACGAGCCGCACCCAGAAGTGGGTGAAGGAGGGCTGGCTCAACAAGGCCCTCGACTACGCCACCGCGCAGTCGCTCATGTTCGACGGCAAGGCCGGCTTCTTCATGCAGGGCGAGTGGGAGATCAGCACCGCACAGTCGATCAAGGGCCTGCAGTTCGGCATGGTGCCGATCCCCCAGCTCTACGACAAGCCGGCGACCCAGGCCGACTCGCACACCTTCGTGCTGCCGAAGAAGGCGCGCACGCCCGAGCAGCGCAAGCAGCACATGCTCTTCATCAAGCAGATGCTCGAGCAGAGCCTGACGTGGGCGG
This sequence comes from Curtobacterium sp. MMLR14_006, assembly GCF_001864985.1. Classification (NCBI taxonomy): domain Bacteria; kingdom Bacillati; phylum Actinomycetota; class Actinomycetes; order Micrococcales; family Microbacteriaceae; genus Curtobacterium; species Curtobacterium sp. MMLR14_006. The sequence continues at coordinate 158,155 of NZ_MJGU01000023.1, read as the reverse complement.
AGGGCGGGCACGTCCCCGCCTACATCCCGACCTTCGACAGCACCGCCTACAAGGAGCTCAAGCCGCAGTCGAACTACGCGGCGGCCGCCGAGACCGCCGTGTTCGACGACCCCGCCTGGTACGGCGGGTCCGGCTCGACGTTCGAGGGCACCGTCGGCGCACAGCTCGCACTCGTGCAGCAGGGCAGCTCGTCGCCCGCCCAGGCCCTCCGGGCCATCAAGTCGCAGCTCGCGACCTACCTCAACACCCCGAGCCCGCTGTGACCGGGCACGTGAACGCCGTGAACACCGCGCGAAAGGCACGATGACGTGACCACAGCACCTGTCCTCGACCGGCCGACGGACGCGACCACCGCGCCCCGTCCCCGTCGGAACCGCACCTACGGCTCCAGCGTGAACCGCGGCCAGGGCCGCAGCGGCTGGCTGTTCCTCGCCCCGTTCGGCCTGTTCTACGTGGCCTTCCTGCTCGGCCCGACGATCTGGATGATCGTCACGAGCTTCTTCAACACCTCGACCGTCCGCACCGGGCTCGGCAGCTTCGCCGGGCTGGCGAACTACGCCGAGATGCTCGGTCGCAGCGACTTCTGGTCGTCGCTCTGGCACACCCTGCAGTTCACGCTGTACACGACCCCGCCGCTCGTCGTCCTGGCGTTCGTGTTCGCCGTGCTGACGAACCGGATGAACCGCGGCCAGTGGTTCTTCCGCCTGGCGTTCTTCCTGCCGTTCATCCTGCCGTCCGCGACGATCTCGCTCATCTGGGTGTTCATCTTCACGCCGGCGACCGGTCTGTGGGCGAGCCTGCAGTCGGCGATCGGCATGACGCCCGGCTCGGGCATGCTGTCGAGCCCGAACACCGCGATGATCGGCGTCGCGATCGCGACCATCTGGTGGACCCTCGGGTTCAACTTCGTGCTCTACCTGGCCGGCCTGCAGGAGATCCCGCGCGAGCTGTACGAGGCGGCGGCCGTGGACGGTGCGTCGAACTGGCAGCAGATCAAGTCGATCACCCTGCCGCTGCTCGGCCGCACGACGACCCTGGTCATCCTGCTGCAGATCATCGCGAGCCTGAAGATCTTCGACCAGGTCTACCTGATGACGAACGGCGGGCCGGGCATCTCCACCCAGGTCTCGCTGCAGCTCATCACCGGCGTCGGCTTCACCGACAACCGACTCGGTGCCGCGTCGGCCGCGTCGGTCCTCCTGTTCATCGTGATCGTGGCGATCGCGGTCATCCGGCAGCTCGTCGAGCGCGCTGCCGCCAAGCGAGAGATCGGGGCCTGACATGACCGCCACCGAGAGCATCACCACAGGCCGGAAGCTCCGCACCGGCGTCTCCTCCGCCGCGCCGACGAGCGCCGCGAAGATCGGCGTCAGCGGCCGCGGCTTCTCGATCGCCTCGGGCATCGTCCTGACGGTCTTCGCGATCATCTGGCTGATCCCGAGCGTGTTCGCCCTGAAGACGTCGTTGTCCGACAACGGCGTCGCCGCACTCGGCGCGAACGCGATCCTGTCGAACTGGAACCCGACGCTGCACTCGTACGCGTCGCTGTTCCAGGCCGGCGACATCTGGAACTGGTACCTCGCCAGCGCCATCACGAGCATCGTGACCGCGGTGCTCACCGTGCTGTTCGCCTCGATGGCGGCCTTCGCGCTGTCCCGACTGGTGTTCCGCGGGCGGAACGTCGCGTTCCTGCTGATCATCCTCGGCATCATGATCCCGACCCAGGTGCTGATCATCCCGATCTTCCAGGAGCTCAACGCCGTCGGGCTGCTCAACACCTACTGGTCGGTGATCTTCCCGCAGGTGCCCGCCGTGATCGCGGTGTTCATCTTCAAGCAGTTCTTCGACGGCATCCCGAAGGAGCTGGAGGAGGCAGCGCGCATCGACGGCGCGAGCATCTGGAAGGTCTACTGGTCGGTCATCCTGCCGCTGTCCCGTCCGGTCATCGCAGCGGTGACGATCCTGACCTTCGTCGGTGTGTGGAACAACCTGCTGCTGCCGCTGTTCGTGCTGTCGAACCCCGACCTGATGACGATCCCGGTCGGGCTCGCCACGGTCCAGGGCAGCTTCGGCCAGCGCTACGCCGACATCCAGGCGGGTGCCATCCTCGCCGCGCTGCCGCTGATCGTCCTCTACCTGATCTTCCAGCGGCAGATCGTGGAGGGCGTGACCGGCTCCGGCCTCAAGGGCTGACGCGGGCCCGGCGCAGTTCCGCGCGTGGGAGGCGGAACCGCGCGTCGGAAGCAGAATCGCGCGTCGGCAGCCGGAAACAAAGACCTCCCACGCGCGAAAAGGCTTCCCACGCCGGGCGCGATGGGAAGGAACGTGGGACGGGAGGCCCGTGGCGACACCGCCACGGGCCTCCCGCCCGTCCCGGGCACTCGCCGGGTGCCCCCACAGCAGTTCCGCGCGTCGGAGGCGGAATCGCGCGTCGGCAGCCGGAAAGAAGGACCTCCCACGCGCGAAAAGCCCTCCCACGCCGGGCGCGATGGGAAGGAACGTGGGACGGGAGGCCCGTGGCGACACCGCCACGGGCCTCCAGTGCGTCTCGCGCACGCTGGGCTCCCCCGGCAGCAGTTCCGCGCGTCGGCAGCAGCTCCGCGCGTGGGCAGCCGGAAGGAACGACCCCCTACGCGCGGAACGGCTTCCCACGCCGAGCGCGATGGGAAGGAACGTGGGACGGGAGGCCCGTGGCGACACCGCCACGGGCCTCCTGTCCATCTCGCGCTCGCGCTGCGCGCCCGCGGCAGCAGTTCCGCGCATGAGCAGCAGAAACGCGCGTAAGCAGCCGGAAGGAACGACCTCCCACGCGCGAAACCGCTTCCAACGCCGCGCGCGATGGGAAGGAACGCGGGCAGGACGCCCACTGCACGCGGTCAGGGCGTCGGGGTGACCGTCCACGTGCCGTTGGTCTGGATCGCCATGACGCCCGGCAGGTCGACGTCGTACGACCTCGCGAAGGCCCCGGAGTCGCCGAACAGCTGCGGCCGACCCGAGGTCGTGAACACGCGGCCGGAGAACGAGTCGCCGGAGCCGGCCGGGCGGTAGTCGACCGTCACGTGCGACACGTCGTCCGAGAAGAACAGCACGGCCGGTCCCTTGCCGGACTGCGCCCCGCTGACCAGGGGCAGGTCGTTCCAGCTGCGGAGCGTCACCGACCACGAGCCGCGCGCCTCGACGATCACCGACTGCTCGGGGCCGTCGGACGACAGCACCCCGGTCAGGAAGGACGCCCGCAGCGGCGCGGAGGCCCGGCCGAACGGCGACATCCTGCCGGGCGCGGTGACGGTCGCCGTGCCGGTGCAGGCCGAGCAGTCGAGTTCGACGACGACCGCGATCGGCCCGGAGCTCGTGAACGCGACGTTCGCGTCCCCGCTGCCGGAGGCCGAGGCGCTCGAGCCGTCGGCGACCCGCCCCGCGGTGACGGTGCGCTCGGCCGGGCTCGCGATCGCCGGACGGGTCGCGGTGGGCGTCGGAGTCGGGGTCGGCGTGGCGGTCGGCGTCGCCCGTGCGGCCTCCGTCCGGTTCGGCGCGGGTGCGTCACCGGTGACGGAGCACCCCGTCACGAGCAGCACCGCTGCCACGACCGCACCGACGACGCCCACCCCACGGATCCCCATGGGGCAAGCCAACCACGCCTCAGGCCGGGACGGGTTCGCGGGCCTCGCGCTTCCAGAAGCCGGAGAACGTGATCCGGGTCTTCGGCAGGCCGGCGCGGTGCAGGTGGCGGCGCCCCTCGGTGGCGAGGCCGGACTCGCCGACCACGAACGCGTAGCCCCGGTCGTCGGTCGGCACGATGCGCTGGAGGGTGGCGAGCGCCGCACGGCCGGGCACCGCGCCCGGGTCGACCTCGTCGCGGACGAGCCACGTCACGCGGACGCCGGCGGGGGCGTCGAGGCGGCGGACGTCGGCGGCGGTCGGGACCTCCTGCACGATGTGCCCGACGGTGTCGCGGGGCAGCGAGGCCGCGATGCCGACGACGGCGGGCAGGCCGGTCTCCTCGGCGGCGATGATGACCTCGGTGGCGTCGGTCGGTGCGTCGAAGATGCAGCCCTGGTCGAGCAGGGCGAGCTCGTCACCGGGACGGGCGGCGCAGGCCCAGATGGCCGCGCGCCCCTCGGGCTCGCCGTCGGCGGTCGTGTGGACGACGAAGTCGACGTCGAGCTCGGCGGTGCCGTCGGACCGGTGTCGGTAGCCGGCGACGGTGTAGTTCGCGCAGTGCGGGCGGACGTCCTCGGGGATGGCGAGGAAGGTCGGCCACCACTTCGTGCCGTCGAGGTCCGGCATCTGGAAGCGGTCCTGGTCGGGGCGCTGCACGAACAGGCGGAACCAGTGGTCGAAGCCGAGGAACGGGAACTCGTGCAGGTCGTCGCCGGTGACGGTGACGCGCTGCACCGACGGCGTCAGGCGCTCGCTCCGCAGGACACGGGCGCGGAAGAGCCGGGGGTTCTGGGGCAGGAGCCGCGGGGTCTTCGCCATGAGGCAAGGCTAACCTAAGATGATCTCCGTGCCAGCCCCCTCCCCCGCTCTGGCTCCCGACCCGGGAGCACCGACGCGCGACGTGCCCGCCGCCCTCGGGGTGCACCGCTCCGCCGTCCGCCGTCGCACCGCCGTCGTCGTCGGACTCGTCGGGGTGCTCGCGCTCGTCGCGGTGGCGAGCATGCTGCTCGGCAGCAACCGGATCGGCGTCGACCAGGTGCTCGCCGGGCTGACACGGACCGGCTCGGGCACCGACGAGGCGATCGTCTGGGGGTCCCGCATCCCCCGCACGCTCATCGGGGCGGCCGTCGGTGCGGCACTCGGCATCGCCGGGCTGCTCATGCAGGGCCACACCCGCAACCCCCTCGCCGACCCCGGCCTGTTCGGGGTGTCGGCCGGAGCCGGACTCGCGGTGGTCCTCGGCGTGTACGTCTTCGGCGTCACGAGCACCGGCGCGACCGTCTGGTTCGCGCTGGCCGGCGCGATGGTGGCGAGCGTGGTGGTCTTCTCGGTGACGATCGCGGGCAGCGGCACGGCCAGCCCGGTCCCCCTGGCCCTGGCGGGCGCCGCGGTGTCCGCGCTGCTCGGCGCGTTGACGTCCTTCGTGGTGCTCACCGACCAGGACTCGCTCGACGCCTACCGCCTGTGGGTCGTCGGCTCGCTCGCGGCCCGGCAGCTCGACGTGCTCGGGGCGGTCTGGCCGTTCCTGCTGGTCGGGCTCGTGCTCGCGGTGTGGAACACCCGGGCGCTCGACGCCCTCGGGCTCGGCTCGGACCTGGCGCGGGGCCTCGGCGAGGACGTCCTGGTCGCGCGGCTCGTCGGCCTGGGCGGGATCACGCTGCTCGCCGCCGGGGCGACCGCGGCGGCCGGGCCGATCGGGTTCGTCGGCCTGACGGTCCCGCACGTGGCCCGGGCGCTCGTCGGCACCGGCCACCGGTGGACCCTGCCGGTGTCCGCGCTGGTCGGCGCCGCCCTCGTGCTGTTCGCGGACGTGGTCGGGCGCCTGGTGGGCGGGTTCTCCGAGGTCGAGGTCGGCATCGTGCTCGCCGTCATCGGCGGCCCCGTGTTCGTCGCCGTCGCCCGTCGTCGATCGCTGGTGTCGCTGTGAGCGCGCCGAGCAGCAGCGCGAGCACCAGCGCCAACACCAGCACCAGCGCCGGCACCAGCACCAGCACCAGCACCAGCGCCGGCAACAGCAAAAACGCCAGCGCCAGCGCCACCGCAGGCGCCACCACCGGCACCAGCGCCAGCACGACCACCAGCACCAGCACCGCCGCCCGCACCCCCGGCGACCGCCCCCGCGCCGGCGTCCGCATCGGCCCGGTCGGGCTCGCCTGGCGCCCCCGCGTCCTGGCCTGGACGGTCGCGTCGATCGTCGCCGTGCTCGTGCTCGTCGTGCTCGGCGTGGCGATCGGCTCGACGTGGATCACCCCCGGCGTGGTGGTGCGGTCGCTGCTCGGACTCGAGTCCGGCCCCGAGGGCTTCATCGTCACGACGCTGCGGCTGCCGCGGGTGCTCACCGGCGCGCTCGTCGGCCTGACGCTCGGCGTCGCCGGTGCGCTGACGCAGACCTTCACCCGCAACCCGCTCGGCACGCCGGACATCATCGGCGTCACCTCGGGCGCGAGCGTCGGCGCGGTCGCCGCGGTGGTGCTCGGCGGCGGCACCTACTCGGTGTCGTCCTCGGTGCTCGGCGCGGGGATCCCGGTCGCGGCGACGATCGGCGCGCTCGTCGCCGCCGCCGTCGTGTACGGGCTCGGCTGGCGCGGCGGCGTGCAGAGCTACCGGCTCGTGCTCGTCGGGATCGGCGTCGGGGCCACGCTCGACGCCGTCACCAGCTACCTGCTCGTGCGGGCCAAGATCACGGCGGCGGCGGCCGCCTCGCAGTGGCTCGTCGGCAGTCTGTCGAGCACGTCCTGGTCGAGCCTCTGGCCGCTGCTCGTGGTCGCCGCGGTCGCGGTGCCGCTCGCCCTGGCGACGAGCGCGGCGCTCGGGATCGGACAGCTCGGCGACGACGTCGCGACCGGGGTCGGCCTCGGCGTGCAGCGACACCGGCTGCTGGTGATCGCGCTCGCGGTGGTGCTGACCGCGGCGGCGGTCGCGGCGGCCGGTCCGGTCGGTTTCGTCGCGTTCGTGGTGCCGCAGGTCGGACTCCGGCTGGCCCGGACGAACCGCCCGCCCCTCCTGCTCGCCGGCATGCTCGGCGCGCTGCTCGTGCTGGCCGCCGACCTGGTGTCCCGCTCGGCCTTCCCGTGGCAGGTGCCGGTCGGCATCGTCACGACCGTGATCGGGGCCCCGTACCTGATCTGGCTCCTCGTCCGTCACCGCAAGGAGATGTCCCGATGACCACCACAGGTGGAACCAGCACGACCACCACCGCCGCCACGAACGCGACCGCGACCACCACCGGCGCCACGACCGCGACCACCACGGAAGCGACCGCCCCGCGCGGACACCCGACCCCGCCGGTGCTCGAGGCGCGCGGCCTGTCCGTCGGCTACGACCGCCACGCCGTGCTCACCGACCTGGACCTGCGCATCGAACGCGGCACCGTGACCACCTTCCTCGGCGCGAACGGCTGCGGCAAGTCGACGCTGCTCAAGGCGTTCGGCCGCGTGCTCAAGCCGCAGGCGGGCGAGGTGCTGCTCGACGGCGCGCCCATCCGCCGCGAGCCGAACCGGCAGGTCGCCCGCAAGCTCGCGATCCTGCCGCAGTCCCCCGTCGCACCGGCCGGCACGAGCGTGCTCGACCTGGTGATGCGCGGTCGGAACCCGCACCAGTCGTGGGCGAAGCCGTGGACCGCCGAGGACGCCGCCGTCGCCGAGCAGGCGATCGCGGCGACCGGGTTGACCGAGGTGGCCCACCGCGACGTCGCGAGCCTGTCCGGCGGGCAGCGGCAGCGCGCGTGGATCGCGCTCGTCGTGGCGCAGCAGGCGCAGACGCTGCTGCTCGACGAGCCGACGACGTACCTCGACCTCGCGCACCAGCTCGAGGTCCTCCGGCTCGTGCGTCGCCTGAACCGCGAGCAGGGTTCGACCGTCGTCATGGTGCTGCACGACCTGTCGCTCGCGGCGCGCTACTCGGACCGGCTCGTCGTGCTGCACGACGGCGGTGTGGCCGCCGACGGGCCGCCGGCCGAGGTGCTCACGCCGGCGCTGCTCGAGCACGCCTTCGGGTTGCACGCTCGGGTCCTCGCAGACCCGGTGACGGGTGCACCGATGATCGTCCCCGAAGCCGACGAGCACGACCGGCAGGCACTGGCGGCCGACCGCGACTTAGGTTAGCCTCTCCTAACGTGAAGCACTCCCTCCGCGCCGCCCTCCTGACCTCCGTGGCCGTCTCGGCCCTCGTCCTCACCGGCTGCTCCGGCACCGGGTCGGACGACGACCGCGCCGACGGCGGCACCGGCTCGTCCAGCGCTTGGTCGTACAAGGACGCCACCGGCACCACCGTGAAGGTCGACCACACGCCGAAGCGCATCGTGGCCCTGAACGACATCGCGATCTCGTTCGTCGAGTACGGTCTGCACCCCGTCGGCACGTTCGGCCAGCAGCCGATGACGAAGGACGCCCGGTTCGACGACCTCGACACCGACGGCATCACGCAGCTCGGCACGGCCTACGGGGACATCGACCTCGAGCAGCTCGCCGCGCTCAAGCCGGACCTCGTCGTGACCTCGGTCTACCCGACCGACGAGAAGGGCACGCTCGACGCCACGCAGCCCTCGTACGGCTTCAAGGACAAGGAGCAGCAGGAGCAGGTCGAGGCCATCGCACCCGTCGCCACCGTCGAGTGGGGCGGCAAGGGCGAGGACGTCATCGAGCACATCGCCGACCTGTCCGAGTCGCTCGGTGCCGACGAGGCGACCGTCGACGCGGCCGAGAAGCGCTTCGACACCGCCGAGCAGGCGCTGTCCCGTGCGGCGGACGAACACGACCTGTCGGTCGTGTCGATGTACGCCGACGGCGACGGCGCCTACGTCACGCGACCGGCCGACGAGCCGACGCTGCAGATGTACCGGTCGTTCGGCGTCGACTTCGTCGACCCGAAGCCGAAGGGCTTCTACTGGGGCATCTACTCGTGGGAGAACGCCGGACAGATCAGCGGCGACGTGCTGCTGCTGTCGCAGCAGGGCTACCAGGTCGCCGACCTCGAGAAGCAGCCGACCTTCGCCGACAACGCGGCACTGCAGGCCGGCCAGGTGCACAGCTGGACCTTCCCGGCGCTCGACTACGCCTCGCAGGCCGACTACATGACGCAGCTCGCGGGCTGGCTGGACGACAGCGAGAAGCTCTCCTAGACGCACCCGTGTGACGGACGGGAGGCCCGGTGCCAGCTGGCACCGGGCCTCCCGTCCGTCCCGTGGTCGCGTCCACCGCACGCGACCGGCGTCAGTGCTGCACCACCCGCCGCGTCGTCGCGGCGACGCCCTCGACCACGAGGAGTCCCACGGCACCGAGCACCGGGACGAACACGACGAGCAGCGTCCAGAGGATCTTGGTCGCCTCTCCACGACGGGTCGACCGCCAGCACAGGACGAGTGCGACGACGTCGAGGACGATCAGTGCGGTCAGCACGGCGAGGTGGGCCATCTGGTGCTCCTTCGGGTGTGTCGGAGCACCGACGCTACGCCGGGCCGGTGCGGTGCCGGATCGTCCGGGCGGATGATCCGGCACCCACGGTCGGATGACCGCGGCCGACCGCCTCACCCCGTCGGGAGTGCGGCGTTCACGGCCGTCTGCGCCTCGCGCCACACCGAGGCCCTGGCGCCGGCGTAGGTGTCGCCCTGGCCGTTCAAGTACGAGCGCAGGTTGTGCTTCGCACCGTCGGTGTTGCCCTGCCAGTACGCCGTCACCGCGCGCGAGCTGCCGCCGACCAGCCAGATCTGGTCGGCCGCGTCGGTGGTGCCGGTCTTCCCGAACAGGGTCGTGCCGTCCGGTGTCTGGCCGCCCGCAGCGGTGCCGCCACGGAACGCGCCCTGCATGACCTCGAACGCGGTGGCGGCGGTCTGCGGCGAGACGGCCTGGGAGCAGGTGCGCGGCTGGCCGCCGAGCTCCGTGCCGTCCGGGCCGGTGACCTGGTCGACGACGACCGGGGCGCAGTACGAGCCGCCGTTCGCGATGCCGGCGTAGGCGGCGGCCATCGTCAGCGGCGCGATGCTCTCGGTGCCGAGCAGCGACGCCGGGTTCCACGGGAGCTCGCCGCCGGTGGCCAGGTGCACGCCGAGCCGCGTCGCGACCCGTTGGACGTCGCACAGGTCGAGCTGCTCGGCCATCGACTGGTAGGCGGCGTTCACGGACTGCGCGGTCGCCGACCGGACCGAGTACGGACCCCGCTGGGCGGGCGAGTCGTTCTTCGGCTGCCAGAACGCCTCGAGCGGTTCGCCGCACGCCGTCCACGAACTGTGCGGGTGCGGGGTGCCGTCGACGACGGTGTCCGGGCTCCGGCCGGACTCGAGCCACGCCAGCAGGGTGAACATCTTGTAGGTCGAGCCGGTCTGGAACCCCGTCGCGTCGCCGTCCGCCCGGTCGACGGCGTAGTTGAGCGACGTCGCGGTCCGCGGCGCCTGCGCCGACCGGTCGTAGTCGGTGTTCTGCGCCATCGTCAGCACGCGACCGGTCCCCGCCTCGACGGTGTCGAGCGTGGCGCCGAGTGCCAGCCGGGTCTCGGTCTTCGGGTCGTACTGGTCGAGCAGCTGCGCGTGCCGGGCGTTCAGGTCGAGGTCGAGCGTCGTCTGGATCCGGTACCCGCCGGTGCGCCAGGCGTCCGCCCGCTGCTGCTTCGTCGCCCCGAGCTGCGGGAGCCGCTCGGTGATGCGCGTGGCGAAGTCGCAGAAGTACGCCGCGCCCGCCTCGACCGCCGCGCACCCCTGCTGCGGGGCGGTGAGGTGGACGAGGTCAGCGAGCCGGGCTTGCCGCGCGGCGCGGTACTCGTCCTCGGTCAGGTGCCCCTGCTCGTGCATCGACCGCAGGATGACGTTGCGACGGGCGGTGTTGTCCCGGTGGTGGTCCGGCGTCGAGAGGTCCCGGCGCTCCGGCCACTGCACGATCGCGATGAGCGACGCGGCCTCGGCCGGGGTCAGGTCGGTCGCGGACTTGCCGTAGTAGTGGTGCGCCGCCGACTGCACGCCGTAGGTCTGGTCGCCGAAGTAGGCGATGTTCAGGTAGGCGGTGAGGATCTCCTGCTTGGAGTACTGCTTCGCCAGCCCGATCGCGAGCTTCATCTCGGCGAGCTTCCGCTGCGGCGAGCGCTTCGTCGCCTCCTCGTAGGCGGCCGTCTGTTCCTCGAGCGTCGGCAGCTCGCTCGCCCGCTGGATCTTGATGTTGCGGACGAGCTGCATCGTGAGCGTCGACCCGCCGGACCCGCCCTCGCCACGGGAGGCCGCGACGCTCACCAGTGACCGCACCATCGACGTCGCGTCGACACCGCCGGTCTCGTAGAAGCGCTTGTCCTCGCCGTCCACCGCCGCGTGCTCGAGGTCGTCGTCGATCTGGTCCAGCGTCAACTGCTGGCGGTCCTGGGACCAGACGTCGGTCAGGTGCACGGGTTCCCCACCGCGGTACGCCCAGATCTCGTTGCGCTGCGGCAGGTCCCCGATCTCGATGTGCTCCGGCATCGACTCGAACACCCCGATCGCCGACGTCGCACCGAGACCGGCCACCGCGATGACCGGCGTCACCCCGACCCCGACCAACAACCCGGCGAGCACACTGCCGCCCACGAAGCCGAGGCCGGCTCCCCCTGCACGTCTGATCGTCATCGTCCTGCTCCCCCTCGTGCCGCACGGTCCGGTGCGGCTCGTGGAGCGTCCCAGCCCCGCTCGGGCGACCGCCGGGACTCCGCCGCGGATCGCCCGCGTGTCCGCTGGGAGACCGCCGGGCCGGACCGGGGGCCTACGCTGGTCGGGTGGCACGCACCGACCCCGCACGACCCCATCGCCTCGCCCTCGTCGGGGCCGTCGTGGCGCTGCTGGTCGGCGTCGGCCTGCTCGTCAGCCCCTGGGACGGCCTGGTCGCGGTCGTCGCCTGGGTCCTCATCGTCGGCGCCGTCGCCCTGGCCGCCGTGACCCTGCTCTTCGCCCGGGCGCCACGCAGCTGAGACAGCGGCGCCGCGCAGCACTTCGCGGCTGCGACCGCGGCTGCGACGGCTGCGGTGCGGGGGCGCGGCCGCGCCCCCGACGGTGGTCAGCCGCGGCGGCGCGGGGTCGCCGACCGGGGCGGGTTCGCCCGCAGGTGCTCCGCGGCCCGACCGAGGATCCGCGCCAGGTCGTGGACGTCCGCGTCCGACAACGACGCGAACAGCAGCTGCTGCAGCGCCTCCACGTGCCCGGGGAACACGGCCGCCAGCACGGCACGGCCGTCGTCGGTGATCGAGACGACCGTGCTGCGTTCGTCGTCCGGTGACGGCGCCCGCGTGACGAGCCCGCGCTGCTCGAGCACCTGCGCCTGGTAGGTCAGTCCGCTGCGGCTGTAGACGACGCCGTCGGCCAGGTCCGTCATCCGCTGCTGGCCGGCGGGCGCGTCGCCGAGCCGGGCGAGCAGTTGGAACTGCACGTACTTCAGCCCGCCGACGTCGCGCAGCTGTTGCTCGACCGCGTGCCGCAGCAGGCTGCCCACCTCGGTGAAGGCGAAGTACGCCTGGAGCTCGGTGGCGGTCAGGGTCCGGGGCGTGTCGTCCATCGGTTCCATCCTACCCGTTGCTTCGAGTTCGAAGCAGTGCTACGGTTCCTCAAGTGCTTCGAACTCGAAGCAACGGACACGAGGAGTCCATCATGAAGGCAGTACGGTTCCACGAGGTCGGCGGTCCCGAGGTCCTGCGACAGGAGGACGTCGACCTGCCGGTCCCCGCCGCCGGTCAGGTGCGGGTACGGGTCGCCGCGTCCGCGTTCAACGCCGCGGACAACGGCATGCGCGCGGGCTTCCTGCCGATCCCGGTGCAGCTGCCGCACGTCCCCGGGTACGACGTGTCCGGCACGGTCGACGCCCTCGGCGACGGCGTCGAGGACCTCGCCGTCGGTGAAGCGGTCGTCGGGTTCCTGCCGATGGAGCGGGACGGCGGCGCGGCCGAGTACGTCGTCGCACCGGCCACGGCCCTGGTCGCCGCCCCGACGAGCATCCCCCTCGCCGACGCCGCGGCGCTGCCGTCGGTCGCCCTGACCGCGTGGCAGGCGCTGTTCGACGACGGCCGTCTGCAGGCCGGTCAGCGCGTGCTGATCGTCGGCGCCGGCGGTGTCGTCGGCAAGTACGCGATCCAGCTCGCGAAGCGCGCCGGCGTGCACGTCGTCGCCACGGCCAGCCCGCGCAGCGCCGAGGCGGTCCGCGCCGCGGGCGCCGACCAGGTCGTGGACCACACCGCCTCCGACCTGCTCGACGCGATCGACGGGCAGGTCGACGTGCTCCTCAACCTGGCGCCGATCGACCCGGACGAGTTCGCGGCCGACGTCGCCGCCGTCCGTGACGGCGGCGCGGTCGTCAGCACCACCGCGTTCATGGCCACGCCGGACGACGCGTCCCGATCGGTGCGGGCGGCGACGGTGTTCGTGCTGCCGGACCGCGACCGGCTCGCCGAGCTGGTGTCCCTCGTCGACGCCGGGGAGCTCACCGTCGAGGTGACCCGGCGGATCCCGCTCGCCGAGCTGCCCGCCCTGCACGCCGAGGCGAGCGTGGGACGCGTCGTCGGCAAGGTCGTCGTCCTCGCCTCCTGAGCACGGGGATGCCGGCGGGACGGTACCGGGACACCTCGGGGGCGCCGCCGGGGCACCCCGGCGAGCGCCGCCGGATACGCTCGCCCCATGGTGGACGAGCACTGGCACGAGGACGTCCTCGGGGCGCCGTACGAGCGGCTCGAACTGCCCCTCGCCCCCGATGCCGAGGGGCCCGTCGTCGCCACCCTCGTCCGGCGCCGGCACACGCCCACCGACATGCTGCTGCACGGCCGCGGCCCGTTGCACGGGGTCGACGTGCTGTACGTGCACGGCTGGTCGGACTACTTCTTCCAGGTCGAGCTCGCGGAACGGCTCGAGCGCCTCGGCGGGCGGTTCCACGCGCTCGACCTGCGGAAGTACGGGCGGAGCCTCCGCCCGCACCAGACGCCCGGTGACGTGTCCGACCTCGCCGTCTACGACGAGGACATCGCCGCGGCGCTCGACGCGATCTCCGCCGAGCACCCCGGCCCCACGCGTCGCCGCCTGGTCCCGATGGGCCACTCGACCGGTGGCCTCACCCTGTCGCTCTGGGCCGCCCGGCACCGCGACCTCGTCGACGGCCTGGTGCTCAACAGCCCGTGGCTCGAGTTCCAGGCGACCGCGGTCGGCCGGGCCCTGATGACCCCTGTGGTCCGGCTCGGGGCCCGGCGGAACCCCCTGGCCCCGATGCCCGCCGTCGACCCCGGGTTCTACACGCGCACGGTGTCGGCCGCCGGCGAGGGCTCGTGGACGTACGACCAGCAGTGGCGTCCGGACCGCGGGTTCCCCCTGCACCCCGGGTGGCTCGCCGCCGTGTTCGACGGCCAGGCACAGGTCGAGCACGGCCTCGGGCTCGAGGTCCCCGTGCTCGTGCTCCTGAGCGACAAGAGCATGCTGCAGCCCCGGTGGGACCCGGGGATGGCGCACGCCGACGTCGCCCTGAACGTCGACACGGTGGCCCACCGGGCGCTCTCGCTCGGCACCGAGGTCACCGTCCGCCGTCTCGCCGGCGCCGTGCACGACGTCGTGCTGTCCGCTCCAGACGTGCGGGAGCACGCCTACGACGCGATCGCGCGCTGGTCGACCACGCTGCCCGCCCGCTAGCGTGACGGCATGACCGAGCGCGCCGTCCGACTCACCCGCCTCGACCCGACCGGCCCGGACCGCGACGCCCTGGTCGACTTCCTGTCGTCGGAAGAGTTCCCGTTCCACGTCCGCCGGCGCATCGGCCGGGCGGACGCCGTGGCCGCCGTCGACGCCGGGGCGTACCGCGACGACGAGCACGACACGTTCTGGCTCGACCACGACGAGCACGGCCGCCTCGGCATCGTCCGGCTCGAGGACCTCGAGGACCCCGTCCCGCTGTTCGACCTGCGCATCGCCGGCGCGCACCGCGGGCGCGGGCTCGGCACCCCGGCCCTGCGTGCCGTGACCGACCACGTGTTCCGCACGATGCCGGAGGTCACCCGCTTCGAGGGTCAGACCCGCGAGGACAACACCGCCATGCGCCGCGTCTTCGTCCGCGCCGGCTGGGTGAAGGAGGCGCACTACCGCGAGGGCTGGCCGGTCGAGGGCGGCACCGCGGTCGCCTCCGTCGGCTACGGGGTCCTGCGCCGCGACTGGGAGTCGGGCGAGACGACGCCGGTGCCGTGGGACGACGACGTGCGCTGACGCGCCGTCAGACCGGACGCAGCCACCCGACGATCGACGGCAGCGCCGGGTCGTACCCGTCGGTCGTGTCGACCTCGAGCAGCGGGACCCCGAGCGCGAGCGGCTCGGTCACCAGGGGCGCGTTGCGGGCGACGCGGTCGTTGACCGCTCGCGGGTGCCCCCGAGCGACGAACCGTTCGGACGCGAGTGCCGACCGGCAGTGCACGTTCCGGACGTCGCCCGCGGGCACGAGCACCGACCGCACGTCGGCCTCGGACTGGTCGCGGTACAGCGTCGCGTCCGCGACGACACTGCACCCCGCCGCCGCCAGGTGCGCCGTCGCCGACCAGAACAGCCGGACACCGTGCGGCACGACCGCGTCGCGGTCGTACCCGGAACCGGCCGAGAGACCCGCGTACAGCTGGTCGCGGTCCACCCGCGGCCAGCCGAGCTCGGCGGCGAGCGCCGCGGCGAGCGTCGTCTTGCCACTCCCCGGAGCACCGCTGATGAGCACGATCGTCGCCACGCGCACGACGCTACCCGGCACCGGACGGGAGGCCCGTGGCGGGCCCGCCACGGGCCTCCCGTCCGTCCCGGGGTACGAAACCGGGAAAGCGCCCGGAGAGGGTGCACCGAGTGCATCGATGCACCTAGTGTCGTCAGACGTGACCATCGCGAACGACCGTCGTGCCGCCCTCAAGGCGAAGCACCGTGCGGCGATCCTGCAGGCCGCTCGCGACCTCGTCGACGAGCGGGGTGGGCGCGACTTCGGGGTCGACGACCTCGCCGCCCGCGCCGACATCGCCAGGCGGACGGTCTTCAACCACTTCGGCTCCCTCGACGAGGTCCTGCTGGCGGTCTGCGAGCAGGAGCTCTCCGTCATCATCGACCGATTCCTCGCGGACATGGCGCGGACCCCGGTCGGCGACGGCTCGCGTGCGTCGATGTTCGAGGAACTCGAGTCGGCCGCCCGCGGAGCCGACCTCGCCCCGGCCATCGCGAGCATGTCCCGGATCCTCGGCGACCCCGGCAAGGACGACCCGAAGGCCGCGGTCCTGACCCAGACCGCGTTCTCGCGGGTGACCGAGCGGCTCCGCGCCGAGGTCGCCCGTCGCTACCCGGCCGCCGACCCCCTCGACGCCGCACTGCTCGTCGAGTCCCTGATGAGCGGGATCGTCGTCATCGCCGACCACTGGCTCGCGACCACCGGGCCGCGGCTCGACGACGACGCGATCAGCGACTGGGACGCCCTGCTCGCCCGCCTCGTGCACAGCGTGCGCAGCGGGTACATGCCGGGCGACTGACCTCCCGCACTCCTCCCCCAGGGGTCCACCGGCGCACCCCGCACCACAGCACCTGACAACGAAAGGAACGCAGGCACTCGCATGGCCGGTCTCCTCTACCGTCTCGGACGGTTCTCGGCACGACGCCACTGGCTCGTGATCATCTCCTGGGTCGTGATCCTCGGCATCGTCGGCGGCACCTACGCCCTGTTCGCCGGCACGATCTCGTCCGCGATCTCGATCCCGAACACCAAGACCAGTCAGGTGCAGGACGAGCTCGCCGACAAGTTCCCGTCCGCGAACGGCGGCAACGGGACGATCGTCTTCCAGACGACGGACGGCGAGGCGTTCTCGGACGCGCAGCGGTCCGACATCGACGACTTCATGACGAAGATCGAGCGGCTCGACGGCGTGAAGGGCACGACGAGCGGCTTCACGACGCAGGACCAGCTCGACGAGCAGCGGCAGAAGATCGTCGACGGCCGCAAGGAGATCAGCGACGGCCGCGAGCAGCTCGAGCGTGGTCAGGACCAGCTCGACGCGCAGGAGAAGGAACTCGCCTCCGGCAAGCAGCAGATCGCCGACGCGCAGGACCAGCTCGACGCCCAGAAGGCCCAGGCGCAGGCCGCCGGTGGCGCCGCCGCCGCTGCCGCGCAGGCACAGCTCGCCCAGGCGCAGGCGCAGATCGACGCCCAGCAGCAGCAGATCGACGCGGGTGCGCAGCAGCTCGCCGCGGCGCAGGACAAGATCGACGCCAACGCGAAGAAGCTCGACGACAGCTCGACCGAGCTCGAGCAGGGGTCGGCGCTCCTCGACCTGTCGAAGGACGTCCGGTTCGTGTCGTCGAACGGCAGCGCCGCGATCGGCACCGTCCAGTTCACCAAGTCGACCTACGAGGTCCCCGCGGACACGAAGACCGCGATCGCGGACGACGCCGACTCGGCCGACATCGAGGGCGTCGACGTCTTCGTCTCGAACGACATCGCCCAGGGCGTGCCGTCGATCCTCGGACCCGGTGAGATCGTCGGCGTCATCATCGCCGCGCTCGTGCTGTTCCTCATGCTCCGCACCGTGATCGGCGCCGCGATCCCGCTCGTCTCCGCCGTGCTCGGCGTCGGCGTCGCCTCGCTCGCCTCGCTGTCGTTCTCGAGCCTGGTCGAGTTCATCTCGGTCACGCCGGTGCTGGGGGTGATGCTCGGCCTGGCGGTCGGCATCGACTACTCGCTGTTCATCCTGAACCGGCACCGCACCCAGCTCAAGCAGGGCATGGGCGTGCACGAGTCGATCGGCCTCGCGAACGGCACCTCCGGCAACGCGGTGGTCTTCGCCGGTGCGACCGTCATCGTCGCCCTGCTCGCGCTGAACATCACGGGCATCCCGTTCCTCGGCCTGATGGGCACCGTCGGCGCCGTCGCGGTCTTCTTCGCGATCTGCATCGCGACGTCCTTCACGCCGGCGCTGCTGTCGCTCATCGGCATGCGGATCCTGCGCAAGAAGGAGCGCGAGAAGATCGGCAACACGGGCTCCACCCGGGTCCCGAACAAGCCGATGTCGACCTGGCGCGCGATCGTCACGCTCGTCGCCGGTGTCGCCGTCCTCGGCACGATCGCCCTCCCCGCGACCCAGATGCGCCTCGGCCTGCCGAGCGGGTCGTCCGAGGCCGTCGAGTCGAGCCAGTACAAGGCGTACAAGACGCTCGAGCAGGAGTTCGGCGCTGGCCAGAACGGCCCGCTGCTCGTCGTCGCGACCCTGCCGGACGCGATCAGCAAGAGCGACGTCACCGCGACCGAGGTCACCATCGGCCAGGCGATCGCGAAGAACGACGACGTCGCGGCCGTGCTGCCCATCGGCACCTCGAAGGCCCGCGACATCATCGCCTTCCAGGTGAAGCCGGACGGCGGCCCCGACAGCATCTCGACCGAGAACGTCGTGAAGGACCTGCGCGAGCAGACCGTCTCGACCGACGACGGCACGGTCACCCTCGGCGTCGCCGGCAACGCCTCGGCGAACATCGACGTGTCCGAGAAGCTCTCGAACGTGCTGCCGCTCTACCTCGTGGTGGTCGTCGGTCTCTCGCTGATCATCCTGATCATCGTGTTCCGGTCGTTCCTCGTGCCGATCACCGCGACCGCCGGCTTCATCCTGTCGGTCCTGGCGTCCTTCGGCGGCCTGACCGCGATCTACCAGTTCGGCTGGCTCGGCTCCGTGTTCGGTGTGCACGACCCCGCACCGATCCTGAGCTTCCTGCCCATCATCGAGATCGGCATCCTGTTCGGGCTCGCGATGGACTACCAGCTCTTCCTGGTGTCCGGCATGCGTGAGGCCTACGCCCACGGCGCCTCGGCGAAGGTCGCGGTCCAGCGCGGTCTGCACGCCGGGCGCGCGGTGGTCACGGCGGCCGCGATCATCATGATCTCGGTGTTCGCGGGCTTCATCTTCTCGGACTCGTCCACGATCAAGCCGATCGGCTTCGGCCTGGCGTTCGGTGTGCTGGTCGACGCGTTCGTCGTCCGCATGCTGCTCATCCCGGCGGCGATGCACCTGCTCGGCAAGAGCGCCTGGTGGTTCCCGAAGTGGCTCGACCGCATCGTGCCGGACGTCGACGTCGAGGGCGCCAAGCTCGAACGCGGCAGTACCGCGGACGGCGGCGGTCCCCGTGGCGGTGGTTCCCGTGACGCCGAGGACACCCACACCGGCGCCCACGCCCTGCCGGTGCAGCCCGACGCCCACGCGCACGACTCGGGGCACCCGCCCGCGCACCGCGCGTAGTCGACGCACCACCCGGGAGGCCCGGTGCCGGTCCACGTGACCGGTGCCGGGCCTCCGTGCGTGTGCGGAGCGGCGGCACGGCGGGGCAGGGCGGCGCGGCGTGTGCGCGGCGGGGGCGGTACGTCGGGCTTTGCGACAGGGCACGTGTCGATCCGCACGTGCTCCGTCGGAACATGCCCACGCATCCGATGCACGAGCATCCGGCGACAGAACGCCCGACGATCGACACGTGCTCCGTCGGAACATGCACGCGCATTCGTGCGCCATCGCCGCCGGACGGGCACGATCGGGCCGCACCGCCCCGATCGATGCACGAGCATCCGGCGACAGGGCACGCGTCGATCCGCACGTGGTCCGTCGGAACATGCACACGCAGCCGATGCACGCGCACACAACGACAGTGCACGCGTCGAACAACTGGTGCTCCATCGGAACACGCACACGCATCCGCACCAGCCTCTGTCACCACGACGACCACCGGCCGCCCCGCCCCGCCCCGTCCGATGCACGCGCATCCAGCGTCAGGCCACCCGGCGAACGACAGGTGCACCGTCGGACGATGCACACGTATCCCATGCAGGCGCACACGGCGACGGAACACCCGACGAACGACAGGTGCTCCGTCGCACCATGCACACGCATCCGACGCACACGCGTCCGACGCGACGAACAGCTTCCCCGCGACACTTCGTGCACGAACGGTACGCTGGCACGATGACCGACGAACCGGACCCGCTCGCGCTCGACCGGCAGCTGTGCTTCGCCCTCGCGGCCACGAGCCGGAGCGTCATCGGGCTGTACCGCGACCTGCTCGAGCCGATGGGCCTCACCCACCCGCAGTACCTCGTGCTGCTCGCACTGTGGGAACGCGACCCCCGGTCCGTGCGGGAGATCGCGGGCGAACTCCGCCTGGACTCCGCGACGCTGAGCCCGCTGTTGAAGCGGCTGGAGGCCTCGGGCTACGTCCGCCGCACGCGCAGCACGGCCGACGAACGGCAGCTCGAGGTCTCGCTCACCACGGCGGGGCGCGCACTCCGCGACCGGGCGCAGGCGGTCCCGCTCGCCGTCGCGGACCGGCTCGGGTGGCCGCTCGCCCGGCTCGAGGCCCTGAAGGACGAGCTCACCGACCTGCTGGAACGCGTCGACCAGGTGTGATCGGACCCGATCGGTGGCACAATGGTTCGTGCACGAACGAATTGAGAGGACACCCTCGTGGGACGCTTGGCCAAGTGGTACGAACGGTGGAACACGACGCTCATCGACAAGATGGGCCCGTCGCAGATCGGCGCCGGACGCCCCGAGGGCATCGACGACCGCACGATCGACCGGGGGTGCCCGCTCTGCGGCAAGCCGCTCTCCCAGCACCAGGTGATCCGCCCCGAGGGCCAGGTCCGCTCGTCGACGCTCGTCTGCCCGCGCGACTGACCATCCGCCCCGAAGCGGAATTGCCCCGTGCAACAGCTGGTTGCACCGACACGTGAAGCTCTTCGAACGCGCCGAACTCGGCGCCCTCACCCTGAACAACCGCATCGTGATGGCCCCCCTCACCCGGACGCGCGCCGGCGAGCAGGGCATCCCGAACGACCTGCTCGTCGAGCACTACCGGCAGCGCGCCGGCCTCGGCATGATCATCACCGAGGGCACGTGGCCCGTGCAGGAAGGCCGCTCCTACCCCGGGCAGCCCGGCATCGAGACCGACGAGCAGGTCGCCGGCTGGCGCCGCGTCGCCGACGCCGTGCACGCCGAGGGCGGCACCATCGTCATGCAGCTCATGCACGGCGGCCGCGTCTCGCACACCGCCATCTCGCAGACGCCGCGCATCGTCGGCCCGTCCGCCGTCGCGGCGCCCGGTCAGACGCACCTGCCGGACGGCTCGAAGGCCGACATGCCGGTGCCGCACGAGCTCACCACCGACGAGGTCCGGCAGGCCGTGCAGGGCTTCGCCCAGGCCGCCCGCAACGCGATCGCCGCCGGGCTCGACGGCGTCGAGGTGCACGGCGCGAACGGCTACCTGGTGCACGAGTTCCTGTCGCCGGTGTCGAACACCCGCACCGACGAGTACGGCGGCTCCCCGGAGAACCGTGCCCGCTTCGCGGTCGAGGTCACCACGGCCGTCGCCGAGGCCGTCGGCGCCGACCGCACCGGCATCCGCCTGTCGCCGCAGCACGGCATCCAGGGCGTGCTCGAGGAGGACGACGCCGACGTGCGCGCGACCTACACGGCACTCGCCGAGGGCCTGGCGCCGCTCGGGCTCGCCTTCGTCGACGTGCTGCACGCCGAGCCGACGAGCGACCTGGTGCAGCACATCCGCCGCACCGCGGGTGCGCCGTTCGTCGTGAACTCCGGCTTCTCGTCGCTGACCACCCGCGACGAGGCGATCGCCATCCTCGACCAGGACGTCGCCGACGCCGTGGCCGTGGGTCGCGCCGCGATCGCGAACCCGGACCTCGCCCACCGTTGGGAGCGCGACGCCGAGCTCAACGAGCCGCGTCCGGAGCTCTTCTACGGTGCCTCTGCCGAGGGCTACACCGACTACCCGACGCTGGCCGAGGTGCGCGCGTCCGTCGCGTAGCCGACGCGACCAGCTGACGGACGGGAGGCCCGGTGCACGCTCGCACCGGGCCTCCCGTCCGTCGGTCGGACCGTTCCGTCCGCACTCAGGCCGCGCCGTGGCTGGCGCGGCTGCGCCGCGACAGCGAGTCGATGATCACGGCGAGCAGCAGGACCGCGCCGGTGATCATGTAGCGGATCGACGAGTCGAGGCTCAGCAGGGTCAGCCCGTTCGAGATCGACTGGATGACGATGATGCCGAGGAGTGCCGACCAGGCGCTCCCCCGGCCGCCGAACAGGCTCGTCCCGCCGATGACGGCGGCGGCGATGGCGTTGAGGTTCGTGTCGCCGGCGCCCGAGGACAGGCTCGCCGAGTTGAGGCGGGCGGCGGCGAGGATGCCGCCGATCGTGGCGAAGAGCGACGTGAGCACGAACACCGAGATGTAGATCCGGTTCACCCGGATGCCGGACCGGCGGGCGGCCTCGACGTTGCCGCCGACGGCGAAGACCGAGCGCCCCCAGCGGGTGCGCTTCAGCACGAAGTTCATGAGCACCACGAGCACGACGAAGAACACGAACGAGGTGCCGGTGCCGAAGTCGCGGGACAGGTACCAGACCATGACCCCGAGGCCGATGAACAGCGCGACCGACTTCGCGATCGTCAGCGACAGCGCGCTCGTGGACAGCCCGGCGCGACGACGTCGGGCGGCCCGGCGGAGCTCGGTGGCGAACAGGCCGCCGGCGGCCACGGCCGCGAGCACGTAGGCCAGCCACGGCGGCAGGTACGACGCCGAGGCGAACTGCACGATCGGCGAGTCGTACGGCAGGTTGATCGAGCCGTTCGGGCCGAGGATGAGCAGCTGCAGCCCGAGGAAGCCGAGCAGCCCCGCGAGGGTGATGACGAAGCTCGGCACGCCGAAGCGCGTGAACAGCAGGCCGTAGAGCAGACCGGCCGCGGCGCCGACCGCGAGGGCGACGACGATGACGAGCCACAGCGGCCAGCCGAGCGACGTCAGCCCCTGGCCGAGGATGGCGGCCGCGAGTCCGCTGACGCTGCCGACCGACAGGTCGATCTCGCCGAGCAGCAGCACCAGGACGATGCCGATCGCGATGGTGCCGACGGCGGCGCACTGCAGCGCGAGGTTCACGAGGTTGCCCGGCGACAGGAAGTCCGGCGACAGCGCCTGGAACACCGCCCAGATGACGATGAGGCCGACGACGACCGGCAACGAGCCGATGTCGCCGCCGCGGACCCGGCGGACGAACGCCTTGGCGGCGCCCCCGATGCCCTGGTCGCGCAGGAGCCGTTCGTCCTGCAGGTCGGCCGCCGACGCGGTCGGCGTCGCCGCGGTGAGGGTCTCGTCGGTCTTGCTCATGCTGTCGGCTCCTGTTCGGTCCTGGCGGCGGCGCGGCGGGTGACGGCGTTGTCGGTGGCGCCGGTGATCGCCGCGATGATCTCCTCGTAGGAGACGTCGTCGATGCGGAACGTCCCGTTGTTGCGACCGAGTCGCAGGACGGCGACCCGGTCGGCCACCGCCTGGACGTCGGCGAGGTTGTGGCTGATGAGCACCACGCCGAGACCGCGTTCGCGGAGCCGCTCGACCAGGTTGAGCACCTCGGCGGTCTGCGCGACGCCGAGGGCCGCGGTCGGCTCGTCGAGGATGACGACCTGGGGTTCGCCGATGAGCGAACGGGCGATGGCGACCGTCTGGCGCTGCCCGCCGGACAGCGACGCGATGGGGATCCGCACGGACGGGATCCGGGCGGCGAGCTGCTGGAGCAGCTCCCACGAGCGACGCTCCATCTCCTCCTCGTCGAGCAGGGGGTGCGCGATCTCGCGGCCGAGGTACAGGTTCGACACCACGTCGAGGTTGTCGGCGAGGGCGAGGTCCTGGAACACCGTCGCGATGCCGAGCGTCTGCGCCGCCGCCGGGTTCGGGACGGAGACCTCGTCACCGTCGAACGTGATCGTGCCGCCGTCGGGCGTGTAGACCCCGGCGAGGATCTTCACGAACGTCGACTTGCCGGCGCCGTTGTCCCCGACGATGGCGACGACCTCGCCGGGGAACACGTCGAGGTCGATGTCGCTGAGGGCCTGGACGGCGCCGAACCGCTTGGAGATCCCCCGCAGGGACATGACCGGTTCGACGGGGTGGTGTGCTGCTGCTGGTGACGCGTTGCTCACGGGTGTCGTGCTCACGGGTGTCGTCCTCGATCGGATGGGGCCCGCCCGGTCCGACTGCGGACCGGGCGGGCGGGGTCGGACCTACTTGATGCCGGCGCTGGTGCAGGCGGAGGCGTACTGCGAGGTGCAGATCTGCGACACCTTGTAGAGGCCGTCCTTCACCACCGTCGACTCGACGTTGTCGGTGGTCACGGCCACCGGGTCGAGCAGCGTGGACTGCACGCTCGCGCCACCGGCGGTCTGCACCGTGGTGTCGCCCTTCGGGGTGTCGCCCTTCGCGAACTGGATCGCGAGGTCGGCCGCCTTCGCGGCCTCGGGCTTGAACGCCTTGTAGACGGTCATGTACTGCTCACCCGCGAGGATCCGCTGGATGCCGGCGAGCGAGGCGTCCTGTCCGGTGACGGGCGGGAGCTCGCTCACCCCGGCCGACTTGAGGGCCGCGATGACACCGCCGCCGGTGTCGTCGTTCGCCGCGTAGACGCCGGTGATCTTGTCCGCGCCGAGCTTGCTGATCTGGCCGGCGGCCCAGTCCTGCGCCTTGGCCGGATCCCACCCGGGGGTGTCGTACTCGGCGAGCACCTTGTAGCCGCTCGAGTCGATGACCGAGTGCGCGCCCTTCTTGAACTGCGAGGCGTTGTTGTCGGTCGGCGAGCCGTTCACCATGATGATGCCCGAGCCGCTCGGCACCTTCTTCGCCTTGAGCGCGTCGACGAGCGCCTGTCCCTGGAGCTCACCGACCTTCTCGTTGTCGAACGAGATGTAGTAGCTCAGGTCGGGGCTGTCGATGAGCCGGTCGTAGGAGATGACCGGGACCTTCTTGGCCTTGGCCTGCTGCACGATGGACGCTGCCGCCTCGCCGTCGAACGGGTCGAGCACCAGGACCTTGACGCCCTGCGTGAGCATCGACTGGGCCTGCTGCAGCTGCTTCGACGCGTCGCCGTCGGCGTTGGCGTAGACGACGGAGCAGCCGCTGCACTGCTTCTTCACCTCGGCGGTGAAGAGCGGGCGGTCCGCGCTGGCGTAGCGGGCGGTGACGGAGTCGGGCAGGAGCAGCCCGATCTTCGCCTTCGAGGCGTCGCCGCCCCCGCCGCCGGAACCGGTCCCCGCGTCGGCTCCGTTGGAACAGCCGGCCAGGGTGGTGATCGCGAGCAGCAGGGCGCTGACGCCCAGCATCGCTCGTGTGGTGGATTTCTTCATCGAAACGCCCTCCAACAGGTGGACCGCCGTCGTTGGCGGTGCCCTGAGTGTGGCAGCGAGTGTTATTGGCTGCAAGAGTTGAACACAACGCATGCGGCCCGTGACGAAAACGTTATCCGGCGGTCGACGGCCTCGCGCTGGCACGGCGGCGGCGGGCCGTACCGGCGTCGCGGCCCGTCCCGCCGGTCAGCCGCCCGGCTCGGTGCCCGGCTCGGGGCCCGGCGGCCGTGCGGTTCAGCGCACCCGCGTGACGTCGACCGCCTCGATCGCCACGGCCAGCGCCCCCGTGACGGCGGCCTTCTCGCCGAGCTGGCCCTGCACGACGTCCGGGGTGCCGGCGACGTCGACGATGAGCGAGGACTCGAGGGCGTGTCGCATCGGGCCGAGCAGCAGCTCCCCGGCGCGCGCGAACTCCCCGGTGACGACGACCCGCTCCGGGTCGAGGACGTTGCACAGTCCGACCGCCGCCGCACCGATCGCCCGACCGGCGTCGGCGACCGCGCGCATGCAGACCTGGTCGCCGGCCATCGCCCGCACGATGAGGTCCGCGAGCTTCAGCGTCCCCACCTCGTCCCGCACCCCCTCGAGCACGGCCGGCGCCCCCGCCACGGCCTCGAGGCAGCCGCGGTTGCCGCACCGGCAGATGGGACCGTTCGGCACGACCGGGGTGTGCCCGAACTCCCCCGCGATGCCGTGGTGCCCGCGGAACAGGCGCCCGTCGAGCACGAGGCCGGCGCCGATGCCGTTCCCGACGTCGAGCGTCACGACGGTGTCGCGGCCGCGGGCCGCGCCGCTGCGGTGCTCGGCGAGCGCCGCGAGGTTCGCGGAGTTGTCCACCTGCACCGGCTTGTCGAGCCGCCGGGCGAGCGACCGCCCGAGCTCGATCCCGTCCCAGCCCCGCAGGATCCCGCCGCGCGCGGTCATCCCCGTCCTCGCGTCGATCGGGGCGGCGACCGCGAGACCCACCGAGAGGACCTCGTCGACCGAGGACTCGATCGACTCCACCATGTCGAGCACGAGCAGCGCGGTCTTGTCGAGCTCGGCGTCCGCCCGGTGGTCGCGGGCCAGCGGCGTGTGGCGCTCGGCCAGCACGGCGCCGTTCAGGTCGGACAGCGCCAGGCGCAGGTGCCGCGGCGAGACGTGCACCCCGGCGACCAACCCGAGACCGTGCGGCAGCGTGACGCGCAGGGCGCGACGGCCGCTCGACGTGCTCGGCGTGGCGTGCAGTGCGCCGGTCGCGACGAGCTCCTTCACGATGTTCGAGACCGTCGCGGGCGAGAGCCCGGTCACGCCGGCGAGCTCGACCTGCGTCAACCCGCCGTGGCGCTTGACCGCGCTGACCACTCGACCCCGGTTGGCTTCACGCAGTGAAGCTTGGTTCCCCGGACTGCGGCGCGGCTCTGACACGGGGACAGCGTAACGGGCGGCTCCCGACCGCCTGTCCGCCCGGTCGGGAGGCACGGCGGACGTCCGCCACGCCCCACCCGTCCCGCAGGCCGCGGCTCCACTGCGCGGGGCGCGCCGTGCACGCACCTCGCCGTCGTCGCGCCGTCTCGTAGGATCGTCCGCAGTGAGTACTGCAACGCCGGGCGAGCGGGGCCCCGCGCACCGCCAGCGCGACGCGACACGGTGGGACATCCAGGGCCTCCGCGCCGTGGCGGTCGCCGCCGTCGTCGTCTACCACCTGTGGCCGCACGCCCTGCCGGGCGGGTTCGTCGGGGTCGACGTCTTCTTCGTCATCTCGGGGTTCCTCATCACCGGGATCCTGGTGCGCGAGCAGGTCGCGACCGGCACGATCCGGCTCGGACGGTTCTGGTCGCGGCGGGCGAAACGCCTGCTGCCGGCGGCGTTCCTCACCATCCTCGTGACCGGCGGCGTCGTGCTGCTCGCAGTACCGAGCGCGCTCTGGGGCCAGTACGGCCGCGAGCTCATCGCGTCGACCCTGTACGTGCAGAACTGGGTGCTCGCAGCGGACTCCGTCGACTACCTGGCATCAGCCGCCGCACCCTCGCCCTTCCAGCACTTCTGGTCGCTGTCGGTCGAGGAGCAGTTCTACATCGCGTTGCCGCTCCTGCTGCTCGGGCTGGGGGCCGCGGTGCGGGGACGGCTCCGACCGCTCGCCGCCGCCCGGCTCCTGCTCGGCGCGGTCGTCGTCCTGTCGCTCGTGTGCAGTGTCGTCCAGACCCACACGAACCCCGGCGTCGCGTACTTCTCCACCGCGACCCGGGCGTGGGAGTTCGCCCTCGGCGGCCTCGTCGCGACCGTCCACCTGCCCGAGGTGCGCACCCTCGTCGCCCGACGCGTCCGCCTCATCGGAGCCGGCACCGGCGCCGCAGCCGTCGTGCTCTCGCTCGTCGTCATCACGCCGGACACCGCGTTCCCCGGGATCGCGGCGCTGCTGCCGGTGGCCGGGGCGGCCCTCGTGGTGCTGTTCGGCGCCGGCACGGTCGTCGAGTCCGCCGGCGCGCTCGGCCCCGTCGCCTCCACCGGCCGGATCTCGTACGCGCTGTACCTGTGGCACTGGCCGCTCGTGGTGGTCCTGCCCATCCTGCTCGGCCGCCCGCTCGACGGCCTGACGAAGACGGCCGTGCTCGTCGTCGCGGTGGGCCTGGCGACCGCGACGACGCTCTGGTTCGAGGAACCCGTCCGCACCGCCGCCTGGCTCCGCGACCTGCAACCCCTGCGGGTCGTCGCACTCGGCGTCATCTGCACCTTCACCGTCGTCACGCTCGGGGCCTCGACGCTGACCGCCGTGCGCATCCAGCAGGTCCACGCCGCCACCGTCACCGAGCAGGTCACGACCGACAACGAGGACGACGCCGAATCCTGCTTCGGCGCCGCGGCCGCGATCGGCTCGGCCGACCCCTGCGTCGACCCGACGTTGGCCGACGTGCGGGTCCCCGACCCCGCGTCGGCAGCGGACGACGACGCGAACCGCAGCGAGTGCTGGCACGGGACGTTCCGGACCTGCGTGCTCGGCAAGGAGACCGGCTGGTCGAAGCACCTGCTCGTCATCGGCGACTCGCACAGCAACGCCCTCCTCGGTGCGTACGAGAAGATCGCCGACGACAACGGCTGGCGCATCGACCTGGCTGGCACCGGCGGCTGCTACCTGACGACCGCCCAGCAGGACGCCCCCACGCCGGCGACGATGCGCGGCTGCAACAAGTGGAAGCACCAGGCCATCGCCTTCGTCGAGGAGCACCGCGACGCCGACGCCCTCGTCGTCACGCACTCCACCACCCAGCGGCCGGTGAGCCTGCCCGCCGGACGTGCCCGCGACGCCGCCACCCGGAACGGCCTGGTCGACGCGTGGCGCCAGGCGGCCGGCACGGAGCTCCCGGTCATCGCCATCCGCGACAACCCGGTCCCCCGGCCCGACGTCGTCACGTGCGTGAGCCGGATGTCCGGCGACACCGACACGTCGTGCGACCGTCCGCGGGCCGAGGCGCTCGGCCAGACCGACTCGACGGCCGAGGCCGTGCAGGCCTTCCGGGCGGTCGGGGGTCGCGCGGCGATGGTCGACCTGTCCGACCGGTACTGCTCGGACACCTCGTGCCCGGCCGTCGTCGGCGGCGTGCTCGTCTACCGGGACTCGACCCACATCACCGCGACGTGGGCGTCGTCCCTCGAGCCGTACCTGGCGCAGGCGCTGCAGCGTCGGTTGGCCGCCTTCGAGCGCTGACCGGTGCTGCGGTGCGCTACGGTTCCGACGTGGACCAGCAGCAGCGCAGCCCCGATTCCGTCGTCGTCGCCTACCTGGTCGGCATCCCGCTCGCCGTGGCCGGGTTCGCCCTGGTGTTCTCCTCCGACCTGAACGGTCTCGGGGCGGTCGGAGCCGTGGCTGCCGTGTGCGGCGTGCTCCTGGTGTGCACCGGGATGATCGTCAGCGCGATCAGTCGTCGCTGAGGTCCGTCGGCAGGTCGGCACCGAGCTCCTCGGTCCACACGTTGGTGGCGATCTCGTGCATCTCCTCGGCGCCCGCCGCCACGAACCCGTCGGAGACGAGTGCCGTCCGGTGCCCGGAGTCGTCGAGCATGCTCGTCACGACGGACGCATCCTGGACCTCGTCGCCCGACGTCACCGACCAGTTCTCGGCGCTGCCCGCACCGCGGTGCCAGGAGATCAGTGCTGCTCCGCCGCCGTCCGTGGCGGCGATCCAGTACTTCGTCCCGTGCACCGTGGCGACGAGGCGCTGACTGTTCAGGACCATGTCCTCAGGACCCAGGTCGTCGTCGGGCAGGGCGTCGCTCGCGGCGAACGGACGCGACAGCACCGCGAAGTGCTCGGCCGCGACGGACGCGGGGTCGGCGGTCACCTCGACGCTGGTGGCCTTGCGGTGTGCCGCCGGCGACGCGTCGGGCGACGATCCGCCGGACGTGCAGCCGGCCAGGACGATCGTGGCAGCCAGCGCGAGCCCGACCGCGAACGTGGCGGTGACGGTGCGGGTGGGTCGGGTCGTTCGGTTCATGGTTCCCCCTCTTGCGCTGAAGCTAGCAGTTCGCGGCCCGCCGAGGGAAGCACGGCGCATCCCCGGATTCGGGGGGGGTGGGGCGGCCACGCGGCGCCGATGCCGTTCGCACAACCCAAGTGCGTACGCGCCGCGCAGTCGTCCGGTTCGGTTGCACTTCGGTTGTGCGCAGCCCCCGGGCCGCCGCCGCAGCAGCCGCGCTAGCGGTCGCGCCCGGGCACCAGGTCGTACGTCACCCACGGGGTGGCGGCCGCGACCCGGTCGTACACGCGTCGCGCCGTCGCGTTGTCCGCCGAGGTGATCCACCGGACGACGCTGGCTCCCTCGCGCGCGGCGAGGGCACCGGCCTCGTGCAGGAGCGCCGTCGCGACACCGCGGCCACGAGCCGCCGGGTCGGTGAACAGGTCGTCGAGGTACAGGCCGGTGGTCGCCGAGGACGGCCGGGCGAACCGACGGACGTTCGCGAGACCGAGCAGGTCCGAGGAACCGGCGGTGTCGTCCACGGCGACCAGTCCGGTGATGCCGTGCTCCCCCGTCGACACCCAGTGCCAGGTCGTGTCGACCGCCTCGGGGTCGTCGAGCAGGGCGTAGAACGCGCGGTAGCCGGCGTAGAGCGCGGACCAGCGCTCGCGGTCGGCGGCGAGGACGGGGCGGACGGAGACGCTCATCCGACCACCCTACGAGGGGCCGGGAACGCGAACGGCCCCGGCGGAGTCCGCCGGGGCCGTTCGTGATGGGATGTGCGCTCGAAGGGACTCGAACCCCCAACCTTCTGATCCGTAGTCAGATGCTCTATCCATTGAGCTACGAGCGCGTGGCCTTGCGGCCGTGGAAGACTCTACAACAGCTCCGGCCAGGGCGCCAATCGAGGCCGCCTGACCGCCTCCCTCGGCGTGTCGCAGGGCCCCGGGCTCAGAGCGCCGCGGCCTCCTCGTCGAAGACCTCGGCCAGGAACACGCGCAGCGCCTGCCACGAGCGACGGTCCGCCCGCTCCTGGTACTGCGCGCCGTGGTCGGGTGCGTCGGTCCCCGGCACCGCGAACGCGTGCATCGCGCCGGAGTACGTCACGACCTGCCAGTCGACCTCGGGCGCGGTGCGCATCTCGTCCTGCCAGGCGTGCACGGCCTCGTCCGGCACGATCGGGTCCGCCCCGCCGGTCAGCACGAGCAGCTTCGCGCGGACGGCCGACACGTCGGCGGGGTCGTGGGCGATGAGGCCGCCGTGGAAGGAGACCGCACCGACCAGGTCGGCCCCGGTCCGGGCGAGCTCGAGCGCCGTGGAGCCGCCGAAGCAGTAGCCCATCACGACGATGCGCGACGGGTCGACGTCGGGGTCCTGACGCAGCCGTTCGAGGCCGGCGGTCGCACGGGCGCGGAGCAGCGGCAGGTCCTGGTAGAACGACCCGGCGACCTGGCCGGCGGTGTCGTCGCCCGGTCGCACGCCGGCGCCGTAGATGTCCGCACCGAAGGCGACGTAGCCGAGGCGCGCGAGCATGGTGACCCGCGCCTCGACGTGCTCGTTGACGCCGTGCCAGTCGTGCACGACGAGGACGGCCGGGCGGGGCCCGGCGACGGCAGCGTCCTTGGCGAGGACACCGAGCAGGTCGGTGCCCTCGTGGTCGTAGTGGACGGGCTCGACACGGATGTCGGCGCCGGCGGGTTCGGGAACGGTCTGCAGGACGTCGTCGATGGTGGTCACGACACCGACGCTACGCCGACCCCGCCCGACGCCGCCCACTGCCGATCGGTGTCCTCAGCCGTCGATGTTGTCCCAGGCCTCCGGCCCCGCCGACCCCGCCGCGTAGTCGTCGAGCGGGGTCTCCCCCGAGCGCCACGCCTGCAGGTACGGCTCGACGACCTTCCAGCCCTGCACGGCGCTGTCGCCGCGGACGGACAGCGTCGCGTCGCCCTCGAGCACCCCGGCGAGCACCTCGCCGTAGGCGCTCAACCGGCCCGGGTTGAAGGTCGTGTCGAGCGAGGTGTGGTCGATCGTGTACGGGTCGCCGGGGCCGTTCACGTTGAGCTCGAGCTGCATCTCGTCCGGCGCGATCCAGATCCGCAGGCGGTCCGGGTGGGCGACCCCGGTGAGGCCGACCGGCACGTGCGGGGACTCCTTGAAGGTGATGAGGATCTCGCGCCGCTGCTCCGCGAGCGCCTTGCCGGAGCGGAGCGTGAACGGCACGCCCGCCCACCGCCAGTTCGCGATCTCGAGCGTCAGCTGGGCGAGGGTCTCGGTGCCGAGCGACGGGTCGACGCCGTCCTCGTCGACGTACGACGGCAGCTCGCGGTCGCCGACCGTGCCCGCCGTGTACCGGGCGCGCTTGCCGGA
This sequence comes from Curtobacterium sp. MMLR14_006, assembly GCF_001864985.1. Taxonomy (NCBI): domain Bacteria; kingdom Bacillati; phylum Actinomycetota; class Actinomycetes; order Micrococcales; family Microbacteriaceae; genus Curtobacterium; species Curtobacterium sp. MMLR14_006. The sequence goes on along the minus strand of NZ_MJGU01000023.1, from coordinate 126,560 downwards.
CGCGACGACGTCGCCGCCCCAGGGCCGGACGGCGCGGAGGACGAGCTCCTTCTGCGTGCGCAGGTCGTCGGCGTCGATCGAGGCCGGTGCCTCCATCGCGACGACGGCCATCACCTGCAGCAGGTGGCTCTGGATCATGTCGGTGAGGGCGCCGGCCTTGTCGTAGTAGCGGGCGCGACCCTCGAGACCGAGGGTCTCGTCGTAGACGATGTCGACGCGCTCGACGTGCTGCGACGACAGCAGCGGTTCGATGATGCGGTTCGCGAACCGGAGCCCGATGAGGTTGAGCACGGTGGACCGGCCGAGGAAGTGGTCGACGCGGTGGATCCGCTCCTCCGGCACGAACGAGTGCAGCAGGTCGTTGAGGTGCTCGGCACTCGCCGCGTCGGTGCCGAACGGCTTCTCGAGCGCCAGCCGGGTGTGCGGGGGCAGGTCGAGGTGGGCGAGCTGCGCACAGCTCTTCTCGGTGACCGCAGGGGGCAGCGCGAAGTAGATCGCCGGGTCGTGGTCGCACGCGTCGAGGAGCGCCCGGAGGTCGTCCTGGTCGGTCACGTCCGCCTTGCGGTAGGTCGACGCGTCCACGACCGCCTGCAGCCGCTCCGACAGCGGCGCCTCGGCGTGCGCGCCCTCGTCCTCCTCGTTCTTCGAGCCCTGCGCGTCGGCGAAGGCGTCGTGCACGAGCTGCTTCCAGTCGTCGTGCGACAGGTCCTCCACCCCGGCGCCGACGAGCTGGACCTCCCAGTCCTCCTTGACGTCCAGCAGGGTGGCGAGGCCCGGCAGGAGCAGGCGCTTGGACAGGTCTCCGCTCGCTCCGAGGATGAGCAGGCTGGTCTGGAGGCTCGACATGCCTCCGACCGTACCCACCGCGCCCGGTGGATGGCCGGGCCGCTACGGTGGTGGACAGTCCGGCGCGAGGGAGCACCATGAGCAGTGGGTACGGGGAGCGACGCCTGCGCGTCGCCGTGGTCGGCACCGGCATGATCGCGGGGGTCCACGCCCGCGCGGCCCGGGCCGCCGGCGCGGAGGTGCTCGGCGTGCTCGGCCGGAACGCCGCCAGGTCCGCGCAGGTCGCGGCGCAGCTCGACCTGCCGCGCGGGTACGCCTCGCTCGACGAGGTCGTCGCCGACGCTCCCGACGTCGTGCACGTCTGCACCCCGAACGACCAGCACCACCCGCAGGCACTCGCCGTGATCGCCGCCGGCATCCACGTGGTGTGCGAGAAGCCCCTGGCGACCGACCCGGCACGGGCCGCCGAGCTGGTCGCGGCGGCGGCCGACGCCGGCGTGGTCGCGACGGTGCCGTTCGTGTACCGCTACCACCCGATGGTCCGCGAGGTCCGGGCGCGGATCGCCGACGGGGAGCTCGGTCGGTTCCTCGCCGTGCACGGGCACTACCTGCAGGACTGGATGCTCGACGAGGACGCGTCGAGCTGGCGCGTCGACCCGACCGCGAGCGGGTCCTCGCGTGCGTTCGCGGACATCGGTTCGCACTGGTGCGACCTGGTGGAGTTCGTCACCGGCGAGCGGTTCACCTCGGTGTCGGCCGTGACCGACGTCGTGTACCCGACCCGGCCGGCCGCCTCGGGGCCCTCGTTCTCCGGGTCGCCGGACCCGGACCCGGTGGCGGACGCGTCGGAGCGGGCCGAGGTCACCACCGAGGACACCGCGGTCGCGACGTTCCGGACCGCCGCCGGACGCATCGGCAACGTGGTCGTGTCGCAGGTGGCCGCCGGGCGGAAGAACCGGCTGTGGTTCGAGGTCGACGGCACCCGTGGTTCGGCGGCCTTCGACCAGGAGCACCCGGAGTCCGCGTGGTTCGGCAACGAGCGCGGTGCGCAGATCGTGGTGCGCGACCCGACGCAGGGGTACCCGGACCAGCGGCGGGTCGCCGTCGTGCCGGCCGGGCACCCGCAGGGGTACCTCGACGCCTTCGCCGCCTTCGTCGCGGACACGTACGCCGCGGTCCGCGGGGAGTCCCCCGACGGCCTGCCGACCTTCGCGGACGGGGCACGTGCCGCGGACGTCGTCGCCGCCGTGGTCGGGTCGGCCGCCAGCGGCTCGTGGCGCGAGGTCACCTGACCAGCAGAACGACGAGTGTTGCCAATGTGAACGTCGTGTGACGAAGCACGTCCGGCCCTGGCGCGTCGCCTGTGCGTCCTCCTAGGTTCTCGTGTCGATGAACCTCCACTCCTCCCCGCGCCGCCGACGGCGCACCGCCAGCGGCGCGGCCTTCGCGACCGCCGGCGTGCTCGTCGCGCTGTCCATCCCGTCCGCCGCCCTCGCCGCCGAGGGTGACACGACGATCGACATCATCGACGTCAACGACTTCCACGGTCGCATCGAGTCCGAGGGCACCGCCGCCGACAAGGCAGCAGGCGCCGCGAAGCTCGCCGCCGTCGTGCAGTCGTGGCGCGAGACCAACCCGAACACGATCTTCGCGAGCGTCGGCGACAACGTCGGCGCCTCGACGTTCACGTCCCTCATCCAGCGGGACGAGCCGACCATCGACGCGCTCAACGCGATGGACCTCGACGTCAGCGCGATCGGCAACCACGAGCTCGACAAGGGCCAGGACGACCTGACCGGCCGCATCGAGGACCGCGCCGAATGGCCGTACATCTCGGCGAACATCGTGCGCGAGGGCACCACGACGCCCGCCTTCCAGCCCTTCGAGGTGGTCGAGAAGGGCGGCGTCAAGGTCGGCTTCATCGGCGCGACGACCGAGGACCTCATCCCCGGGCTCGTCAGCCCGGGCGGGGTCGAGGGGCTCGCGATGGCCCCCGTCGTCAGCCAGGTGAACCGGTACGCCGAGCAGCTGACGGACGGTGTGGACGGGAACGGCGAGGCCGACGTCCTCGTGCTCCTCGTGCACGAGGGCGCCGCGACCGGCGCCCGCGCCGACGCCACCGCCGGTGTCTTCGGCAGGATCACCTCGGGTGTCTCCGAGCGGGTCTCGGCGATCGTCTCGGCCCACACGCACGCCACGTACTCGCACTCGGTCCCCGGCCCCACCGGCGTCGACCGGCCCGTCATCCAGACCGGTTCGTACGGCGTGAACTACGGCCACCTGCAGCTCACCGTCGGTGCGGACAAGCAGCTGACCGGCATCACCGCGGACGTGCGGTCCGTGAACGGTGACACCCGTGTCCCCGCGGACCGGACCTCGGTCGACGAGGTGACCGGCATCGTCACCGCCGCCAAGGCCTTCGCCGACGTCGAGGGCGCGAAGCCGCTCGGCACGATCACGGGCGACATCCGCCGCGCCGTGCAGTCGGACCGCACCACCGAGAACCGTGGCGGCGAGTCGACGCTCGGCAACAACATCGCCGAGGTCCAGCGCACCGCGACCGCCCGGAACGGCTCGCAGGTCGCCTTCATGAACCCGGGCGGTCTCCGCACCGACCTGCTCTACGCCTCGACCGGCCCCTCCGACCCGGACGGCACCGTCACCTACAAGGAGGCCGCGCTCGTCCAGCCGTTCGCGAACACCCTCGTGACCGAGGACATGACCGGACAGCAGATCAAGGACGCCCTCGAGCAGCAGTGGCAGCCGGACGGCCTGCCGCGGCCGTTCCTGAAGCTCGGTATCTCGCAGGGCTTCGCCTACACGTACGACCCCGCCCGCGGGCGGGGCGAGCGCATCACGGGCATGTCCCTCGACGGCGAGCCGATCGCCCTCGACGACACGCTCAAGGTGACGGTGAACTCGTTCCTGTCGACCGGTGGCGACAACTTCGGGGCCTTCGCGAAGGGCGCGAACATCGCCGACTCCGGTCAGGTCGACCTGCAGGCGCAGGTGGACTACTTCGAGCAGCAGGACGTCGTCGCTCCGCCCACGGACCAGAACGCCGTCGGTGCCACGATCTCCCCGGCCCCGGCCGGTGGGTTCCAGCCCGGTGACGACGTCGAGATCGCGCTGTCGTCCCTCGTGTTCAGCAGCGACGACCCCACCGCCGCCGGTTCGGTCACGGTCGCCGCGGGCGACGGTCCGGTGCTCGCCTCGGCCGCGATCGACGCGACGATCACCGACAACTCCGACGAACAGGGCCACGCGACCCTCACGTTCGAGGTGCCGACCGTCGAGACCCCGGCGGCGACCCGGGCGGACGCGACCTCGGCGCGGGCCGTCGAGACGGTCGACGCGCCGCTCGTGGTGACCCTGCCGCAGGGCCAGCGGGTGACGCTCGCGGCGACGATCCCGGTCGCCGCACCGGTCGAGCCGACCGACCCGACGGACCCGACCGACCCGGGCACCCCGGGCGACGGCGAGACCGCCGGCGACGGCGTCCCCGGTGACGGCGAGACCCCGGACGACGGCGGCCAGGCGCTGCCCGGCGGCGGGAACGGCACCGACGACGGTGCCGGCACCGGCACCGACGGCGACCCGTCGGACGCCGACCCGGCCGGCGGCGACCTCGCGTACACGGGTGCGGAACTCGCCGTCCCGGCCGTGGCTGCCGGACTGCTCCTGCTCGCCGGCGTCGCCGCGCTGGTGGCCGTCCGCCGGAAGCGCGCACGGCGTGACGCGACGGTCCTGACGGACTGACACCGCGCCTCCTGGCCGAACGGGCCGTCCCACCACGGTGGGGCGGCCCGTCCCGTCGTACCGGCCGCTGTCCGGTCGTCGCCATCCGGTGGGTGTCCACCGATCGGCGGGGTACTCTCAGGGCTGTCGCATCGCGACGCGTCGCGCCGGGTCGCCTCTCATGTCGGCGGTGGTTCCGTTCGACGAGACCCCGCGGCGCGGGTGTCCTCCGTCTCCAGGGAAACGACGGAGGACACCCACTCTCGGCACCGGCCCGCCGGTCGGGCGAACTGCGGTTTGATGGTCCTCATGAACCTGCTGTCCGTCGAGGGCCTGGCGTCGGTCACGAACGTGCTCGACCTGGCCGGCGTCTTCGCGTCCGCGCTGCTCGGCGGGTCGATCGCGCGGGCGATGGACTTCGACCTGTTCGGGTTCCTCGTCGTCGGGTTCGTCTCCGGACTCGGCGGCGGCATGCTGCGCGACACCCTGCTGCAGAACGGGCCGCCCGTCGCGCTCGTCGACCCGCTGTACGTGCCGGTCGCCGTCGCCGGGGCCCTCATCGCCTTCCTCGTGTCGTTCTCCGAGCTCACCTGGGACCGGCTGTTCACCGTGCTCGACGCCGCCGTCATCGGGTTCTGGGCCGTCGTGGGTGTGCAGCGCACGTACGACGCCGGACTCGACTGGCCCGCCGCGATCATCATGGGGACCATCACCGCGGTCGGTGGCGGCGCGATGCGCGACCTGCTGCTCCGCCGCGTGCCCGCGGTGTTCGGCGGGAACGCCCTGTACGCCACGGTGGCCGTCGCCGCCTCGGCCGTGATGGTGATCGCGTCGGCGCTGGGCTCGCCCACCATCGGCATCGTCGCCGCGATCGCGCTCTCCCTGGGGCTGCGGTGGAGCGCGGTGCGCCGTGGGTGGGGGCTGCCGAACGGCCGCGAGTGGCAGCCCAAGTCGACGCTCGGGTCCCTGCTGCGCCGCGGGCGGAGCCTGCGCCCCGACGCCCTGCGGCTGCTCCGCCGCCCGGGTCGCCGCAGCGGCGCGGGCAGCGTCCGCAGCGAGCACGACCACGCCGCCGACGACTGAGGGCTGCGCCGCGCAGGGCATCGGGCGTACGATCGATCCCGCCGGGTATCGTCCCGGCTCAGCGTCCGCCTGCACCGACGTGACCCGAATGCGCCGGTTCCAGCAGACGCGAGAGGGCTTCGCTGGTGCCGCGCGAGATCAGGCGCGCGGCTCGGCAGGTCCCACCC
>NZ_MJGU01000023.1:0-120727 GCF_001864985.1 Curtobacterium sp. MMLR14_006 | reverse complement strand
CAGGTCCCACCCGCCGCTCCCCCGAACCACTCCGGTCGAATCAGGATCACATGACCGACGTCGTCGCCGACCAGCCCACCCCACGCACCCCGCGTGCCGAGGTCCGAGCCCGCCTGCTCACCGCCGCGGCCGAGGTCTTCGCCGAACAGGGCGTCCACGGCGCCCGCCTCGACGACGTCGCCGCCCGCGCCGGTTTCAGCAAGGGCGCGGTGTACTCGAACTTCTCCTCGAAGGAGGACCTGCTCGCCGAGGTCATGCAGCGCCAGACCAACCTGGTGCTCGGCGCACTGCAGGAACTCGTCCACGACGACATCTCGGCGCGAGACCTCGGCGACGTCGTCCGGCAGGCCTTCCGTCGGCACGACCAGAGCGCGCAGTTCGCCCTGCTCTCCGCGTTCCGCGGGTACGCGATCCGGCACCCCGACTTCATGCCCGAGTTCGTCCGGCAGCGTCGGTCGCTGCACGAGGGGGTCGTCGAACTCGTCGAGATGTGGTTCGGCGCCCACCCCGAGGTCGACACCGGCATGTCCGCCGACGACTTCGCCACCGTGCTGGTCGCCGCCAACGTCGGCATCGTGTTCGACACCCCGGCCTCGCCGGACGTCGAGCCCGGCGAGATCATCGCCCGGCTCGTCGAGGCGGTCATGCGCCGGTAGTGGCGGACCGGTTCGCCGGCCGCAGGTGGGGCAGGCCGACGGTGGGCCCTCGCCGGGAGACGTCCCCGCTCCGACGGACCCGCGTCAGGCGGTGCGTCGGCGGGACCCGCGGCCCTCGTGCGACCAGGCCGACGACGGCACCAGGCTGGGCGGCAGCAGCCGCGACCGCACCCGCCGCGCGACGGGGACCGAGGCGTCGAGCTCCGTGCGGGCCTGCCGGACGTGTGCGACGAGCGCTCCGGCGTCCACCGCTGCAGCTCCACCGGCGGCGAACCGCTCCTGGTCGACCGCGTCCACCACGGCCTCGAGGTGCGGCAGCACCGCCGCGGGCACGACCGACCGAAGTCGGCCGAGCACCGCACGGGCGGTGCGGGCCACCGCCGCAGCGTCACCCGCCGGAGCGAGCGTCGGCGCGTACCCGTGGTCGGCGACGTCGTCCAGGACCTCGCGCCAGGCGGAGACCGCCGGCGAGCGTCCGGCCGCGACGGCCGCCAGGCGGGAACGCCGACGCAAGGCGCGCACGACCCCCGGTGCGAGCAGCAGTGCGAGGACCAGCACGAGGCCGACGAGCAACCCGGAGGGCCCCTGCCCGCCGCTGCCGGCGGCGCCGGCGGCACCGGGAGCCGCCGAGGCCGTCGGCGTCGGGGTGGCGCTCGCGTCGGCCGGGTCGGTCTGGCCCGGCGTCGGCAGGGGCGTCTCCGACGGCACCGCGCTCGGCGTCGCGGTCGGCTCGGTCGACGGCGCGGCCGCCTCGTCCGAGTCGGGGGTCGGCTCGAACGCCACCCACCCGGCACCCTCGATGTAGAGCTCGGGCCACGAGTGCAGCTGCCGGTTCGAGACCGCGTACTCGCCGTCGGGCTGCGGCGCTCCGGCCCGGTAGCCGACCGCGATCCGCGACGGGATCCCGAGCGAGCGCGCCATCACCGCCATGGCCGACGAGAAGTGCACGCAGTAGCCCTCACGGACCTGCAGGAACGTCGACACGACGTCCATGCTGTCGCCGTCGTAGCCCTGCTCGACCGGAGCCGTCTCGGAGTAGGTGAACAGGTCGCTGCGGAACCACTGCTCGAGGGCGCGGGCCTGCTGGTACTCGCCGGACACACCACCCGCGACGCGCTCGGCGGTGTCCGAGATGTTCGCGGGCAGGTCCTCCGGCAACGCGAGGTCGGTGCGGAGCTGCTCCGCGCTCGGCGCCTGGTAGCCACGACCGTCGGTCCGGTCGAGCGCCCCGGAGTCCGCGACGGCGTCGAGGTAGTCGTTCGCGAACGTCGACGCCCCCGTGGCCTCGTAGGTGGCACCCCGCGACGTCGCCGGGCCGGTCGAGCGCACGGTGCTCGAGTTGCCCATCCAGCGCCACTGCGACAGGTCGAGGTTCGTCGACCGCGACGTCAGCGACACCGCACCCGACGGCACCGGCAGGTAGTTGCTCGAGAGCCCGGTGATGCGCACGGTCACGTCGCCGCGGGTGGCCAGTCGCGGGTTCACGCCGACGGCCCACTGCTGCTGGTCCGCGGTCTGGGCGTCGGCGGCGTTCGTCACGGTCGGCACCCAGTCCCCCGTGCCGAACTCGTCGAGGTCAGCGAGCTTGAGGTACTCGGGCTGGCCGTCGGAGGACCGGTAGCGGAAGACCTCGAGTTCGCTCGGTCGGCGCAGGTCGTCACCGAGCTCGAGCAGCGTGCCCGGTCGTCCGGGCTGGATCGGTGACCGGACCGCTCCGGTCACCCCGGAGAGCCAGCTCGCGTTGAGCGGCACGATCGCGGGCAGGCCGATCGCGACGACGAGCCCGACGGCGCCGACCACCGCGGCGGGCAGGGCGCGCTGGACCGGACGGACCGACAGCCACAGCAACGCGAGGAAGGCGACGGCGGTGACGACGACCAGGCCGCCCCCGGCGGGTTCCCCGGTGATGACGCCCGGCACGACGAGGATCACGAGCGCCGGAGCCGCCGCCAGGGACGGGATGCGGGCGACCGCGGCCAGGAAGACCGAGACGCCCGCCACCCAGGCGATGGAGACCGTGACGATCAGCCGGATGGCGTCGGTCTGCGGCAGCGGCGCCGGGTTGAGCCGGATCGCCGCCAGCGTCTGCCCGAGCGCACCGTCGGCGTCGAGCCAGCCGAGTGGCTGCACGTCGTTCACGAGGGCGGCGACGCAGCTCACCACCAGGAGCGTGCCGACCAGCGCGACGAAGCGGACACCCGGGGCGCGGCGACGGACGGCGAGCACCACCGCGACGAGGACCGCGACGACGAGGACCCCGGAGACCCACCACGCGATCCCCTGCACGAGGGGTCGGATGGCGAGCGCCGCGACGAGCACCGGCAGCGGGGCGAGCGCGACGACCCAGGCGCTCGGGACGTCGCGGGCGTCGTCGTCGCGGTCGAGGATCTCGTGCACGTCGACGCGGTTCCGCGACCGTGCCGCGACGCCGCTCACCGCGCCGCCCCCGAGACCTGTGCGCCGGCGACCGGCACGACGAGCGTGCGCCAGCCGGCACGGTCGAGGATGCCGCGCACCACCGGGTCCGGCGGGACGATCGTCGCGAGGATGCCCCGGCTCGACCCGTTCGTGGCGGCGACGAGCTCGGATGCCTGCTCGACGGTGCAGGCACCGGTGACGACGGCGGTCATGCCGTGCACGTCACGCCCCCGCACCTCGGGCAGCACGTCCGTGACGTCCCGGGCGTCGGTGCGGAGCCGGACGTCGGCGAGCCCGACGAGCACGTCGGTCAGTCCGCCGGCGTCACCCACGTGCCGGGTGCTCCCGCCCGGGCTGTCGCTCACGAGCACGACGCGCGAGGTCCGGGCGGCGAGGGCGCGGGCGACGCTCGCCGCGACGACCACGGCGTGCTCGAAGGCCTGGTCGCCGCCGAGGTCCGACAGCTCGGCGAGGTCGTCGCGGCCGAGGCGCTGGTACGACTCGCGGCGCACGTCGAGTGCGATCACCGCCTCCGGCGGCTGGGCCTGGGTGGTCTGGCGGACGTGCAGCTCGCCGCGTCGCGCGCTCTGCGCCCAGTGCACCCGGCGGATCGGGTCGCCGGGGCGGTACGGGCGGAGTTCGCTGTCGTCGGCCGACCCGCCCTGTCCGACCCGGCCCTCGTCGGCGGAGACGGCACCGGCCAGGGCCCCGGTGTCGATGGCGGTGAGCGGCGTCGACGCGGGGACCACGACGACCTCTTCAGCGGCCACGACGGGGCGGTCGATGCGCAGCAGGCCGAAGGCGTCCTCGACCCGGATCGTCACCGGGCCGACGAGCGTGCGCCCGCGGTGCATGGCGAGCGCCTCGACGTCGAGCAGCGCGGGCGGCAGACCCGGGCCGACCTCGGCGTAGGTCGCGGCGTCGGACACGCTCGCGAAGGCGTCCTCGAGCTGCTCCCGCACGAGCAACGTCGACCGTGGTCCGAAGGGCATGCTCGTGCCGCTCAGCGAGATGCGCTCCCGGTACACCTCGCCGACCTGGACGATGGCGCGCGCGGTGCTCCGGCTGCCCCGCAGCGGCGCCGCCACGACGAACGCCGTGACGATGCCGAGCACGACGAGCACGAGCAGCAGCAGCCCGGCGGACACGGCGACGCTCGTCGCGCCGACGAGACCGCCGCCGACGAGCCCGATGCCCACCGCGATGACCGTCCACCCGCGGAGCGTCGGTCGGGGGAACGGGGTGCGCCGGAGCAGCACCAGACCGCGCCGTCCGAACCGGGCCGCGGTCGAGCGCGCCGCACCGGCACGGCGCAGCAGCGGCGACGGTGCCGGACGGCCGGGCATCAGGAGCGGACGGGGGTCGCTGTGAAGGGCACGGCGGTGTCGGACACGATCCGGACGACGATCTCGCGCACGGTGTCCTCGCCCGTGCCGCCGAGGCCGCGCGCGACCGGGACGAGCCGGTGCGCGAGCACGATCGGGGCGAGGGCGGCGACGTCGTCCGGGGTCACGAAGGGCCGCCCGAGCAGCGCCGCGTGCGCACGGGACGCCTGCGCGAGGTGGAGCGTGGCACGGGGGCTCGCGCCGAGCACGAGGTCGGGGTGGGTGCGGGTCGCCCGGACGATCGCGACGATGTAGGCCTCGACGTCGGGGGCGATGTGCACGCCCGCCACCGACTCGATGACGGCGTGGAGCGTCGCGACGTCGACGATCGGTCGCAGGTGCGCCAGCGGGTCGCCGCCGCCGCGGCTCGCGAGCATGTGGCGTTCGGCGTCGGCGCTCGGGTAGCCCATGGTGATGCGGGCCATGAAGCGGTCGCGCTGCGCCTCGGGCAGCGGGTAGGTGCCCTCCATGTCGATCGGGTTCTGCGTCGCGACGATCATGAAGGGCCGCTCGAGCGGCCGGGTCACGCCGTCGACGGTGACCTGCGACTCGGCCATCGCCTCGAGCAGGGCCGACTGGGTCTTCGGGCTGGTGCGGTTGATCTCGTCGCCGATGACGACGTTCGCGAACACCGGGCCCGGTGAGAACCGGAACGAGGCCGACGACTGGTCGAAGATGTTCACCCCGGTCACGTCGGACGGCAGCATGTCGGACGTGAACTGGATGCGGTTCACCGAACCGCCGACGGAGGCGCCGAGCGCCTTCGCGAGCACGGTCTTGCCGACGCCGGGGACGTCCTCGACGAGCAGGTGCCCCTCGGCGAGCATCACCGTCAGCGCGGTGCGGATGGCGTCCACCTTGCCGTCGATCACCGTCGAGACCGATGCGACGATGGCGTCGCCGACCTCTCGGATGCGTTCGAGGGGGAAGGCGGGGGCGGTCGCTTCCGGCACGCAGGACTCCTCGTCTCGGGACAGGTGTCGTGCATGCTACATCGGCCCGGTGACAAGGAGGGGAGGATGCGTCACCCTCCGGGCCGTTCCGCGCGTGGGGAGCCGTGCCGTGCGTGGGGAGCCGTGCCGTGCCGTTCCGCGCATGGGGAGCCGTTCCGCGCGTGCCGTGCCGTTCCGCGCGTGGGGAGCCGGAAGGAACGGCCTCCTGTGCGCAAGCCGTCCTCCGACGCGCGGAACAGCACCCCGGCTGACTCAGCTGACGCGCGCCGCCAACCCCGGTCGGCCGCGCGGAGGACCCGTGCGGCGACCGCGCCGCACTTCCCGCCCCTCAGACGGTGGCGCCCTCGAGCCGGTCGACCGCGACCGCGAGCTGCTCGAGCTCGGGGACCTCGCGCGCTTCGGCGAGCGCTTCCTCGAGCGCGGCGGCGTGCACCGGCGTGGCCTCGTCGAGCAGCCGCTGGCCGGCGTGCGTCAACTCGGTGTAGAGCCCGCGGCGGTCGTCGGCGCAGAGCACGCGGGTGAGGAGGGCTCGCTCCTCGAGCCGGTTCACGAGCCGGGTGGTCGCACTCGGGCTGAGGGCGGCGGCCCGTGCGAGCTGCTGCATGCGCATGTGGAAGCCGTCCTGGCGTCGGAGCGCGTCGAGGACGGTGAACTCGACCACCGACAGGTCCACCACGCGCAGTGCCCGCTCGAGGCGGGTCTCGATGAGGCCGTGCAGGGCGGCGAGCGTGCGCCAACCGTGCGCGCGGACGGCGACCGATGAGTCGTCGACGGACATGAGGGACCTCCAGGCTCGCTTTCCAGCGAGGTCCTTGCTTGCGCGGATACCCCGCGCGTGCAACTATCGATACCCCGCGTCTGCAACGACCACGGTACGCGGACCAGCTGCACCGCACAACGGAAGGACACCCATGCCCGCGGGACTCATCGCCCTCGCACTCGGCGGGTTCGGCATCGGACTGACCGAGTTCGTCATCACCGGCCTGCTGCCCGAGGTGGCGGCCGACTTCGGCGTCACCGAGACCACGGCAGGCTGGCTCGTCACCGGGTACGCCCTCGCGGTCGTCGTCGGGGCACTCGGCCTCACCGCCGCGACCACACGACTCCCCCGCAAGCCCGTCCTGGTCGGGCTGCTCGTGCTGTTCGTCGTCGGCAACACCCTGTCGGCGATCGCCCCGACCTACGGCGTGATGATGACCGGCCGCGTCGTCGCGGCCCTCTGCCACGGGGCCTTCTTCGGCATCGGCTCGGTCGTCGCGGCGAACATGGTCGAGCGGGCGAAGCGCGCCTCCGCCGTCGCCCTGATGTTCACGGGACTCACCGCGTCCAACGTGCTCGGCGTGCCGTTCGGCACCTTCCTCGGCCAGGCCGCGGGCTGGCGTGCGACGTTCTGGGCCATCGCAGCGATCGGCGTCGTCGCCCTGGTCGGCGTGCTCGTCCTCGTCCCCGCCGTCCGCACCACCGAGGTCCCGTCGCTCGCCCGCGAGCTCGGTGCCTTCCGCTCGGGGCAGGTCTGGCTGTCGCTCGGCATCACCGTGCTCGGCTACGGCGGCATGTTCGGCGCCTTCACCTACATCGCGTACACGCTGACCGCGGTGTCCGGGTTCCCGTCGTCGGCGGTGCCGTGGCTGCTCGTCGTGTTCGGCGTCGGCCTGTTCGCGGGGAACTTCGCAGGCGGCAGGCTCGCGTCCCGGTCGATCGACGGCACCCTGCTCGTCGTGCTCGTCGCCCTCACGGTGGTGCTCGCGGTGTTCGCCGCCGTGGCGGCCTCGCCCGTGCTCACCGTGATCGCCCTCGTGCTCATGGGAGCGTTCGGGTTCGCCACCGTGCCGGCCCTGCAGACCCGGGTGATGCAGTACGCCGACCATGCGCCGACCCTGGCGAGCGGGGCGAACATCGCGGCGTTCAACCTCGGCAACGCACTGGGGGCCTGGATCGGCGGCCTCACGATCGCGGCGGGACTCGGCTACACGTCGCCGATCTGGGCCGGTGCCGGGATCACGGCGGCCGCCGTGGTGCTGACCCTGGTCGCAGCAGCCGCGGCACGGCGCATCCGCCCGCGGGACGCCACGACGACGGGCAGCGTCGCGACGGTCTGACGACGCGGGCACAGCCTCGGGGCGCGACTCCTGCCGCGAGTGAGCAGAAGAAGTCGGGTACCGAGCGCGCACTCGACCGTTTCTGCTCACTCGATGCGCGAGAGCGCCGCGCCGCGCCCCGGGAACGACGAAACCCCGGTCCGATCGGACCGGGGTTTCGAGGAGCGCGGAGACGGAGGGATTTGAACCCTCGGTCCCCTCAAAGGGGACTCCACCTTAGCAGGGTGGTGCACTCGGCCGGACTATGCGACGTCTCCAAGCACTCTCACGAGCGCTGCGACCACCATACAGGAAGGACCGACCCCGGATCGACCCGGGCGACACCCCCGCGCGTGGCTCCCGCATCCCACCCGTGTCGACGGAGTCCCCCGGAATGGGGACATCCGGGGGTTGTCGCCACGTACCCCGGTGCTTACGATCGTCGAGACGCGGCGATCACGTTCCGGGGCTCGTCCCCTCTGTCGCGACACAGCACCCGACGTCGCTCCCCGATCACGGGCCCGGCGTGCCCGATCGTCCGGCACCCCGGGGAGCGACTCCCGGGGGCGCGGCCCACCACCGCGCCCCCACCTCCCGCTTCCGCCGACGACGGATGCGCCACCGCGACCGAGCGCGACGCCCCGGCCGGTCGTGCTGCCGCGGCCGAGCGCGACGTCCCGGCCGGTCGTGCTGCAGCGGCCGAACGTGCCACCCGGCCGACCGCCCCGCCGCCGACCGCCCGGTCAGCGCTGGACGGCCACCCGGAATCGGTCCGGCAGCGCGATGAGCGCTCCGGCCAGCTCGAGCAGCGCGGCCGCGCAGTCGTCGAGCGCGTCGCGTTCCGCGGCGTCGACGGCCCGCTCCAGGATGTCGAGCCGGCGTCGACGGTCGACCACCGCGTCGATCCCGTTCGCGAGCGCGACGTCGTCCGTCGAGAACATGTCGAGCAGGATGCGCTGTGACGCCACCCAGTCCGCGCTCACCGGCGCCCCGCGGCGGCGCAGGTACCAGGCGCCGAGTTCCACGAAGGCACCGGCCTCGGTCCAGCAGTCGCGGAGCACGAGCGGGTCGAAGCGGTCGGGGCACGCGACCCCGCCGGCGGGCGGCTCGGCGACCATCGCGCGGATGATCCGCATCCGCTCGGTCATCTGGTCGACGGACCAGTGCGTGATGACGACGCCGACGTACCGCTGCACCGACACGAGACGCAGGGTCTCGAGCGTGACGAGCGCCTCGCGCACGGGCGTGCGCGAGACCCGCATGTCCTGCGCGATGGCGTCGAGCTTGAGCCGTTGGCCGCGTCGGTAGACACCGCGCAGCACGCAGTCGAGCAGCCGCAGGAAGACCGCGTCGCGGAGCAGACTCCGCCGCAGACCGTGCGGATCGAGGTCGCCGAGGGCGCTGCGCCGGGCTGGGTTCTCCATCACGCCAGGCTCACGCACGCTCAGGACCGCCGAGGGGTGCACGCCGACCGCGGTGGATGGGAGGCGCCGGGATCGCGCTGTGGAGGAGTGCCATGCCAGCACGCTGGCAGGCCGCGCCCCAGCGCGCTAAACACTCCGGATACAGAATGTCAGTCGCGGTCCGACTTCGTCAGCACCGACAGTGGCTGGGTGACGTCCTCCAGCCCCTTCCTCGCGGCGTCCACCCCGAACACGAGCGCCACGACCCCACCGGCGATCATCACGGCCGAGCCGAGCAGGTACCCCCAGAACAGCGGCTCGCGGGACGACCCGTCGCCGATGAGCGCACCGTAGATGAGCGGCGCGACGGCACCGAAGATCTGCGCGAGCGCGAAGAAGTACGAGATGGCCTGCGACCGGAGCTCGAGCGGGAAGATCTCGCTGACGGTCAGGTACGCGCTCGACGCCCCGGCCGAGGCGAAGAAGAACGACACGCACCAGAAGACGACCTGCACGCCGGCACTGATCGCGTCGGCCTGGAACAGGAACGCGGACGTCGCGAGCACGAGACCGGAGACCAGGTACGTCGAGAAGATCATCTGCCGACGGCCCCAGGTGTCGAAGAACCGGCCGAGGATGATCGGGCCGAGCAGGTTGCCGATCGCGAACGGGAAGAAGTAGACCGAGGTCTCGGCGGTCTTCAGCCCGAAGAAGTTGGTGAGCACGAGCGCGTAGGTGAAGAAGATCGCGTTGTACAGGAACGCCTGCGTGATCATCATCGTCGCGCCGACCAGGGTCCGCGTCGGGTACTGCCGGAACAGCACCTTCACGATGGTGCGGAACTTCACGTTGTCCATCGGTGTGACGGTCATCGCCTTCGAGTCGTCGACGTCGGGCAGGCGGTGCCCGGTGGACTTCTCGACCGACGCCTCGATCTGGGTGACCGTCGCCTCGGCCTCCTGCTCGCGGCCGTGCGTCATCAGCCAGCGGGGGCTCTCCGGGATGTGCCGGCGCAGGAAGATGATCGCGATGCCGAGCACCGGGCCGAGGAAGAAGCCGATGCGCCAGCCGATGTTCTCAGCGAAGTTCGCGGTGTCGAGCAGGTAGATGTTCGCGAAGGCGCCGAGCGCCGCGCCGCCCCAGTACGTCCCGTTGATGGCGATGTCGACGTGGCCGCGGTACTTCGACGGGATGAGCTCGTCGATGGCGGAGTTGATCGCCGCGTACTCGCCACCGATGCCGAGCCCGGCGACGAACCGGAACGCCGCGAGGAACCAGAAGTCCTGCGCGAACCCGGCGATGCCCGAGCCGATCAGGTAGATGGCCAGCGTGAGGATGAACAGCTTCCGTCGACCGAGGCGGTCGGACATGCGCCCGAACACGATCGCACCGACGACCTGTCCGACCAGGTAGATCGTGCCGAGCGAGGTGACCTGCTGCGTCGAGAGGTCGAGGTCCGCCTGGAACCCGGCGTTCGAGACGATCTGGATCTCGAGGCCGTCCAGGATCCAGGACACCCCGAGGCCCACGACCACGCTCCAGTGGAACCGTGTCCACGGCAGGCGGTCCATCCGAGCGGGTACCAGGCTCTTGATCGTCGTGTTCGTGCTGCTCACGAATGGGGAACGTACGCCCGGATCGACGAGATGGTTCGGATCCGGTAGTGGAACGGTCCGGTTCACCCGGTCCGGGGCACGGAGCCGGATCCCCCTACTCGAATCCGGCTCCGTCACCGGGGTCTCAATCATTGCAAGTGCTATGGAAACTCACAAGCGGACGGACGGGAGGCCCGTGGCGGCGCCGCCACGGGCCTCCCGTCCGTCTTGTGGTCCATGTCGCCGGCGCGGCGTAGCGTCGTCGACGTGACCCGACCTGACATCCGAACGGTCGGCGAGCTCCGCACCTCTGGTCACGTCCAGAAGACGGTCCGCGCCGAGATCCGCGACAACCTGCTCACCGCCCTGCGCCAGGGCGCTGATCCGTGGCCCGGCCTGCACGGCTTCGAGACCACCGTCATCCCCCAGCTCGAACGCGCCCTGATCGCCGGCCACGACGTCGTCCTGCTCGGCGAGCGCGGCCAGGGCAAGACCCGCCTGCTCCGCACCCTGCAGGGCCTGCTCGACGAGTGGACGCCGGTCATCACCGGCTCCGAGCTCGGCGAGCACCCGTACGAACCGATCACCACGGCGAGCACCCGACGCGCCGAGGAGCTCGGCGACGCCCTGCCGATCAGCTGGCGGCACCGTGACGACCGCTACGTCGAGAAGCTCGCGACGCCGGACACGAGCGTGGCCGACCTGATCGGCGACGTCGACCCGATGAAGGTCGCCGAGGGCCGCAGCCTGGGCGACCCGGAGACCATCCACTTCGGGCTGGTCCCCCGTGGGCACCGTGGCATCGTCGCGATCAACGAGCTGCCCGACCTGGCCGAACGCATCCAGGTCGCGATGCTCAACGTGATGGAGGAACGCGACGTCCAGATCCGCGGCTACGTGCTGCGGCTGCCGCTCGACGTGCTCGTCGTGGCGAGCGCGAACCCCGAGGACTACACGAACCGCGGCCGGATCATCACGCCGCTGAAGGACCGCTTCGGCGCCGAGATCCGCACGCACTACCCGATCGAGCTCGAGGACGAGATCGCGGTCATCCGACAAGAGGCGCAGCTGACGGCCGAGGTGCCGGACGCCCTGGTCGAGATCCTCGCCCGCTTCACCCGGGCTCTGCGCGCCTCGAGCGCCGTCGACCAGCGCAGCGGTGTGAGCGCCCGCTTCGCGATCGCGGGTGCCGAGACGGTGTCCGCCGCTGCGGTGCACCGGGCCGCACGCCAGGGCGAGGACGAGGCCGTCGCCCGGCCGATCGACCTCGAGACCGCCGTGGACGTCCTCGGCGGCAAGATCGAGTTCGAGAACGGGGAAGAGGACCGGGCCGACGAGGTCCTCGAGCACCTGCTCCGCACCGCGACCGCCGAGACCGTGCGCTCCCGCTTCCGGGGCCTGGACTTCGCAGTGCTCGTGGACGCGCTCGACGGCGGCACGATGGTGACCACGGGCGAGCAGGTCAGCGCCCGGGCGTTCCTCGAAGGACTCCCGTCGATCGGCGAGTCCGACCTGTACGACCAGGTGTGCGACCGCCTGGGCGCCACGAACGACGGCGAGCGGGCCGGTGCGATCGAGCTCGCGCTCGAGGGGCTCTTCCTGGCCCGACGCATCAGCAAGGAGTCCGGCGGGGGCGAAGCCGTCTATGGCTAGGCAGAACCGGCGGCTGACCCGGGACACCCGGTACGGGCGCTACACCGACGGACCGGACCCGCTCGCGGCGCCGGTCGACCTCGCCGAAGCGCTCGACGCCATCGGGCAGGACGTGATGGGCGGCACGTCGCCCGAGCGGGCGATGCGGGAGTTCCTGCGTCGCGGCGGCCGGTCGCAGCGCGGCCTCGACGACCTGGCCCGCCGGGTGGCCGAGCGCCGCCGCGAGCTGACCGCGAAGAACAACCTCGACGGCACCCTGCAGCAGGTGCGCGAACTCCTCGACCAGGCGCTGCTCGCCGAGCGCGGGGAACTCGCCCGGAACGTCGACCTCGACGACGGCGACCGCGCCCTCGCCGAGCTGCAGCTCGACAGCCTGTCGCCCTCCCCCGCCGCCGCGGTGCAGGAGCTCGGCGACTACGACTGGACGAGCCCGACCGCACGCCAGAAGTACGACGAGATCAAGGACCTGCTCGGCCGCGAGGTGCTCGACCAGCGCTTCGCCGGCATGAAGCAGGCGCTCGAGGGTGCCACCGACGAGGACCGCGCGGCGATCAGCGCGATGATGCAGGACCTCAACGCCCTGCTCGAGGCGCACGCCCGCGGCGAGGACACCCAGCAGCAGTTCGACGAGTTCATGGCGCAGCACGGGGAGTACTTCCCGTCGGACCCGGCGAACGTCGACGAACTGCTCGACGACCTCGCGGCCCGCGCGGCGGCGGCGCAGCGGATGCGCAACTCGATGACGCAGGAGCAGCGCGACGAACTCGACGCGCTCGCCCAGCAGGCGTTCGGCTCCCCCGACCTGATGGGGCAGTTGTCCCAGCTCGACGGTGCCCTGCGCGCCCTGCGACCCGGCGAGGACTGGGGCGGGTCGGAGCAGATGGACGGGCAGCAGGGCCTCGGGCTCGGCGACGGCACCGGGGTGTTCCAGGACATCGCGGACCTCGACGCCCTCGCCGACCAGCTCGCGCAGTCCGGCCCCGGTTCGGAACTCGACGACCTCGACCTCGACGCGCTGTCCCGGCAGCTCGGCGCCGAGGCGGCGGTCGACGCGAAGACCCTGCAGCGGCTCGAGCAGGCGCTCCGGAACTCCGGGGCGATGCGCCGCGGTGCCGACGGGCAGCTCCGGCTCACCCCGAAGGCCATGCGGCAGCTCGGCAAGAGCCTGCTCAAGGACGTCGCCCAGCGGATGTCCGGTCGCCAGGGCGCGCGGGACCTCCGCCGCTCGGGTGCCGCCGGCGAACCCTCGGGGGCGTCACGGCAGTGGGCCTTCGGCGACACCGAGCCGTGGGACATCCCCCGGACGATCACGAACGCCGTGACGAGGACGGCCGCCTCCGGCCGACAGGGCCCCGGCGTCCGGTTGACGATCGACGACGTCGAGGTGCAGGAGACCGAGGCCCGCACCCAGGCGTGCGTCGCCCTGCTCGTCGACACGTCGTTCTCGATGGCGATGGAGGACCGCTGGGTCCCGATGAAGCGCACCGCCCTGGCGCTGCACACCCTGGTGTCGACCCGGTTCCGCGGCGACGACCTGGAGCTCATCGCCTTCGGTCGCGAGGCCGAGGTGATGGACGTCGAGCAGCTCGTCGGGCTCGACGCGATGTGGGACAAGGGCACGAACCTGCACCACGCCCTGCTGCTCGCCAACCGGCACTTCCGGAAGCACCCCGCGGCCCAGCCGGTGCTCCTCATCGTCACCGACGGCGAGCCGACGTCGCACCTCGAGCCGAACGGCCAGGTCTGGTTCGACTACCCGCCGGACCCGGTGACGATCGCGCTGACCGTGCGCGAACTCGAGAACTCCGGACGGCTCGGCGCGCAGACGACGTTCTTCCGGCTCGGCGACGACCCGGGGCTCGCCCGGTTCATCGACGCCATGGCGAAGCGCGTCGACGGCACGGTGGTGGCGCCCGAGAACGACGACCTCGGCGTGGCCGTCGTCGACTCGTACCTCGGGTCCCGACGGGGCGGGATGCCGCTGTTCGACTGATCGCAGGGATCGGGTGACCGGGGGCTGTTGCGCACCGCGCGTCGGTCGTACACTGACGCCACACAGTTGCCCCGGACCCCGGCGACCGTGGCCGTCTTCCCGCCCCGACCCGGTCGGAGTGGGGAAGCGGTCGGTCGAGGGGACCTGATCCGCCCTCGGCTGGTCGACACCCACGGTGTCCCGCTGAGCAACGGCGCTCGTGGGCGCTGCCGTGGGGCACTCGCACCCGTCCAGCACGGGGAGCGGGGCGGGTCGGTGGGCCCGGACCCGACGGAACCCACCGACCCGAACCCGGGCGCCCGCACGGCGTCAGGCGGAGCGCGTCAGAACAGCGGCCAGGGCACGGCCGGACCGTGGCCCGGGGGCGGCGGGAACACGCCCACCGCGCGGAGAGCCGCGCACCGGGCGCGCACGGTGTCGACCTCGACCGGGGTGAGGTGCTCGTGCAGCACGTCCCCGAGGTCCCCCCGCAGCGCCTCGGACACCCGGTCCAGGCCCTCGAGCTCGTCCGGTCCGAGCGGCTCGCCGATCCACCCCCACAGCACGGTGCGGAGCTTGTGCTCGACGTGGAACGTCAGGCCGTGGTCGACACCGAACCGGTGCCCGTCCGGCATCGCCAGGACGTGCCCGCCCTTGCGGTCGGCGTTGTTGACGACCACGTCGAAGACGGCCATCCGACGCAGGGCCTCGGAGTCCTCGTGCACCAGGGTGACGGGACGGTCGTGCTCGTCGATCGCCTCGAGCACCGGCAGCCACGGCGAGCCGTCGGCCTCGGCGGCGTCCGGGTCGACCAGGTCGACGGCGTCCTGCTCGGGGTCGACGTGCTGCCACCGCTGCACCATGCCCGGGCCGTAGGGGCCGTCGCCCAGCCACGTCGGCGGCACGATGCCCCAGCCGAACGCCTCGGACACCAGGTGCGCCGCGACCTCGCGGCCGGCGAGCGTGCCGTCCGGGAAGTCCCACAGCGGCCGCTCCCCCTGGATCGGCTTGTACACGACGGCCTCGCCGTCCAGGTCCGCCAGGAAGGTCGCGTTCGACGCCTCACGGATGCGGGCCGTGATGGTCATCGACCCGTCGCTCATGCGGTGCCGGGCGGACGGCCGGCGGCGACGACCTCGCGCGTGCGCTCCACGAACGCGCGTGCGGTGCCGACCGGGATCTTCACCTGGAAGAGCTCGGCGGGTTCCGGGATCTCGACGACGGCCTCGATCTCGGTGCCGTCCTCGCTCTCCTCGGAGACGATCTCGACCTCGTCGTCGATGGGGTAGGCCTCGATGACCACCTGGGCGGTCGCGGGGTCGAAGCCCAGGCTCAGCGCACCGGCACGGAACTCCGGCTCGACCGGCTGGTCGAGCGGGGCGGGGTCGCGGAGCTCGTCGGGGACGGTCGGGGGCACGCTGAACCGGTTGCCCTCGACCGTCGCGACCTCGTCGAGCAGCTCGTCGATCTTGTCGGCGAGCACGGCGGTCTGCTCCTTCTCGAGCGCGACGCTCGTCACCCGGCGGCCGGAGCGCGCCTGGATGTAGAACGCGCGCTCGCCCGGGCGCCCGATGGTGCCGACGACGAGACGGTCCGGCCAGTCGAAGCCGTGGACGATGGTTGGCATACCCGCATTGTAGGAGCGCGTGCCGACGGCCGTTCAGGCTCCGGCGGGACCCGGCGCCGTCGTCGTCGTGCCGGGGGCGGCCTGGTGGCCCGCGCCGCCGCCGACCGCGGCGTCCCCGCCCGGTGCCGGCGCGGATGCGAGCCAGCCGAGGTCGCCGGACTCGGTGTTCGTGGCCACCACCTCGGGGCGGTGTTCGCCGTAGCGCACGATGGACACCGAGGCCGGTCCGACGCCGATGCGCTGGAACAGGTCGAGGTGCATGCCGAACGCGTCGGCGAGCACCGACTTGATGATGTCGCCGTGGCTCACCGCGACCCACACCGCTCCGGGGCCGTGCTCGGCCTCGACCGCGGCGTCGATGCGGCGGATCGCGGCGACGGCGCGCGACTGCATGGTCTGCATGGACTCGCCGCCGGGGAACACGACCGCACTCGGGTTCGCCTGCACCGTCCGCCAGAGCGGCTCCTTCGACAGGTCGGCGAGGGTCCGCCCCTGCCAGTCGCCGTAGTCCGCCTCGGTGATGGCCCGCTCGACGCTCGACGCCGGGTCGCCCGGCTGCCGGTCGAGGATCACGCGGGCGGTCTGCCGGCAGCGCTCCAGGGGGCTCGTGACCACCGCGACGACGGGCACGGCGGCGATGCGCTCGGCGGTCCGCTCGGCCTGGGTCCGCCCGACGGCGTCGAGGCGCACGCCGGCGGTGCGGCCGGCGAGGACCCCGGAGGCGTTCGCGGTGGTGCGTCCGTGACGGACGAGGAGGACGGTCGCCATGTCCCCGATCCTAGGCGGGCGCAGCGGGCCGTCCGTCGGTAGCGTCTCGGGTATGCCGCTCTTCCGCGACGCCCCGCGTCCGCCCGCCCCGACCACGCCCTCGAAGGTCCAGGCGACCTGGTCCGACTCGATGGGTCGCCTCGCGATGCGCGCCCTGCAGGTGATCATCGTCGTGGTGCTGCTGGCCGGTGTGGTCTACGCCGGCGGTGTGCTGAGCGTCGTGACGATCCCGGTCCTGCTCGCGCTCATCATCGCCTCGGCCATGCACCCCGTGGTCTCGTGGCTCCGCAGGCACCGCGTGCCGTCCGTCCTGGCGACGCTCGCGGTGCTCGTCGGCGTGCTCGCCGTGCTCGGGCTGGTCGGCTGGTTGATCGTCGTCGCGGTCGAGAACCAGTGGTCGCAGCTGCAGGACTCCGCGGTGGACGGCTTCGGCAAGCTGCAGGACTTCGCGAAGACCCTGCCGATCTCGATCTCCGAGTCACAGATCGACGACGCGGTCGGCGGCGTCACCGACTTCGTGACGAGCGCGCAGTTCGGCTCGGGTGCGATCGCCGGGGCATCGGCGACCGCGAACTTCCTGACCGGGCTCGTCCTGATGATCGTCGTGCTGTTCTTCTTCCTCAAGGACGGCCCGAGCATCTGGGAGTTCCTGCTCCGTCCCTTCACCGGAGAGCGCTACGCCCGTGCCCGTCGGGTCGGCGACCGCGTCGTCTCGACCCTCGGCGGGTACGTCCGCGGCACCGCCACGGTCGCCGCGGTCGACGCGATCGGCATCGGCGTCAGCATCGCGATCGTCGGGGTGCCGCTCGCGCTCCCCCTGGCCGTCGTCGTCTTCATCACCGCGTTCATCCCGATCGTCGGTGCCACGGCGGCCGGCATCCTCGCCGCACTCGTCGCCCTCGTCGCGCTCGGCCCGGTCCAGGCGCTCATCGTCGTCGCGATCGTCATCGCGGTGAACCAGCTCGAGGGCAACCTGCTCCAGCCGGTGCTCATGGGCCGCACGCTCAAGCTGCACGGCCTGGTCATCCTCATCGGCCTGACCGCGGGCACCGTGCTCGCCGGCATCACCGGCGCGATCATCTCGGTGCCGCTGCTCGCCGCGGCGTGGGGCGCGATCCTGGTCTGGGACGGCCCGGACACCCCCGCCCGCCCCTGGCGGAAGAAGCGCGACGAGTCGATCACCGCGCACGAGCGGCCCGCCGACTGAACGACCGCGCAGGACGCGGTGGGACGCTCTCCGGACATCGGTTCGCACCCGCGGCCCGACCACGTGAAGATGGAGCAGTGCTCGTCTCCATCGTCTACATGAGTCGCGCCGTCGTGCCCTTCGACGACGGTGAGCTGGCGACCCTGCTCGACGAAGCACGGCTGCGCAACCACGCGCTCGGGGTGTCCGGGCTGCTGCTCGCCAAGGGCGGCCGGTTCATGCAGTTGCTCGAGGGACCGGCGTGGAGCGTCGACGACCGCTTCTCCGTGATCGCCCGCGACCCGCGGCACGGCGAGGTGAAGTCGCTCGTGCGCGAGGACATCGAGCAGCGCCGCTTCGACGGCTGGTCGATGGCGTACCGGGCGCTCGACGACGCCGACGTCCGCGAGGAGGCCGGCTTCAGCCCGTTCCTGTCCGGCACGACGGACTTCCCGCCGTCGTTCGACCGCACGAGCGCCGCGTGGCTGCTCAAGTGGTTCCGGGACCGCGAGCTGCACGACCTCTGACCGACGGGCCGCGCACCGGCCGGTCAGGACCCGTCGAACGGGTCCGGCACGACACCGAACGGGTCTGCAACGACACCGAACGGGTCTGCAACGACACCGAACAGGTCCGCAACGACACCGAGCAGCCGCTCGCGGTGCGCCGCGTCCGCCGTCGCCGCGAGCACCACCCGCCACATGGTCGCGACGGCCGGGAACAGGTCCGCCCGCCCGGTCCGCACGTCGGACACGAGCTGGACGCCGGTGAAGAACGGCACGACGGTCGAACCGAGCTCCTCGGCGGTCAGGTCCGTCCGCAGCTCGCCGCTCGCGATCGCCAGCCGGAACACGTCGACGATGCCGGCGATCCACTGCTCGTAGAAGCTGACGGTCGCGGCGCGGAACTCACCGCGCTCGAGCGACATGCGGATGCCGGCGCGGACGACCGGGTCGGTGCGGAGCAGGGTGGCGATGCCGTGCGAGGCCCGCACGAGCGCCGCGGTCGGCGACGGGTCCGCGTGGCTGACCACGTCGAAGGTCCGGACGTTCTGCTCGTCGATCACCCCGAGCGCGAGCGCGAGCTTGGTCGGGAAGTGGAAGTGCAGGGCGCCCTGGGAGACGCCCGCCCCGCGGGCGATCCCCGCGATCGTCGCGCCGGCGAAGCCGACGCGGTCGAACTCCTCCGCCGCGGCCGTCAGGATCTGCGCACGTCGTTCCACGTGACCAGTCTCCCGGACGGGAGGCCCGTGGCGGCGCCGCCACGGGCCTCCCGTCCAGGGGGCGTGACGACCGCCGCCCGGGTGGCCGGACCCGTCAGGCGGCGTGCCGGCCGAGCGTGATCCGCTCCTCCGGCAGGTCCTGCAGGTCGCGACCACGGAACCAGCGGAGCAGCCAGTCCGCGGGCGCACCGGCGAGTCCGGCGGGCAGTCCGCTGCGTTCGGTGAGGAAGGTGCTGAAGCCGGGCTCGTCGCGGACCTCGGTGTCCGAGGGGTTGCCGAACGCCATCGACCACCCGTCGAAGCGCCGGGTGTCGATCTCCTCGCGGGACAGCGACTTCACGTCGTGGTGGCGCGGGTCGCGCTCGATCGCGGCGAAGCGGTCCTCGACGCTCCAGCTCGGGCCCTCGAGCACCTGCATGAAGCGGCCGCCCTTCGCGAGCAACAGGCCGGAGACGCCGAGGGCCTCGTTGCGCAGCCGGGCCTCGCGGAGCATGGCGACCAGCTGCTCGTCGGTCATCTCGTCGACGGCGACGGACATGTACACGAGTGAGGTGAGGGAAGTCATCCCCGCCAGTCTGTGTCGCACCCCACGGCGCGGTCAACGCTCGTCCGCACACCGCACCGGGCGACGCGGTGTGCGGACGACGCGACCGGTCAGGTGAGCGCGAGGAGGGTGTTCACCTGCTCGTTGACGCCGGTCAGCGTCGAGACCGGCGCACCGTTGGCGTACACGTCGTCGAACGCCGGCTGGAACAGGGCCTGCACGTCGGCGGGGTTGCGGGTGACGGGGAACAGGAAGGTGGTGTCCTCCTCGACCTGCCGGGTGAACGCCGACACGTCGAGGCCGCGCTCCCGGAACGACGCCACGGCGGCCGCGGTGCCGGCGGGACGCGCCGGGAACACGATGCCGCGCTCCCCCACGATGCGCTGGGCTTCGTCGCTGCCGAGGAACGCGACCCAGGCCGCCGCCGCCTCGGGGTCCTTCGCCTGCTTCGTGATCGAGTCGCCGAGGCCGTTGAACATGGACGCGCGGCGCCCCGAAGGACCGACCGGGGTCGGCGCCACCGCGACGTCGAGGCCCTCGGTGCCGAGGTACGAGCCGATCATCCACGACCCGTTGAACGACAGCGCGCACTTGCCGGCCGCGAGCTGCACCTCCGGGCCGGTCGTGGTCGAGAAGACGCCGTACTTCGCCATGTAGCCCTTGTCAGCCAGGCCGTAGTACCAGGCGAGGGTGTCCTGCACGACGCGGTCGTCGAACCGGAACCGGTCGCCCCAGGGGTTCTCGTTCGTGTACGCCCAGTCGGTGGACCCGGTGAACGGCGACCAGGTCGACTGGCCGAAACCGTCGCCACCCGACCCGTTCGACGACAACCCGTAGACCGCGACGTGGTCCTTGTCGAAGCCCGGTTCGTCGCCGCGCCGTCCCTTCGTGTCGACGGTCAGGTGCGCGATCATCCGCTCGAACGTCCCGCCGTCGTCCGGGTTCCACTCGAGCGCCCCGAGTTCCTCGGCCGAGACCCCGGCCGCCGCCATCGCCCGGCGGTCGTAGAACATCGCGATGGTGTCCCAGTCCTTCGGGGAGCCGTAGCGGTGGCCGTCCCGGCCCTTCCACAGCTCGGCGAGGCCGGACTGGTAGTCGGCGTCGCGGATGCCCTTCGTCGCGTCGAGCTCGTCGAGCCGGTACAGCACGTCGAGGTCGGCGTACTGCGGGAACTTCGTCAGGTGGTCGGTGAAGACGTCGGGGGCGGTGCCGGCGATGAAGCCCGCGGTGAGCTTCGTCCAGTAGTCGTTCCAGCCGAGCTGCGTGATCCGCACGGTGATGTCCGGGTTCGCGCGGTGGAAGGCGTCGGCGACGGCCTGGTAGGCGGGCTGCTGGTTCGCGTCCCAGAGCCAGTAGCTCACGGTCCGTGCGCCCGAGCGGCCAGTCCGGACGCGGCCGGGCGACGAGCAGGCGGCGAGCGCGCCGAGCGCGAGGGCGGAGGCGCCGCCGGCCAGGAGCGTGCGGCGGGTCAGGTGGTTCGTCATGGTGTGGGTCCTGTCCGAGCGCCGGGTCACTTGATCCCGGAGAAGCCGATGGAGTTGACGATCCGCTTGGCGAAGACGCCGAACAGCACGATCATCGGGAGCGCCGCCACGAGGGTCGCGGCCATGAGCCCGGCCCAGTCGGTGCCGGACTGCGGGCTCTGCGACTTGAAGACGCCGAGCGCGACGGTCAGCACCCGCGAGCTGTCGGTGTACGAGACCATGAGCGGCCAGAAGTAGTCGTTCCAGCTCGTGATGTACGTCAGGACCGCGAGGGTCGCGATCGGGGCCGACGCCATCGGGATGACGAGCCGGAAGAACACGCGGACCTTGCCGGCGCCGTCGATGAGCGCGGCCTCCTCGACCTCCTTCGAGATGCCGAGGAAGAACTGGCGCAGGAAGAACACCGCGAATGGCGTCATGAACATCGTCGGCAGGGCGATGCCGAGCAGGTTGTCGACGAGCCCGAGCTGCTTGATGAGCGTGAAGTTCGGCAGCAGCGTGAAGATCGCGGGGACCATCAGCCCGGCCAGGAACACCCCGAACACGCGGTCGCGGCCGGGCCAGCGCAGCCGGGCGAAGGCGTACGCGGCCGCTGCCGAGAAGAACACCTGGCCGACCGTGACGAGCGTCGACACGACGATCGAGTTGAGCAGGTACCGCCAGAAGTCGAGCGCGGCGCCGGAGCCGCCCTGCGCCAGGGCCTCCTCCGTGGACTGCAGGCCGAGGACGCGTTCGAAGCCGCCCAGGCTGAACCCGACCGGCAGCAGCGAGGTGGGGTCGGCGTTGATCGCGGTGTTCGACGACAGGGCGGTGCGCAGGATCCAGTAGAACGGGAACAGGGTGACGACGATGACGAGGACCATCGCGGCCCAGGCGACGACGCGGCCGACGGAGGGGCGGCGACGGTGTCCGGCGCCCATCCGCGGCGGGCGGGACGTGGTGACGGAGCGGGTGAGTGTCGTGGTCATGGCGCTTCCGTTCAGTCCAGGTCCGACTCACCCGAGCGGGTGAGGCGGTACTGCACGATCGTGATGATGCTGAGGACGATGAGGAGCGCGACCGAGACCGCGGACGCGTAGCCGAACTGGAACCGGCCGAACGCCAGGTTGTAGATGTAGTTCTGCACGACGTTCGTGGCGTTCGCGGGGCCGCCCTGCGTGGTGACGGCGACGGTGTCGAACACCTGGAACGAACCGATGACGGTGATGATCAGCACCAGGGACAGGATCGGGCGGAGCAGCGGCACCGTGATGCGCCAGAACATCTTCCACTCGCTCGCCCCGTCGATGCGGCCGGCTTCGTACACGGTCTCGGGCAGCGACTGCAGCCCCGCGAAGACGAGCAGCGCCGTGTAGCCGACGTGCCGCCAGACGTTGATGAGCGCGATCGAGGGGATGCCCCAGACGTCGCTCTGCAGGAACGGGATGCGGTCGAGGCCGAGTGCCGCGAGCAGCTCGTTGCCGATGCCGAGCTGGGTGTCGAGGATCCAGAGCCACACGAGCGCCGCGACGACGTTCGACACCAGGTACGGCGCGAGCACGATGCCGCGCACGAAGGTCGACTTCGTCAACCGGTGCATCATCACGGCGATGAACAGCGCGACGACGGTCTGGATGACGATGTTGACGAGGACGTACTCGACGGTCACCACCATCGAGTGCCAGAAGATCGAGTCCTGCACCAGCCGTTCGTAGTTCTGCAGACCGGTGAACTCGGGTTCGGTGAGCAGGTTGTACGAGGTGAAGCTCAGCCAGATGCCCCGCACGGTCGGCCAGGCGAGGAACACCGCGAACCCGACGGCGGCCGGGGCGATGAACACGAGCGCGAGCCACAGGTCGTTCCTGGGCCGGCGCGGTCGGGACGTGGTTCGTGCACGGGCGGGGTCGGCGGGGCGACTCCTCCGCCTCGTGCTGGCGGTCGTCAGGGGTGACGACACGGGGCTCTCGGTTGCCATCGCGACTCCTTCGTCTGCGGTGGACTGGCGTGCAGCAGTCCGTGAGCCGGGAATCTACACGTGGGGACCACCCGTGACAAGAGTCGGCTTTCCCAGCGCCCAACGGGGTTGTCACGTGTAGACAGCGCGTGTCAGGATGGCTGCGATCTGCACCGGAGCGCTCCGCTCGGCGATGCATCCCCCACCTTGGAAAGGTCACTGATGATCTCTGTCGGTATGGTCGGCGCGGGCCAGTTCGCGCCCCAGTTCGCCAAGCTGTTCAAGCTCCACCCCGACGTCGACCGCGTGTACGTCACGGACCTCGTCGACGAGCGCGCCGCCGAACTCGTCGAGGCGCAGCACCTCGACGGCACGTTCCCCGACTTCGACGCCGTGCTCGCCTCGGACGTCGACGCCGTCGCGATCTTCACCCAGCGGTGGACGCACGGCCCGCTGGTGGTCCGGGCCCTGCGCGCCGGCAAGCACGTGTACTCCGCGGTGCCGATGGCGATCTCGGTCGACGAGATCCGCGACATCATCGAGGCCGTCCGCGAGACCGGTCTGACCTACATGATGGGTGAGACGAGCTACTACAACCCCGCCACCGTGTTCGCCCGCAAGCAGGCCGCCGCCGGTGCGTTCGGCCGGGTCTTCTACGCCGAGGGCGACTACGTGCACGACATGGACCTCGGCTTCTACGCCGCGTACCAGTACAGCGGCGGCGAGGACTGGAAGCGCACCGCCAGCTACCCGCCCATGCTCTACCCGACGCACTCGGTCGGCGGCGTGCTCGGTGCGATCCCCGGGCACGCGGTCAGCGTCAGCTGCATCGGCGTCCGCGACGACCGCGGCGACGGCGTCTTCGACAAGGACGTCAGCCAGTTCGACAACGACTTCTCGAACGCCACCGCCCTGTTCGAGCTCGACAACGGCGGCGTCATGCGGATCAACGAGATGCGCCGCGTCGGCTACCCGTCGCACATCCGCGAGTCCCGCTTCCGCTACTTCGGCACCGAGGCGAGCTTCGAGCAGCTCGCGAAGGTCAGCGTCTGGCAGGACAAGGAGGACTCGCACGACATCAGCGACCAGATCGACACCCAGGCGACGATGGACCTCGACGACCCGCGCCTGGCCGACGTCGACCCGTCCCTGCGCGACGCGTTCGTCTCCGGCTACGCCCAGGTGCACGACACCGACCGGCTGCCGGCCGAGTACGACGGCGTGCCGACCGGGCACGAGGGCAGCCACCAGTTCCTCGCCGACGACTTCGTCCGCGCGGTGGTCGACCGGACCCTGCCGCCGGTGAACGCCTGGACCGCCGCGCGCTTCACCCTGCCCGGCATCATCGCCCACCAGTCGGCGCTGCAGGGCGGCGCACGCCTCGAGGTCCCCGACTTCGGCGACGCCCCCGCACCGGCGGAGGCCGCCGCGTCGACTACGATCGCGTCCGAGTAACAGGTGTCGTCGGGTGCCGGTCCGTCCGCGGACCGGCACCCGACGGCGCTCCCCCGGACCCGACGAAGGTGGCTGCCGTGACCGTCCCGACGACCCCGCGGGCGGTCACCCGCGCCGACGTCGCCCGCTACGCCGGCGTCAGCACCTCGGTCGTCAGCTACGTCGTGCACGACGGTCCCCGGCCCGTCGCGGCCGCCACCGCCGCGCGGGTGCGCGAGGCGATCCGTGTCCTCGGCTACCGGCCGAACGCCAGTGCGCAGGCCCTGCGCACCGGGTCGTCGAAGATGCTCGGGCTGATCGTGCCGGAACTCGACAACCCGTTCTGGTCCGAGCTCGCCGTCGAGGTCACGCACGCCGCCGCAGCCCGCGGCTACGACGTCCTGCTCGCCAACAGCGACGGCGACGCCGTCCAGGAACGCGAGCGCCTCCGCAGCCTGTCCGCCCGCCAGGTCGACGGCATCATCGTCACGAGCATCATGACCCGGCCGGACCTGTCCACCATGACGGACCCGGGCATCCCGATGGTCCTGCTCAACACCTTCTTCGAGGTCCCCGACCACCCGAGCATCGGCGTCGACGCCCTGCGCGGCGCCTACGACGGCACCCGGCACCTGGTCGAGCACGGCTACCCCTCCATCGGCCTCGTCATGGGCCACACCGGCTCGATGGAGCTGCGCGAGCAGGGCTGGATGCGCGCGCTCCGGGACGCCGGACTGCCGGACGGTCCGATCGTCCGCTGCGACTTCACCCGCAGCGGCGGCCACACCGCCGGCCTGCGGATGTTCGACACCCCGAACCGCCCCCGCGCCGTCTTCGTCAGCTCGGACATGCAGGCGGTCGGCGTGCTCCGCGCCCTGCACGAACTCGGGCTCTCCGCCCCCGACGACGTCGCGGTCGTGTCCTTCGACGGCGTCGCCGAGGCCGACTGGACGATCCCCCAGCTCACCGTCGTGCGGCAACCCACGGGGACGATGGCCGCCGCTGCGGTCGACCGCGTGCTCGGCCTCGGCCCGGACGACCAGTGGCACCGCGACCTCGTGCCCGCCGAGCTCGTCCTCGGCGCGAGCTGCGGGTGCGACGTGCGTCGCTGACGCTGGCGCCGGGCGGAGGCGGCGGCGGGCGGACCCCGGGTCCTGTCGCGAAAGCGACAGGTCCACGCGAACAGCCGGCGTGCATGTGTCGCTTTCGCGCGGGCGCGCGGGGTGGGCGCGCGGGCGCCCCTCCAGCCCCGCCCGCGCTGCCCGGGTGCCGCGAGAGCGACACACCTCGCGGCCGGCCCGGGGTCCCTGTCGCGAAAGCGACAGGTCCACGCGAACAGTCGGCGTGCATGTGTCGCTTTCGCGCGGGCGCGCGCGGCGTGGGCGCGCGGGGCGGGCGCGCGGGGTGGGCGACCAGGCCGACGGACGGGAGGCCCGTGGCGGCGTCGCCACGGGCCTCCCGTCCGTCAGCCGGTCACGTCGACGACCGCCGCCGGCTCCGCCGTGTCCCAGGTCTCGGGTACGGGCTCGCCGGCGCGACGCACGGCGTAGACGACGGCACCGAGGTCGGGCGGCAGCACCGACTCGACGAGCGTGAACCGCCGACCGGTGTCGGCACCGCGCTCGGCGGCCAGGCGGGCGGCGAAGCGGCTGCGGAAGCCGGCGTCCGAGAAGACGCCGCCCGACGACGACACGGCCGTCGGACGACCGTCGCCGTCGTCCCCGATGCGGTGCGCGACGACGCGGACCTGCTGCACGAGCTCCTCGACGGCGTCGTCGAGGATGCTGGCGGCCACCGGGTCGCCCGCACCGGCAGCGGCTGTCACGACACGGGAGAGCGCCGCGACCTCGGTGCGGCCGGCCTGCCAGTCGTGCATGACCAGGCCGACGAGGTCGAGGTCGGCGGCGATGCCGGTCCGCTCGCGGAGCAGGTCGTACAGCGCCGACCGCGGCAGGCGCCCGTCGGCCATCCGGCTGAAGGCGTTCAGGCCGCGGCGCGCGATCCAGTGCGCCGACCCCTCGTCGCCGATGAGTTCGCTCCACCCACCGACCCGGTGTGTGCGGGAACCTCGCTCGCCGTACGCCATCGAGCCGGTGCCGGCGATGACGTTGATGCCGTCGTGGCCGCCGAGCGACCCCGCCCAGCCGGCGAGCATGTCGTTGCCGACCGTGTACCGGCGGTGGCCGAGGACCGGCTCCGGGATCGCGTCGAGCAGCACGTCGGCACCCGCGGACTCGCCGTGGCCCGGCAGACCGAGGAACGCGTGCGTGACGTCGTCGGCGGAGCGCCCCGCCGCGGCGAGCACGGCCCGCGTCCCGCTTCCGACGACGTCCGCCACCGCGGCGACGCCGACGTCGAGCCACGAGCACGCCGGTCCGCGCCAGCGCGCCAGCACCCGGCCGTCGCCGCCGGCCAGGACGACGGCGGTCTTCGTGCCGCCGCCGTCCAGGCCCAGGAACAGCGTCATGCCCGTCCCCGTGCGGGGTCGACCGCCTCGAGCGGGTGGATGGTGACCCCGCGGACGACGCGGTTCACCGTGCCGTCCGGGAACGGGTTGTCCGGCGTGCAGCCGAGCCGCACCGAGGCGTGCAGCGCGAGCAGCTGCGCGACGGCGACGAAGCCGACCGCGCGCAGTCCGTCGTCGAGCCCCTCGGCCTCGGGGAACACGAGGTCGAGGTCGGTCGCCGTCCCGTGCTCGTCGGCACCGACGACGACGACCTGGTCCGGCCGGTCGGCACGGATCTCGCGGACGATGTCGTCGTCGTACCGGCGCACCCGCGGGTCCGCGGAGCGGAGCACCACGACGACCGTCTCGTCGTCGAGGACCGCCTTCGGTCCGTGCCGGAAGCCGAGCGGGGTGTCGTGGAACGCCGCGATGGTGCCGGCGGTCAGCTCGAGGGTCTTCAGCGCGCACTCCTCGGCGAGTCCGGCGAGCGCGCCGCCGCCGAGGAACACGATGCGTCGGGGCGACCGGTCGAGGATCCGGTCCAGGCCGTCCTCGGCGGCGAGCGCGCGCTCCCCCGTCGCGACGACGCGGTCGAGTTCCGCGGCGTCCGACGGCACGAACGCCAGGAGCGCGGCGAGCAGCATGCTCGAGAAGCTCGACGTCATCGCGAAGCCGGTGTCGTTCGTCTGCGGGGGCATCGTGAGGACGAAGGAGTCCTCGCGGTCCCGGTGGCCGACGGCCAGCGCGCCGGTCGGGTCGCACGTGACGACCAGGTGGTGGGCGCTCGGTGCGATCGCGTCGACGAGCTCCGTGGCGGCGGCGCTCTCCGGGCTGTTGCCCGACCGGGCGAACGAGACGAGCAGGACCGGGACGTCCTCGGCGAGCACGGTGCGCGGGTCGGCGACGATGTCGGTGCTCGACACCGCGTCGAAGCGGCGGTGCAGACGCCCCCGCAGGGACTCGGCGACGATCCGGCCGACGAAGGCCGAGGTGCCGGCGCCGGTCAGGACGACACGGGTGCGCGGGTCGCGCAGTGCCCGCTCGAGGAAGGCGTCGAGCGGGCCGCGCGCCTGGTCGAGGAGCACGGCGAGGTCGCGCCATGCGCGGGGCTGCTGGTGGATCTCGCCGAGGGTGGCGCTGGACGGGGTGGTGACGTCGGTGGTCACGGGGTTCCTTTCCGGGGTGCGACGGGACGGGGGCGGGCGTCAGCCCTTGAGGCCCGCCGACGCCATCGTCGCGACGAACTGCTTCTGGGCGACCAGGAACAGGAGGATGAGCGGGAGCGTGGCGACCACGTTCCCCGCCATGAGCAACGACCAGTCCGTGCGACGGACGCCCTGGAAGTTGGTCAGGCCGAGCTGGAGCGTGAAGGCGTGGTCGTTGTTGATCGCGACGAGCGGCCAGACCAGGTCGTTCCACGACCCGAGCAGCGTGAAGATCGCGAGCGTCGCCAGGGCGGGGCGTGCGAGCGGCAGGACGATCCGGAAGAACACCTGCAGCCGGTTGCAGCCGTCGATCATGCCGGCTTCCTCGAGCTCCGCCGGCAGCGACAGGAAGAACTGGCGCATGAGGAAGATGCCGAACGCGGACGCGAGCCACGGGACGATCGCGGCGCCGAGGTGGTCGACGAGGTGCAGCCGGGCGAACATGACGTACGTCGGGATCATGAGCAGCTGCGACGGGATCATGATCGTCGCGAGGATCGCGAGGAACCCGAACGTGCGACCGGGGAACCGCAGTCGCGCGAAGCCGTAGCCCGCGAGCGAGCAGAGCACCAGGTGCGACGCGATGGCCGACGCCGACACGATGACCGTGTTGAGCAGCCAGTGCAGGATGTCCGACTCGGCGAACAGGCGCGAGTAGCCGCCGAGGGTGAACTGCGTCGGGATGAACGACGGCGGGAACTTGTTGATCTCCGACGCCGGTTCGATCGAGGTGAGGAACATCTCGACGAACGGCAGCAGGAAGAGCACCGACACCGGCAGCAGGAGCAGGTGCCACGGGCTGAACGGCCAGCGGCGTCGACGGCGACCGGTCGTGCTCGGGCGGGCGGCGACGACGGCGTCCCGCCGCAGCGGGGTGTCGAGGACCCGGGTCTCGGTGGACATCAGAGCGAGCTCCTTCCCGCGCGCCGCTGCGCGAGCGTGACGACGACGGTGGCGACGAGGGTGACGAAGAACATCCCGTAGGCGATGGCCGAGCCGTACCCGAACTGCAGGTTCTGGAACGCGGTCTTCCACAGGAAGTAGACGATGGTCTGCGTGGCGTCGAGCGGGCCGCCGCGGGTGGTGGCGTAGACGAGGTCGAAGAGCTGGATCGCCTGCAGGGTCTGGTAGATCGCGACGAACGCGGTCACCGGGCCGAGGTGCGGCCAGACCACGCGCCAGAAGGTCTGCCACGCGTTCGCGCCGTCGATCCGGGCGGCCTCGATGACGTCACCGGGGACGTCCTGCAGGGCCGCCAGGTAGATCACCGTGGTGAACGCGGCCTGCCCCCACAGCGACATGATGACGATGACGAGCATCGCCTCGCTGCGGTCCTCCAACCAGCCCTGCTGGGGCAGGTGCAGGACCCGGAGCACGTTGTTCACGATGCCGAACTGCGGGCTGAACAGGTAGGTGGTGAGGATGCCGGTCGCCGCGGCCGACGCGACGAACGGCACGAAGATCGCGGTGCGGTACAGCCCGATGAACCGGATCCGGCGGTTGAGCGCGACGGCGAGCGCGAGCCCGAGCAGCAGTGAGGCCGGCACGAACAGCACCGTGTAGAGCACGGTGTGCAGCACCGCGGCGCGGACGCCGTCGTCGGTGACGAGGTCGGCGTAGTTCTGGCCGCCGATGAACGTCGCCGGGCTGAAGCCGTCCCAGCTCTGGAAGGACAGGAGGAGCGCCCAGGCGCCGGGGAACAGGGTGAGCCCGAGGACGATGACGAGCGCCGGGGCGACGAAGCCCCAGCCCGCCAGGCCCTCGCGGACGGCGCCGGCGGAGCGACGACGACGTCGTCGGCCGGAGCCGGGGCCGTCCGGCTGCTCCGTGTGCTCGGCGGGGCGGAGTGCGAAGGTGGTCATGGGTGCTCCTAGCCTTGGCGGAGTGCCTTGTCGGCGGCGTCGCTCGCCTGCCGGAGTGCGGTCTTCGGGTCACCGTCGCCCTGCAGCACGTGCGCGACCGCGTTGCCGAACGCCTCGGAGAGGCCGTTGTAGCCGGGCACGGTCGGACGGGTCTGCTTCGCGTTGGCGGAGTTCTCCTGCATGACGTCGAGGCCGGGGAGCGCCTTCGCCTGCTGCAGGAAGGCCTCGCTGGTCGCCTCGCTCGAACGCAGCGGCAGGTTGCCGACGGCGACGTTGAAGCGCTCGTCCTGCTCCTTCGCGGTCAACCACTTCACGAAGTCCGTGGCCCAGTACGCGCGGTTGACGTCCTTGTTGTCGAACAGCGTCCACAGGTCGGGGCCGGACACCGTCTGGTGGTCCCCGTCGGTCCCCGGCAGCTGGACGACCCCGTACGAGGTCCCCGCGGTCTTCAGCGCGGACAGCTCCCACGGGCCCGAGGTGATCATGCCGATGCGGTCGCTCTCGAAGAGCTGCGCGAACTTCGTGTCGGTCTGGTCGAGGTAGACGCTCCGGTCGTCGACCGCCATGTCGCGGAGGAACGAGAGCGCGTCCACGCCGGCGGCCGAGTCGAACGCCGCCTGCTTGCCGTCCTCGCTGAGGATCGCCCCGCCGTTCTGCCAGAGGTGCGGCCACATCTGCCAGGTGGTCTCCTCGCTGCCGGACACCGAGTAGCCGTACCCGAAGGTGTTGCTGTCCTTCTCGGTGAGCTGCTTCGCGGCCTTGCGGAAGTCCTCCCACGTCCAGTCGGCGGTCGGGTACGCGACACCGGCTCGGTCGAAGACGGTCGTGTTGTAGAGCAGCGAGATGTTGTCGACGACCGCGGGGAACCCGATCACCTTGCCGCCCGTGGGCTGGGCGGTGTTCCGTGCGGCCTGGGTGAACTCGTCCCAGGCGACGTCCGGCTCCTCGATGGTGTCGCGGAGGTCGAGCGTGCGGTCCGAGCGTTCGAGCTGGCTCGCCCACGACCCGAACGTGTACGAGATGTCCGGGGAGTCGTTCCCGGCGAAGGACGCCGCGAGCTTCTGCAGCAGTTCGTCCGTCGAGGACGCACCCGGCGACATGTCGATGGTCACGTTCGGGTGGTCGTCCTCGTACTCGTCGACGAGCGCCTGCAGGAGCTTCTCGGCCTGGTCGCTCTGCCCCGACCACATGGTCAGGTGCACGGGGGCCGAGGTGTCGAGCGTCGTCGCACCCTGCGTGGCGCACCCGGCGAGCGCCGAGCCGACCACCGCCAGGACGGCGGCCACCGCGGTCCAGCGCGCGCGGCGCCGACCGGCGCCGGTCGGGGTGGCGCGGGTTCCTCTTCGTGTCACTGCGGACTCCTTCGTCGTCGCGTGCGTCGGTCGGTCGGCGCCGTCGTCAGATCGCGGCCGGGTCGAGCTGCACCCGGAGGGGCTCAGGCAGCAGGTCGCCGTGGGCGGCCACCAGCTCGTTGCAGAGGTCCCAGATCTGCGCGGGCGTCAGCGTCGACGACGCGTTCGGGTCGACGAGGACGGCCTGGCGGAGCGCGAGCGGGTCGCCGTCGCGCGCGGCCTGGATCGTGAGCTCGTTGACCGAGACGTACGAGCGGTTGAGCGCTGCCGCCGCCGTGGGCAGCGCCCCCATCGGCTGCGGGGCGATGCCCGCGGCGCCGACGGTCGTCGGGACCTCGACGACGCAGCCGGCCGGCAGGTTGTCGATGAGTCCGTGGTTGACGACGTTGGCGTGGATCTCCCGCTCGGTGCCCGTGACCAGGGAGTGGATCACCTGGGGTGCGTACTCGGCGGCGCCCTGCTCGAGCTCGAGCGGTTCGCCGTTCGCCAGGGCGCGCTCCGCCGCCTGGAACTCGGCGAGGTTCTCCTCCGAGATCCCGACGTACTCCAGCGGCTGCAGGCGGAAGCGGTCGATCTGCTCGGCGGAGCGCAGGAACCACGGCAGGTACTCCGACGAGTGCTCGCTCGTCTCGGTGGGGTACGCGCCGATGCGTCGGAAGATCTCGACGCGCACCCGGCGCTGCAGCTCGGGGTCCTGCCGGATCCGCTCGCGCAGGCGCGGGTAGAGGTCCTCGCCGTCGTGGGTCCAGTCGAGGAGCCATGCCTGGTGGTTGACGCCGGCGGCCCGGAACCGGGTGTCGTCGACGTGCAGGCCGACGAGCTCGGCGAGGTCGTTCGCCGTCCAGTAGACGCTGTGGCAGAGGCCGAGGGTCGTGATCTCGGGGGCGACGACGTTCGCCCACCAGACGTTCATCGCCATCGGGTTCGTGTAGTTCAGCAGGACCGCGCCCGGGGCGACGGCCCGCATGTCCTCGAGCAGGCCGGTCAGGAACGGGAACGTGCGCAGCGCGCGGAACACGCCGCCGACGCCGGTGGTGTCACCGATGGTCTGCTGCAGTCCGTGCCGCGCCGGGATCTCCAGATCGAGCCGTGTCGCGTCGACCCCACCGATCTGCACCATGTTGACGACGAAGTCGACGTCGGCGAGTGCGCGGCGGCGGTCGGTCGTCGCGGTCACCTGGATCGGTCGGCCGAACCGCTCGCTCACCTGGTGGGCGGTGCCCTCGGCGACGGCGAGCCGCCGTTCGTCCACGTCGTGGAGTCGGAGGTCGAGCGGGGGCAGGTCCTCGAAGCCGAGGAGGTCGGCGAGCAGCTGTCGGGTGAAGACGACACTGCCGGCACCGATGAACGCAACACGGGTCATGCTCAGGAATCATGGAGTGGAATCGCCGTTCGTCCAACATTCCGAGCGAAACGATCAGAATGACTGACCGCTACGATCGCACTCGTGATCGATGACCGCTCCTCGTCGCCGTCGCAGACGTCCCCCGCCTCCGGGTCGGGCAAGCGGTCGCGGCGCATGCTCGCCGTGCTCGAACTGCTGTCCGAGCAGGGCGCCGTCTCGCTGCAGGACCTCGTCACGTCGCTCGGGGTGTCGGCGGCGACGGCCCGCCGCGACCTCGCCGACCTCGAGCAGCAGGGGCTGCTGACCCGCACGCACGGCGGTGCCCGGATCGCGGTCCCGACGGCCGAGATCCCGGTCCGGCTGCGCGAAGGGCGCTCGCAGGCCGTCAAGCAGCGCATCGGGCGGGCGGCGGCAGCGCTGCTGCCCGACGGCCCGTTGGCCGTGGCGATCGGCGGCGGCACCACGGCCGCGACGGTCGCCCGTTCCCTGGTCTTCCGCAACGGTCTGACCATCGTCACGAACTCGCTGACGACCGCCGGCGAGATCGGCGCGCGGCCGAACCTGCGGGTCGTGATGACCGGTGGCACCATCCGGCCGCACTCGTTCGAGCTCGTCGGGGTCCTGGCCGAGAACGCGTTCGGCGCGATGAACGTCGGGGCCGCCTTCGTCGGGATGGACGGGGTCAGCGCCGCCGGCGGTGCCACCACGCACGACGAGATCGAGGCGAGGACGAACGCCGCGATGCTCCGCAACGCGCAGCGCACGATCGTCGTCGCCGACTCGTCGAAGATCGGCCGGACCACGCTCGCGCCCGTCGTCGGCATGCAGGCCGTGCACGACCTGGTCACCGACGACGGCGCCGACCGGGCCGAGCTCGGACGCATCGCGGACCTCGGCGTGCGGGTGCACGTCGTCGCGAGCCAGACACCCGAGCCGCGCTGAACGCGCGGCGGGGCCGCGCAGAACGATCGCGCAGACCGACTGCGCACCTGCCCGTCGGCGCTGGTCGTGGCGTGGCCGGCGACGGCATACTGCCGACCGTGCACCACGACGACGCCCCGACCCAGCAGCTCCTCCGGACCGGACGGACCGTGCGCCTGCACGCGTCCGGGCCGGACGACCCGACCGCGACACCGGTGGCGGGTGGCTGGCTGCTCGACCCGGGCCCGCTCACCGTCGCGCACGACGGCGAGGCGGTCGAGGTCCACCGGCACGGCTGGACCTCGTGGTCGCCGACCGGGTGGACGCCGATCGAGGACGCACCCCTGCACATCGCCGGCGACCCCGACCGGACGGTGACCGCCGACGACGCAGCGAACGACACCCCGGACCGGCACGAGGGCAACGGCGCGGTCGCCGTCGCCCTGGCCGACGGCCGGGTCGTGCTGCTCGGTGCCGTCGGACTCGGGCTCCCCCGCGCCGGGGCCGACGCCACGCACCTGTGGGGCCGCACCGAGGACGCCGGCGGGCAGTGGTTCCTCGCCGTCGGCAACGAGGCTGCCGTGTTCGACGCCTACGCCGCGCAGCTCGCCGCCCACTTCGGCTCGTCGCCCGACGCCGGCTCGGTGTCGACCGTCTGGTGCAGCTGGTACTCGTTCTTCGAGGACATCGACGCCGAGCGGATCGAGCAGTCCGTCGACGCCCTCGGCGACCTGCCGTTCGACGTCGTCCAGGTCGACGACGGCTGGGAGGAGATCGTCGGCGACTGGGCGCCGAACGCGGACTTCCCCGACGGCCTCGCACCGATCGCCGAACGGATCGCGGCACGCGGTTCACAACCCGGCCTGTGGCTCGCGCCGTTCATCTGCCTGCCCGACTCCCGCACGGCGCTCGAGCACCCGGACTGGCTCGTCCAGCGCGAGGACGGCGAGGGGCCCATCGTCGCCGGCCACAACTGGGACACCCACTACTGGGCGCTCGACACGACGCTGCCGGCCGTCCAGGAGCACCTGACCGAGGTGTTCCGTGCCGTCGTCGGCTGGGGCTTCCGCTACCTCAAGCTCGACTTCCTGTCCGCAGCTGCCCTGCGGGGCGTCCGCCACCGCGCGGGCGACCGCGAACAGGTGTACCGCGACGCGATCACGCTCATCCGCCGGGTGGTCGGCGACGACGTGCACCTGCTCGGCTGCGGTGCGCCGATGCTCGCGTCGATCGGCGTGCTCGACGCGATGCGCGCCGGACCCGACACCGCATCGTTCTGGAAGAACGACGCCACCGTCCCCGACCCCAGCCACGAGGGCGGACTCAACGGACTGGTCGGCCCGCTGGAGCGCGTCTGGATGCACCCGCTGTACCGGATCGACCCGGACGTCGTGTCCTTCCGCGCCGGCGCCGGGACCCTCGGCGCCGACCAGCGCGCCCTGCTCGCCGACCTCGCCCGCGTCTGCGGCTTCCGGTCCACCTCGGATCCGGTGCAGCAGCTCACGCCGGACGAACGCGCCGACCTCGCGTCGTTCCTCGACCACCAGCCGCGGGTGCGCCGGCTCGACCGGTACCGCTTCGCGGTCGACGACCGCGTCGTCGACTTCCGTCCGGCGGTCGCCGAGGCACGTGTCGGCCGGGAGGCACTGGGTCGCTGACCGCCGTAGGGTGACGGTGTGCAGGCCCTCGGATCACTCGCGCGCGTCGCCTTTGCCGGGTTCGGCCTGCTGGCGATCTGGCTGCTGACGACCGCCGACGGTCGCCTCTCGCGGGTGCTCACGGGGATCGGGTGCGCGCTGCTCGCCGCCGCCGCGTACGTCGGGCAGGACCTCGCCGACCGGGCAGCCCGGAACCGGCAGCTCGACGACGCGGTCGCCCGCAAGGACGAGTGGGAGGCCGAGCACCGCTCGTCGGAGGAGTCCGAGCGATGACGAGCACCGAGCACAGCGAGCGACGCACCGGCTGGACCGCCACGGGCTGGGCGGTGCTGTTCTGGCTGACCGCCGGGCTCGGCGCCGTCGCCGGCTTCCTGACGTGGCTGTTCCTGTACCTCGCGTCCGACGTCGACAACCGCAGCACGGCCGACGACTTCTCGAACCCGCACGAGGGGGCGGTGACGCTCGGGCTGCCGGTCGTCGTCGGGGCACACCTGCTCGGTCTGCTCCTGCTCCTGATGGCGGCCCGGGTCGCCCGGCACGACCGTCGCTCCGCGGTCCGGTTCGCGCTCGTCGCCCTGGTCGCGACCTCGCTGGTCGGTCTGGCGGGCCTCCTCGCGCTGACCGGCGGCGACCTGCTGGTGCCGTACCCGCAGCCGTTCCTGCCGTGACCGTCAGCCGCCGGCGCCGCGTCCGGTGATCCGGCGGTTCGTGGCGGCGATCGCCGCGCGGTCCTCGTCGGACAGCCCGGCGGCGCGCAGGACGCGACCGAGCACGTCGCTCTTCATCGCGATGTACTCGTCGATGTCCGACGCCCGTCCGGCCGCACGGCGCTTCACCGCGGCGTACGCGTCGCGCAGCACCGCGTCCGACCGCAGGACGTCGCGGACGGCCAGGTGGTTCCGCAGCGCGAGCGACCCGGCGGTGGCGACGTACGTGTTGCTCGGCGCGAAGCGCTCGGGGGTCCGGAACGCCTGCCGGTCCGGCACCCCGAGCTCGCCGCGGGGCTCGAACCCGATCGTCGCGAGCGCGGCCACGGCGGCGGACACGTCGGCGGCGTCCACCACGACGTCGACGTCGACGACCGGCTTCGCCGCCAGGCCCGGCACGGCGGTGCTGCCGACGTGCTCGATGCTCCGGAACGGAGCACCGGCTGCGTCGAGCGCGGCGGCGTACGCGTCCCGCAGCGCCGCGAACCGCTCCGGCCACGACGCCCGGTACGCGACGACCTCGATCACGGCGACCCCGACGGAGCGATGACCTGGAACATGACGTGGTCCCGCCAGACCCCGTCGATCTTGATGTACTCGGGCGCGAAGCCGTACCGGGTGAAGCCCGCCGCGGCCAGGGCCCGCTGCGAGCCGACGTTCTCGGGCAGGGTCTCGGCCTGCACCCGGTGGAGCCGGAGCACGTCGAACGCGTGGTCGACGGCCGCGCGGACCGCGCGGGTGGCGTGCCCCTGCCGCGTCCGGTCGGCCCGTACCCAGTACCCGAGTGCGCACGACTGCAGCGCACCCCGGGTGACCCCGCTCAGGGTGATGCGGCCGAGCAGCTCCCCGTCGCCGGACTCGATGACGAACGGCACCGCGGTCCCCGCCCGACTCGCAGCGAGCGCCTGCATGATCACGTCGTGCTGCCCGCGCTCCGTGTAGTACGACGGTGAGCGTGCCGGCTCCCACGGCCGCAGGTGGTCCGCACTCGCCGTGATGACCGACGCCAGGACGGCTGCGTCCTCGACGCGGATCGGGCGCAGCCTGGTGCCCGGATCGGAGGGCGCATGACCCGGGCGGTCGCGGTGGTCCAGCGGCATCTCGGTCGCCTCCGTTCGGGCTGGGTCTGGGCTGATCGTCGGCGGACGGGGTCGCGCCGCGGTGCGGCCGCCCGCGGACGGGGCCGGATAGCGTTCTACCATGCACCTCCGTCCACGTCGCAGGTTCGTCACGACCGCCGTCGTGCTGGCGGTGACCGCGTGCGC
Source organism: Curtobacterium sp. MMLR14_006 (assembly GCF_001864985.1). Lineage (NCBI taxonomy): Bacteria > Bacillati > Actinomycetota > Actinomycetes > Micrococcales > Microbacteriaceae > Curtobacterium > Curtobacterium sp. MMLR14_006. The sequence goes on along the minus strand of NZ_MJGU01000023.1, from coordinate 83,655 downwards.
CCTGACCGGCTGCGCGGGGTTCTTCGACCGCTACCCGAACGCGCAGGGACCGGCCGACCTCGCCGGCACGTGGACGCACGCGTCCAGCCGCCTGACGCTGCACGGGGACGGGACCTTCGAGATGACCGACATGCCCACCTGGGTCACGCGCGGTGACACGAGCGCCCCGGTCGACCCCGGCACCCCCGCGACGGTCAGCTGCACCGGGACCTGGGACCTGCAGGTCGATGTCCAGAACTTCCACCTGTCGTCGCCGACGCCCGACTGTGGTGGGGGCGGGTTCGCGACCGGCAGGCAGGGCGAGATGACGATCGCCTTCGGCATCGACGGTGGTTCCGGTGACCCGCGGTGCTGGGAACTCGTCCGCGTCGGGTCGGACCTCGAGCCGCGCGGTCGCGAGGGGTGCCGACAGTACAACTGAGGCGGCTCGCCCTCGGTCTAGGATGCCTTCGACATGACCAGCAGCGACGGCTCGAGCGCTCACCCGGACCCCGCCGTCCGTCGTGAAGCCTCCGGCCACGACGTGGACCAGGCGACGGCCTTCTACGAGCACCTCCACAACGCACGCCGCGTGTCGCTCACCGCGTCCGGCAGGCCCTTCGCGTACCGGGTCCGGGCGGTCGGCGACCCCTCGATGACGCTCCGCAGTTCGACGCTCACGGCGGACCGGTGGGGGCGCATCGAGCCCGAGGGCCGCTACCTGCTGACCTGGGCGCAGCACGGCACCGCCGCCATCGACGCCGGGACCGACCACGAACAGGTCCTGCGCCCGGGTACCGCCGCGATGTACCCGACCGGCCGCGCCCTGACCCTCGAGGCCCCCGCGGACACGGTGCTGCACGCCGTCGACTTCGATGCGACCTTCCTCCGGGACCTCGACGCGAGTCGCCGGAACGCCGAACCCCGTCCGCTGCGCTTCAGGCGGCACCCCGCACCCGAACCGCTCGCCGTGCTCCAGCGCCGGCTCGCCGCCGCAGCTCCCGAACTGCTCGACCCGACACTGCTCCCCCTGCGGCGACGCCTGTTGACGCAGAGCATCGGACGGCTCGTCCTCGACGCGTTCGCCGAGACGGACGAGGGGCTGTTCGGGGAGTACCACGGCAACGTGGGTCGCGCCCTGCGGTTCATCGCCGACCGCAACGGCGACCCCATCACCTCGCACGACGTCGCTGCTGCGGCGGGGCTGAGCCTGCGCGGCCTGCAGGAGGCGCTCAACCGTGCAGACCTCGCCGCGCCGACGGTCCTCATCCGACAGGCACGGCTCCGCGGCATCCGGAGCGAACTGCAGCAGGCGGCCCCCACCCGCGTCACCGTCGCCGAGATCGCCCTGCGCTGGGGCTTCCGACACCTCGGCCGGTTCGCCGGGTACTACCTGCAGGAGTTCGGCGAGAACCCGAGCACCACGCTCCGCACCTGACATCCGGAACGGGCGTCGGCAGACCGGACCCGGACGTGCCCGGTGCTCGATGCGCCTCGGTGATGGCGGAGGGTGTGGGATTCGAACCCACGAGACATCTCTGCCCACCTGTTTTCAAGACAGGCTCCATCGGCCGCTCGGACAACCCTCCAGTGACGCGACCACGTGGCGAGACGTGACCGCGTCCCGGGAAGTCTACCCGGGCCTCCCGTCCGGCTGCGCGTCAGCGCCTGCGCGTCAGCGCCTGCGCGGATCAGCGCGGCAGGGAGTCGAGCGCCGCTGCCAGGCCGTCGTCGGTCACGCCGCCGGTGAGCTCGTTGCCCGCGTCGGCGACGTCGTCGGGCGCCTGGCCCATGACGACGCCGCGACCGGAGGTCGAGGCCCACCGCAGCATGTCGATGTCGTTGCGTCCGTCGCCAGCGGCGAAGACGCGGGACCGCGGGATGTCGAGCCACTCGCGCACGCGCTCCATCGCGGTGGCCTTCGTGACCCCCTCGGGGGCGATGTCGAGCCACGACGTCCAGCCGACCGAGTACGAGACCTTGTGCAGGCCCATCTGCTCGACGACCTGCAGGAAGTCCTCGGTGTCGTGGCCGGGCGAGATGACGACGACGCGCGTGGCCTCCACCCCGAGCAGCCGTTCGAAGGGCACGTGCTCGCCGGCGACCGTCATGGTGTCGTCGGGGAAGTTGCCCGAGAGCAGGAAGTGCCCGGTCTCGTCCTCGACGCCGAACGCGGCGTTCTCGAGCGCGCCGTGGATGGTCCGCAGGACCTCGGAGGGGTCGAACCGCTCGACGTGGACGCGCTCGTAGGACCCGTCGGGCCGGCGCGCCAGGGTCAGCGCCCCGTTCGCGCACACCAGGTACTTCGGTCGGATGCCGAGCGTGTCGAGCAGGGGCACGGTCATGCCCTCGCTGCGCCCGGTGGAGAGCATCACCTCGTGGCCGGCGGCCTCGGCGTCGCGGAGCGCGGCGACCACCGCCTCGGTGACGACGCCGTCCTCGCGCATGGTGGTGCCGTCGACGTCGAGCGCGACCAACCAGCGCTTCGTGCGGGCGGGCGCGGCGCCACCCGCGTCCTGCGAGGTGCCGTCGACGAACCGTCCCTGCGTGCTCATCGGGGCTCGATCACCTCGACGCCGCCCAGGTAGGGGCGCAGGACCTCCGGCACGACGACGGAGCCGTCGGCCTGCTGGTGGGTCTCGAGGATCGCGACGATCCAGCGGGTGGTGGCGAGCGTGCCGTTCAGCGTCGCGACGGGGGCGGTCTTGCCGCTCTCCGTCCGGTAGCGGATGTCGAGGCGGCGGGCCTGGAACGTCGTGCAGTTCGACGTCGAGGTGAGCTCGCGGAAGGTGCCCTGCGTCGGCACCCAGGCCTCGATGTCGTACTTCTTCGCGGCGCTCGTGCCGAGGTCGCCCGCGGCGACGTCGATGACGCGGTAGTGCAGCCCGAGGTCCTGGAGCATCTGCTCCTGGTGGGCGACGAGCTTCTCGTGCTCGGCCTCGGCCTGGTCCGGGTGCACGTACGCGAACATCTCGAGCTTGTTGAACTGGTGGACGCGCAGGATGCCGCGGTTGTCCTTGCCCGCGGAGCCGGCCTCGCGGCGGTAGCAGGTCGACCAGCCGGCGTAGCGGTGCGCGTCCGTCGACTCGTCGAAGGACAGGATCTCGTCGGCGTGGAAGCCGGCGAGGGCGACCTCGCTCGTGCCGGTCAGGTAGAGGTCGTCCGCCTCGAGGCGGTAGACCTCGGCGGCGTGCTCGCCGAGGAAGCCGGTGCCGGCCATCGTCTCGGGGCGCACGAGCGTCGGGGTGATGAGCGGTTCGAAGCCGGCTGCGACCGCACGGTCGAGGCCGAGCGACATGAGCGCGATCTCGAGCCGGGCGCCCATGCCGCGCAGGAAGTAGAAGCGCGAGCCGGAGACCTTCACGCCGCGCGGGATGTCGATGATGCCGAGGTGCTCGCCGAGGTCGGCGTGGTCCTTCGGCTCGAAGTCGAACTCGGGCTTCGTGCCGACGGTGCGCAGCGTGACGAAGTCGTCCTCGCCGCCGGCGGGGACCCCGGGCAGGACGACGTTCGGGATGCCGCGGACGACCGAGTCGAAGGCCGCCTCGGCCTCGGTGACGGTGGCCTGGGCCTGCTTCACCCGACCGGCGAGGGCCTGGGCCTGCTGCACGAGCGCGGCCTTCTCGTCCTTCGGGGCCTTCGCGACGGTCTTGCCGAAGGCGTTCTGCTCGGCACGGAGCGACTCGAACGAGGTGATCGCGCTGCGACGTGCGGAGTCGGCGGCGACGGCCTCGTCAACGACGGTCTCGGAGGCACCACGTGCCTGCTGTGAAGCCTTGATGACGTCCGGGTTGTCGCGGAGCAGCTGTGGGTCGATCACCGCACCATCCTAGACAGGGCTGGCCGCACGCGACCCTTCTCCCCCCGGGGCGGACGGCACGGGACCCTTCTCCGTCCGGGGCGGACGGCACGCAGCGCGGATCGGTAGCGTTGACGTATGTCGACCCCTTCGGAGACCGCGCCCGCGGATCAGGACGCCCTCCCCACCGAGCAGCGGACGGCCGCGGTGGTCTACAACCCGGTCAAGGTCCACCTGCCGACCCTCAAGCGCACGGTCCAGGAACACCAGGAACAGGCCGGTTGGGCCGAGACCCTGTGGTTCGAGACGTCGGAGGAGGACCCGGGCGGCGGCATGGCCCGCGCCGCGGTCGAGGCCGGTGCCGACGTCATCGCCGCGGCGGGTGGCGACGGCACGGTCCGTGCGGTCGCCGAGGTCGTGCACGAGTCCGGCTCGACCCTCGCCCTGCTGCCGAGCGGCACCGGCAACCTGCTCGCGCGCAACATGAAGCTGCCGCTCGACGACCTGACCGCCAGCGTCCGGTCGATCTTCCACGGCGACGACCGCAAGATCGACTTCGGGATGCTCCGGATCGAGCGGCCCGGCGGCGAGCGCGAGCGCTACGGCTTCCTGGTGATGGCGGGCCTGGGCCTCGACGCCCGGATGCTCGTGAACACCCGCCCCGAGCTGAAGAAGAAGGTCGGCTGGCTCGCCTACGTCGACTCGCTGTTCCGCTCCGTGCGCGACGCGGACGCCTTCGAGTTCCGCTACCAGCTGGACGACGACGGCAACCGCTCGCTCCGTGCGCACTCCCTGATCGTCGGCAACTGCGGCATGCTGCAGGCCGGTGCGATCCTGCTGCCGGACGCCGAGATCGACGACGGTGTCTTCGACATCGCGGTGATGCGACCCCGCGGCTTCTTCGGCTGGGTCCGGATCGGCGCCCGGGTGTTCTACGAGAACGGGATCCTGCGGGCGTTCCGCCGCTCGAAGCTCAGCAACACCGTCGTCGGGCAGCGGATCGTGTCGAAGTCGCGCGAGGAACGGCCGCTGCGCTACCTGCGCGGGCAGGAGTTCACCGCCCGCCTCGAGCGGCCCGACGAGTTCGAGATCGACGGCGACCCGGTGGGCGAGGTCATCGCCTTCCGCTCGCGGATCGACCCGATGGGGCTCTCCGTGCGCGTGCCGGACCCGGCGGACGACCGCCACGGCTCGCGTCAGGTGCCCTGACCCGGAGGCGTCGAGCCGCATCGGGCTCGCCCGGAACGGACTGACCCGGCGGCGTCGAGCCGCGTCGGGCTCGCCCGGAACGGACTGACGCGGCGGCGTCAGTCCGCGTCGGGCTCGCCCGACACGATCCCGCGCAGCCAGTCCCGCGCCTCGACGAACGCGGCGTCCGAGTAGCGGGCCGGCACCTCGGGTCGTGCGCCGTCCGCGCGGGGGTACGACCCGAGGAACGTCACCCGGGGGCTGAAGCGGCGCAGGCCGAGCAGCGCGTCGGCGACGCGTTCGTCACGGACGTGGCCGTCCAGGTCGATGTTGAAGCGGTAGCGGCCGAGTTCGTCGCCGATCGGCCGTGACGACAGCAGGCCCATGTTGATCCCCCGCGTCGCGAACTGCTCGAGCATGTCGACCAGGGCACCGGGGTGGTCGGCGGGCAGCTCCACGATGACGCTCGTCTTGTCGGCGCCGGTCGGCTCCGGCAGCGCGAGGGTCTTCGACACGAGCACGAAGCGGGTGACGGCCGACGCGTTGTCGCCGATCGACGACGCGAGCACGACGACGTCGTGGTGCTCGGTGATGCCGGGTGGGGCGACCGCGGCGTCCGCCGTGGGGTGCGCGTCGAGGAGCGCGGTCGCGGCGGCGACGTTCGACGACGCCGGGATGTGGCCGTGGCCGGGCAGGTTCGCCTCGAGCCAGTGGTGGGTCTGCGCGTAGGCCACCGGGTGGGCGTTGACGGTGCGGACGTCGGCGAGCGTGGTGCCGGGTCGGGCGACGAGGACGAAGTCGACGGGGACCAGGTACTCCCCCGTGATCCGCACGCCGGGGATCCGCGCCAGGGCGTCCTGGGTGGCGCTCACCCCGCCGTCGACGCTGTTCTCGATCGCGATGACCGCGCCGACCGAGCGCCCGGTCACGACGTCGTCGAGGGCCTCGCCGACGTTGTTGACGCTGCGCCAGGGCTTGCCCGCCGCCGCCTCGACGAGCTTGAGGGCCGCCTCGGTGAAGGTGCCGGCCGGTCCGAGGTAGGAGTACGTGTCGGACGGCGCGGCGGGGTCGGTCATGCCGCGAGCCTATTGCAACGGCACCACCCGACCGGCGGCACGGCACCACCCGACCAGCGACGAGGCACCACCCGACCAGCGGCACGGCAAACACTCGACCAGCGGCACGCCACACCCGGCAGCGCGGCCCGGCCGGCAGCGCAGCGCAGCCGGCGGCACGGCCAGCCCGGCGACGCCGACGAGACGGCGCTCAGTCGCTCGCGGCGCCCGTCAGCCGTTCCTCGCAGATGGCGGTGTCGTCGTCGCTCCGCGGGTAGGTCAGGGCGGCGAACCGTCCCTCGGGGTCGAGCCGCGAGAGCAGCGCGACCGCGATGCCGTCGAGCTGCGCGACCTGTTCGTCGGTCAGCGCGTCGATCACCACGCGACGGGCGGTCCGGACGTGGTCCGGGGCGGCGCGGACGATGGCGGCGTACCCGTCGTCGGTCAGCCGCACGTCGGTGGCCCGGCGGTCCGAGGTGGACGGGCAGCGTGCGACGAGCCCGCGCTTCTCGAGCCGGGACACCACGTGGGACAACCGCGGCAGCGAGGCGTTCGTGGCCGAGGCCAGCGCGGACATCCGCAGCGTGCGGGTGTCCGTCTCGGAGAGCATCGCGATGACCATGTAGTCGAAGTGCGTCAGGTCGGCGTCGCGCTGCAGCTGCTGGTCGAGCGTCGCCGGCAGGAGCTCCATGACGGCCACGAGCTTCATCCACGCGCGCAGCTGCTCGCGGGTGAGCCACGGGGTCTCGTCGGTCATGGATGCATCCTACCGAAAGGTTGTCGCTTCAACCAGAAGTTCGTGCGACGGTCCCCCGCCGGGCCCGGACCACGCCGACGACGAGCACCGCCACGACCACCAGGAGCAGCGCCCCCTCGACCAGCAGCAGGCGCGTGCCGTAGTCGAACGGCAGCACCGTGGGGTTCTTCTGCCCGTGCCGCTGCGCCGCGATCTCCGGCAGCACCACGAGCGCGAGCACGCTGCCGGCCACGATCGCCGCCTGCACGACGACGAGCACCCAGGCGCGGAGCGACCGACCGGCCCGGCGCAGCAGCAGGCCGGCCACGACGACGAACGGCGACAGGATCGCGTCGTGCAGGATGACCGCCCCGAGCAGCCAGGTCGCCAGGCCACCGATGCGCTGCGGCGAGACGGACGTGACGAGCACGTAGCCGCCGAAGCCCATCACGAGCACGCCGACGACGACGAGCACGGTGCGAGCGGCCCTCATCGCAGCACCTCGATCTTCTCGATCCACTTGGTCTGCAGCACGCCGGGCCGCCCGGGAGCGATGATCCGCGCCGGGAACCCGTGGTCCAAGTCGAGCGTCGCCCCGTTCAGCTCGAGGGCGACCAGGGTGGTCGGGTCCTCGGCGTACTCCGGCCCCATGTCCATGATCCGGTACCCGCCGTGGCGTTCCAGGCTCGTCACCCGCACGTGCGACCCCGGCTCCGCCTGCACGGCGCGGAGCAGGTCGCGCATCCGCACGCCCTTCCAGCTCGCCATCTGGCTCCACCCCTCCACGCACGAGATCGGCAGGTCGGCCTGCGCGGTGCCGAGCGCGACGAGTTCGGCCCGCACGAACGTCCGGGTCACGTCCCGTCCGACGACGGTGAGCGTCCAGTCGGCGGCCGTCGCGGTCGCGAGCACCCCCGCTGCACGTGCCGTCCGGTTCACCGGCAGGCCGTTCGCACCGAGACCGCGCCCGCGGGCGCCGAACACGTTGAACGGCTCGGCGAGCTTCGAGGACTGCCCCGCAGTCAGGGCGACGACGCCCACGGCCGCGGCCGTCACGCCGGTGAAGAACCCGCGACGCGCGATCCGCTCACGTCGGCCCTGTGCGACCTCCGGCACCGGCCGGGAGGCCCGGCTCGCCTCCGCCGTGTCGGCCACCGGTCCGTCGGTGGTCGCTTCCTCGGCGCCCACGCTGGTCTCCGGGACCGCGTGCCGCCCGGTGGGACGGGAGCCGCCGCCGGCGGCTGCGGCGTCGGAGCCGTCGATCCACCGGAACAGCCGTCCGGTCAGGCCGCGTGCGGTGGGGCCGGCCGTCTGCGCGGCCGGAGCCGGCGCGGCGGACTGCATCCGGGCCTCCTGAGCGGGAGGGAGCAGCTCGCTGCCGGACGCGGGGTCCGCGATGAACCGGCCGTGCTCGTCGTAGGAGTCGCGCTTCCGCCAGTACCGGGCGATGACCGGCAGCTTCGCGGCCACGTGGACGACGAGCGACCCGATGATCACGTAGGCCATGGCGTTGTGCACCTGGCGGAACGGGAACGGCCACGGGTACCACTGGTAGGTGTTCAGCAGGCCGGTCCCGACCTGCAGGATCGACGCCGACACGAGCACGGCGATCGACACGCGCTCGAGCAGGTGCAGCACCCCGCGCACCGGCGGAACCTGCACCAGGGCGGGCATCACCGTGTTGAGCTTCGCCAGCAGCAGCGGGATGATCGCGATGCCGGTCGTGATGTGCAGGCCCTGGGTGAACTGGTAGAGCTGCGTCGGACGGGTCGGGAACCGCATCCAGCCGAGCGGCTCCTGCAGCAGGTGGCTGTAGATGCCGGTACCGAAGCAGACGAGGAACGCGATGCCGAGCAGGCGGCCGAGCACCACCGCGGAACGCGCGTTCCGGTTCGGCGAGGCCAACGCGGCGCGTGCGTCGAACAGGGCACGGCCGACGACGGATACCCTCGACGGACCATGAGCGACCGACAGCGTGCCGTCCGACCGCCCCTCGCCCGCCGGCCGGCCGACCTCGTCGCCACCGTCGTGGCCGTCGTCGCGGTGGTCGCCCTGGCGGGCGCGATCGCCTACGGCATCACGCATCTGGGGTTCCTCCGGGCTGGCCATCGTTCCTCATTCGTAGCGTGGACGCTGATCGCTTGGACGGTGTTCGTGGTCGCCGTGCTCGCGCTGCGGTTCGTGCCGGCCCGGTGGACGACCACCCTGGTCGTCGTGGGAGCCGTGGTGGTCGGCGTCGCAGCGCTCGCCGGCCCGCCGAACACGAGCACCGACTCGGCGCGCTACGCCTGGGACGGCATCGTGCAACAGGCCGGTGTCTCACCGTACGCCCACACGCCCCAGTCGACCGCGCTGACCGGCCTGCGACCCGACTGGCTCTTCCCGGACAAGGTCGACGGCACGTGCGAACCGCTGAAGCCGCGCTACCGCGGACTCGGCGACGGCGCCGACGGCCACTGCGTCGCGATCAACCGGCCGGACGTGACGACGATCTACCCGCCGATGGCGCAGCTGTGGTTCGCCGGCGTCCGCGCGTTCGTGCCGGCCACCGCGCAGTACATGCCCTTCCAGGTCGCCGGGCTGCTGCTCTCGCTCGGTGTGACCCTCGGCCTGCTCGCGGTGCTCCGCCGCACCGGTCGACCGACGTGGTGGGCCGCGCTCTGGGCCTGGTCGCCCCTCGTCGCCGCCGAGGCCGTCACGAACTCCCACGTCGACGCCCTCGGCGCGGCGCTCGCGACCGCCGGTGCCGTGCTCGTCGTGTTCGGCCGGCCGATCTGGGGCGGGATCGCCCTGGGCGCGGCGACCGCGACGAAGCTCATCCCCGCGCTCGTCTACCCGCCGCTGCTCGGCCGGTGGCGGCACTGGTGGGCGATCCCGGTCGGCATCGCCGTGTTCGGGTTGCTCTACGTCCCGTACGTCATCTCGACCGGACCCGCCGTGCTCGGCTACCTGCCGGGTTACCTGAGCGAGGAGGGCTACGAGGACGGGTCGCGGTTCGCCCTCGTCTCGCTCGTGTTCCACGGCGACGCCGCCACCGTCGTCGTCGGGCTGCTGGTGCTCGCCGCCGCGTTCGTCGCGTGGCGACTGTCCGACCCGTCCCGGCCGTGGTCGGGCGAGGTCCTGCTCATCGGCGTCACCTTCCTCGCCGTCACGCCCCGGTACCCCTGGTACGCCCTGCTGCTCATCCCCTTCGTCGTGCTGTCCGGCCGGTGGGAGTGGTCGGCGGTGGCCCTGGCGATCGCGCTGCGCGGCGTGTGGCCGTCGACCGACGCCTACCGGTGGTGGCTGCTCGCCGCCGTCGCCGTCGTGCTCGCCGTCACGCTCGTCCGCACGAGCCGGACGGACTGGCAGCGCTGGTGGGCGCGGTTGACGTTCCGGTCGCCGGAGCACGTACGCTGACGCTCATGGCTCCTGCGCGACTGCTCGGCTCGTCCGGGCTCGTGGACCGCTTCGGACGGCGTGCGATCGACCTGCGGGTCTCGCTGACCGAGCGCTGCAACCTGCGCTGCACGTACTGCATGCCCGCCGCCGGGCTGCCCTTCGCCCCCGACGACGCCCTCATGACCGCCGCCGAGATCGAACGGCTCGTCCGGATCGGCTCGTCGCGCTTCGGTGTCCGCAAGGTCCGGTTCACCGGCGGCGAGCCGATGCTCCGGCACGACCTGGTCGACGTCATCGCCCGGTGCGCCGCACTGCCCGACGCCCCGGAGCTGTCCCTCACCACGAACGCCATCGGCCTCGCCCACCGGGCCGCGGCCCTGTACGCCGCCGGGCTCCGCCGGGTCAACGTGTCGCTCGACACCGTCGACCCCGACACCTTCACGACCGTGACCCGCCGCCCCTTCCTCGACAAGGTCATCGCCGGGCTGTCCGCCGCCCACGACGCCGGGCTCGACATCAAGGTGAACGCGGTGCTGCTCCGCGGGGTCAACGACGACGCCGCCCCCGAACTGCTCCGCTGGTGCCTGGACCGCGGCTACGAACTCCGCTTCATCGAGCAGATGCCGCTCGACCCCGACCACGCCTGGGACCGCACCGAGATGATCACCGCGGACGAGATCCGCACGCTGCTCGCCACGTCGTTCGTGCTCACCCCCGACGAGGCGCCCCGCGACGGCGCCCCCGCCGAGCGCTACCGGGTGCAGGACGCCGGCACCGGCGCACCGCTCGGCACCGTCGGCATCATCGCGAGCATCACCGAGTCCTTCTGCGCCGACTGCACCCGCACCCGCCTGACGGCCGACGGCCACGTGCGGAGCTGCCTGTTCTCCGACGAGGAGACCGACGTCCTCGGCCCGATGCGCTCCGGCGCCCCGGACGACGAGGTCGCCGAGCTCTGGCAGCGGGCGATGTGGGCGAAGCCGCGCGACCACGGCGACGACACCGACGACCTCGTGCACCCGACCCGCGGCATGAGCGCGATCGGCGGCTGAGACGTGACCACGATCCGGTTCTTCGCCGCCGCCCGGGCCGCCGTGGGGGTGGACTCGGTCGAGGCTCCTGCGGTGTCGGGCTCGGCGGCGGCAACCGCGGCAGCGGCGTCGGCGTCGGCGTCGGCGTCGGCGGCGGCGTCGGCGTCGGCGTCGGCGACGACGCTCGGCGAGGCGCTCGACGCGGTCGAGGCCGCCGACCCCGAGCGCTGGGCAGCGCTGCAGGAGCGGTGCTCGTACCTGGTCGACGGCGTCGCCACCCGCGACCGTGCGACCTCGCTGCAGGGCGTCGCGCTCGTGGACGTCATGCCCCCGTTCGCCGGGGGGTGAGGGGCGGGGCGGCTGGTGCACGGTCGCTCGAGTCGGCTCCGGAGCGCGTGCAGCGGGGCTGATCGCGTGCGGCGGGGCTGATCGCGTGCGGCGGAGTGGCCAGCGGTCTGACCCGCCACGCGCAGCCCTTCCCATCGCGCTTGATGTGGAAAGCAGTTCCGCGCGTGGTCAGCAGGAAAGAAGTACCTCCTCCGCGCGAACTTGCTCGCCACGCGCGGGACGTCCTCCTGCGCGCGGAACTGCTCCGGGCCGCGCGACCCCGGTTGGTTCTTCCCATCGCGGTCGGGATGGAAAGCAGTTTCGCGCGTCGTCGGCAGGAAAGAAGTGCCTCCTACGCGCGAACCTGCTCACTACGCGCGGAACGACCTCCCACGCGCGGAACAGCACCCGGTACCCGCACCCGCCGAGCAGCCCGCGCACCGTGTTCGCCGCACGCTTCGACCCATCGCGCCTGAGATGGGAAGCAGTTCCGCGCGTAGTCGGCAGGAAAGAAGTACCGCCTACGCGCGAACCTGCTCACCACGCGCGGAACGACCTCCTACGCGCGAAACAGCACCAGCCCCCAGCACCAGCACCAGCCCCCGCCCCCAGCACCCCTACGGCGACACCGACAGCACGATGAACGCCGCGAAGATCACCAGGTGCACGCCGCCCTGCAGGCGGGTCGCGCGGCCGGGGAGCACGGTGAGCACCGCGGCGACGATCGTCAGCGCCAGGAGCACGATCTGCGACGAGCCGAGGCCGAGCAGCAGCGTCCCCGGCATGAACAGCGAGGCGACCGCGATCGAGGGGATCGTCAGACCGATCGAGGCCATCGCGGACCCCATCGCCAGGTTCAGGCTCGTCTGGATCCGGTTGCGGGCGGCGGCCTTCGACGCGGCGATCCCCTCGGGCAGCAGGATGAGCAGCGCGATCACGACGCCGACGAACGACGGCGGGAACCCGACCGCGGCGACGCCGGCCTCGATCGCGGGCGACTCCACCTTGGCCAGGCCGACGACGGCGACGAGCGCGACGACGAGCAGCCCGAGCGAGACGAGGGTGGCCCGACCCGTGGGTCGTGCGGCGTGCGTGTCCTCGGACTCCTCCAGGACCCCGCCGGCACGGTTCACCGGCAGGAAGAAGTCCCGGTGGGCCACCGTCTGCGTCACGACGAACAGTCCGTAGAGCACGAGCGACGCCACGGCGACGAAGACCAGCTGCGTGCCGGTGAACGACGCGTCGTCGGTGCCGGTGGTGAAGGTCGGCAGCACGAGGGTCAGCACGGCCAGCGCGGCGACGGTCATGGTCGCGGCGCTCGCGCCCTCCTGGTTGAACCGGACGGTGTTGTGCCGGAGCGTCCCGATCAGGATCGCGAGCCCGACCAGGCCGTTCATCGTGATCATCACCGCCGAGAACACCGTGTCCCGCGCGAGCGTCTCGGCCTGCGCCCCGCCGGAGCTCGACAGCGAGATGATGAGCGCGACCTCGATGACGGTCACCGCGACGGCGAGCACGAGCGAGCCGAACGGCTCCCCGACCCGGTGGGCGACGACCTCGGCGTGGTGCACCGCCGCCAGGATCGTGGCCGCCAGGACGACGGCCACGACGACGACCACCGCGGTGCCGAGTCCGTAGCGCCCGTACGAGAACGCGAGCACGACGGCGGCGAGCAGCGGGGTGGCCACGGGCCACACCTTGGGGAACCAGGAGGTCATCAGACCATTGTCTCAACCACCCGGCGGGTACACGGTCAGTTCGGCGGCGGGCACGTCGATGCGGACCGGCTCGCCGACGCGCAGTCCGAGTGTCGAGACCCGCGCCAGGGTCAGGTCGGCGAGCAGGTCGCCGGCCCGCACCCGCACCAGGCCGTCGCGCGGTTCGAGCGCCGTCACGGTGCGCCCCGCTCCGGCGCCGTCCCGGGTCAGGACGGCGGCCGTCGGGTGGTACGCGGCCAGGGCGGGCCGGCCGGGAGGCACGGCGTGCGTCGCCGACGCCAGCTCGCCGCCGCCGTCGGGTGCGATCCCACCCACCGTGGCGGTGCCGCGCACGAGCGCGAGCCCGGAGAACGCCGCCGCGAACGCGCTCGTCGGCCGGCCGAGGACGGCGGTCGGGTCGCCCTGTTCCACGACCCGACCGTGCTCGAGCACGACGACGCGGTCGGCTAGGGCGACGACCTCGACGGGGTCGTGCGTCACGAGCACGCTCGACCGACCGGCGACCGCGGTCCGGACGGCCGACCGGACCTCGTCGCGCGCGGCGACGTCGAGGGCGGAGGTCGGTTCGTCGAGCAGCAGCACGGCCGGGTCGGTGGCGAGGGCCCGCGCGACGGCGACCCGCTGCGCCTGCCCGCCGGACAGCGTGCCCGGTGCGCGGTCGACCAGCGCCTCGGCTCCGACCGCGGCCAGGGCCCGTCGTGCCCGGTCGTCGGCGGCGGCTCGACCGGCACCGGTGGCGCGAGGTCCGAAGGCGACGTTCCGGAGCACGTCGAGGAACGGGAACAGGTCGTGCCGCTGGGCGACGAGGCCGACACGGCGGCGGTGCGGCGGCACGGTGCGGCGACCGTCGGACACCCGGGCGCCGCCGAGCTCGACGTGACCGTCGTCGATCGGCAGCAGGCCGGCCAGGGCCTCGACGACGGTCGACTTGCCCGAGCCGTTCGGCCCGATCACCGCGACGCACTCGTCCGCGCCGACCTCGAGCGTGACGTCGACGTCGCGCCGCCGGACCACCACCCGCGCCCGCACTCCGGTCACGCCGCCACCGCCCGGGTGCGGAGCGACGACGCGCCGATGACGACGACGGCGACCACGACGAGCACGATCGCCAGGGCCACGGCCGTGTCCGGGTCGACCTCGCGCTGCAGGTAGATCTCCAGGGGCAGGGTCCTCGTGACGCCCCGCAGGCTGCCGGCGAAGGTCAGGGTCGCGCCGAACTCGCCGAGCGCGCGGGCGAAGCAGAGCACCAGTCCGGACAGGATGCCGGGCAGCACCCGCGGCGTCGTGACCGTCAGGAGCACCCGGGTCGGTCCGGCGCCGAGGGTCGCGGCGACCCGCTCGTACCGGTCGCCCTCGACCCGCAGGGCACCCTCGACCGAGGACACCAGGAACGGCATCGCGACGAAGGTCTGCGCGATGACGACGGCCGTGGTGGTGAACGCGATGTGCAGCCCGTGGTCGTCGAGGAACGCCCCGAGCACCCCGAGCCGCCCGAACGCCGCCAGGAGCGCGAGCCCCCCGACCACGGGCGGCAGCACGAGGGGCAGCAGGACGACCGCACGGGCGATGCCCACCCACCGCGAGCGGGACCGCGCGAAGAGCACGGCGAGCGGGTAGCCGAGCACGAACGCGACCCCGGTGGCGGCGAACGCGGTGCCGAGGCTCAGGCCGAGCGCGGTGCGGGACGCGGGCGCCGTCACGAGCGCCGGGAACGCGGCCCAGTCGACCCGTCCGGCCATCGCGAGCACGGGCACGACGACGAACAGGCCGCCGAGCACCGCGGGCAGCGGCAACCACCACGCGACTGGCGGCCGTCCGTCAGCCCGCGAGGCCACGGCTCACGGCTTCCCGAAGCCGGCGGCGGTGAGCACCTGCTGGCCGGCCGCGGAGCGGACGTACTCGGCGAACGCCTGCGCGAGCTCCGGGTCCTCGGACTCGTGGAGCACGCCGATCGGGTACGTGTTGACGGCCTCGCTCGACTCGTCGAACGGCACGCCGTCCACCTTCCCGCCGGCGCCCTGCACGTCGGTGACGTAGACGAGTCCGGCGTCGGCCTGCCCGGACTCGACCTTGCCGAGCACGTCGGTGACGGACTGCTCCTCGCTGACGGGGTGCAGGTCGACGCCCGAGGCGGACTCCACCGTCGCCGTCGCGGCACCGCACGGCACCGGGGCGGCGCAGGTGACGACCTGCACGTCCGAGCCGGTCAGGTCGTCGAGGCTCGTGATGCCCTTCGGGTTGCCCGGGGCCACCGCGATCTCGAGCGTGTTCGTGGCGAAGTCCCGCGGCCAGCCGCTCGCCAGGTCGGTCGCGGACAGCTTCGCCATGTTCGCCTCGTCCGCGGATGCGAACACGTCGGCGGGCGCGCCGTTCTGGATCTGCGTGACGAGGTCGCTCGACCCCGCGAACGAGAACCGGACCGAAGCCCCGGGGTTCGCGAGTTCGAAGTCCTTGCCGAGCGTGGTGAACGTCTGCTGCAGCGAGGCCGCCGCGAAGACGGTGATCGACCCGGACACGTCCGGTTCGGGGTCCGACGGACCGGACTGCGACGACGAGCCGACCGGCGCGTCCGTCCCGGAGCAGGCGGTCAGTACGAGGGCGGCGACCGCGACGAGTGCGGCCACGACGGAACGACGACGAGCGGTCACCGGGGGTCCTCCTGGGCGGTGGGCGCCTCGACGGCGACCATCGTGGCCTTGACGGACGCCACGGCGACGGACCCGACCTCGAGCCCGAGGTCGCGCACCGCCTCGGCGCTCATGAGCGAGACGACGCGGTGCGGGCCGCACTGCAGCTCGACCTGCGCCATCACGGTGTCGACGACCAGGTCGGTGACGATGCCGACGAACCGGTTCCGCGCCGAGCTCCGCACACCGGTGGCCGGGTCGGCGAGCTCGGTGCTCCGGGCGCGGGCGTGCTCGGCGACCTCGCGCCCGTCGACGACCGCGCGCCCTGCGTCGTCGACCGCACGGGTGAGGGTCCCACCGTCGACGAGACGGCGGACGGTGTCGTCGCTCACCCCGAGGAAGACCGCCGCATCCTTGATCCGCAGTTGCGTCATGATGCCCCGATCCTACCCGCACGTGCGGAGGAACGGGGGGGTGATGGCGACCGCCCTGGGTCAGGGCGTGTGCTCGTGCGCCACGTGCTGCCCCTCGCGACGCCAGGCCTCGAAGCCGCCGTCGAGGACCGCCACGTGCCTCCAGGCCGGCTGCGCCGCAGCCCACGCGACCGCACGCGGACCCCGGGCGCAGTACACGACCACGTCGGTCGCCTCGGTGTCGTCGGTGACCGTACCGGCGACGACGCCCTCGGCACGCTCGGCGGCGGTGCGGACGTCGACGACGACGACCCCGTCCTGCGGGTCGGCGAGCCGCGCGGCGAGCGCGGCCGGCGCGATCCGGGACACGGACGGCTCCGTCGCCGGAGCGGGGCGACGCGACGCGGGCCCGCGCCGGACGGGGCTCTCGGTCCAGTGCCAGCGCCGGGCGTCGACGGTCAGGACCCGGCCGAGCAGCGGGTCGCCGGACCCCGTGACGAGCGCCGTGACCTGCCCCGCCATCACCGAACCGACCGCTCCGCAGAGCGCCGGGACGACGCCGTCGAGCGCGCAGGAGCCCTCGTCGGGCAGGGCGTCCGGGTGCAGGTCGTGGAAGTCCACGGCGTCCGGTCCGGCGTCGTGGAAGACGCTGACCTGGCCGTCCTGCCCGAGCACCGTGCCCCAGACGAACGGCACACCGGCGGCCGAGCAGGCGTCGGACACGGCCCGGGTGACCAGGACGGAGTCGGCGGCGTCGACCACGACGTCGTGGCCGGCGACGAGGTCGGCGGTGAACCGACCCACCACCGCGACGGCCTCGACCTCCGGGTCGACGGCACGGGCACGGGCGACGGCGACCTCGGCCTTCGGCGACCCGACGTCGGCTGCCGTGAACAGCGTCTGCCGCGCCAGGTTCGAGGCGTCCACGACGTCCGGGTCGACGACCGTGAGCCGCCCGACGCCCGCCAGGTAGGCGACCACCGGTGCGCCGAGTCCCCCGGCCCCGACCACCAGGACGCGTGAAGCGGCCAGGCGTCGGAGGCCGGTCGCGCCGACGTCGGCGAGGGCGGCCGTCCGCGACCCGAGCCGGGTGCGCCACGGCGACAGCGGGGCGGCGGGCTCGACGAGGGGGTCCATCCCGTCATTCTCGCCCGTCGGGCGCCCCGACGCATGTGAGCATCCTCGTCCGGGACTCTGCTGTTGCCCAGTGCAGGTCGGTACCGTCGCGGTCGTGAGTTCCCCCCGTACCGGCAGCATCACGGTCCGACACACGTCGTCGGCCCGGACGCTGCGCGCACGGCTGCGGGACCTCGCCCTGGCAGGACGCGACGCCGTCGTCCGCACCCCCGAGCTCACCGTCGGCGCCGTCGGTGTCGTGGTGGCCGCGGCCTTCGCCTGGGTGCCGTCCGTCTGGTACGACGAGGCCGCCACCGTCACGAGCGCGCAACGCAGCTGGCCGGCGCTCTGGGCCGAGCTGCAGAACGTCGACGCGGTGCACGGCCTGTACTACGCGCTCATGCACGTGTGGTTCACTCTCGTCGGCTACACCCCCTTCACGCTCCGCCTGCCGAGCGCCCTGGCGATCGGCGTCGCCGCCGGGCTCGTCGTCGCCCTCGGCCGTCGTCTCGGCGGTGTCCGGCTCGGCGTCGTCTCGGGGCTCGTGTTCCTCGTGCTCCCCCGCGTCGCGTGGGCCGGCACCGAGGGTCGGCCCTACGCCACGGTCACGACCCTCTCCGTGCTGCTGACCCTGGTCGGGCTGACCGCGGTGCGGCGCACCCGCTCCGGCCGGCACGCCACCCGGTGGTGGGTCGCCTACGGCGCGGTCGCCGCCGTGTCCGTGCTGTTCAACGTCTACCTCGCGCTCGCCGTCGTCGCGCACGGCGTCGTGCTCCTGTGGACCGGGATCGCCGACCGGGACGCCCGCCGCACCGCCGCGGTGACCGCGCGCACCGGTCGCGTGGCACCGGCCATGGTCGACCGACGGGTGGTCGTGCGCTGGGCCGTCGCCTCGGTCGCGGCCGCCGCCGCCGTCTCGCCCTTCGTGCTGCTCGCCGCCGGGCAGACCAAGCAGGTCGGCTGGATCACCGGCATCGGCTGGGCCACCGCGCGGCAGGTCCTGGCCACCGCCTGGTTCGGGGCGGTGTGGCCGTACGCGGCCCTCGCCTGGGTGCTCATGGCCGTCGGTGTCGTCATGGCCACACGCGCGGTGCGGGCCGCGCACCCGGACACACGCGACGTGCTCCGCATGCAGGCGGTCCGCGTCGCGGTGCCGCTGACCATCGTGCCCACCGCGCTGCTCGTCGGGGCGACCGCCGCGGGTGAGCACCTGTACACGCCGAAGTACGCGAGCCTGAGCCTGCCGTTCGTCGCGCTGCTGATCGGCCTCGCGATCACCGCGATCCGCCCCCGTCGCTGGCTCGCGCTCGCGGTCGTCGCGATGGTGCTCGTGTCCGTGCCGACGAGCACGAAGGTCCGTCTGCCGCACGCCAAGCAGGACTCGCACTGGGCGACCGCCGCCGCCATCGTCGACCGGGAGCGCAACTGGGGCACCGACGGCGACGTCGGCATCATCCACGGCAGCGTCTGGGGCCACCCGACGACGACCACGCAGGCCATCTCCGACACCTACCCCGACGCGTTCCGGGGCATGCGCGACCTCGCCGTGACGCAGACCGGCGCCGAGCGCGGACAGCTCTGGAACGTCAACGGCGACATCGCGACGACCGTCCCGGCGCGGCTCGACGACGTCGACGAGGTCTTCTTCGTCGGCGGCAAGTCACGCAACATCCGACCGCAGGTGACCGAGACGCTCGAGGGTCAGGGCTTCCACGTCGTGCGCTGGTGGCACACCGGCACGGTCATCATCTGGAAGTACAGCCGCTGACGCTGCTGCCGGTCGTCAGTGCACGACGCGGGCGCCGTGCACCGGGCCCGTGGCACGCAGGGCGACGAGCCCGGCCGCGCTGAGCTCGACCTGCAGCTCGAGGGCGGCGTCGCGGTCGCCGACCAGGAACGCCACGGTCGGTCCGCTGCCCGACACCAGACCCGCCAGCGCGCCGGACCGCTCACCGAGCTCGAGCGTCGCCGCGAGCCGGGGCTGCAGCCGCATGGCCGGGGCCTGCAGGTCGTTGTGCACGCAGTCGGCGAGCAGGTCGGGGTCGCCGGCGCGCAGGGCCTGCAGCACGTTCGCCTCGACCACGGGGTGCGACGGCGCCGGGGAGATGTCCGCGCGGTACCGCTCGCGGTGCTCGTCGAGCGCACGGTAGACGGCCGGGGTGCTCAGGCCGTCGTCGCTCAGGGCGAGGACCCACTGGAACTCCCCCTTGGCCAGCGCCGGGCTCAGCTCGTCACCGCGACCGGTGCCGACGGCGGTGCCCCCGGCGAAGGCGAACGGCACGTCGGCGCCGAGCTGGGCCGCCAGGCGGAGCAGCTCCTCGCGCCCGAGCCCGGTGCCCCAGAGCGTGTCGACGGCGAGCAGGGTCGCCGCGGCGTCCGCCGAGCCACCGCCCATGCCGCCGGCGACCGGCACCTGCTTGTCGATCGTGAGCCGGACGCCGCCGCGGTGACCGGCCGCATCGGCCACGAGCCGGGCCGCGCGGATCGCCAGGTTCGACTCGTCGACCGGCACGGTGCTCGTGTCGATCGGGCCGGTGAAGGTGACCGAGAAGTCGTCGGCGGGCTCGGCGGTGACGTCCTCGTACAGGGACACCGCCTGGTACGCGGTCGCGACGTCGTGGTAGCCGTCGTCCTGCAGCGCACCGACGGACAGGAACACGTTGATCTTGCCGGGGGCGCGCGTCCGCACGCGGGTCGGGGCGGCCAACGTGGTCATGCCCCCAACCTATCCCGCTGCGGCTGCCGTGAAGCCCCGGGCCAGGTCGGCGGTGATGTCGTCGATGTGCTCGAGGCCGATCGACAGGCGGATGAGCCCGTCCCCCACCCCGGCTGCGGCCCGCTCCGCCGACGTCATCTGCACGTGCGTCGTCGACGCCGGGTGCACGACGAGCGACCGCACGTCACCGAGGTTCGACACGTGGTCGAAGAGCTCGAGCGCCGCCACGAACCGTCGGCCCGCGGCGACCCCACCGGCCAGGTCGAACGCCAGGACCGCCGACGGCCCCTCCGGCACGTACCGCTGCTGCAGGTGGTGCCACGGCGAGTCCGGCAGTCCGGCGTAGTGCACGTGTTCGACCTGGTCGTGCGCGTCGAGCCAGGACGCCACCGTGGCGGCGTTCGACACGTGCCGGTCCATGCGGAGCGACAGCGTCTGGATGCCCTGCAGCACCAGGAACGCGTTGAACGGTGCGATCGCGGGCCCGAGGTCGGCGGAGAGCTTCGAGCGGGTGCGCTGGATGAACGCTCGTCGCCCGAACTTCTCGGCGAAGTTCGTGTTCGCGAACCCGGACTGCTCGGTCGTGGCCAGCTGCGGGTAGGCGGCGGCGTGCGCCGCCCAGTCGAAGTTCCCGCTGTCGACGATGAGCCCGGCGATGGCGCTGCCGTGTCCGGCCAGGTACTTCGTCGCGGAGTGCACGACGATGTCGGCGCCGTGCTCGATCGGCCGCACCAGGTAGGGCGTCGCGATGGTGTTGTCGACGATGAGCGGCACACCGGCCTCGTGCGCGACGCCGGCCACCCCGGCGAAGTCCAGGACGTCCCCGCGGGGGTTCGGGATGGACTCGCCGAAGAACGCCTTCGTCTCCGGACGCACCGCCGACGCCCACTCGGACAGGTCGGTCGGGTCCTGCACGAACGTGAAGGTGATGCCGAGGTCCCGCAGGGTCGACGCGAACAGCGTGTAGGTCGCGCCGTACAGCGAGGCGCTCGACACCACGTGGTCCCCGGCCCGTGCGACACCGAGCACGGCCAGCGACGTCGCCGCCTGCCCGGACGCCAGCGCCAACGCACCGATCCCGCCCTCGAGGTCGGCGATCCGACGCTCGAGCGCTGCCGCCGACGGGTTGTTCACCCGCGTGTAGGTGTGGCCGGGGGCGTCGAGCATGAAGCGCGCGGCGGCGTCCTCACCCGACGGGTAGACGTACGCGGCGCTCTGCGCGATCGGCGGCACGTTCGCGCCCCAGCCCGGGTCGGCCTTGAAGCCGGCGCGGATCTGGCGGGTCTCGAACGCCCAGCCGTCCTCGGCGTTGGTCTCCACGGCACCCATCAGGACTGCGCCCCGACCGACTGCCGCACGAGCGGGATGACCTGCTCGCCGAACCGGTCCATCTCCTCGAGCTGCGGCGAGAACTGCAGCAGCAGCGTGTCGACCCCGACGTCCTCGAACTCCCGGATGCGGGCCGCCACCTGCGACGGCGTCCCGACGAACCCGGGGCGCAGACCGCGGTTCGACACCGAGTAGTCCTCGAGCGAGGGGACGTGCTCGAGCTGCGACTTCGAGATGAAGTCCTGGTACGACTCGTACGCAGTGCCGTGCTGCACGTCGGTGATCCGCGCGAGCTCGGCCTGCGCCTCCTCCTCGGTCTCGCGGACGATGACGTAGGCGGCCATGCCGAACGCCTCGAACGGCGGCAGTCCGGCGTCGACCCGGCGCTGTTTCATCTCGGCGATCTTCGTCCGGAGCTCCTCGACCGTGCCGCCGTGGGTGACGTAGGCGTCGGCGTACCCGGTGATCGCGGCCTTGCCGGCCTCGCTCTCGCCACCGGCGTAGATGCGCGGCGTCACCCGGGGCTTCGGCTCGAGGTGGGCGTTCTCGATGTCGTAGTACTCGCCCGAGAACGAGTACGGGGTCTCCCGCCACAGGCCCTTCATGACCTCGACGAACTCCGCGGTGCGCTTGTACCGGTCGTCGTGCTCCGAGAAGATCCCGCCGTACTGCTTCGCCTCTTCCGCCCACCACGCGCTGACGACGTTGAAGGTGAACCGGCCGCACGAGATGTCGTCGATCGTCGCCGCCTGCTTCGCCGTCACCGCGGGCAGGTGGTACCCGGGACGCATCGCCGCCATGATCTCGAGGCGCTCGGTCGTCGCCGCGATCGCCGCCGCGAGCGACCATGCTTCGAGCGAGGGCGCCGCCGTGCCCTTGATGTCGTTGAGGTTGAGCTCCGGCACGAGCGTCAGGTCGAAGCCGATCCGCTCGGCGCGCTGCGCCAGGCGCTTCACGTAGTCGAAGGTGACCGGCATGTTCTCGTTGTCGACGTTGCGCAGCCAGCCGCCGAAGAGCGGGGTCCAGTATCCGAATCGCACGATGGTTCCTTGGGGGTGTGGGAAGGCGGACTGGAGGCCCGTGGCGGGCCCGCCACGGGCCTCCAGTCCGGTGGGTCTTGCGTTCTCAGGCCGTGAGCTGCGCCGCGTACTGCGTCGCCAGCAGGCCACCGAGGTACCGCGCGATGGAGCGCGGGCCGGAGGCCGGCGCGGATTCCTCGACCGCGGGGTTGTAGTTCGTGTTCGTGTTGATGTCGTAGACCACGGTGCGGCCGTCCGTCGTCTCCATGAACTCGACGCCCGCGATCGTGATGCGCTGGTCGGCGAGGAACGTGCGGAGCTGCTGGACCAGCGGGTGCTCGGCGGTGACCTCCGTGCGGACGCTGAACGCCGGGGGCGCCCCCGCGGTCTCGGTGCCGGGCACGTCGCATACGGCCCCGGCGATGACCTGGGGCACCTCGCACGCGTCGGCGGGGCAGAGCTCGAAGCTGCCGGCGCTCGTGTCGACGCGGACGGCGTAGACGAACTCGCCGCCGACGAACTCGACGCGGGTGATGAAGGGCTCGCGGGCCGTCAGGTACTCCTGCAGCAGGGTGATGCCGTCGACCGGGGCCTCGAACTCGGGGCTGTCGACGTAGGCGTCGAACTCGGCGAGCGAGTCGAACCGCCGCACGCCCAGGCCCTTGCCGCCCTGGTTGTGCTTCGTGATGAAGGGGACGTCCTGCCCGTCGGTGAAGGTGCGGGCGGCGTCCTTGAGCGTCGTCGTGCCGAACACGGCGGTGGTGCGGGGCACGTCGAACCCGGCCTGCTGCAGGAGCCCGTGCTGGGCGACCTTCGACACCTCGAGCTCGAGCACGTGGCTGCCGCCGACGACCTGGCGGCCGGCACGCTCGAGCCAGCCGAGGACCGCCCGGGTGTACTCCTTGCTGTGCTCGTGGCCGCGGGTGTGCGAGCTCGCCGACATGCGGGACCAGTAGACGCCCGGCTCCGGATCGGCCGCGAGGTCGATCTGGCCCTCGGTCAGCAGGACCTCCTGCACCGGCACGCCCTCGGCCTCGAAGGCCGCGGCGAGCGGAGGGAACCACTCGGGGTTCTCGTGGATGACGTACACGCGCGGAGTGCTCACGGCCCCACCCTAGGCACGGTCACCCGCACGCTGCCAGGTGTGTGACGCGGCGTTGCGGTGCGGGGTGCAGTGGTGCTGGTCGTGGGTGGCGCGGTGGTGCTGCTCGTGCTGGCGCTGGTGCTGGTGCTGGTGCTGTTGCTCCTGCTGGTGCTGTTCGCGAAAGCGACAGTCTGCCGCCGACTGTTCGCGGCAGACTGTCGCTTCCGCAGCACGGACGGCGCAGCTTCCGGCAGGCCTGTCGCTCTGCCGGTGCAGTGGGGCCGTGGGGGCCGTCGGGGCCGTCGGTACGGCCGAGCACCTTGGACGCGCCGTCAGCCGGCGAAGGTCTGCTGTCCGACGACACCGAGGAGCTCGAGCTTCTGCGCGTCCTCGGTGCCGGGCGGCGCGGTGAACAGCAGGAGCGCCTGAGCCTGGTCGTCGGTGTGCAACACCTGGCAGTCGACGGTGATCCGACCGAGTTCGGGCTGCACGATCGTCTTGTTGTCCGACCAGCGCGTGGCCACCTCGTGCATGGCCCAGATCTCCTGGAACTCGGGACTGCGGGCCTGCAACTCCGCGATGAGCTCCGTCGCCCGACGGTCGCCCGGCCCCGCGAGCCCGACCGAGGCCCGCAACGAGGCGACCACCACCCGTCCGAGCCGCTCGTGCTGCTCCGGAGCGTACTTCGCACGCTCCCCGCCGGACACGAACCACCGCCACGCCTGGTACCGCTCGTTGCCCAGTAGCCCGACCGAGGTGCCGAGGAGCGCCGCCGCGAGCCGGTTCTCCACCAGGGTCTCGCCGAGGTGGCTCACGACGATCGCCGGGGTGTCCTCGAGCCGGTCGAGCACCCGCAGGATCGCCGGGTCGACGTGGTCGGCACGGCGCATCCGGGTCGGTGCGTTCTGCCCCGCCAGGTGGAACAGGTGGTCGCGCTCGTCCAGGCTGCAGCGCAGCGCCCGTGCGATCGCCGCGATCATCTGCTCGGAGGGCTGCGGACCGCGCTGCTGCTCGAGGCGCGTGTAGTAGTCGACGGACATGCCGGCGAGCGCGGCGACCTCCTCGCGGCGGAGCCCCGGCGTCCGACGGCGCGGCCCTTGCCCGAGGCCGACGTCCTCCGGGCGCAGCAGCTCGCGGCGACGGCGGAGGAAGTCTGCGAGCGCGGCACGGTCCATGCCTCGATCATGGTCCGGCACCGCGTGCCGTGCCAGGGATCGCGGATCCCCCGATGACCCCGCTCTGGATGGCGCAGCGACCGCGGAGCATCGTGGTCGTCATGGACACCACGAACTCCACCGTCTTCATCCCCGGCGCGACCTCGGGCATCGGCCTCGCCCTCGCCCAGCGACTGCAGGCCGACGGCAGCACCGTCGTCATCGGCGGTCGCCGACAGGAACTCCTCGACTCCCTCGCCGCCGAGCACGGCTTCGGCACCGTGCAGATCGACGTCGCCGACGCGTCGTCGATCGAGGCCGCTGCCGCTGCGGTGCTCGCGGACCACCCGTCGTTGGACGCGCTCGTCACCATGTCGGGGATCATGCGCAACGAGGACCTGCGCTCCCCCGACCACATCGGCGACGCGCTCGAGACGATCCAGACCAACCTGGTCGGGACCATCCGCCTCATCGACGCCTTCCTGCCGCACCTGCTCGAGCAGCCGACCGCCACCGTCATGACCGTCTCGTCGGGCCTGGCGTTCGTGCCGCTCACCGCGACCCCGACCTACAGCGCCACGAAGGCCGCCGTGCACTCCTACACGCAGACGCTCCGCCAGCAGCTCGTCGGGTCGTCGGTCGAGGTGCTCGAGCTCGCACCGCCCGCCGTCCGGACCGACCTGATGGGCGGCGCGGACTTCGGGGGCATGCCGCTCGACGAGTTCGCGGACGAGGTGATGGCGATCCTGCGCGCGGGCGACGCGACCGAGGTCCTCGTGCAGAACGTGCAGCCGCTGCGCTTCGCCGAGCGCAACGGGAACCACCAGCAGATCCTCGAGATGATGGCGTCCCGCGAGCACTGACTTGGGTTCCCGGGGCGGCGCTCGCGTCGCGTGCGTCGCCCCGCACAACCGGAGTGCACCGGCGCCGCGCACCGACGCGGTTCGATCGCACTGTGGTCGTGCAGGGCCCGGCCGGTCCGCGTCGATGGCGGTGCGGCTGTCGGAGAGTCACGAGCCGCGACCGATGCGCAGCTGTCGCGCGTGCTGTGCTCCCGCAGCGTCGATCATGAGCGGGAGGCGCGCCTTGTCCACCACAGCGAACGAGGGGTCGACGGTCACGAAGCCGTCGACCTCCCAGTGTTCGGCCGTGGCGACGTGCACGGCACCCGCAGCGGTCAGACCGAACGCTTCCATGAGGTCCGGGACATCATCGGCGACCGCATCGACACTGGCCCAGTGCATCTGGGTCGAACTCAGCAGGTCCCGCCAGGCCGTGCCGTGCTGATGTGTCGCCTGCGGTCCCTCGCGTTGCGCTGATTCGAAGATCTCGAACTCGGCGAACCCGCTGTACACGATGCTCGTGTCGGCCAGGTCGAGATGGTCCCAGAACGCCGCGGCTCGGGCATGTTGTGGCTCCGCGCGGTGGAGAACGCACTCGATGAAACTCGTCTCCACGAGGACTGCAGCGGGTCGCCCAGAGCATCGGTCGAACTCCAAGACCCGGTGCTCGTCGAAGTCATCGGGTCCGAGAGACGCGAACACGGTCAAGACACCCAGTGCAACCGCTCGATCGGTACGACCCGGCAGTCCGGATCGATCGCTTCCATCGCACGCCGCCGACGCTCGCGGCGCTCTTCGAACGTTCCTTCAGGCCGTGGCGTCCGTGCGAAGAGCGCCTGGCGCTCGGCTGCTGTGGTCGCGCTCGACGAACGCACTCCGTCGGGTTCCGCTCGCCGGAGCGCGCGGAGACGACCTTCGACGATCTGTTCCTCGGTCAGGGCACTTCGAGAGGGGCGAGGCGAGTCAGTGGGCCGCATGATGTCTCCTTCGTTGATGCGCTCAACGGTAAGGAGGTCGAACGGCCGCGCCCAAACATTTCGTATGTCGCCGGACTGGAAGAGGGACGGACTACTCCGCCGCCTTGAGGACCGTCCGTCCGAGCCGCACGAAGTCGTCCACCCCGATCGCCTCGCCCCTGGCGGTCGGGTCGATGCCCGCGGCCGTCAGGACCTCGGAGGCGGGACCGCTGCCGCCGAGCACGCCGGACAGGCTCTGCCGCAGCATCTTGCGCCGCTGCTGGAACGCGGCGTCGACCAGGGCGAACACCTGCGACCGCAGGTGCTCATCCCCCGGGGGCTCGTGCCGGTCGAACGCCACCAGCACGCTGTCGACGTTCGGCACCGGCCAGAAGACCTGGCGGCTGACCAGTCCCGCGGTGCTCCACGCGCCGTACCAGGCGGCCTTGACGCTCGGTGACCCGTAGACCTTGCTGCCGGGTCCGGCCGCGAGGCGGTACCCGACCTCGGCCTGCACCATCACGAGGGAGCGCTCGATCGACGGGAAGGTCGCGAGCAGGTGCAGCAGCACCGGGACCGAGATGTTGTAGGGCAGGTTCGCGACCAGGTGCGTCGGCTCGACGTCGAGGTCCGACGCGGCGACGGTCATGGCATCCTGCTGCACGACGGTCAGCGTGGCGTCGGGCTGCATGGCGGCGACGGTCGCGGGGAGCTTGGCGGCCAGGCGCTTGTCGATCTCGACGGCGGTGACGGGTGCGCCGGTCTCGGTGAGTCCGAGGGTGAGCGACCCGAGCCCCGGCCCGATCTCGAGCACCCGGGCCGACGGCGTCACGCCGGCCACGGACACGATGCGTCGGACGGTGTTGGCGTCGTGCACGAAGTTCTGGCCGAGCTTCTTCGTCGGGGTGACGTCGAGTTCGGCCGCGAGGTCCCGGATCTCCGCCGGGCCGAGCAGTGCGCCCACGGCTACTCGTCCACCGTGACGGGCTCGGCGTCCCACGCGCCGTACACGAGCTCGGTGTTCGACGCGATCTGCGCCGCGAGCATCGAGGCGTCGGTGCCGAGGGTCTCCGCCATCGACCGCAGGGTGAGCGGGATGAGGTACGGCGCGTTCGGCCGTCCGCGGTACGGGGTGGGTGTCAGGAACGGGGCGTCCGTCTCGATCATGACCAGGTGGCGCGGTGCGACCAGCAGGGCCTCGCGCAGCGGCGCCGCGTTCTTGAACGTGACGGTGCCGGCGAAGGACATGTACCAGCCGCGCTCGGCGCAGAGCCGGGCGAGGTCGGGTCCGCCGGAGAAGCAGTGGAAGACGGTGCGCTCGGGCGCGCCCACCCGGTCGAGGACCTCGACCACGGCGTCGTGCGCATCGCGGTCGTGGATGGTTAGCGCGAGGTCGTGCTCCTTCGCGATGCGGATGTGCTCCTCGAACGAGCGGACCTGGGCATCGCGGCCGTCCTCGCCGGTGCGGAAGAAGTCGAGGCCGGTCTCACCGATCGCCCGCACCCGCGGCAGCGCGGCGAGCCGTTCGATCCCGGCGAGGTGCTCGTCGAGCAGCCCCTGCTCCTGCAGCACGGGCGCCTCGTTCGGGTGCAGCGCCACGGCGGCGAGGACCCGGGGCTCACGGGCGGCGATCGACGCGGACCACTCCGAGGTGGCGAGGTCGGTGCCGACCTGCACGACACCGCGGACGCCGACGCTCGACGCGCGGTCGAGGTGCTCGCGGTAGTCGAGCGGACCGTCGCCGCCGTCACCGACGCCGTCGGCGATCTCCATGTGGGTGTGGTTGTCGTAGACCGGCACGACGAGCGCCTGCGGCAGCGGCGGGTACGTCAGGTCGCGCTTCGAGCCACCGGACGACCCGTCCCCGCGGGACCGGACGTGCGACTCGGCGTCGGTCACGGGGAGACCTGCTCGATGCGCGGGAACAGCCCGCTCTCGAGCGGCACCACGTGCGAGGCGCCCTGCCACTCGTACGCACGGTCGACGCGCTGCTCGGCGACGGACCCGCCCGCGCCGATCGCGGCCCAGAGCTTCTCGGTGGCCTTCGGCATCACCGGGGACAGCAGGACGGTCACGGTGCCGAGGCCGCGGAGCGCGGTCGTCAGGACGGTGTCGAGGCGCTCGCGGTTCGCGTCGTCCTTCGCGAGGGCCCACGGCGCCTGCTCGGTGATGTACCCGTTCAGGGCGTCGACGAGCTCCCACACGGCGGCGATCGCCTCGTGCGGGGCGAAGGCGGCGATCGCGGCGTCGGCACGCTCGGTGACCGACACGGCCAGGCTGTCGATCGCCTGGTCGGACCCGGTCAGGTCGCCGCGGGCCGGGACCTCGCCGTCGCGGTACTTCTGCAGCATCGCGACGAGTCGGGACGCCAGGTTGCCGTAGCCGTTGGCGAGCTCTGCCTGGTAGCGGGCGGAGATGTCCTCCCAGCTGAAGTTGCCGTCCTGCCCGAAGGTGATGGCGCGCAGGAAGTAGTAGCGGAACGCGTCGGAGCCGAACGTGTCGGTGATCTCCGACGGCGCGATGCCGGTGAGCTTCGACTTCGACATCTTCTCGCCGCCGACGAGCAGCCAGCCGTGGCCGAACACGCGTTCCGGCACCGGCAGACCGGCGGCCATGAGCATCGCCGGCCAGATGACGGCGTGGAAGCGGGCGATGTCCTTGCCCACGATGTGCACGCTCGGCCAGAGGCAACGGAAGGCCTCGTCGTCGTCGGTGCCGTAGCCGAGCGCCGTGACGTAGTTGAGCAGGGCGTCGAACCAGACGTACAGCACGTGGTCGCTGTCCCACGGGATCTGGATGCCCCAGTCGAAGCTCGACCGCGAGATCGACAGGTCGCGCAGCCCCTGCTTGACGAACGAGACGATCTCGTTGCGGACGCTCTCGGGCTGGATGAACAGCGGGTTCGACTCGTACAGGTCGAGCAGGCGCTGCTCGAAGTCGGACATCCGGAAGAAGTAGTTGCGCTCGGACAGCACCTCGACCGGGATCGAGTGGATCGCGCAGACCTGCTG
Organism: Curtobacterium sp. MMLR14_006; assembly: GCF_001864985.1. Classification (NCBI taxonomy): domain Bacteria; kingdom Bacillati; phylum Actinomycetota; class Actinomycetes; order Micrococcales; family Microbacteriaceae; genus Curtobacterium; species Curtobacterium sp. MMLR14_006. The sequence goes on along the minus strand of NZ_MJGU01000023.1, from coordinate 54,174 downwards.
GCCCTCGTACGCCCCGGTGCCGGCGACGAGGTCGCCCGGCTGCTTGTACTCCTCGCAGCCCACGCAGTAGAAGCCCTCGAACTCGCCGGCGTAGATGAAGCCGTCGTCGTACAGCTTCTGCAGGAACGCCGTCACCCCGCGCTCGTGACGCTCGTCGGTGGTGCGGATGAAGTCGTCGTTCGCGACGTCGACCGTGTCGAGCAGGGGCTTCCAGGCGTCGTTGACCAGGCGGTCGGCCCACTCCTTCGGCGTGACGTCGTTCGCCGAGGCGGTGCGCAGGATCTTCTGCCCGTGCTCGTCGGTGCCGGTGAGCAGCCAGGTGTCGTCACCGCGCTGCCGGTGCCAGCGTGCGAGGACGTCCGCGGCGACCTCGGTGTACGCGTGCCCGATGTGGGGCACGTCGTTCACGTAGAAGATCGGCGTGGTGATGCTGAACGAGGACCCGTCGGACATGCCGACCATCCTACGGGCGCGCACGAGCCGCATGACGCGCCCCGCGCCCGGCCTGTGGAGAACCGGACGGGAGGCCCGTGTCGGGCCCGACCCGCGCCTCCCGTCCGGGACGACCCGGCCGTCTACCGCGCCGCGAGCGCACCTTCGTACAGGTCGCGTTTCGACAGCCCGGTCGCGTCCGCGACCGCCGCCGCGGCCTCCTTCATGCGCATGCCGGCGGCCACCCGCTCGAGCACGAGCCGCACGCCGTCGTCGAGCGTCGCTTCTTCCGTCGCCTCGGCCGCTCCGGCGACGACGATGCAGATCTCGCCCTTGACCCCGTCGGACGCCCATGCGGTGAGCTCGTCGAGCGAGCCGCGACGGACCTCCTCGTAGAGCTTCGTGAGCTCACGGCAGACCGCGGCGCGGCGGTCGCCGCCGAACCCGACGGCCATGTCGGCCAGCGTCTCCGCCAGCCGGTGCGGCGACTCGAAGAACACCATCGTCCGCTGCTCCCCCGCGAGCGCCTGGAACGCCCGGCGACGCTCCCCGGCCTTGCGGGTCGGGAACCCCTCGAACGTGAACCGGTCGGTGGGCAGTCCGGACACGGCGAGCGCCATGAGCACGGCCGACGGCCCGGGCAGCGCCGTGACGGTGACCCCGGCCGCTGCCGCCGCCTCGACGAGCGGGAAGCCGGGGTCGCTGATCGCGGGCATGCCGGCGTCGGTGAGGACCACGACGTCCTCGTCACGCGCGAGCTCGACGACCTCGGACGCCTTCGCCCGCTCGTTGTGCTCGTGCAGGGCGATGAGCCGCGGACGGTTCTCGATGCCGAGGGCACGCATGAGGTGGATGGCGGTCCTCGTGTCCTCCGCCGCGACGACCGTGGCGTTGGAGAGGGCCTCGACGAGACGGCGCGAGGCGTCCCCGAGGTTGCCGATGGGCGTTGCTGCGAGGACGATCACCCACCCATTGTGGGTGCACCGCCGTCCGAGCGGGGACACGCGGTGGCTCCGTAAGATGCTCTTTCGATGACCAGCGAGCTGACCGACGACCGCACGGCCGTGCCCGACGGGCCGGTCGGGCCGGTCGGCTCGCGCCTCGACGACTGGTGGGGTCGGGTGCTGTCCACCACGCAGCGCGTCGCCCTGTGGCGCTGGGCCGGGCCGCTCGCGGTGACGCTGCTCGCCGCCGTCCTGCGGCTGGTGAACCTCGGCAACCCGCACGCGCTGGTGTTCGACGAGACGTACTACGTCAAGGACGGCTGGTCGGTCGTGCACCTCGGCTACGAGGGCACCTGGCCGGCGAACCCGAGCGGTGACGACGCCCCGACGACCGACGACCGGTTCGTCCGGGGCGAGACGGACATCTTCACGAGCGCCGCCGAGTTCATCGCGCACCCGCCGCTCGGCAAGTACCTCATCGGCCTCGGCATGCTGCTCTTCGGCCCCGACAACGCCTTCGGGTGGCGCTTCGCCGTCGCCGTGCTCGGCATCGCGACGGTGTTCCTCACGGCGGTGATCGCGCGGTCGCTGTTCCGCTCGACCCTGGTCGGCACGCTCGCCGGCGGCCTGCTCGCGCTCGACGGCCAGGCGATCGTGATGTCCCGGGTCACGCTGCTCGACGGCATCGTGACGTTCTTCGTCGTGCTCGGCTTCGGTGCGCTGCTCCTCGACCGCCGACGCAGCCAGCGGCAACTCGACGCGTGGGTCGCCCGCCGGGCCGCCGCCGGTCGTGACACCCTGTGGGGTCCGGTGCTCTGGTGGCGCCCGTGGCTGTTCGCGATGGGGCTCGCGCTCGGGCTGGCCTCGGCCACGAAGTGGTCCGGTCTGTACTTCCTGGCGTTCTTCGCCGTGTACTCCGTGCTGAGCGACATGATGGCCCGCCGTCGTGCCGGGGTGGCGTTCTGGTCGTCCAGCGCGCTGCTGCAGCAGGCACCGGTGTCGTTCCTGCTCACGGTCCCGGTCGCCGCGGTGACGTACCTGGCGTCGTGGACCGGCTGGTTCGTGTCGAAGGACGGCTGGGACCGCAACTGGATCGCCGGCGGCGGCGAACGGTGGACCGGCGTGCTCGCCTGGGTGCCGGACAGCCTGCAGAACTGGTGGCACTACCAGACCGAGATCTACGGCTTCAACATCGGCCTGCACACCCCGCACTCGTACCAGGCGAACCCGCTGCTCTGGCTCGTCATGCAGCGCCCCACGTCGATGTACTACCTCGGCACGAGCGCCGGCCAGGACGGCTGCGTCGTCGACCGGTGCGGGGCGGCGATCACCGGCATCGCGAACCCGTTCATCTGGTACGCGTCGGTCGTGGCGACGGTGGCCCTGCTCGTGCTCTGGGTCCTGCGCCGCCGCTGGGAGTACGGCTTCGTCCTGCTCGGGGTCGCAGCCGGCTACCTGCCGTGGCTCGCGTACGCGAACCGGACGGTCTTCCAGTTCTACACGATCGCCTTCGAGCCCTTCATGGTGATGGCGCTCGCCGCCGCGATCGCGCTGGTGCTCGGTTCGCGGGACGATCCACGACGCCGACGCACCCGGGCGGTCGTGTGGGTGGGCGTGTACCTGGGCGTCGTCGTGCTGGCATCGGTCTACTGGTACCCGATGTGGACGGCGATGCAGGTGCCGTGGGACTTCGTCCGGTCGCACTACTGGGTGCCGAGCTGGCTGTAGCGCGCGGGTCCTGACCGGCGCACCGGTCGCGCACCGGCCGTCGGACCGTCGGACGGGAGGCGCGGGTCGGCGCCGGCACGTGCCTCCCGTCCGTCCGGCCATCCGTCCGTCCGCCTGCCGGTCCGTCCGCCTGCCCGTTCGTTCGTCCGTTCGTCCGTTCGTCCGTCCGTCCGTCCGTTCGTCCGTTCGTCCGTTCGGGCAGGAGGGCAGGAGGGCACGAGGGCACGAGGGCCGTGCTCGCGCCGCGATGCGCGCTCGCGCGTCTGCGCGTTCGCGTCCCGGTCGCGCCGTCGCGTCAGGGCTGGGCGTGCAGGGCGCGCTCGATCGACTCGCGGTCGAGGGGCGCACCGAGCATCGGCTCGGCAGCACCGGTGCCGCCGCGGGGCAGCACGCCCTCGATGATGACCTCGGCGTACCGTCGCCAGGCGTTCGGGTCGTGGGCGCGGGTCGCGTCGGCGACGGAGCCGACCATCGTCGTGAGCATCGGCAGGTCGCGGTAGTCGAAGCCGGCACGGACGACACCCGCGGTCTCGGCGCGGCCGATGATCGTCGCCACCTGACGCTCGAGCCGGTCGCGCTCGAGCACGATCGACGGACGGGCCTTGCCGGCGCGGACGATGGCGTCAGCGAGGGCGCGGTCCCGCGCACGGAACTCGAACACGCCCATCAGGTACACGCGGAGTGCCTCGCGCGGGTCCGTGACATCGGCGGCGCGTGCGGCGGCCTCGTTCATGGCCTCGAACTTGGTGGCGAGCAGCGCCTCGATCAGGGAGTCCTTGTCGGCGAACCGGCGGTAGACCGTCCCGACGCCGACGCCGGCCTCGTGCGCGATGTCGTTCAGCGTGACCGAGAGCCCGCGCTCGGCGAAGCACTTCCGCGCAGTCTGCAGGATGAGCTCGCGGTTGCGCGCGGCGTCGGCGCGCAGCGGTCGCTCGAGGTCGGACGCGGACTCGGTGGTGCTCACGAGGACGAACCTAGTTGAACTATCTGGGAACAAGTGGATGCGGTTCCTCCGTTTCGGTCTACACTGACCACAAGCGGATGCAGTGCATCCGGTTCGACCCCTCTCCTTTCGGAGTGCCCGACGGTGCGCGCTCCGAGTCCCCCTCCAACCTTCATGAAGGAGGCTGCCGTGACGGCAGAACAGACCGTGCCGACCCCCACCGGGGCAGCACCCACGACTCCGGGCACCACCCCCGCCAAGAGCAGCCGCCGCTGGATCGCCCTGGCGGTCATCGCCCTCGCCCAGCTCATGGTCGTGCTCGACGCGACGATCGTGAACATCGCGCTCCCCTCGGCCCAGGCCGACCTCGACTTCGGCACCGACCAGCGGCAGTGGATCGTCACCGCCTACTCGCTGGCCTTCGGGTCGCTCCTGCTGCTCGGCGGACGCCTCGGCGACCTGTTCGGACGCAAGAACACGTTCATCATCGGCCTCGTCGGGTTCGCGCTCGCCTCCGTGCTCGGCGGCCTCGCCGACTCGTTCGGCCTGCTCGTCGCCGCCCGCGCGCTGCAGGGCGTGTTCGGCGCGCTGCTCGCCCCGTCGGCGCTCGGCATGCTCACCACGACCTTCCGCGACCCGAAGGAACGCGGCCGCGCGTTCGGCATCTTCGGCTCGATCGCCGGTTCGGGTGCGGCCATCGGCCTGCTGCTCGGCGGTGTCCTGACCGAGTACGCGTCCTGGCGCTGGTGCCTCTACGTCAACGTCGTCTTCGCCGTCCTCGGCGTGATCGGCGCCCTCGTCTTCATGGAGCGCCCGCCGAAGGTCGAGCGTCCCCGCATCGACGTCGCCGGCGTCTTCACCATCACCCTCGGCCTGGTCGGCGTCGTCTACGGCTTCTCGAACGCCGAGACCAACGGCTGGGACGCCCCGCTCACCATCGTCATGCTCGCCGGCGGTGTCCTGCTGATCGCGGCCTTCGTGCTCATCGAGACCCGGGTCGCCCACCCGCTGCTCCCCCTGCGCGTCGTGCTCGACCGCGACCGCGGCGGCTCGTTCATCGCCATCGGCCTCGTCGCGATCGGCATGTTCGGCATCTTCCTGTTCCTGACCTACTACCTCGAGCAGACCCTCGGGTTCAGCTCGCTGCAGACCGGTCTAGCGTTCCTGCCGATGCCCGCGTCGATCATGATCTCGGCGACGCAGATCGGCGGCCGCCTGCTGCCGCGCGTCGGCCCGAAGGTGCTCATCTTCGCCGGCGGCCTGGTCGCCGCGACCGGGCTGCTCCTGCTGCTCCGCACCGACCTCGACAGCTCCTACGCGGGCACCGTCCTGCCGGCGCTCATCGTGATCGGCCTCGGCATGGGCACGATCTTCTCGTCCGCGATGAACACCGCGACGACGGGGGTCGCCCGCGCCGACGCCGGCGTCGCCTCTGCCACGGTCAACACGATGCAGCAGATCGGCGGCTCGATCGGCACGGCGCTGCTCTCGACGATCTTCGCCGACGTCGTCGCGAACAGCCTGTCCGGGCTGAACGCGGCCCCGACGAAGCTGCAGCAGGCCCAGGCCGTGCTCGACGGCTACCACGTGGCCTTCGGGATCTCGGCCGGTGTGCTGGTGCTCGTCGCCCTCGCGGGTGGCCTGCTCATCAACCGGCAGTCCGTGCGACTCGAGCGGCTCGCCCGCGCCGGGTCCGCCACGACCGGGAGCATCCCCGCCGCGGCTCACTGACGCCGATCCACCGCAGCACGATTGCGACGGCCCGTCCCGGGAGACCGGGGCGGGCCGTCGTGCGTGCGGCGGGCAGTGGGGCGGCGGGCCGTGACGCGGGGCGGTGGGCGGCGGGGCGGCCGGGCGCATGCCTGCGCATGGTGCGACGAACCACCGGTCGAACGACAGGTGGTCCGACGGAATACGCGCGCGCAACCTCTGTGCGTGCATGATCCGACGAACCACGTGTCGATCGACGCGTGTCCTGTCGCGGACCCCGCGCCGCGCGCTCCCGAGGCCAGGGCCCGACGCTGCCCCACTGCCCCGCCTACCCGCTCGCCCGCTCGGTCAGGAGGCTGCTGGGACCCCGGCCGGGAGCGCAGCAGCGTCGGCGGCGACGGTCATGTCCACGGCCTCGATCGTCACCATCTCGTCCGACGTCGGCTCGGACGACGGATCCGCGAACAACCGCAGGTCCCGGGCACGCACGGCGTCGTCGAGGATGTTCCGCACCGCACGCCCGTTGCCCCACTCCCGGTCGGAGAACCGTCCGGCCGCCTCCGCTGCCGTCAGACGGCGCAACAGCAGCTCGCGAGCGTCCTCGGTGACCTGTTCGTGCGCTCCGACCGCCATGTGCTCCGCGATCCCGACGAGGTCGTCGGACGAGTACGGGCGGAACGCGATCGTCTGGGTGAAGCGCGACGGGAGTCCGGGGTTGGAACGCAGGAACCCGGCCATCTCGTCGGGGTACCCGGCGACGATCACCATGAAGGCTCCCCGGTCGTTCTCCATGCGAGCGAGCAGCGTGTCGATCGCCTCCTGCCCGAAGCTCCTGTCCCGGTCGCCGGCGAGCGTGTACGCCTCGTCGATGAACAGCACGCCGCCCCGGGCCTCCGCGATGCGTTCCTCCGTCTTCGTCGCCGTCTGACCGACGTAGCCCGCGACGAGTCCCGCGGCGTCGACCTCGACGACGTGTCCGGACGGCAGGACGCCGAGTGCGCGGTACAGCCGCGCGAGCAGCCGGGCGATCGTCGTCTTGCCGGTCCCGGGCGGGCCGGTGAACACCAGGTGCTCGACCAGGGACTGCCCGGTCGACATGCCCCGGGCGAGACGCGCCTGCTGGGCGCGGACCCCGGCCATCAGTGACTCGACCTGGACCTTGACCCCGGGCTGCCCGATCTGTGCGCCGAGTTCCGCCAGGACGTCCCCCACCGCTTCGACGGCCGGCCCGTCGTCCGCCAGGACCGACCTGCACGCCGCCTCGACGTCCGACGCGTCGAGCTCGTCGAGGCCGGCACCGACCGGCGGGGTGCGATCGTCGGCGAACACGCGGGTGTTGCGGACCCGGACCGCCTCGTCGACGAGGTTCCGGACGGCTCCGGCGTTCCCCCAGTCGGCCCGGGCGAACAGGCCGGCGCGCTCGGCCCCCGACAACCGGGCGCGGAGCACCTGTGCGGCGTCCTCCGTGAACCGTTCGTTCCTCGCCGCCGCCATCGAGGTCGCGATCTCGGCGAGCTGCTCGGCCGAGTACGACCGGAACTCGACGGTCGTCGGGAAGCGCCGGGCGAGTCCTGGGTTCGACCGCAGGAAGTCCCTCATCGGCTCCGGGTACCCGGCGGCGATGACGAGGAACCGGCCGCGGTCGTCCTCCATCCGCTTGAGCAGCGTGTCGACGGCTTCCCGCCCGAAGGCGTCGCCTCCGGCCGTGAGTGCGTACGCCTCGTCCACGAAGAGCACGCCGCCCATCGCCTCGTCGATCCGTTCGGTCGTCTTCGTCGCGGTCTGTCCCACGAACCCGGCGACGAGGTCGCCACGGTCAACCTCGACGACGGTGCCACCCGGCAGGAGCCCGAGCGCACGGTACAGGCGCGCGATGAGCCGGGCGATCGTGGTCTTGCCGGTGCCGGGCGGACCGGTGAAGAGCAGGTGCGGGATGTCCGGCACCGTCGCACGTTCGTCACGATCGGCCGCCGCACGAGCCGCGCGGGCGTTGGCGACGAGCGACTCGACCTGCCGGGCGACCTGGTCCTGCCCGATCTGGGCGCGCAGTTCCGCGAGCACGGTCTCGACGTCCTCGGTCGGGGCCGACGGACGGCCGACACCTTGGTCGTCGCACGCGACGACGATGTCCTCTTCCCGGATCTCGACGAGGGCGGCTCCGTCGATGGTGTCGCCCCCGAGTCCGGGCGCACCGGCGAGCAGCGCGCTGAGGCGGGCGTCCCGAGCGGCGGCCGCTCGGTCGACCACGGTCCGCACCGTCCTCGCGTTGCCCCACGTGCGTTCCGCGAAGCGACCGGAGACCTCGGCTTCGCGGAGTCGGAGCCCGAGCCGCTCGACCGCCTCGTGGGTGAGGACGGCACCGGAGTCCGACGCCATCTGCACGGCGATCGCGACGAGCTCGTCCGCGGAGTACGGGGTGAACTCGATGCGCTGCGGGAACCGCGAGGCGATGCCCGGGTTCGCCGCGGTGAAGGCGTCCATCTCGGCCGGGTAGCCGGCGGCGATGCAGACGAACGACCCGCGGCGGTCCTCGAGCGCCTTGAGCAGGGTGTCCAGCGCCTGTCGGCCGAAGTCGTTCTCGCCGCCGCTGGTGAGGGCGTACGCCTCGTCCACGAGCAGGACGCCGCCCATCGCCCGCTCCACAGCGGCGGTCGTGCGTTCCTCGGTGCCGCCGACGTGCGCTGCGACGAGGGCTGCACGGTCGACCTCGACGAGGGTGTCCGTGGGCAGGAACCCGAGCGCGTGGTAGAGCCGGGCGATCAGTCGGCCGATGGTGGTCTTCCCGGTCCCGGGAGGCCCGACGAACAGCAGGTGTCCGGCGGTCAGCTCGCCGTGGAAGCCCTTCTCCCTGCGGAGCTGCACGAGCTCCGCCTGCGCGACGACGTTGCGCACCTGCGCCTTGAGCTGGGCCTGCCCGACGATCGCGTCCAGCTCCGCGAGCACGGCGGCGACGGCTTCGGGCCCCTGTGCCGGCGGGAGCGGTGAGAGCACCTCGAGCCCGTCGTCCGGCTCGGCCTCCTCCCGGCCAGCCGCCTGTTCGTCGCGAGCGATCCGTCGGAGCGAAGCACCGGCTTCGTCGGAGCTCGTCCGCACGAAGCACTCAGGACCGTCCGACGCACCGTCGGCGTCCGTCCCCCAGAGTCGCACGCGCGATCCGTCGCCCGAGACCTGCAGCGCCACGGCGTCGTACCGCTGTTCGGCGGTCCAACAGACGAAGCGCACCGCTGCACGGAGCCGCTCGACGGGCACGTGCAGCCGGCGGGGTCGGCCGGCGAGGATCCCCGCCACGGGATCGCCGAGCAACCCGGCGGCGCCCCGGACGAGGACGCGTTCGGGCGCGAGGGCGAGGGTGACGATCGATGACGGTTCGACGGCCTCAGCGGTCACGAGGGTCTTCATGAACGCGTTCCGGTCGACGGTCACCAGACTCGCCTCCCCGTCGCCGAAGAACGCGTACGAGCCCTTGAGGTGCTCCAGCAGACGCGGCGACGTCCACATCGCCTGGTGGAGCACCGGCTCGTCGGCGGCGCCCTGGACGACGACCTGCCGACCGTCCTCGCCCCAGCCGAGCCCGATGGACACCTCGTCGTCGTCGCCGAAGTGGCCGGTGAGCTCGACCACGAAGCTCGGCGGCAACGTCAGCCAGGTCGTCAGGATCGGGACCGCGTCGAGGACCGGTTCGAGGGCGACGTGCACGCCGTCCGACGCGATCAGCTGGACACGAGTGCCCTCGTCGACCCACAGGCCAACGCCGTCCAGCACACCCGAGCCGTCGGAGGTTCGGAACCCGTCGGTCCTGGCGACGGCACGGCGGAGGGCACCGACCGTGAGCCGGAGGACCTGCTCGACGTCCCTGATCCGTCCGACGCTCACCGTCGGCCGTCCGCTGACAGGTGACCCGTCCGACGAGCCGGCACGGGCGTCCGTCGCGGCGCGGGGTCGGCTGCGGGCGCGGGGAGGGACGGCATCACGACCGGCCTGGCCTTCGCGGGCGTCGGCGCCGGCGCGCCGGGTGCGGTGTCGGTCGTCGACGGACCCGTCACCGGGGCGACCACCACCGCGGTCGGCGCAGCTTCGACCAGCTCCGAGCTGTAGTCGTCCTCGAACACCTCGAACACCTCTGCTCGTCCGCCCCTGGTCCAGCGCGAAGCAGGGACGAGGGTCCGCCACCCCGCTCCTGTCGGGAAGCACCCGACGCTGATCCGCGCGACGACCGCCGACGTGCTGACCACCGCTCCGTCCGCGACGTGGCGGACGGAGACCGCGCCCGGGTCGACGCCGATCTGCACGAGGCCGCTCGAGGGCAACGACACACTGACCGAACGGACCAGATCGGTCCCGAAGAACACGCGGTCGTCCCGTTCGCGGAGCGTCCGCCCGCTCACGTGTGCGATCGCTCCGTCGGCGAGGTTCCGGTCCGACCCGGCGAGCAGGTGCAGGTCCGCCACGCCGCCCTCGAACAGCACGTGCATGCGGATGCGGTCCCAGGGGGACGGGTTCGCAGCCGCTGCGAACGGGGCGACGTGCGCGAGTGCGGCCCGGAGGTCGTCGACCTCGACCTCGAGCAACCAGGTGGTCACGCCGCCCCGCACGCTTCGCAGAAGCCCATCTCCGCGGTCACGGTCGCTCCGCACGAGGAGCAACTGCGCGACCCGGCGTCCTCGGTCGTGCTCGGCGCCGTCGCCGGTCGTGTGGCTGTGGCACGGGCGGTCGACACGGTGCGGGTCGGTGTCGCCGCGGGCGACGGACGCCGGCGCTCTCCGACGACCGGCGCGGAGCCGCTCTCGTCCTTGAGCAGCGCCGACAGGATCGGGACGAGGAGCCTCGCGTTCTCGTCGGAGGGGACGAAGTCCGGCTCGTCCTCGAGCCAGCGCAGGAGGTCCGGCAGGCCGGCCGCGGGGATGTCCCCCGGCCACGCGACGTCCTGGATCCGGCCGAGGCCGTCGTCCCGCGGCATCATGACGACGACGGGCTTCACCATCGTCCGGATGCCGAGGTTGCGCATCTTGAGGCCGAAACGCTCGCGGGCGAGCTTCATGTTCCCGGACATCTTGCGCGGGTGCCCGACCGCGCCCTCGGTCTGCAGGTCGATCGCGATGAGCGTCGGTGCCGAGGAACGGCCTTGGGGGTCCTCACGTTCGACGGTCCAGCGCACGCCGCCCTGGTCGTAGTTCTTCACGTCGACGAGCCAGATCGAGGAGCCGGTGACCACCACGCAGTCGATGTCGGTCTGGAACTGCTTGCTCGCTCCGACGCCCTCGTCCGGCATGTGCACGGACCAGAACGTCGCGAAGCGTCCGAGCAGGCCGCGCTGCTCGAGGACCTTCGCGAAGTTGACCTCTCCCTCACGCCCGCGCTCGATCGCGCGCGCGTCGAAGCCGGACCCACCGAGGCCGGCACCGGGCTCCCCGTACATCCAGGCGTTCGGCCCGATCTCGACGTCGACCAGCTCGCTCGGTTCGTACCCGGTGCGCTCGCCGTCACCCGACGGCCGCGCTGCCCACTTGCGGTCGCGTTCGACGCGGGCGACGTGGTCGAGTTCCCGTTCACGGTTGGACCGGATCCGCTCTTCCTCGGCGGCACGGATGCGGTTGGCCGTGTCGGCGGCGGCGCCGGTCCGGATGCTCGTCGCGACGACCGGGCGAGCGATCGTCGCGGCGACGATCACGAGCGACCACAGCAGGTGCACAGGAAGCACGTGGCCGGCGACGGGCGACGACGACGCCGTGACGATCCCGCCGAGGACCGCGGTGGCGAGCGCGGTGACGGCCACGATGGTGCCGAGCACGCCCGACCGGGGCCGGAAGTGGTCTCGCGTCACCCGGCCGGCGAGTGCCAGGCCGAGGACCACGGCGAACCATGCGGGGGAAGTCAGGCCGCCCACCACCCAGCTCAGACCGTTCAGGATCGTCAGCACCACCACCAGGATGTCCGCGGTACGCGCGAACCTCCGCCGTCGGGTCTCCAGCGGACCGCTCATCTTCGTTCCTCTCGTCGAGCGCACCGTCAGCTCCGCCCCGCCACCGTCCAGAGGACGGCGGAGACCCCGAGCAGGCCGAAGCCGATCCCGAAACGGGCCGGACGACGCGCCCGGAACCGTCGCGGCGTGAAGAGCGCGACGAAGAGCACGATGCCGCCGACGAGCGCGACCGCCGAGGCCGTCGTGGAGAGGAGCTGGTTCACACCGCCGACCGTAGGTGTGCGGACGTGTCCGGACCGGTGTCCGGACCGCTGTCCGCACAAACCCGGACAGCGCTTCAGTCCGGGAGCGGAGTCCCCTGTGCGCGCGTCATCCGTCGCTCGAGCAGCACGAGCAACGCGAACGCCACGAAGGTGGTCAGGACCTTGTCGAGGACAGACGCTCCGAGGTTCGCCAGGGCGACGGCGACCCACGGACCGTCGCCCGCTGCCGACAGCAGGTCGATGTACGCCTGGGTACCGTGCGTCACCGACGCCTGGTAGGCGAGGACGGTGACCGGCGTCGCCACCGCTGTGCACCCGACGGCCACCACGAGGCCGAGCACGAGCAACCGCCAGGATGACCGCTGCAGGCCCCGCAACCGGCCGCCGGCACCCCAGAGCAGACCGGCCACGACGCCGACGAGGGCGAACCAGAAGGAGGTGGGCCCGTGGGCGAGTTGGTTGAGGAGCACCGCCCCGGCACCGACCCCGGCGCCTGCCCACGGGCCGAGTCGGAGGGCGATGACGGCGGTGCCGATCGTGTCGAGCCAGATCGGCAGGTGGAACTGCTCGGAGACGCTGGCGCCGAAGAGGTCGAGTCCGACAGCGGCAGCGACGAGCAGCACGACGGAACCCGCGTCGAGGTCGTGGCGGAACCGGTCCGGCCACCGGCGCAGGGACGACGCGACCACCGCGGAGGCCGAGCTGGTCAGTCGAGCCGACCCGGGCCTCCCGGTCGGCCGCTCGTCGGCCTCCGACTGGGCGGACGGAGCCGGACCGACCTCGGGTCGGACGGGTCCTGCGGGTCCCGGCCCCGGACGCGCGACCACCGGCGAGCGCGCCGCGCGCTGCCACTCCTCGACGTCGCCGTCCGCGACGCCGAGGACACGGACGACCTCGCCGACGAGGCTGACGTTCAGTCGGGTCCGCCCGGGTCGGAACACGTCGTACACGGTGGACCGGGCGATGCGAGCCGCCGCCTCCGGTGTCCCGACGGCGACTCGGCGTGCGGTGATTCGGGCGGCGACGTCCCCGTACGACGGGTCCCCGGCAGCGCGGCGCAGCCGTTGCAGACGGTCCGCGAAGGCCTCCGCGGTCCCTGATCCGACGTGCTGTTCCCGCGTGCTCACGTGGTGGCCCTCCCCCGGGTGATCCGGGGAACCAACATACCGAGCACGAACCGGCCGGGGTGGCACCAGAACGGGGGAGCGCACCGACCGACCGAAGCGCCCGTCCCGACACCCCGTTGCGCCGTGTGTCCGTTCCCCTCGCAGCCGTCAGGGGTCGGAGTTATGGTGTGCGGCATGGCCCCCGTCCTGACCTCGCCGCTCGTGTCGACGCAGTGGCTCGCAGACCACCTCGGTGCTGACGAGCTCATCGTGCTCGACGCCTCGGTGCACACGGACGGTGCCGGGCGTGGGACGACCTGGCACAGCGCGCGGGACGCCCACGAGCAGCGTGGCCACGTACCGGGGGCCCGGTACGCCGACCTCATCCGAGCGTTCTCGACGCCGGACGCCGAGCTCCCCTTCACCCGACCGGACGCCGACCGGTTCGAGGCCGCCGCCGCAGCCCTCGGCGTGACCGACACCGCCACCGTCGTGGTCTACGACGACGGGAGCGGTGAGTGGTCCGCACGGCTCTGGTGGATCTTCCGCTCGTTCGGCTTCGACGCCGTCGCGGTCCTCGACGGCGGGTTCGCCAAGTGGCGTGACGAGGGGCGCCCGGTGCGGGTCGGTGCCCTCCACACCTCGCCGGCGGACTCCGCCCTGCCGCACCGCGCGTTCCTGGCGGGTCAGGAGCGTCCGCTCTGGGCAGACCGCGACCGGGTCCTGCGGGCCGTGTCCGGCGACGAGCCCGCGTCACTGGTCCTGGCGGCGCCCGCGTCGGCGCTCGGCGACGACCACCCGCCGCTCGTGCCGGGCAGCACCTCGGTGGCGGCCGACTCGCTGCTCGACCCGACCACCGGCACGTACCTGCGCGGTCCCGCCCTGGCGCGGGCGTTCGCCGACGTGATCGGCGACGACGAGATCGTCACCTACTGCGGGGTCGGCAGCGCCGCGTGCGTCGACGCGCTCGCGCTGACGGTGCTGGGGCACGACCGGGTGCGGGTGTACGACGGGTCGCTGGCCGACTGGTGGCGGCACGAGCCCGAGGCGCTCGCGTCCTGACCCGGCAGCCGACCGGGCCGACCACGGCCCGGCGCCCGGCGAGACCGACCCGGCAGACCCGGCACGTGCGACCGTCCCGGCACGGCTAGCGTGGGCACATGAGCAGCAGACGCGCGGTCGTCCTCGGCGGTACCGGCGGGATCGGTTCGGCCGTCGCGCGTGAGCTCCTCGACGTCTCCGGCCGCGGCGGTGACGACTGGCAGGTCGACGTCCTCGCCCGACGCGGTGGCCCCGCCGCCGACGCCCTGACCGCACGCGGCGTGACCTTCACCGCGGGCGACCGGCGCGACACGAGCACCCTGCGCGGCCTGCTGCGCCCGGGAGCGGACCTGGTGGTCGACACGGTCGGCCTGACCCGTGACGACGCCGTGCAGCTCCTGCCGTTCCTCGACGACGTCGGGTCCTCGGTGTTCGTCTCGTCGCGCTCCGTCTACGTCGACGAGCAGGGTCGGCACGCGAACTCCCTCGACAAGCCGGTGTTCGGCGGGGCCGTCACCGAGCTCCAGCCCACGGTGGCCGCGGGCGACGGCGACCCGACGAGTCGTGACGGCTACGGTGCGGCGAAGGTCGCCGCGGAGCAGGTCCTGCTCGACCACGGCGCCCCGGTGACGGTGCTGCGCCCGTCCAAGGTGTACGGCGTGGGCATCGGCCGCCCGCGGGAGTGGTTCGTCGTCCGCCGGGTCCTCGACGGCCGCGAGCGCGTCCTGCTCGCCGACGCCGGCCGCAGCGTCGACCACACGACCGCCGCGAGCGGCATCGGCTCGCTCGTCCGCCTGGTCGCCGACGCGCCCGACCGTCGCATCCTGAACGTGGCGGACGACACCGCCCCGGACGCGCTCGAGATCGTCCGGACGATCGCCGCACACCTGGACCACCGGTTCGACGAGGTCCTGCTCGACCAGGACGCGCCGGCGTTCGTCGGCACCACGCCGTGGTCGTCGCCGTCGCCGTTCGTCCTGGACACCACCGCCGCCCGGGCGCTCGGGTGGCAGCCGCCGACGTTCGCGTCCGCCGTCCTGCCGGAGCTCGACTGGCTCGTCGAGACCGCCCACGCGGTCCCGGCGGGCAGCGACGTGCCGTGGGCCGCCGACCCGTTCTGGGACCGCATGTTCGACTACGGCCCCGAGGACGCCGCGCTCGCACTGCTCTCCCTCGGCCTGGGCTGACCGTGGCCGACGTCGCGCCCGGCCGCCCCGAGGTCCTGTTCCTCGGCGGGCGTTCGGGTGTCGGCAAGTCGACGGTGGCCGAGGCCCTGCACGACCTGCTCGTCGGCGCCGACGTGCACCACGCGGTGATCGAGGGCGACGTCCTCGACCTCGCCCACCCGGCACCGCGCGTCGCACACCCCGGGCTCCGCCTCGCCGAGCGGAACCTCGCCCGGCTCTGGTCGGCGTACCGGGACCTCGGGCACCACCGGTTGGTGTTCACGAACACGGTGTCCGTGCTCGAACAGGACCGGCTGGCCGCCGCCGTCGGCGACGACCCCGTGGTCACCGCCGTCCTGCTCCGGGCCGGTGACGACGTCACCGCCGAGCGGCTGGGCCGTCGGTCCGGCGGCGTGGTCCCGTCGGCGCAGCTCGCGCACAGCGCGCGGACGGCCAGGAGGCTCGACACGGCCACCCCGGACGCCGTCACCCGGGTGGACACGGACGGCCGGACGCCCGAGCAGGTCGCGCGCCACCTCGCGTCGCTCACGGGGTGGCTGCCCGCCTGATCCCCCGGTGGTCCCTGTGGACGGGCGGCAACCGTCCACAGATCCTCCGAGACGGCGACCCACCCAGTCGGGACGGGGCACGCTGGGAGCCATGAACGACAACCGACTCGGCACCTCGGTCAGCCCCTACCTGCGGATGCACGCCGACAACCCGGTGGACTGGCGCGAGTGGGGGCCGGACGCCTTCGCCGAGGCCCGGCGCCGCGACGTGCCCGTCCTGGTCTCCGTCGGGTACGCCACCTGCCACTGGTGCCACGTCATGGCTCGCGAGAGCTTCGCCGACCCCGAGGTCGGTGCGCTGCTCCGCCGCGACTTCGTCGCCGTCAAGGTCGACCGGCAGGAGAACCCCGACGTCGACGCCAGCCTGATGGCCGCGGCGAGCGCGTTCACCCAGCAACTCGGGTGGCCGCTGACCACGTTCCTGACGCCCGACGGGCACGTGTTCTTCGCCGGCACCTACTACCCGCCCACCCCCGTCGGCCAGGTCCCGGCGTTCCGGCAGATCCTGGCGGCGGTGCTCGACGCGTGGACGGAGCGCCGGCACGAGGTCGACGCGAACGCGACGGCGATCGCGACCGCGATCCGGCAGGGAGCCGAGTCGGACGCAGCCGCGCTGGTCGGCGACGAACCCGCCGGGGGCGACCCGCGCCTCCCGTCCGTCGACCGGGTCCGCGCCGTCACCGGCCAGCTCCTGCGGTCCGAGGACACCACGTACGGCGGTTTCGGCGGCGCACCGAAGTTCCCGGGGGCACCGCTGCTCGAGTTCCTCGGCGACGCGGCAGCCGACGGCGACGCCGAGGCCGCCGCGCTGCTCGACCGGTCGCTGACTGCGATCCGCGGGTCCGAGCTCACCGACGCCGACGGCGGCGTCTTCCGGTACGCGACCCGGCGTGACTGGAGCGTGCCGCACTACGAGCGGATGCTGTACGACAACGCGGGGCTGCTCGCGGTCGCCGGTGCCGAGCAGGCCCGGGGCATCGCGGACTTCCTCCGCGACACGCTGCGTCGCGAGGACGGGGCGTTCGTCGCGGCGCAGGACAGCGAGTCGACGATCGACGGACGGCGGGTCGAGGGCGAGTGGTACCGCCGTCCGCTCGCCGAACGCGCGCTGCTCGATCCCCCGCCCCTCGACGACCAGGTCCTGACCGGCTGGAACGGCCTGGCGATCCGGGGGCTCGCGATCGCCGGCGCCCGCCACGGCGACGACGAGATGGTCGACCTCGCCCGCGGTGCCGCCGACGCCGTCCTGCGTGCCCACGTCCGCGACGGCCACGTCGTCGTCCGGTCGGGCACCTCGCGGGGGGCGTCGAGCGCGCCGCCGACCGTCGAGGACGTCGGGCTCCTGGCCGAGGGGCTGCTCGAACTCGCGCTCGTCACCGGGGACGCCGGACTCGCCGTCGCGGCGCGGTCCCTGGTGGACGACGGCGTCGCGGGGCGCTTCGACGTGGACCCCGTCCTGGCGGCCGCGTGCACCGCGACCGGCGAGCAGCCGCAGACCGCGGTGCGGTCGGGCACGGTGGCGTTGGCCGCCGCTGCGGCGACCCTCGCGGCACTGACCGGCGACGACGGGTACCGCGTCGCCGCGACCCGACTCGTCGCCGACCGTGCCGTGACCGGGACCGAACGGCCGCTCGGCCACGCCGATGCCCTCGGTGTCGCCCTCGCGCTGCAGCGGCCGTCGCGCGAGGTCGTCGTCGTCGCCTCCGACCCGCACGACCCGCTGCGCGACGCCGTCAGGGGCGCCCGTCGGCCGGGGACCGTCGTCGCACGGGTGACCCCGGAGCAGGCGCGCGACTGGTCGGCGGCTGGCTTCGCACTGTTCGACGAGCGGGCGTCGCTCGACCCCGCGGCCTTCGTCTGCCACGACCGCGTGTGCGCGCTGCCCGCCCGGTCGGTCACGGAACTCGCCGCACAGACCGTGTGACGGTATCCTGGAATGCTCATGTCTTCCTCGCCGCTCGTCATCACCTACCCGCCGGAGCTGCCGGTCTCGCAGCGACGGGACGACATCGCGGCCGCCATCCGTGACAACCAGGTGGTCATCGTCGCCGGGGCCACAGGGTCCGGCAAGACGACCCAGCTGCCGAAGATCTGCCTCGAGCTCGGGCGCGAGCACATCGGCCACACGCAGCCCCGCCGGATCGCCGCCCGCACCATCGCCGAGCGGGTGTCCGAGGAGCTCGGCGGCGAGCTGGGCGACCTCGTGGGCTACCAGGTGCGGTTCACCGACAAGGTGTCGTCGAACACCCGGGTGAAGCTGATGACCGACGGCATCCTGCTCAACGAGATCCACTTCGACCGCGACCTGAAGCGCTACGACACGATCATCATCGACGAGGCCCACGAGCGCTCGCTGACGATCGACTTCCTGCTCGGGTACCTG
This sequence comes from Curtobacterium sp. MMLR14_006, assembly GCF_001864985.1. Lineage (NCBI taxonomy): Bacteria > Bacillati > Actinomycetota > Actinomycetes > Micrococcales > Microbacteriaceae > Curtobacterium > Curtobacterium sp. MMLR14_006. The sequence goes on along the minus strand of NZ_MJGU01000023.1, from coordinate 35,969 downwards.
AAGCGGCTGCTCCCTCGCCGTCCCGACCTCAAGCTCATCATCACGAGTGCGACGATCGACCCGCAGTCCTTCTCGGAGCACTTCGGCGGCGCCCCGATCATCGAGGTCTCGGGCCGCACCTACCCGGTCGAGGTCCGCTACCGGCCGCTCGTCGCCGAGGACCCGAAGGACGCCGACGGCTCCGGTGGCTCCGACGACGAGGACGACCCCCGCACCGACGACAGCGGCGGCGGCCGGACGCCCGACGACCGCGACGTCATGCAGGGCATCACGGACGCGCTCGACGAGCTCGACCGTGAGGCACCCGGCGACGTCCTGGTGTTCCTGTCGGGCGAGAACGAGATCCGCGACGCGCAGGACGCCATCGAGGGCAAGCGCTACCCGGGCACCGAGGTCCTGCCGCTCTACGGTCGGCTGTCCGCCGCCGACCAGCACCGGGTGTTCGAGCGCCGCAGCACCCCGGGCGTCCGTCGCCGGGTCGTCCTGGCGACCAACGTGGCGGAGACGAGCCTGACGGTCCCCGGCATCAAGTACGTCGTCGACACCGGCACGGCCCGCATCTCGCGGTACTCGCCGCGGGCCAAGGTGCAGCGGCTGCCGATCGAGGCGATCAGCCAGGCGAGCGCGAACCAGCGGTCCGGGCGTGCCGGGCGCACGAGCGACGGCATCGCGATCCGGCTCTACTCCGAGGACGACTTCGGCCGCCGGCCCGAGTACACGGACCCGGAGATCCTCCGCACCAACCTCGCCGCGGTGATCCTGCAGATGATCTCCCTGGGCTTCGGCGACATCGAGTCGTTCCCCTTCCTGCAGCCGCCGGACTCCCGCGGCGTGAAGGACGGCCTCGACCTGCTCCGCGAGCTCCGCGCCGTCGACACCGACGGTCGGATCACGAAGTCCGGCCGGCAGCTGACACGTCTGCCGATCGACCCCCGGCTCGGACGGATGGTGCTCGAGGCCGGGCGCCAGGGGGTCGGCCGCGAGGTCATCGCCGTCGTCAGCGCCCTGAGCATCCAGGACCCGCGCGAGCGTCCCCTCGAGAAGCGTGCGCACGCCGACCAGCTGCACGCCCGCTTCGCCGACCCCACCAGCGACTTCCTCACGCTGCTCAACCTGTGGAACCACATCGAGGACAAGCAGGAGGAGCTCTCGTCGAGCGCCTTCCGCCGCCTGTGCAAGGCCGAGTTCCTCAACCACCTGCGCATCCGCGAGTGGCAGGACCTGTACCGGCAGCTCTCCCGCGCCGCGAAGCAGGTCGACGTCCGGGTCGGGCAGTCCCGCTCCGACGACGGCGATGCGGTGCACCGATCGCTGCTGTCCGGACTGCTCAGCCAGATCGGTCTGCGCGACCGTGAGAAGCGCGACTACCTCGGGTCCCGGAACACCCGCTTCGTGGTCTTCCCGGGCAGCGTGCTGGCGAAGAAGCAGCCGGACGCCGTGATGGCCGCCGAGCTCGTCGAGACCAGCCGGCTGTTCGCCCGCACCGTCGGTCGGATCGACCCGGCGTGGGTGGAGCCCCTCGCCGGCGACCTGCTGAAGCGCACGTACGGCGAACCCCACTGGGAGAAGAAGCAGGGCGCCGTGGTCGCGTACGAACGGGTGACGCTGTTCGGCGTCCCCATCGTGCAGCGTCGTCGGGTGCAGTACTCCCGCATCGACCCGGAGCACTCCCGCGAGCTCTTCATCCGGCACGCCCTGGTCGAGGGCGAGTGGGACTCCCAGCAGGCGTTCGACCGTGCCAACCGGAAGCTCCGCAAGGAACTCGAGCAGCTCGAGGAGCGCACCCGGCGCCGCGACATCCTGCTCGACGACGAGAACGTCTACGAGTTCTACGACGCCCGCGTCCCCGCCGACGTCGCGACGACCCGCGCCTTCGAGGGGTGGTGGCGTCAGGCGCGACGCGACGAGCCGGACCTGCTCACGATGCAGCGGTCCGACCTGCTCGACGAGGACGCCGCCGAGGCCGCGCAGGACCAGCAGGAGTACCCGACCCAGTGGCGGAGCGGCGACCAGCGACTCGCCATCCGGTACCGCTTCGAGCCGGGAGCCCAGGACGACGGCGTCAGCGTCCAGGTGCCGCTCGCGCTGCTCCCCCGGATGCGTGAGGAGGGCTTCGACTGGCAGGTGCGCGGCCTGCGCAAGGAGCTCGTCACCGCGCTCATCAAGTCGCTGCCGAAGCAGATCCGCAAGAACGTCGTGCCCGCGGCGGACTGGGCCGAGAAGATCGTGGCCGAGCTGCCCGACGACGCCCCCACCGAGCCGACGGAGTCCTTCCGCGCCACCCTCGCCAAGGCCATCCAGCGGATGACCTACGTGCCGGTGTCCGAGTCGGACTTCGACCTGAGCCGCGTCCCCGCACACCTGCTGCCCACGTGGGCGGTCGTCGACGAACGCGGGCGGCGGGTCGAGGCCGGCAAGGACCTGTCGGCGCTGCAGACCAAGCTGAAGGACCGCACCCAGGAGAGCGTCGCCCGGGCGACGCAGGAACGCGGGCGGAACCGACCGGGAGGCCCGGCGCAGGTCGCCGACGCCACCGCCGGTCGGACGGTGGAGCGTTCCGGTCTCACCACGTGGCCGACGGACGACCTGCCGCAGACCCTCGACACGAAGCAGGCGGGCGGCGTGATCCGCGCCTACCCGGCGCTGGTGGAGGAGGGCTCGGGGCCGAAGGCGACGGTCGGCGTGCAGCTGCTCGCGACCCCGGCGGACCGCCAGGTCCGGATGCCCGCCGGGGTGCGGCGGCTCGTGATGCTCGCGGTGCCCTCGCCGGTGTCGTACATCCAGTCGCACCTGACCGCGCAGGAGAAGCTCGCGCTCGCCGCGAGCCCGTACCCGTCGACGGCGGCGCTGTTCGACGACGTGCTCGCGGCCGTGGTGGACGCCGGCATCCGTCGCGCGCACCCGGACGGCCTGGTGTTCACGAAGGCGGGGTTCGAGGCCGTCCGTGACGCCGTGTCGGCCACGGTCGTCGACACGATGTTCGCGGCCGTCTCCGAGCTCGCCGCCGTGTTCGCCGCGCAGCGGTCCGCGGAGCGCGCGCTCAAGCAGGCGAACTCGATGTCGCTGCTCGGCGCCCTGACGGACATGCGCCAGCAGGTGGAACGCCTCGTGTACCCGGGCTTCGTCTCGGACGCGGGGCTCGACCGGCTCCGGCGGGTCCGGGTGTACCTGCAGGGCGTCGAGGCACGTGTCCAGAAGCTCCTGCAGAACCCCGGTCGCGACGCGACGTGGATGCGCGAGGTCACCGTCGCGACCGACCGGTACATCGACGCCGGTGGGAGCTTCCCACCCGCCGTCGGTGCCCACCCGGAACTCGTGCACGCCCGGTGGATGCTCGAGGAGTTCCGGCTGAGCCTGTTCGCGCAGGAGCTCGGCACCGCCGAGACGGTCTCGTTGCAGCGGATCACGAAGGCCCTGGCAACGGCGCGCTGACGGGGCTAGCGTGACGGCCATGATCGGCACACTCGACGTCGTCGTCCTGGACTGCTCGGACACCCGCGCCCTCGCCCGTTTCTACGCCGAGCTGCTCGGCGGGGAGATCGTCGAGTTCGAGGAGGACTGGGCGGAGGTCGCGCTCCCCTTCACCGACCACCGTCCGATCCTCGCGTTCCAGCGGGTCGACGAGTACCGCGCGCCGGAGTGGCCGGGCCAGGCGGTCCCGCAGCAGAGCCACCTCGACGTGAAGGTCGACGACCTCGACGCGGGCGAGACCGCGGTCCTGGCGATCGGGGCGACGGCGACGGGCTCCGGGACGGCGACGTTCCGGGTGTACCTCGATCCGGCCGGTCACCCGTTCTGCCTCGTGCACCCGACGGACTGAGCGGCTGCGGCACCGACGGCCATGCTGGTCCGATGACCCCGTCCGACGCACACCTCGAACCGATCGACACGGACCGCTGGGCCCGGCGTGAGCACTTCGAGCACTACCGGCGGCGGGTGCCCTGCTCGTACGAGATGACGGTCGAGCTCGACGCCACCCGGTTCGTCGACGCGGTCCGTCGTGCCGGTGTGCGGACCTACCCCGCGCAGCTCTGGGCGATCAGCACCGTCGTGAACCGGCACCCGGAGTTCCGGATGCAGCTCCTGCCGGACGGATCCCCCGCGGTGTGGGACGTGGTCCACCCGGAGTTCACCGTGTTCCACACGGAGACCGAGACGTTCTCGGGGTTGGTGGTCCGCCACGACGCCGACTTCCGCCGGTTCCACGACGACGCCGTCGCGACCATCGCCGAGTACCGGCACGACACCCGCATGTTCCCGCAGCAGGACCGCCCGCGGAACGTGTTCGACGTGTCGAGCCTGCCCTGGACGGCGTTCACCGGCTTCGCCCTGCACATCGCCGACGGGTGGGACCACCTGCTGCCGATCATCACGCTCGGTCGGTACCGGACCGTCGGCGACCGGGTGCTGCTGCCGATGGCCCTGCAGGTGAACCACGCCGCCGCCGACGGCTTCCACGCGGCTCGGCTCGTGCGCGAGGTCGAGGAACTCCTCGGGGAGCCGGGCTGGATCGCCCCCTGATCCGGGGGCACGACCGGCCCCGGACACCCCTCGGCCGAGGGATGCACGGACCTGTCTGCCCGCGCTCTGGGGGACACGGCGCGGCCTGAGCGTGCCTACAGTCGCGTGCAGGACTGAATACCACTCAGTACGCAGCGCCCATCCCCGGGGGCGCTGCTCCGTGCGCCGGCCAGTGGGTCGCGCGCGGTGTCCCTGACCCGACCCGGGCCTCTCGGAGGTACAGCACAGCCATGTCCAAGCACGTCGTCGCGACCACCGCTGGTCGCAAGCGGTTCAGCCCGCTCGTCATCGGCGCGGGGATCGCAGCTGCCATCGCCCTGTCCATGTCCTTCTCGGGCACCCTCTCGGCGTACACCGCGAGCTTCCTGCACCCGAACAACACCGTCTCGACCGCGTCGGTCGACGTCGCCGAGACGAACGAGGCCGGGTCGAGCACCACCTGCACCACCGATGCCTCCGGTTCCGCCACGTGCTCGACGCCCAACCTGTACAGCGGGCAGACGCTGCGCCCCGGCGACAGCAAGACCACGACCGTGACCTTCAAGAACAGCGGCAAGGCGGAGCCGAAGCAGATGACGCTGTCCGGCGGCTCCTGCGCCACCACCCCGTCGGGGAGCAGCGTCGACCTGTGCCAGAAGGTGATCGTCACCATGAAGTGGTTGGACGCCGACGTGCTGCCCGACGCGACGACCCCGGCGAGCCTCGCCGGCACGTCGACCACGATCCCGTACCCGCTGCAGCCGTCCGAGGTGCGGACCGCGAAGATCACCGTCGCACTGCCGGCCAACTCGGCCAACAACACCGCCGGCCTCTCGCTCTCCCAGCCCCTCACCTGGACCTTCACCGCCTGAGCGGGACGGTCGACGACGCCGTCGTCGATCCCTGACAGCCGATGAGCACGAGCAGCCTCCGGAGCCCCGGGACCGTCGTCGTCGACGGCCCCGGGGTCGCCGTGCTGCCCGCGCGCGGTCGTCGCCGAGGGCGGGGCACCGGCGTCTCGGTCCGGGTCGGGGTGGTCCTGCTGCTCGTGGTGCTCGGGGTGGGCGCCCTGACGATCGCAGCCCTGTCGGGCGTGCGGGTGTTCGACGTCCGCACGCCGTCGATGGGCACCGCGGCGCCCGTCGGCAGCCTCGTCGTCACCCGGCCGGCGACGGCGGGCGGCCTCGCGGTGGGCGAGGTCATCACCTTCCGTCCGGGAGCGGGCGGCGACCGGTACACGCACCGGATCGACGCGTCGGGGCCGTCGGGCATCCGCACCAAGGGCGACGTGAACGCCTCGCCCGACGCCTGGCTCCTCGACCCCTCCGACACCGTCGGCCAGGTCGTCGCCGTCCTGCCGGTCGTCGGGTGGGCGGGCCGCGCGCTCCCCTGGATCGTCGCCGCGGTGGCCCTCGTGTGGTTCGCCACCGGCTTCCTCGCCCCGGGCGACCTCCGGTCGGCACTGCGGCTGTTCGGTGCCGCCCTGTCGGTCGCGGTGGTGGGCGCGGTCCTGCGGCCGTTCGTGGCGCTCCAGCTGCTCGGCACCTCGGCCGACACGGGCGACGGCGTCGCACGGGTCGTGTCGACGGGCGTGCTCCCGATCCGCGCCACGGTCACCGACGGCGGGTCCGCGCACCTGGTGAGCGGCGGGACCGCCGAACTCGCCGTGCCGGGCGACACCGACGGCGTCTTCCACGTCGCGTCGCGGCTCGACCTGTCCCCGACCGGGTGGGCCGTCCTCGGGCTAGTCTGCGCCGTCCCGGTCGTCGTCGCGTTCGTCGTCGGCCGGACGACCGCGCCGCTGGTCGACGCCGCCGGGTCCGCCGCCCCGACCGCGGAGGACGCACGGTGAGCGCGACGGTCCCGGGACCCGCGCGGACGCGGCGTCCGTGGCGGTCCCTGGTCGTGGCCCTGCTCGCGCTCGGGGTCGTCGTCGCCGGCCTGTTCCCGACCACCGACGGCGCTTACACGGCGACCTTCGCGCACCCGACGAACTCGGTGGCGAGCGCGTCGAGCTACAACCGCACCACGTTCCCGTACCGCGACTCGTTCGCCGGCGGCCAGGCCGGTTGGACCACCTACAACGGCTGCTGGGCGACCACGACGACCTTCGGGTACGGCAAGTTCATCGAGTCCTGCGGCGGCACCGACGGCCCGAAGGCCGTGACGGGCAACCCGGAGTGGACGGACTACACGATGCAGGGCGACGTGCAGGTGAACGAGGGCGACCAGGCCGGTCTGCTCGTCCGGGTGACGTCGCCCGCTGCCGGCACCGACGCGATGAACGCGTACTACGCCGCGATCGACCTGTCGACGAACGCACTGTTCATCGGTCGGATGCGCAACGGCACCTACTCGCCGTCGCTGGCGCGCACCACGATCCCCGGCGACCTGCGGCGCGGGCAGTTCTACCACCTGGTCGTCCAGGCGTCCGGGTGCACGATCATGGCCTGGCAGACCACCGTCGGCGCGAACGACTGGACCCGCGCCACCTACACGGACTCCTCGGACACGTGCCTGACCGCCGGTGCGATCGGCTTGCGGAACCAGGACAGCAAGGCGGGCTACCGGTTCGTGACCGCGACCCAGGGGGCTCCGAAGCCGTCGGTGACCCCCTCCCCGTACAACTCGACCTTCGCGACCGCCTCGTTCAACGACGGTTCGGCGGCCGCGACGTACGGCGGCTCGTGGACCTTCGACCAGCAGCAGGAGACGATCCTCAACACCGCCGACCAGAACGTCGGCGACAAGCAGGTACTGAACCGCTCGTGGGGCGACATGACGCTGACCGGCGACGTGCGCCTGATGCGGGAACCGACCGCCGCCACCGACGCCGGGTTCATCACGCGGGTGAACGACGCCGGAGCGGGCACGGACGCGTTCCGCGGGTTCTCCGCCGGCATCAGCGGCACGAGCCTCGTCGTCGGGCAGCACGACGCCGGTCGGTGGGTGCCCGGGGCGTCGACGGCCCTGCCCCGTCCGGCCCGGCTCGGCGAGTGGTGGCACGTCACGGTGGCCGTCGTCGGCTGCGTGGTCACGGCCACCGCCTCTCCCTCGGCCGGTGGCACCGTCGTGCAGGCGAGCGCCGACTTCGGCTCCTGCAGCACGACGAGCGGCGCGGTCGGGGTCCGTGAGCACGCCGTCGAGGCGCAGTGGCGCAACCTGGCGGTCACCCCGCGCTGACGCGATCGCCCGCCGCTGACGCGATCGCCCGCCGCTGACGCGCTCGCTCGCCTCCGACGTTCCCGGCCCGCCCCGCACCGTCGGGTGGTGACCGGCAGACGGACGGGAGGCACGTGACCGGCCCGCCCCGTGCCTCCCGACCGGAAGCAGGTCGCGAAAGCGACAGTCTGCCGCCGACCATCCGCAGGAATCTGTCGCTTCCGCAGAAGCGACCGCCGGCAGCCCGCCGCGCCCCGACCCTCCGGCGCGGTCAGGAGGAGCGCGCCGCCAGCGCCTGCTGGTACTCCCGGCGGACGGCGTCACCGCCCCGGCGACGCCACTCGCGCACGACGGACCGCCACGACGACACCTTCGCCCGCCCGAGCAGCACGTCGTTGATCGCGTTCGTCGCGAAGGTGCCGAGTGCCGGACCCTTCGTCGAGTTCGTCGGCGAGTACAGGCCGTACGCGGGGTTGGCGAGACCCCGGTCCACCCACGACGCGAGCGAGTCGTGCACGGTGTCGGTCATCTCCGGGTGCCCCGCGTAGAACAGCGGCAGCGGGCACTCGGTGAAGTACTGCAGCGGGAACTCACCGAGCGCGGTCTCGCTGTTGCCGGTCTTCGTCAGGACGGGGGCGCCGTCCCGGTACTCGAAGTCGCGACCCTCGATGCCGAACTTGCGGTAGGTCCAGGCCTCGGTGCCGAAGGGCGACGCGCACCAGTTGAGCACCTCGAGCAGGACCCGCACGCGTTCCTCGGAGCCGGCGGCGACGGCGCTGATGGTGTTGTTCGGGTCGCCGAGCCACGGCTCCGGCTCGGATCCGGCCGGACCGACGAACGGCGCGATCGTCAGCTCGAAGCCGCTGCCGGGCGTCGCCTGCTGCAGCAGCCCCGGGATGGCGGTGTAGGTGTCGCAGAGCATGAGCGCCGAGCCCTGCACGAACCAGACCTTGCCGTTGTAGGCCGTGATGCTGTCCGGGTGGACGAGGTCCTCGGCGACGAGCTTCCGCGACACCTCGAGCAGGTCCTGGTACTCGTCGAGCTCGTACATGTGGGTGAAGCGCCCGCCCTCCTGCCGCCACTGGTTCGGCAGGCCGAACATCGGCGCGAGGGCGTTGGTCGGGACGGATGCCAGCGCCCAGCGGTTGCGGTGCGGGTCGGAGACCTCGCGGCAGAGCTGCACGAACTCGTCGACGGACGAGAACGACGGGTCGACGCCGAGCTGCGCGAACAGGTCCTGGCGGCGGGACAACGCCTGCGACGCGAGCGGTCCGCGCGGGACCGGGACGCCGTAGATGCCGCCGGAGAACACCGTGCCCCGCCACGACGCCGTCGGCAGGTTCGCCAGGTACGGGTAGTCGCGCACCCCGCTGCCCGACAGGTACGGGCTGAGGTCCGCCGCTTTCGCCTCGAGGAACTGCGGCAGGTACGGGAACGACCCGAACACGGTGAAGACGTCGCCGAGGGTGTCGCCGGCGACCTGGGTGGCGAACTTGTTGCCGAAGTCGGCGTTCGGGGTGATGGTGAGGTCGAGGTCGATCCCCATCCGCTCGTCGAGGCCCTGCCAGTACGGGTTCGAACCCTTGGAGGGCGGCACGGGCGAGTTCGTGGGGACGCTGCCGTGCACGGTCGAGCCGTCGCCGGGCGTGCCGTCGGTGGGCACGAGCGTCGCCGGGATCCTCCGGAACGCGCTCGGCATGAGCGTGCTGGTCTGCGGCAGCGCCGGTCGCGGACCTCCGGTCCACGGCACGTGGTCCGGCAGGGTGACCGCGCGGTTGATGGCGGTGACGTCGGTCGAGCGGGTCACGGTCGAGCAGCCGGCCAGGAGGCCCGTGGCCGCGACCCCGAGACCGCCCGCGATGAGCGCGCGGCGGGTGATGCCGTTGGTGGTCACGTCGGTCAGCCCTTCACCGCGCCGGTCAGGACACCCTTGGCGAAGTGCCGCTGCAGGAACGGGTAGACGATGAGGATCGGCACGATCGAGACGACGAGGATCGCCATCTGGATCGACGCCTGCGGGGGCAACGCGTCGGAGGAGGCGCCGAGATCGGAGCCGCCGAGCTGCGCGTTGTTGATGACGTAGGTCCGGAGCACGAGCTGCAGGGGCCACTTCGCGGTGTCGTTGATGTAGAGCAGGGCGTTGAAGAACGCGTTCCAGTACCCGACCGCGTAGAACAGGCCGATGACCGCGAGCACGGCCTTCGACAACGGCAGCACGATCCGCCAGAACACCGCGAAGTCGCCGGCGCCGTCGATGCGGGCCGACTCGAGCAGCTCCTGCGGGATCGCCATGAAGAAGGACCGCATCACGATGACGTTGAACGCACTGAGTGCCGTCGGCAGGATGAGCGCCCAGTACGAGTCGAGCAGGCCGAACTGCTTGACGACGAGGTAGTTCGGGATGAGCCCCGGTGCGAACAGCAGGCTGACGAGCACCAGGCCGAGCACGACGCCCGAGCCGTACGAGCCGGGGCGGCTGAGCGCGTAGGCGAGCATCGCGGTGACGAACAGGCTGATCAGCGTGCCGACCGTCGTGATGCCGATGCTCACGACGAGTGCGCGGGTGACGACCCCGCCGGCGAAGATGCTCTCGTAGGCACCGAGGTCGAGGCCCTCCGGCCACATCACGAACCCGCCGGCGTCGTTCACCTGCGCGGTCGGGGCCAGGCTCGTCGAGACGATGCCGACGAACGGCAGGATGACGACGAGGCAGATGACGAACAGGACGGTGCCGGTGAGCAGGCGGCCGGGCAGCGGTGCGGCGTCCGGCCCGCCGCGCTTCCGCTTCCGCTGCCCGGGGACGGTCACCGTGTGCGTGGCGGTCATCGCGCTTCCTTCCGGTAGACGCCCGCTTCGCCGAAGACGTGCGCGAGCTTGTTGGCGCCGAGCACGAGCAGCACGCCCACGACACCCTTGACGAGTCCGACGGCGGCGGCGACGCCCCACTGGCCGCCGAGCACGCCGTTGTTGTAGACGTAGGTGTCGAGGACCTCGCTGGCGGCACGGCCGACGGCCTGCTGCTGCAGGATGATCTGCTCGAAGCCGACCGTGAGCGAGTCCCCGAGGCGCAGGATGAGCAGCAGGACGATGATCCCGCGCATGCCCGGCAACGTGACGTGCCAGAGCTGCCGCCAGCGGCTCGCGCCGTCCATCTTCGCCGCCTCGTACAGGCTCGCGTCGATCGAGCTGAGGACGGCGAGGAACAGGATCGTCGCCCAGCCGGTGTCCTTCCAGATCACCTGGCTCGTGAGCAGGGCGATGAACCCGTCGGGGTTGCCGAGGAAGTCGATCGCGTCGCCGCCAGCCGCCCGGATCGCGTTGTTCACGAGCCCGGAGCCGCCGAGGATCTGCTGGAACACGGCGACGACGATCACCCAGGACAGGAAGTGCGGCAGGTACAGGATCGACTGCACGACCCCCTTGACCCGCTCCGACAACAGCGAGTTGAGCATGAGCGCCAGGACGATCGGTGCCGGGAACACGAAGACGACCTGCACGAGGGTGATGACGAGCGTGTTCCGCAGCGCCCCGAGGAACTCGGCATCGCCGTCGAACACCACCGAGAAGTTCTCGAACCCGACCCAGGGGCTGCGGCCGAGCGGGACGAACGGCAGGTACTCCTGGAACGCGATGAGGTTGCCGATCAGTGGCAGGTAGTGGAAGCCGAGCAGCAGCGCGAGGCCGGGCAGCCCCATCAGCAGCAGGACCCGGTCGCGTCGGATCCGCTGCCACGTGGTGCGGCGGCGGAGCCCGGGGTCCGGGGGTGGTGCGGTCTGCGCGGTGGTGGTCGCGCGGTCGTCGAGCGTCGTCACTCGGGGCCTCCTCCGTTGGATTCCTGGAGCGACCCTGGCGGACGCGGTTACAACGTGGCAATCGGTTGCCATCTGTTTCCACGGTTGTCACGCTCCAGTGAGCGCACACCCGCTCCGCAGGGCGGTCCGGGGGCGTCGCGAGCGCGGCTGCGCGCTTCGTGAGCAGGAACGGTCGGGTCGTCCGGGGGAACCCGACCGTTGCTGCTCACGAACCGCGCGGAGCGGACCCGCTGCACCCGCGACCGGCAGCGGCGCTACGCTCGACCCGATGCGCGCAACCGTGCGGGACGTGGCCGCCCTCGCCGGGGTGTCGCCGAAGACCGTCTCCAACGTCATCAACGGCGGGGTCGCGGTGCGCCCGGAGACCCGGGAGCGCGTCGAGCAGGCACTCGCCCAGCTCGACTACGTCCCGAACCTGTCCGCCCGCGGTCTGCGCAACGGCCGCTCCGGTGCCATCGCCCTGACCCTGCCGGAGATGGGCAGCGCCTACTCCGCCGAACTCGCCCAGCTGTTCGTCGAGCTCGCCCGGGACCGCGGGTGGGTGGTGCAGCTCGACCAGACCGGCAACGACCCGGCCCGCGAGCGCGACCTGGTGTCCCGGGCCCGCGCCCACCTGGTCGACGGGCTCGTGCTCAACCCGGTGTCGTTGAGCGGCAGCGTGCTCGCCTCGACCGAGGGGCTCCCCCCGACCGTCGTCATCGGCGAGGTCGAACCCGAACACGTCGACCAGGTGCACGTCGACAGCCGAGCGGCCGCCGCACAGGTCACCGAGCACCTGCTCGCCGCGGGTCACCGCCGCATCGCGATCGTCGGGGCGCCCCGGGCGTCGGCACCGACCGCCACCGGCGAACTGCGGGAGCAGGGCCACCTCGAGGCCCTCCGCGCCGCCGGCGTCGACCCCGACCCGTCGCTCCGCGTGCCGCTGCCGGCGTGGACGACCAGCGCGGCGGCGACGGCCTTCGCGTCCTGGCTCGACGCGCACCCGCTCCCCGACGCCGTCTTCGCGTTCACGGACTCGATCGCGTTCGGGGTGCTGCACGTGCTCGCGGCGCGGGGTGTCCGCGTGCCCGAGGACGTCAGCGTCATCGGCTTCGACGACATCGACGGCGCGGCGTACGCGATCCCGGCGCTGAGCACGGTGTCGTTCGACCGGCGGGCGTTCGCGACCGCGGCCCTCGACCTGCTGACCCGACGGATCGAGGACCGGGGCCGGCCGCCCGAGACCGTGGTGGTGCCGCACCGCATCGTCGAGCGCGCGAGCGTGGCGGCCCGGTGAACGGCTCCGGCCGCTGATCGGCGTACGCTCCGCGGCATGACCAGCGAAGACGCCTCGATGCCGACGCTCGCCGCGACCGTCCTGCAGTCCCCGGAGCCGATCGCCCTCGCCCGGTTCTACGGCGCCCTGACCGGGTGGACCGTCCACGAGGACGGCCCCACCTGGGCCCGCATCCGCCCCGCCGAGGGCCCCGGTCTCTCCGTGCAGTACGAGTCCGGGTACGTCGCCCCGACCTGGCCCGGCACGCCCGGAGCCCCCGGCATGCAACTGCACCTCGACTTCCAGGTCGAGGACCTGCCGGCAGCCGTCGCGCGCGCCGAGGAGCTCGGTGCGACGCAGGCAGCGTTCCAGCCGCAAGACGACGTCCGCGTGCTGCTCGATCCCGACGGGCACCCGTTCTGCCTGTTCCTGCCCGGGGCCTGAGCCGGGCCAGACCTCGGCACGCGATGCCCCGGGGCCTGAGCCGGGCCTGACCCGGGCACGCGATGCCCCGGGCCGGCGTCGGCGACGGTGCTCGGACCCGCCGGCGCAGGGCCGATCGTTCAGGCCGGTTCCCGGTCCGGTGCCGCGGTGCCCGGGTCGGCAGCGGACAGCACCGCGGACCGCGTCCGCGCGTCGCCGAGGATCCGGAAGTGGCCGCCGACCGGCAGCCGCACGTTCGTCGCGCCCGCGAGCTCGCTGCCCTCCGGGATGAGCGTGTCGAAGACCCCGTAGACCGAGGTGATCCGCGCGTTCGCGTCGAGCTCCCGGGCGAGTGCGGCGAGCACGGGGTCCGACGCCCGGAACGCCCGCAGGTGCCGCACCGGCGCGAGGCGGGCCCAGCCCGAACCGCCGAACGGCGTCGAGACCGCGACCATGCGGTCGATGCGGGCGTGGTCGTCGAGTCGCGTCATCGCGTACTTGCCGATGAGTCCGCCCTTGCTGTGCGCGAGCACCAGCACGTCCCGCAGGTCGTGCTCACGCAGGTACCCGAGGACCTCGTCCGCCGACTCGGGCACGGGGCGCAGGTTGTGCCGCAGCACGGGCAGCACGTGCACCGGGTGCCCGCGGTCGTGCAGGGCGTCCATGAGCGGCCGCATGAAGTGCCAGGTCTCGTAGACGCCCGGGATCACGACGACGGGCTGGCCGTCACCCGTCCGGTAGTCGTCGGTCGTGGTCGGCCCGAGGCTCCGCACCTGCCAGACGACCGCGTACCACCAGTCGAGCACCGCCCACCGTGCGCGTCGCAGCAGCGGCACGCGGTCGGCGGACCGGAGCACCTCGGTCACCGCAGGCCCTCGCGGGCCTGGGCACGTCGGAACTCGCCGAGCAGCCGGGCGAAGGCGACGGGCTGCCGCTCCTGCACGTGGTGGGCACCGGCGAGCTCGACGAACGCGCCGACTGGGGCTGCCGCGGCGATGCCGGCCGACCAGCCGTGCCGGGCGATCGGGTCGAGCGAGCCGCGGACGACCAGGACCGGCTGACGGACCTCGGTGATGGTGTCCTCCATGCGGTAGCGCAGCATCGGCGCGAGCTCGGGCACGTACTGGCGCACGCTCCGCAGGTAGTCGGTGGTCAGCACGGCGTTCATGCGCGGCCCCTCGACGAGCGAGTCACGGGCCAGGTCGAGCGCCTGCAGCAGCAGCGACCGCCGGTCGGACGCCACCACGGGGCTGACGAGCACGACCGAGCCGACGGCGTCGGCGTGCCGGCGGGCGGCCTCGACCGCGATCTGCGTCCCCAGGGACTGCCCGACGACCACGAGGTCGTCCGCGCCGCACGACCGGACGGCCGCGACGACCAGGTCGGCGAGTTCCGCGGCCGACAGCGCCCGACCGGCGCCGGGCACCCCGCCGAAGCCGGGCAGGTCGACGCTCACGGTGCGGTGGGTCGCGGCGAGCGCGCGCTGCGACCGCCCGAAGGAACGGTGCGACATCCCGATGCCGTGCACGAGCACGACGGTGGGGGCCAGGTCGGCGCGGACGCGACCGGCGGGAGCCGCGGTGTGCAGGCGCACGGCGAGGCCGTCGATCCGGACGGTCTCCACCTTGGCGCGCACGGACCGAGGCTACGCGACCACTCGCAGCACCGGGTCAGCGTCCTCGCGGACCGGGAGGACCGGGCGTACGATCCGCACCATGCGCACGGTCACCGCGGGACTCTTCACCTCGGTCGACGGGGTCGTGCAGGACCCGTTCCGGTTCCAGTACGACAGCTTCGACGACGAGCTCGGTGCGGGCATGGGCGCCTTCATGGCCCGTACCGACACCGTCCTGCTCGGCAGGAACAGCTACCTCGAGTGGGCCGAGTGGTGGCCGGCGCACCCGGACGACCCGTTCGGGCAGTGGATCAACCCGATCGAGAAGCACGTGGCCTCCACGACGTTGGGCGACGACCTGACGTGGCAGAACGCCGCCAGGATCCCGGGCGACCTCGACACCTTCGTCCGCGACCTCCGGCAGCGCGACGGCGCCGACATCGCGGTGTGCGGCAGCGTCACGGTGGTGCGGCACCTGCTGTTCGCCGGCCTGCTGGACGAGCTGCAGCTGATGGTGCACCCCGCGATCGCCGGTGCCGGGCGCCGGCTGTTCGAACCGACCGACCCGCCCACGCGCCTGCGGCTGGTCGACAGCACCGTGACGAGCAAGGGCAACGTCGTGAGCACCTACGCCAGGCACGACGCCTGACGGAGCCGACCCGTGCCTCCCGGTCGGCGGTGGACCGGAGCGCGCCGCAGCGCGCGTACCCTCGTGGGTGACCCACTCGCCGAGGAAAGCCGGAACCAGCATGCCCCAGGACACCCGCCCGCACGTCGTCATCGTCGGCGGAGGATTCGCCGGTGTCGCCGCCATGCGGGAGCTCGCCGACGCACCGGTCCGGGTGACGCTCGTCGACCGGCACGTCTACAACATGTTCCAGCCCCTCATGTACCAGGTGGCGACGGGCGGGCTGAACGCCGGCGACGTGACGTACTTCCTGCGGAGCCTGCGGGCCCGACAGGCCAACGCGGAGTTCCGCCACGGCCTGCTCACCGGCATCCGCACCGACGAACGCATCGCCGAGATGTCCGACGGCGAGCACCTGCAGTACGACTACCTGGTGCTCGCGAACGGGGTGAACACGAGCTACTTCGGCACCCCCGGCGCGTACGAGTACGCCTACTCGATGTACTCCCGCTCGCAGGCGCTCCGGATCCGCGACGAGCTGTTCACCCGCCTCGAAGAGGCTGCGGCGAACCAGGGCCCGGACGAGATCCGCATCGTCATCGTCGGTGGCGGCGCGACCGGCGTCGAGATGGCCGGTGCCCTCGCCGAGCTCCGCGACCAGGCGCTGGTCGGCGCCTACCCGGAGATCGAGCGCGGCAACATCTCGATCACCCTCGTGCACCGCAGTGGCGAGCTCCTCAAGCCGTTCGCACCGCGTCTGCGCCGGTACGCGGCGAAGGTCCTGCGGAAGCGCGGGGTCGTGCTCCGGCTGAACACGGGCGTCGCCGAGGTCCAGCGCGACGGCGTGACCACCGCCGACGGCGAGTTCATCCCCGCCTCGCAGGTGATCTGGGCGACCGGCGTCGCCGCCCACAAGGAGGTCTCCGGCTGGGGCATGCCGCAGACCCACGGCGGCCGCATCAAGGTGGGCGACGACCTCGCGGTGCAGGGTGTCGACCGGGTGTTCTCCGCCGGGGACATCGCCGCGCAGGACGACGCGCTCGCCCAGCTGGCTCAGCCCGCGCTGCAGGGCGGCAAGCACGTCGCGAAGCAGATCAAGCGCCTGCTCGAGGGCAAGCCCACCGAGCACTTCACCTACTTCGACAAGGGCACGATGGCGACGATCGGCACGAACGCCGCGGTCGCCCAGCTGCGCGGCGGCATCACGATGGTCGGCCCGGTCGCGTGGCTCGCCTGGGTCGCGGTGCACATCGCCTCGCTGCTCGGCAACGGCAACCGGCTGTCGACGCTGTCGCACTTCTTCGTCCGCTACCTGTGGTTCATGCGGAAGCGGGCGATCCCGATCGTCGGCGACGTGCGTCCCGTGCGTCCGAACGGCGACCGCGAACCCGAGCCCTGGCAGATGCAGAAGGCCGAGTAGCAGGGCGGCGCGGGCACGGCCCGCTCGCTTCGTGAGCAGGAACGGTCGGGTCCGACGACGGCACCCGACCATTCCTGCTCACCATGTGCGGTGGTCCGGACCGGCGCCGGACGGGAGGCCCGTGGCGGCGCCGCCACGACCCTCCCGTCCGGCGGCTGGTCGCCCCGGCTACGCGACCCGCGGCTCGGAGTAGGCGCCGGCGGCGATGTCCTCGAGCAGACCAGGCCCCGTCGGCTCCCAACCGAGGAGCGCACGGGTGGCCTCGGACGTGGCGGACATCTCCATGCCGAAGAACCGGGCGATGAACCCGAAGTGCGCGTCCGCGTCCGCCGGGTCGATCGAGGTGACCGGCAACCCGAGTCCTGCGCCGACGGCCTCGGCGATCTGCCGGGTCGGGATCGCGGTCTCGGCGACGGCGTGCACGCGCGTGCCGGCCGGTGCCTGCTCGAGGCCGAGCCGGACCACCCGTGCGGCGTCCGTGACGTGCACGGCTGCCCAGCTGTTCGTGCCGTCGCCGATGTACCCGGACACGCCGGACCGCCGTGCTGCCGCGACGATCTCGGCGATGAAGCCGTGGTCGCCGGCGCCGTGCGTGGTGGGGCTGAAGCGGGCCGCGATCGAGCGGACACCCTGGTCGACGAAGTCGAACCCGCGGTTCTCGCTGCCGCCGCGCATGGTGTCCGGCCCGACGAACGGGTTGACGTCCGCCTCGGTCGACGGACGCCCCTGGGCGAGCCCCGCGACGCCCGACGCCACGACCAGCGGCCGG
This sequence comes from Curtobacterium sp. MMLR14_006, assembly GCF_001864985.1. Taxonomy (NCBI): domain Bacteria; kingdom Bacillati; phylum Actinomycetota; class Actinomycetes; order Micrococcales; family Microbacteriaceae; genus Curtobacterium; species Curtobacterium sp. MMLR14_006. Next base: position 18,385 of record NZ_MJGU01000023.1, on the reverse strand, counting down.
TCGGTGCCGACGAGGGCGCCGGCGAGGGCCTCGACGGCCGCGCGCTCGGCGGCGTTCGTGCCGACCGGATCCGACCAGTCGTGCTTGTTGGCGAGGTGCAGGACGCCGTCGGCGGCTGCCGCGGCCCCGGCGAGGACGTCGAGGTCGTCGAGGCCGCCCCGCACGACCGCGACGCCCTTCGCCTCGAGCGCGGTGGCCGAGGCGTCGGAACGGGCGAGGCCGCTGACGGTGTGGCCGGCGGCGAGCAGGTCGTCGACGGTGTGGGAGCCGATCCAGCCGGAGGCCCCGGTGACGAACACGTGCATGAGTGCTTCCCTTCGCAGGCGTCCACGACGGTGATGTCATGAACTGACGTCACCGTAGCACTCCATGTCAGTCGCTGTCATCAGTAGACTCTCGCCATGGTCAGGTGGCAACCCGGAACGCGTGAACGACTGCAGGCCGTCGCGCTGCAGCTCTTCACGAGCGAGGGCTACGACGCGACCACCGTCGCCCGGATCGCCGCCGAGGCCGAGGTCACGGAGCGCACGTTCTTCCGGCACTTCGCCGACAAGCCCGAGGTGCTGTTCGCCGGGCAGGAGGGCTTCCTCGGCATGTTCAGCGACGCCGTCCGCTCGGCGCCGGACGGCACGGCCCCGTTCGCCCTGGTCCGCCTGGCCCTCGAGGGGTCCGTCGGCTTCTTCCCCGAGGAGCGACGGGCCTGGTCGCGTGCACGGCAGGTCGTCATCGACGCGACCCCCGCCCTCGGCGAGCGCGAACTCGGCAAGCTCGCGACCCTGACGGCACGACTGGGCGAGCTCCTGCGGGAACGCGGCGTGGCCGAGCCGACCGCCACGATGGCCGCGGAGACCGCCGTCACCGTCTTCCACCTGGCGTTCGCGCAGTGGATCGCCCCGGACGAGGCCCGGCCGTTCCGCACGCTCGTGCACGAACGGCTCGACGCGCTCACCGCCATGGTGCGGTCGGCGGGCTGAGGCCGCGCGGCGCAGCCTCGGGGAGCGGCCGCGCCTAGTGAGCAGAACACGCCGGGTCCGACCACGGCACCCGACGTCTTCTGCTCACTGAACGCAGCGATCCGGACCGACGACGGACGGGAGGCGCGTGGCGGCGCCGCCACGGGCCTCCCGTCCCGCGACTGGCCCGTCCGCGCGGGACGCGCACTCGCCCGGTGAGCAGAACCGCCGGATCCGACCACGACACCCGACGTCTCCTGTTCACTGGACGCAGCGCCCAGGACCGGTGCCGGACGGAAGGCGCGGGCACTCTGAGGTTCCTCAAGGGCGGGCGGAGCACCCTGGGATGACCCGGCAGGCAGTTCCGGGCGCGGCCTCCGGCCGCCCGACACCGCACAGGAGGACCGTGACCACGGACACGCTCACGCCCGCGCGATCGCGGGTCGGTGCTCCCCCGCGCGCTGCGGACGCCCGAGCTGCCGGGTCCCCGACCGCACCGCCGCCGCCGCTGACACACCGCGCGCCGGCCCTCGACGGACTGCGCACCCTCGCGATCCTCGTCGTGGTCCTGTACCACCTGCACGTGCCGCAGTTCGAGGGCGGCTTCATCGGCGTCACGGTCTTCTTCGTGCTCTCCGGCTTCCTCATCACCACGCTGCTGCTCGGCGAGCGGCGCCGGACCGGTCGGGTGCGGCTCGGGACGTTCTGGGGCAAGCGACTGCTGCGGCTCTACCCGGCGCTGCTCGCGTTCGTGGTCGTCGGGCTCCTGCTCTGGAACTGGGTCGGCGACTACAAGGGCGCGACCTTCTCGGCGGGAGAGGCCGCCTTCATCGCCCTCACCTACACCGGCAACCTGTTCCGGGCGTTCTGGGACACCACGCAGGGGGTCTTCGCGCACACGTGGAGCCTGTCGATGGAGGAGCAGTTCTACCTGGTGTGGCCGCCGGTCCTGGTGCTGCTCGCCACGCTGCGGACCCGGCGACGCTGGCTGCTCACCGGACTCGGCGCACTCGTCGTCGGCGCCTCGGTCGCGTCGTGGCTGAGCTACCGCACCCCGAGCGGCGGTGCCACGCCGGACGTCTACTTCTCGCCGGTGCTCGGCGTCGTGCCGCTCGCGGTCGGATGCGCGCTCGCCCTGCTGCTCGACGACGCCCGGGTCCGCGTGCTCGCGGCCGGTCTGGCCGGCACCGTGGCGACCTGGCTCGGGTTCGCGCTCCTGGTGGGGGTGCTCGTCTGGATCGACGACGACTGGACCCAGCACGCCTGGACCTTCGGCGTGGTGCTGCCCGCGACCGCGCTCGTGTCGGCGCTGCTCATCGGCGGCCTCGTCTCGGTGCGCTCCCCCGTCTCCGCCGCACTCGCGTGGACCCCGGTCTCCTGGTTCGGCCGACGGGTCTCGTACTCGGCGTACCTCTGGCACCCGCTCGTGATCGCCCTGCTCGGCACCTTCGCGATCGGGGCCTGGGGGACGATCGGGTTGGTCGCCGCCGTCCTGGTCGTGTCGATCGGCGCCGCCTACGCGGTCGAGGTGCCCGTCGAACGCTTCCGCAAGCGGCTCGAGGCGCGGTCTGCCGCCGCCCGGGCCACCGCCGCGCCCGCGCAGGACCCCGTCGGACCGTAGGCTCGGCCCGTGACCAGTGACCGCACCGACGTCCTCGTCGTCGGCGGCGGACCCGTCGGCCTCTTCACGGCCGTCCTGCTCGCCGCCCGCGGGCTCGACGTCCGGGTGTGGGAACGTCGGACGGAACCGCCCGTGGGCTCGCGCGCGATCGGCATCCACCCGCCCTCGCTCGACGCCTTCGCGGCCGTCGGGCTGGCCGGCGCCGTGCTCGCCGAGGCCGTCCTCGTCCGCCGGGGCGTCGCACGCAGCCGGGGCCGCACGCTCGGCACGCTGTCGTTCGCGCGTGCCTCGACCACCCACCCCTACGTCGCGACGCTCGACCAGCACCGCACCGAGTCCCTGCTCCGCGAGCGTCTCGAGGCACTCGCGCCGGGAGCGCTGACCACCGGCACGACCGTCTCCGGGCTGGACCGGCACCCGGACCACGTCGTCGCCTCGGGCGTCGGCCCCGACGGCGCGACGACCACCCTGCGGGCGTCGTTCGTCGTCGGCGCGGACGGCGGCCGGAGCGCGGTCCGCGCCCTGCTCGGCATCCGCACGACCGGACGCGACTACCCGGAGCGCTACCTGATGGGCGACTTCGCCGACCCCGAGGACCCCTCGGCCCGGACCGCAGCACTCGTCGACGTCGGACCGGACGGCGTGACGGAGTCGTTCCCGCTGCCCGGCGGACGCCGTCGGTACGTCGCCCTCCTGCCCGCCGACGCCCCGACACCGTCCGGCGCGGGCGACCGCGGCACGCCCGACCCGGAGGCCGCCGCCCGCCTGGCCGCGCTCGTCCGCTCCCGCACGGGCGCCGACCCCGACCCCACCAGCTGCACCATGACGAGCACGTTCGGCGTCCGACGGCGGACCGCCGACCGCGTCGGGGTCGGCCGCGTCGTCCTGGTCGGCGACGCGGCGCACGAGATCAGCCCGATCGGCGGCCAGGGCATGAACCTCGGCTGGCTCGACGCCGTCGACCTCGCACCCCTGCTCGCCGGTGCGGTCGCCTCCGGTGCCGCCGGCCCGTGGCCGCGGTACGCCGCTCGGCGACAGGCATCGGCCCGCCGGGCCGCCCGCCAGGCCGAGGCGAACATGGCGACGGGGCGTCCGCTCGGCCCGGTCGCGGCGGTCGCCCGGGAGGCCGTGCTCCGGTCCGCCCTGGCGCTCCCGACCGCGCACGGCCTGGCCCGGCTCTACGCCATGCGCTGGGCCTGACGGCGCACGTCGGTCGTCTGGTCGGCTCCCCCGCGCCGGCCGGGCCGAGCCGGTGGCGGGCACGTTCCACCAGGTCACGGCCGGCGTCACCCGACCAGGCGCGCCCCGGCCAGCCCGAGCTCGACCACGAGGACGAGCGACGACGCGATGACGAGCCGGAAGAGCGTCCGCGAGGCCCGACCGGCGACCACGAGCCGCACGCCCACCGCCGCCAGGACGACGACCACGGCGGTGCCGCCCACGGCGAGCACGACGCCGACGCCGCGCACCGGGTCGTCCCCGGCCAGCTGGCCCCCGAGCACGAGGATCGCCGCCACGACGAGGGCGCCGAACGCCGTCACACCCGCGCCGCGCAGCCCGAGCCGGTGCGGGAAGCCCCTGACCCCGGTGGCGGCGTCGTCGACCAGGTCCGGCAGCACGTTGGTGCAGTGGATCGCGATGCCGAACACCGCGCCGGTGGCGACCGCCCACGGCGCCGGCCACTGCCCGGCCGGACCAGCGGCGACGGCGACGACGGGCAACGCGCCGAACGCGACCACGAACGGCGCCACCGACCACACCGTGCGCTTCAGCCCGGCGTCGTAGGCCCAGCCCGCCGCCACGAGCACGAGATGCGCGACCGCGGCGACCGGACCGAGGCCGATCGACAGCAGCACGGCGACGGCCGCGGTCACGAACGCCGCCGTGCGGACGGTGCGGACGTCGATGAGACCCCGCGCGACGGGCTTGTCGCTCCGTCCGACGGCACGGTCGCGGTCGGCGTCGATCCAGTCGTTCGCCAGGCCGATCGAGAGCTGCCCGGCCACGACCGCCGCGGCCACCAGCACCACGAGCCAGACCGGGTGCCCGACGGCCGCGGCGAGCACGGTGGCCAGGACCGTCACGGTCACCGTCGGCCCGGGGTGGGACGAGGCGAACAGCAGCCGGGCGGTCGAGGGTCTGCCGGAGTCGGTCACACGGTCAGCGTACGGTCGCGGGACCGACGCCGACCGCGTGACCGGGTCAGCCCGTCACCGTGAAGCGCGCGGCGTGCAGTGCCGACGGCCGCGAGGACGGTCCGACCAGCACCTCGAAGGCTCCGGGCTCGACCCGGCGCACGCCCGCGGCGTCGACGATCGAGCAGTCCGCGACCGGGAGCTCGATCCGCACCCGCACCGCGGCGCCGGGGGCGACGTCCACCTGCCGGAACGCCTTGAGCTCGCGGTCCGCCCAGCTGACGCTCGTGACCGCGTCGCGGACGTAGAGCTGGACCGTCTCACGGGTCGGCCGCGCGCCGGTGTTCCGGACGGTGACCTCGGCCACGACGGTGTCGTCCGGGCCGAGCTCGGGGTCGACGACGGCCAGGTCGGTGTACTCGACGGTGGTGTACGAACGGCCCTCGCCGAAGACCCACGCCGGTTCCTGGGTCAGGTCGGCGTACCGGTCGCCGTGCTGCCCGCGGATCTGGTTGTAGTACGTCGGCTGCTGCCCGACGTGCCGGGCGAACGAGATCGGCAGGCGCCCCGAGGGCTCGACCCGGCCGGCCAGCAGCTCGGCGAGCGCCCGACCACCGAGCATGCCGGGGTTCGCCGCCCAGACGACCGCGGCGGCGTCCGCCACCGACGGCGGCAGCACGAGCGGCTTCGAGGCGAGCAGGACGACCACGACGGGCTTCCCCGTCGCGATGAGGGCGTCCAGGAGCGCGCCCTGGCCGCCGATCAGGTCGAGCGTGGCGGTGGAGCGCCCCTCGCCGACGAGCTCGATGCGGTCGCCGACCACGGCGACGACGACGTCCGATTCCTCGGCGGCGCGGACGGCCTCGGCGAGCAGCGCCGGGTCGGACGGGGCCGGCACGACGACCGGCGGCCGGGGCTGCCCGTCCGGGAACGTCGCGCCCTGCGGGTCCTGCTCGAGGCTCAGGATCTCGGCACCGGTCGCGTGGCGGACGTCCCACGTCCCGATCCCGCGCAGACCGTCGAGCACCGTGGTGATCATCGACCGCGGCTGGCCGTCGAGCCAGCCCGCCTGACCGGACCCGCCGGCCCAGTCGCCGAGCTGCGTCTGCGCGTCGTCGGCGAGCGGTCCGACGACCGCGACCCGGAGCGGCTCCGACTCGTCGAGGGGCAGCGTGCCGTCGTTCTCGAGCAGCACGATCGACCGGCGCGCGACGTCGAGGTTGAGCGCCGCGTGCTCCTCGGTGCCGATGACGTCGTCGAGGTCGGCGGCGGGCAGCCGCGGGTCCTCGAACAGGCCCAGGTCGAACTTGAGCGTGAGGATGCGCGCCACCGCGGCGTCGAACGCGTCGGGGTCGAGCATGCCGCGCTCGACCGCCTCGAGGGCGCCCTCGAAGAACGCGGGCGTGGTCATCACCATGTCGTTGCCGGCGCGCACCGCGGCGGCGGCCGCGTGGGCGTGGTCCGGCTGGACCTGCTGCTCCCAGACCATGCGGCCGACGTTGTCCCAGTCGGTGATCAGGGTGCCCGTCCAGCCCCACTCCCCGCGCAGCACCTCGTTGAGCAGCCAGTCGTTCACGGTGATCGGGACGCCGTCGGTGCTCTGGTACCCGAGCATGAACGTGCGGCAGCCCTCGCGGGCGACGCGTTCGAACGGCGGCAGGAACCAGCTGCGGAGCTTGCGACGCGAGATGTCGGCCTCGCTGGCGTCCCGGCCGCCCTGCGTCTCCGAGTAACCGGCGAAGTGCTTCGCCGTGGCGAGGATCGCGGTCGGGTCGTCGAGGCCGTCGCCCTGGTACCCGCGCACCATCGCGCTGGCGAGCTCGCCGATCAGGAACGGGTCCTCGCCGAAGGTCTCGCTGATGCGCCCCCACCGCAGGTCCCGGGCGATGCAGAGCACCGGCGAGAAGGTCCAGTGCACGCCGGTGGCGGCGACCTCGCGTGCGGTGGCACGCGCCACCCGCTCGACGAGGTCCGTGTCCCACGACGCGGCCATGCCGAGCTGGGTCGGGTAGATCGTCGCCCCCGGCCAGAACGAGTGCCCGTGGATGCAGTCCTCGCCGACGAGCAGCGGGATCCGCAGGCGCGTCTCGGCGGTGAGCCGGTTCGCCTCGAGGATGCGTTCCGGCGACGTGTGCAGGACGGAGCCGACGTTCCGCCGCAGGACGTGGTCGCGCAGGTCGTCGCGGGCGTCGAGCTGCAGCATCTGCCCGACCTTCTCCTCCACGGTCATCCGGGCGAGCAGGTCGGCGACGCGGTCGGCGGTCGGCAGGGACGGGTCGGTGTAGGCCGGGGCGCCGTCCGGCCGCCCGTCGGTCGCGGCGGCGGGTGCGGTGGTGCTCATGCGCGGTCCCCTGACGGATCGCGGTCGTCCGGGTCGGCGGCCGTGCGGACCGGACGGACCTGGGTGACGGCGGCGTTGACGTTCATGCCCTTGCGCTTCATCGCACGGGCACGCTCACCGGCGGAGCGCAGGCGCGGGTTGACGTACTCGTCGATGCCGAAGTTGATGAGCGAGAGCGCCACACCGAGCAGGGCGATGCAGAGCCCGGCCGGGACGTACCACCACCAGTAGTCCGGGAACGCGTTGTTCTGCTGCGCCCAGAACAGGATCGTGCCCCAGTTCAGGTTCGACACCGGGATGACCCCGATGAACGCGAGCGTCGTCAGGCCGAGGACGGCCGCGGTCATCGTGCCGACGAAGCTCGAGGCGATGATCGCCATGAGGTTCGGCAGCATCTCGACCAGGATGATCCGGTGCAGCGGCTCGCCGTTCGCGCGGGCCGCCTGGATGAAGTCGCGGTTGCGGAGCGACATGGTCTGCGCGCGGAGCACCCGGGCGCCCCACGCCCAGCCGGTGAAGCCGAGCACGGCGGCGACGACCCAGAGCGGCGGGTCCTGGAACTGCGAGGCGACGATGATCATCAGCGGGAGCCCGGGGATGACGAGGAACACGTTCGACAGCGCGGACAGCGACTCGCTCTTCCACCCGCGCAGGTACCCGGCGGTGACGCCGACGGCGATCGCCACCACGGTCGCCATGATGGTCGCGAGGAACCCGACGACCAGCACGCCGCGCGTGCCGTAGACGAGCTGGCTGAAGACGTCCTGCCCGATGTGCGTGGTGCCGAGCAGGTGCCGGAACGACGGCCGCTCGAGCGTCGCGTCGAGGTTCTGCGCGTGCGGGTCGGCCGGGGCGATGAGCGGAGCGAAGACCGCGACGAGCACGAACACCCCGAGGATGACGAGCCCGGTGGCGGACTTCGGGTTGGCGAACATCGCGGTCGACGCCCGCAGCTGCGACCAGAAGGTCTTGTCGCCGCCGCGGCGGGGGCCTGCCGGCTCGGTGGTCAGGACGGCCGCGGTCTCCGGGGCGCCGGCGCCCACCGGCTGCACGAGGACGGGGGTCTTCTCGGCTGGACTGTTCATGATCAGGCCTCCGTCTGACGGGTACGGGGATCGAGGACGGCGTAGGCGATGTCGGCGATGACGTTCGCCACGAGGACCGCCAGGACGAGGACGAGGAAGATGCCCTGCATCAGCGCGTAGTCCTTCGCGTTGGTGGCGTTGAGCAGCAGGAGTCCGATGCCCGGGTAGGAGAACACCATCTCCATGACGAGCGTGCCGCCGACGATGAACCCGATGGCGAGCGCGAAGCTCTGGATCTGCGGCAGCACCGCGTTCCGCGCGGCGTACTTCCACAGCACGCGACGGTTCGGCATGCCCTTCGCCTGCGCGACCGTGATGTAGTCCTCGTCGAGGACGGTGAGCATCATGTTGCGCATGCCGAGCACCCAGCCGCCGAGCGAGACGATGACGATCGTCACGACCGGCAGGACCGCGTGCGACGCGACCTCCTGGATGAAGGGGCCGTTCCACCCGGGCTCGACGCCGATCTCGTAGGCGTGGCCGGCCGGGAACCAGCCGAGGGCGGTGGAGAACACGGCGATGAAGATGAGGCCCAGCCAGAAGTACGGCACGGTGCCGAGGAACGTCGTGATCGGGACGAGTGCGTCCAGGCTGCTGCCGCGGCGCCAGCCGATGACCGCGCCGACAGCGGTGCCGATGAGGAACGAGATGATCGTGGCGAAGCCGACGAGGCCGAGCGTCCACGGCAGCGCCGAGGCGATGGCCTCACCGACCGGTGCGAGGCCCGTCGAGATCGAGATGCCGAGGTTGCCGTGCAGCAGCATGTTCCAGTAGTCGAGGTACTGCTGCCAGAGCGGCACCGAGGTGTCCAGGCCGAACAGTGCCCGCAGGGACTTCTCGGCGTCCGGCGTCAGCTGCCCCTGGCTGCGGGCCATGAACGCGTCGACCGCGTCGCCCTTGAGCATGCGCGGCAGGAAGAAGTTGATCGTGATCGCGGCCCAGAGGGTGAACGCATAGAAGAGCACGCGGCCACCGATGAACCGCCACGGCACGCGGCTGCGCTGCCCGTCCGTGCCGGTGGCGGTCGTGCCGACGAGCGTCGGGTCGACCGGGGTCTGCAGTTCGGCGCTCACCGCGCACCTCCTGATGACTGTGCCGACAGGTCCCGGAAGTGCTTCTCGGGGTCGGGCGAAGCGGAGCGCAACTCGCGCGTGTAGGGGTCCTGCGGGCGCAGGATGACGTCGTCGGCGGGGCCGCTCTCGACGACGCGGCCCTGGTTGAGGACCATGATCTCGTCGCTGAAGTGCCGCGCCGTGGCGAGGTCGTGGGTGATGTAGAGGACGCCGAGCCCCTCCTCGCGCTGCAGTTCGGCGAGCAGGCTGAGCACGCCGAGGCGGATGGAGACGTCGAGCATCGAGACCGGTTCGTCGGCGACGAGCAGCGAGGGACGCGACGCCAGGGCACGGGCGATCGCGACGCGCTGCCGCTGACCGCCGGAGAGCTCGTGCGGGCGACGGTCGATCACCGCGTCGGCGTCCAGGCGCACCCGTTCCAACAGCCGACGGACCTCGTCGTCGACCTGGTCGCGCGGGACGACCCGGTCGAGCCGCAGCGGCCGCTCGACGTGGTGGCGGATCGAGTGGTACGGGTTCAGCGAGGCGAAGGGGTCCTGGAAGACCATGCGCAGCTGCTGCCGGTACTTCCGCAGTCCCTTGCCCGAGGTCGGGATCGGCGACCCGTCGAGCAGGACCTGCCCGGACGTCGGCCGCTCCAGCTGCGTGAGGATCTTCGCGATCGTCGACTTGCCGCTGCCGGACTGGCCGACGAGGCCGATGGTCTGCCCGGAGGACAGCGTGAAGCTGACGTCGTCGAGGGCCTTGAGCTGTCCGGAGCCCCGGACGTTGTAGACCTTCGTGACGTTGGTGAACTCGAGGGTCGTCATCGTACGACCACCCCTTTCTCCCCGGTCAGACGCGGGAACGATGCCAGGAGCTTGCGGGTGTAGTCGTGCTGCGGGTCGTTCCAGATGCGCTCGGCGGTCGCCAGCTCGACGATCTCGCCCTCGCGCATGATCGCGATGCGGTCGCTGATCTCGAGCAGGAGCGGCAGGTCGTGGGTGATGAAGACGACCGAGAACCCGAACTCGTGCCGGAGCTGCGAGATCTGGCTGAGGATCTCGCGCTGGACGAGCACGTCGAGCGCGGTGGTCGGCTCGTCCATGATCATGAGCTGCGGACGGAGCGCGAGCGCCATCGCGATCATGACGCGCTGCCGCATGCCACCGGAGAGCTCGTGCGGGTACGACCGGAAGCGCTGCGCGCCGACCTTGACGATGTCGAGCAGCTCGACGACGGCACGACGGCGCTGCTTGCGGTCCAGGTCGGGGCGGTGCACGACGAACACGTCGTCGAGCTGGGCGCCGATCGTCGCCACCGGGTTGAGCGCGTTCATCGCGCCCTGGAAGACCATCGAGATCTTGTCCCAGCGGAAGCGGCGCATGGCCTCGACGTCGAGCGCGTTGACGTCGACGTCCTCGCCGGAACGGTCGTGGAACACGACGCTGCCGTCGGTGATGACGGCCGGCGGCCGCAGGAGTCGCTGGACCCCGTACGCCAGGGTGGTCTTGCCGCATCCGCTCTCGCCGGCGAGACCGACGATCTCGCCGCGCTGGATGTCGAGGGTGACGCCCTTGACCGCGCGCACCGGCGGGTCGACGTCGTACACGACCGAGAAGTCGCGCACGGAGAGGAGTGTGTCGGTCATGTGCTCGTCGCCTTCCTGCTGACCGCGACGTCCGGGGCGGGACGCGGTGGTCCGTGCCCCGCCCCGGACTGGAGTGGAGGTGCTACTTCGCCGGCTTCAGCTGCATGAGGACCTGGACGGCCCACGGCTGCGTCGGGTCGGCCGTGGCGTACTGGTCCTCCTCGCTCGGCCACCCGGTGAAGTTCCGGGTGTTGTACTCACCGAGCTGCGGGTGCGTGCCGATCGGGATCGCCGGGACGTCCTCGACGAAGATCTTCTGGACCTCGTCGAGCGCCTCCTTGCGCGTCGCGTCGTCCGAGGCCGCGGCGTACTCCTTGAGCAGCTTGGTCGCCTCCGGGTTGTCGTAGCGGCCGAAGTTGTCGGCGACCTTGCCGCCGGACTCCTGCTCCAGGTAGGCGCCGTTCATCGTGTCGTCGTAGATGTGCCACGGGTTCGAACCGGAGCCGCTCCAGTGCAGGACGGCGTCGAAGTTGCCGGTGGCGACGTTCGAGGTCCAGGTGTCGGCGTCGGGGGTCGCGACCTTGACGTCGGCGCCGAGCGTCTTCTCCACCTGGGTGGCGATGAGCTGGATGCCGGTGACGTAGTCGTTCCAGCCCTGCGGGTTCTGCAGCGTGAAGGACATTGCCTTGCCCGACGGGTCGGTCAGTGCGCCGCTCTTCCACGTGTAGCCGGCGTCGGTCAGCACCTTCTTGGCGCCGTCGACGTCGATCGAGAACTCCTGGTCCTTGTACTCGTCGGCGATGTACTGGTCGCCGGTCGGCTGCGGGATGCCGGTGACGTTCTTCAGCTCGGGCCCGGCGTTGCTGCGGGCCTTCTCGGCGTGCGCCTTGCGGTCGATGACCATGTTGACGGCCTTGCGGAGCGCGACGTCGTTGAACGGTGCCTTCGTGGTGTTCACGACGATCATGTCGGGGCTGAGGATGTTGGCGCCCCAGAACACGTTGTGCTCCGGGTCCTTCTGCACGTAGTTCTTCTCGAAGTCGGTGATGAAGATCTGCGCCCAGTCGGTCTCACGGTTCTGCAGACCGCGCAGCAGGCCGGTGTTGTCGTTGTACTCGAGGTACTTCAGCTGCGCGACGGGGACCTTGCCGCCCCAGTAGTCCGAGCGGGCCTTGAGCACGACGCCCTGCGACGAGAAGGTCGAGATCGTGTACGGACCGGTGCCGACGGCGTCCTTGACCGCGTCCTTCGTCGGGTCCGCGATGTCCTTCCACTGGTGCTCGGGGACGATGCTGACGTGCAGCACGTCACCCTGCTTCACGAACTTCGACTCGCTGAAGTCCATGACGACGTCGCCGCCGTCCTTCTCGATGCTGGTCAGCTTCAGGCCGCCGAGGTCGAGCGCGGGGTTGTCCTTGATGAGCGAGTACGTGAAGACGATGTCGTCCGCCGTGAACGGTTCGCCGTCGCTCCACTTCACGCCCTCGCGGGGGGTGACGGTGAGCTTCGTGTAGTCGTCGTTCCAGGTGACCTTCGAGGCGAGCCACGGGGTGGTCTGGTTGTCGCCCACCGGGTTGACCATCGCGAGCGGCTCGAAGATCATCCGGTCGTACCCGAGGGACATGCCGGAGCCGGTGCTGATGAACGGGTTGTTGATCTGCGTCGCGAGGACGGCAGCGCCGTCCGGCTTGGCGATCGTCAGGGTCGACGAGCCCGAGCCGCCGGAGCCGCCCTGGCCGCCGCTCGAGCATCCGGTGAGCACCATGGCGCCCAGCGCGGCGACTGCGGTCGCCGTGATCAGGTGTTTCTTGAGCCTCATTGCTTCTCCCTCGGGAACTTCGTCGTTTCCGTGGCCTGCTGAACAGGCGACTGCGGCAGAACGTAACGTACTTACTGACCAGAAAGCAAGTAACGATCCGGTGTAGTGTGACGAGCGACTCGAAGGCGGGAGACCGGTGCGATGACCACGACTGCCAGCAGTGCCACGCCACGACCCGAGACCGAACGCAAGCGGCAGGACATCCTCCGGGCGGCGGTCGACACGTTCGGCGCGAAGGGCTCGACGAACGGCACCCTGGCCGACATCGCGGACCAGGTCGGCATCACCCGCGCGGGCGTCCTGCACCACTTCGGCTCGAAGCAGGCCCTGCTGCTCGAGGTGATCGAGTTCCGCGACCGCGACGACGTCGCCGACCTCGACGGCAAGCAGATGCCGGGCGGCGCTGGCCTGTTCGTGCACTTCGTGTCGACCGTGCTGCGCAACAGCCTCCGGCCCGGCATCGTGCAGGTCTACACGGTCCTGTCGTCCGAGTCCGTGACCGACGACCACCCGGCGCGCGCCTACTTCGAGCAGCGGTACCGGACCCTGCGGTCCGACGTCGACCACGCGTTCCGTGCGCTCTGCGCAGCCGAGGGCGTGACCGACCTGCGCACCGTCGACCACGCCTCGGCGGCGGTCCTCGCGGTCATGGACGGCCTGCAGCTGCAGTGGCTGCTCGACCCGTCGGCCGTCGACCTCGCCGCGGCGAGCGAGTTCGCGATCCAGGCGATCGTGAACGGCGTGTTGCACCCGGGTCCGCCGCTGTCGGCGCACCTCGACGAGGACTGACCCGGCACCGGACGTCGGCGCCGCACGCCACGGGGCCCCGCTGTCAGACCGCGGTCCGCACCGCCGTCCGGCGACGCCCGAGCACCCCGGACGCGAGCGCGATGCCGAGCAGCACGACCAGGCCGCCGACCGGCTCGTTCCACCGCACCCGCTCCCCGAGCACGAGCACGCCCAGCGCCACCCCGACCACCGGCGTCAGGTAGGTCACGGTGGACGCGCGACCCGCGCCCCACGCCTGCACCAGGCGCGTGTTCCAGGCGTAGGCCAGCCCCGTCCCGACGCAACCGAGCGCGACCATCGCGGCCACGATCCTCCCGTCCAGCTGCACCGGACCGGTCGCGATGCCGGGCGCGACCACCAGGAGCATCCCCGAGGCCAGCGTCAGCTGGACCGTCGCCAACGTGACCGGGTCGTACGCGCTCGCCACCGCGACCCGGCGCAGGTAGGCGAGCCCGACGCCGTAGGACGCCGTCATGCCGAGCAGCGCGACCTGTCCCGGCACGCTCGCCAGGACCTCGGGGTCGGTGAGGACGTCCCACGGCCCGACGAGCACGAGGACCCCGACGATGCCGAGCACGATCCCGAGCACCTGCCGGCCGCGCAGCCGCTCGGACGGCACGAGCACCGCGAGGGCGGCCAGCGTCATGATCGGGGTCGTCGCGTTGTAGATGCTCGCGAGTCCCGACGGCACCGTCTGCTCGGCCCACGCCATGAGCGACGACGGCAGCGCGTTGAGGAACACCGCGACGACGGCCAGGTGCCCCCACACCCGCGGTTCCCGGGGCCAGCGCCGCCGGGTCGCGAGCAGCACCACGACGAGCGTGACGGCGCCGAGCACGGTCCGCACGGTGGCGACCTGCTGGGGCGCGAGGCCGTCGAGTCCGATCTTCGCGAAGAGGAAGCTCGAACCCCAGGTGAGGGCGACGAGGACGTAGAGGGCGGCGTTCACGAGGTACAGTCTCGACAACCGGGCGGCATGTCGCGAACGCATGTCGCTCATACCGACATGAGGAGCACGCATGACCGTCTCCGTCCCGCAGCTGCGGGCGTTCGTCACGACGCTCGACGCCGGCTCGTTCACGGCGGCCGCCGCCGAGCTCGGCGTCGGCCAGTCCGCGGTGTCGCACGCCGTCGCCGGGTTCGAGCGCGAGGTGGGCGGACCGGTGGTCCGCCGCGGCGGCGTCGCGACCCCGACACCCCTCGGCGAGCGTCTGCTGGCCCACGCCCGCAGCGTGCTCGCCTCCGTCGACGCCCTGGAGGCGATGGTCCGGCCCGCCACGGCCCGCGGCACCGTGCGGCTCGCCGCCGTCCCCACCGTCTGCCAGGGCCTGCTGCCGCGACTCCGCGAGCTGTGGGCGGTGACCCTGCCGGACGTCGACGTCCAGGTCTACGAGGGGGACGACGACGAGATGCCCGAGTGGCTCGAGGCCGGCACCGTCGACGCCGCCGTGCTCGTCGACCCCTCGCCGGTCCCCGTCGGCGGGGTCGTCGTCGCCCAGGACGAGATGGCAGCGGTCGTCCGTCGGGACCACCCGCTCGCCGAACTGCCCGCGCTCTCGCTCGACGACCTGCACGAGGACGGCCTCGTCGCCGGTGGTGGCGGCTGCGAGTACCAGATCCAGAAGCTGCACGAGCTCGAGGGGCGTCCCTTCCGCTACGCCCACCGCGTGCGGGAGATGAGCACCATGTTCGGCATGATCGAACGGGGCGAGGGCGTCTCGATCGTGCCGACGCTCGGACGCGTGATGCTGCCGCCGGACCTCGTCATGGTGCCGATGGCCCGACGACTGGAACGGACGCTCGTGCTGAGCGGGCCGGTGTCGCGCGAGTGGCACCCGCTGGCCCGGGCGCTCGTCGACGCGGTCTGAGCGCGTACGACCTTCGGTGGATCCGCCGACAGCCCCGGCTTCCTAGGCTCGGAGCATGACCACGACCGCGACCCTGCCCGCCGTCCCCGTCGGTCGACGCATCTGGGCGGAGACCTGGCGGCTGGCCGTCGCCGCGCTGGCCGGCGTGACCGCCTTCGCCCTGGTCTGGTCGACGCTCGACACCGCGGGGTGGAACGACGCCCGTGTCGGCGGTCTGCTCGTCGCCGACCTGCTGTGCGGGTTCCTCGCCCTGCTGCTCGTGCCGTTCCGACACCGTGCGCCCCTGCTGGTAACGATCGTGGTCGTCGCGCTGAGCGCGGTCTCGACGCTGGCGATCGGGGCGGCCGCACTCGCGGTGGTCTCGGTCGCCACCCGCCGTCGCGTCGTCGAGATCGCCGTGACGAGCGCGGTGATGGTCGTCGCCACGATCGTGTACGAGGGCCTGCTCGTGCCGGACGACGCCACACCGCTGTGGCAGGTCGTGGTGGCCGCCGCCGTCGTCGTCGCCCTGCTGGCGGCCATCGGCATCGGCGTCGGCCAGCGCCGCGCCCTCGTCGTGTCGCTCCGCGAACGCGCTGCCCTGCTCGAACGCGACCAGCAGCTCCGCGAGGACCGCGCCCGCGAGCAGGAACGCGCGCACATCGCCCGCGAGATGCACGACGTGCTCGGACACCGGCTGTCCCTCGTCGCGCTGCACGCCGGGGCGCTCGAGTACCGCGGTCCCGCGCTCTCCCCCGACGAGACGGCGGCCGCGGCCGGCGTGGTCCGCGCCGAGGCGCACGCCGCGCTCACCGACCTGCGCGACGTGCTCGGGGTCCTGCGCGACCCCGCGTCCACCGGGGGCGACGAGGTCACCGGCACCGCGCCTCCGCAGCCGACGCTCGGCGACCTGCCCGCGCTCCTCGACCAGGCGCGCGCCGCGGGGACGACGGTCCGGGCCACGCTCGGCGACCTCGACACGGTGCCGGCCGTCGTCGGTCGCCACGCGTACCGCATCGTGCAGGAGGCCCTGACGAACGCCCGCCGCCACGCGACCGGGCGGCCGGTCGACGTGGTGCTCGACCTGCTCCCCGCCCCGGCCCTGCGGGTCGTCGTGACGAACCCGGTCGCGTCGACCGACGACGCCGCCGACGCCGGCACGATCGACGTCGGGCACGGGCTGCGCGGCCTCGCCGAGCGCGCCCGGCTCGTCGGCGGCACCTTCCGCGCCGGGGCCGGTGTCGAGGGCGTCTGGACCGTCGAGGCGGTGCTGCCGTGGACGGCGTGACCGCACCGGTCCGGGTCGTCCTGGTCGACGACGACCAGCTCGTGCGCGCCGGCCTCCGGCTGCTACTCAGCGGCGACGACGGCCTCGACGTCGTCGGTGAGGCCGGTGACGGGCTCGAGGCCGAGGGCGTCATCGCGGCGACCGAACCCGACGTCGTGCTCATGGACATCCGGATGCCGCGCTGCGACGGCCTGGTCGCGACCGCTCGCGAACTGCGGCGTCGGCCGGAACTCGCCGTGCTCGTCCTGACGACGTTCGAGGGGGACGACCTCGTGCTCGGCGCCCTCCGGAGCGGTGCCCGCGGGTTCCTGCTCAAGGACACCCCGCCGCACGAGCTCGTCGAGGCCGTGCGCACCGTCGCCGCCGGCCGGTCGATCCTGTCGCCGTCCGTGCTCGACCGCGTCATCGCGTTCGCCGCGGCACCGGACGCCGGGCCGGTGCGCCCCGACACCGACGGGGCGGCGGAGCGGCGACTGCTCGCGCTGCTCACCGAGCGCGAGACCGAGGTCGCCCTCGCCGTCGCGAACGGGGCGTCGAACGCGCAGATCGCCGCCGACCTGTTCGTCGGGCTCGCCACGGTGAAGACGCACATCGGCCACGTCTACGAGAAGTTCGGCGTCGAGAACCGGGTGCAGCTCGCGCTGGTCGTGCACGCGGCCCGGCGCGGGCGGGCCGCCGGGTGACCGGGCGCTGAACGGGCACGCCGCGGTCGTCGGCAGGATGGGGCGATGGCCGAGACGCACGTGAAGACCTTCACCACCCCCGACGAGGCAGCCGCCGAGGCGGCCGGACTCGAGTGGCTCGCGGCCGCCGAGCCGGACGGCGGCACCAGGACGGCGCGGGTGCTCGGACGGCCGAGCCGGACGGTGCTCGACCTCGAACTGGTCTCCGACGGCTCCCCCACCGCCGCGCAGGCGGAGCGGTTCGGACGCTCCCTCGCGCACACCCACGCCGCCGGTGCGGACCACTGGGGCGCGCCGCCCGCGGGCTGGCCGGCCGGGTCGCCGCTGCGCATGGGGCGCTCGCGCACCCCGTTCGTCAGCGCCGAGCGCGCGCCGGCCACGTGGGGCGAGTTCTTCGCCGAGTACCGCATCCGGGACTTCGTCCGCCGCATCGTCGACGCCGGCGGGTTCGACCACGACCAGGCCGCCGTGTTCGACCGGGTCGCCGACCGGGTGCAGGACGGCACCCTCGGGTCGCCGCAGCCGGCGCTCGTCGGCGACCGACCGGCGCGACTGCACGGCGACCTGTGGGCGGGCAACGTGCTCTGGCCGACCGACTCGTCGGAGCCGACCGGGGCAGTGCTCATCGACCCGATCGCGCACGGCGGGCACGCCGAGACGGACCTGGCGCTGCTCGGGCTGTTCGGGCTGCCCCGGCTCGAGACGGTGCTCGCCGCCTACGACCGGGAGTCCCGGCTGGCCGACGGCTGGCAGGAGCGCGTCGAACTGCACCAGCTCGCGCCCCTGCTGCTGCACGTGTTCCTGTTCGGCGGGTCGTACACCGGGTCGGCGCTGCGCGCGGCACAGCGGTACGCCTGACCGCGGCGGGCGGAGCGTCGTGCGCGGCCGGTGTCCGAGCGCGATACTGGGTGGACGGTCACGACGAGGAGGCCCGCATGACGAACCAGTACGACGAGCTGCCCGGCCGACCGGACCCGGCCGACCTGGTCGTCGAGGTCCCGGCCTTCGAGGACGACCGCCCCCCAGCCGGAACCGGCTCCCCCGGCCGCCGCCCCCGAACTCGTGGCGGCCACCGAGTTCGCCCGCTCCTCGCACGCCCCGCCGACGATCCGACGCACGCAGGTGCGGGCGGGCCTGTGGATCGCGGGCGTGCCGATCGCCGCGCTCGTCGTCGTCGCCGT